>SVRT01000003.1 GCA_015064685.1 Oscillospiraceae bacterium
CTATGTAGTGCAGGGTGTTTTTTCGTTATTCTACTCCAATTCGCTTGGATAAATCCGTCATAGCGTACACAAATCGGGTGGTGGGTGTCAATGTTGTCAGCGTCGGGTCGCCCTCGCGGATACGCATGGTTCTTCTTATTTCTTTGGGAATGACGACTCTGCCGAGATCGTCGATCCTTCTTACTATTCCTGTTGCTTTCATTTATATTGTCTCCTTGTTTTCTTGTTGGAGGATTTCTTTATCCTTAACAATATTATTTACATTGAGGGTTAAATTTATCCAATTTTTTAGTGGAAATTTTTTGCTTGGCGCTCGTCGAGGGAATTGTTTTCAAGAAAAACTGTTGCAAAAGCTTCCTTTTATTATATATGATACATTATTCGCATCAAAACAAGATCTTTTATTAAAAAGTCCTTCTGTAATTCATAGGCAACATAACCGGCAACAGACCGATTGATTATTTGTTTTATTTTTTAATATTTAGTAAATTTTGTCATTTTTTGCGAAAAAAAAGAAAAAACTTGAATTTTTTTCAAAAAAAAACATAAAACATATTGACAAACAATAAAAAAAATGGTATGATATCGTAGAGTGCCAAACTATGCAATGGGATAACTGTCTCTTGTAGATAATACAACTGCCAACCCACGCTCGATCAGTGCACGGAGAGATTGCGCGGGGACGCAGGTCCCTTGCAGCATAGTTACGCATCGACTCCCGGTCGGGGCGCCGGCCACAAAATTTAATATACTTGGAAAATCTAAGCTCTGATGACCTGCGCAAGCGTAGGAGTCACTTGTCTGCGATAAAGGTAGACAAGAGAACCTACGTCACAGCCAAAGGCAGTGTCGAGGGGTTCTGTGTTTAGATTTTCCAAATATATGAGCTTTGGATTTGCTCCGAAAATCCAAATACAATTCTAATGGAGGAAGAGATGAAACACAATTTTAAGAAGATTCTCTCAATTATGATTGCGACTATCATGTGTTTGAGCGCATTCCCCATGGGTGCTTTGGCAGCCGAAGACGAAGTTATGCCTAAGTGTCCTATATGCGTGTCCAATGCAAACGTAGTTGCAAGCGACAAGGCTCCTCTCACAGAGCCTACATGTACCACTCCTGCAGGAGCATGGTACAAGTGTACCGCAACTCACAAGGATACCGGTACAGCTCATGAGTTTGTGTTGCCTGAAGAAGGCTCACTCGCACACCACTCCAACCCCGAAAAGGTTACATATAACCCTCGCGTAGAGGCAACATGTAATGCTGCCGGTAACATCGAATACTGGCACTGCAGCGTGTGCAACAAGAACTATGATAATAAGAACATGGCTGAGGCGGATGTCGTAGCAGACGTTACCATTCCCCAGCTTGATGCAACCGTAAGCGCCAACCACAAGTGGGGCGCTTGGGAAATCGTTGAGAAGCCCGTTTGCGGCGTATCCGACGGTCTTGAGAAGAGAGTATGCACTCTCAATCCCGAGCACTACGAGACTCGCGTTGTTGAGGCTGACGATCACACATGGACTGTTACTGACGGTTCTTGGGAAGGCATCGGCTGTCTCACAGATGCAACCGTAACACTCACATGTGCATGCGGCGCAACAAAGACCGAGCTTGGAAAGGGATGGGCTCACCAGCTCGAAAAGACCGCTGCATCCGGCAATACTTGCTACGAAGCAGGTAACACTGAGTACTACACATGTCTCGTTTGCAACAAGTACTATAAGGTTGCCGGCGCGGCTGACGTTGTTGCTTTCGAGCAGGACGGTGTTAAGTACACAGAGATCGCAAAGGATTCTTGGATCGTTATAGCAGCTCACCAGCCTGTACATCATGCAGCTGTTGGCGCAACTTGCCTTACAAACGGTAGCATTGAGTACTGGTCTTGCGACGGTTCTTGCGGCAAGCTTTATGCTGACGCAAAGTGCACAACCGAGCTTACAACAAGCACAGTTGTTGCAGCAACAGGTCACACATTCACAGACGTTGCAGCAGTTACTCCCACTTGTGCACAGGCGGGTAATATTGCTCACAAGTACTGCGCAGCTTGCGACAAGTACTTTGCAGCTGATGAAGCTGACAACAAGAGCACAGTTTACCTCGACTACAATACCGAGGTTTATCTTGCGCAGCTCAACCACGTAATGAAAGAAACCTTTGCGGCTGTTGCAGCTGATTGCACAAAGGACATCAGAGGACAGGTAGCTTACAAGACTTGCCAGACTTGTGACAAGCTCTTCAACGCAGCTGATCCCGATGACAATCTCACAAACGAGATCACCAACATTTACACTACAGTAATGATTCCTAACCCCAACGGTTCCGCTGAGCTTGTTGATGCAAGCACTGTTGAGAGTAACACTATCGTTCACCAGCACGACTGGAAGTACGAGATCGTTAAGGAAGCAACATGCGAGCTCAACGGTGCTATCGTTTGGGTTTGCGCAGACTGTGACGATTTCACAGGTCCTTCCAAGCAGCTCTCATATCTTATCGAAAAGACCAACCATGCAGGCGCTGTTATTACCGAGGCAGTTGCTCCCACATGTGTAACAACAGGAAGTTATGCATATGCAACTTGCGGAGCTTGTGGACTCTATCTCGCAGTTAAAGAGGATGGTTCTATCGATACAACTCTCACATACAATAGCACAGACCTTTTCGTTGACGTTATTGCAAAGGATCCTACAAACCACGCCGGCGACAAATTAGTAATCGGCGAGAAGGCTCCCTCCTGCAGTGAGGATGGTAACGTTGCTTTCAATGTTTGTCTCGACTGTAATTTAGCGTACACAGTAAACAACGAAGTTGTTACAAACGGTCCTGCAGTTGCAGATCCTTACGGTCCTGTACCCGCAGAGTACGTTGTTGCTAAGCATACACAGACATTCGTTCCCGCAGTAGCTCCCGAATCCTGCCAGGTAGCAGGTAATGTTGCTTACTATGAGTGTTCTTGCGGCAAGTTCTACGGCGCAAACAATGACAACAGCATCAATTTTGCAGCAGAGCTTACCGAAGCAGACCTTGTTGACGCTACAGGTCACAACCTCGTAGACGTTGAAAAGACAGTTGACTGCTCCAAGAACGGCTTGATCGCTCACAAGGAATGTACATATGCTGATTGTACAGTTAAGTACTTCACCGAGGCAGGCGAGGCTACAACAAAGGAAGATCTCGAGATGACCAAGGAAGAGTACATTGCAGAGTACGGCCACACTTGGGATCCCGCCCAGCACAAGGATCCTGTTGCTTGTACAGATGCAGAGCACACCGGTAACCCCGGACACGACGTATGTTCTATTTGCGGAACATCCAAGCTCCTCACACAGCACTCCTTCACAAAGGTAGTTTGGGATGAAAAGCCTACATGTCAGGACCAGGGTAAGTGGCACTACGAGTGCGATCGTTGCTCCACAAAGCAGACAGACGCTGACGGAAACGTTCTCGTTTACGACGGCTCCGACTACGCTTCTCACTACGAAATGGGCTTCACACACGTAGCAAGAGTTGAGAAGACCTGCTTCACTAACGGTAATATCGAGTACTGGATTTGTAACGAATGTGGCGAATACTTTGCTCACGCAAGTATGCTCGACGAGGATATCCTCGTTAAGGGCGCATACGTAGCTGAGAGCGGTGAGGTTATTCCCGCAAACCACTCTAACGTTTCCGAATATAGCCACCACGTTGGCGGATGCGATACAACATGCAACGCTGAAACATGCACAATAGCAGCTCACTGGGTTGCTCAGTATCAGTGCGCAGATTGCAACTGGTACTCCATGACAGCAGACTTTAAGTCCGCTCAGGAAACTCCTTACGGCACATCTCAGTCTTGTAAGGATCACTGCACTCAGACAGAGTCCTATCTTGATTCAACCTGCTTGGCAGTTGGTCAGAAGGACGTTTGGACATGTGACGAGTGCGGAAAATCCTATCTCGAGGCAACATGTGTAACCGAGGTTAAGGATGGCAATGACGTAATCGCTATCAAGGACCACAACGGTACACTTGTAAACGAGACTCCCGCAACCTGCACAAAGGTAGGCGAGAAGGCTCACTTCACCGCTTGCACAAATGGATGCGGCAAGATCTACGGTGTTAAGGACGGCAAGCTCGACACAACTGTTGTTTACACAGAGGCTGAGCTCGTTATCCCCATGATCAACCACACGACCGGCGATCTTACAGCGGCTGTTGAGTCTGTATGTACAGTTCTCGGCTCTCCTGTAACAGACGGTAACATCGCATACTATACATGTACTGTCTGCAACGCTAAGTTCGATGCTAACTACGGCGAGAACCCCGCTGCAGGTACACCCGTACTCGACGCTGATTCCATCAAGGATCAGACACCTCACGTTCCTCACTTCACCGAGGTTGCAGGCTCTCGCGTAGCTTCCACTTGCACAGAGGAAGGCTACTATGTAATGGCTTGTGACTGCGGATATGATTACTATCAGTTCACAGCTCCTCTCCGTCACAGTGTTGTTGCCGAGAACACAGATTCTAAGGAACCAGACTGTGATGATGCAGGATGGCATGAATACTACTACTGCGAGAACTGCAAGAAGTCTTACGTAGACGCTGATTGCACTATCCCCACAACAGATGCTGACGGAAAGGAAGTTGTTTGGGATTGCGATGAGGATGCAGCTATTCCCGCAACAGGCAAGCACTACAACGCTGCAGGCCAGGAGATCCTTTCCGATGGAAACATGGTAGACGGCGTAAAGGTTCCTGCATGTACTGTAGGACTTGACCGTGATTGCACAACTTGTGACGCTGATTTCACAGTTGCTCACGCAGAGCTCAAGGAAGCTAAGACAGATGCAAGCTGCAAGTATCCCGCGAGCACATACATGGCATGTCCCGTATGTCACTGGATCGACGAGAACACTCGCGTAGTTACCGAGGATAAGAACGGTGTACACCCCGAGAACGCTCTTATTTGGGTAACAGTTACTCCTGCAACATGTGATGCAAAGGGTACCGAGAAGCAGCACTGCGAGCTCTGTGATACCGACACAGGTGTTACAAGAGACATCGCTAAGAAGGGCCACAACTACGACGAAAAGGCTGATGGTTCTAACGTTGTTGTTACTCCCGCAGAGGATTGCACAAAGACTGGTCTGAAGGTTATTACCTGCCAGAACGGTTGTGGCGAAACAATACCCGTGGATCTTCCTGCAGGCAAGCATGAAATGACCGAGTGGGCATACGTTGATGGCGTAAATGATGCTAACGCATACACCGTTGAAGTTGCTCAGGAGAGACACTGCAAGAAGTGCGACAAGGCAAACGAGACCAGATCTATGCAGGATATTCTCTTCACAATCGACGTTGATAACGCTGTAGTTTCCGGTGCCGGATACGTTAACTCCGGTAAGATCGCTGTTAAGATCAACGTAAGCGCTTACCAGCAGACGAGTGTTCTTAACGCATTCACACTTAAGTTCAACTATGAGAATCTCACATATGCAGGCATTGACTACGGCACATTCGCTGACAAGTTCGCTTGGAAGGACGTAAATGCCGCAGACGGAACATTCACCATTATGGTAATGCCCGCTACACTTACCGACGTTGACGTTGACGGACAGGACGTAGAATTCATCACTGTTTACTTCAACATTGACGCAGATGCTCCCACAGCAACAAAGAATTCCTTCACTGTTAACGGTCTTGAAATCGTTGAGTGCATCAACGCTGCCGGTGATGATGTTACAAACACAACTTGCGGCGCAGGTGTAACCGAAACATACGGTATGCTCGGTGACGTAGACGGAAACGGTGAGATCACTCTCAGAGACGCTCAGCTCATCATGGCAATCTTCCAGGGTACTGCTGACGTAACTTACAGCGCAAGCGCAGACTTCGACAAGAACGAATTCGTTCAGGTTGCTGACTTCGCAGCGATCCGTAAGTACATTTCCGGCGCATACTCCTACGAAATGCTCGTTAATCCCGAACTCAGACCTGCTTCTTAATAGATCAGGAGGTAAAAGATGCAACCAAAACGCTTATTAACTATCATTTTGGTTGTTGCACTTATGGTATTTGGTGTGTTGGCGGTTAGCGCCGCCGGCACACCCCGTGAGGTTTCCGTAGCCGTTGTGGTTACCCCCGACGGCGGCACATTGACCGAGGACGGTCTTTGCGTGGTTACCCCCGGTGATACCGTTAACGTAAGTGTAATGATCACAAAAAATACCGGTTTCGCACTTGCAAGCTTTGATATCAAGTACGATTCCGATGTTCTTGCCCCTGTTAAAGATGGAGAGGATAACATTGTTTATTCTGTCGGATCCGACTTTACTTCTTACACAGTAACATTTGCTGAGAAGGCTGAGGGTATTCTCACTCTTACAATTATGGATCCCTCGCTCTCCAACAACATCGTAACAAAGGATCCGGTTGAGCTTATCAACCTCTCGTTCGTGGTTTCCAGCACAGCTGTTTGCAAAGATGGTGGTGCAACTATTGAGGTTGCCGGCCTTGAAAACAGCCTTATGGACGCTGACGGCGAATACCAGTACACAACCAGCGCTAAAGCAGGCACCGTGTACTTCCACAACTTTACCAAGACTACAGTTATCCCCGCTTCCTGTACAGCACCCGAAACAACAATTCGTGAGTGCGAGTGTGGCGAAAAGGTAACTACACAGAACCCCGCAGGTCCCATTCCCCACGACTATAAGGAAATTGGATCCGTAGATGCTACCTGCAACCAGATGGGTTCGATAACAGAGAAGTGCTCTATGTGTGGTGACGAAAAGGTTACTGATATACCTATGACAAGCCACGAGTACGACTTTGTTACTGTTGATCCTACCTGTACTACAGAAGGATACACCAATCACACTTGTAAAAACTGCGGACACACCTATGCTTCTGACATAGTTTCCGCAATCGGACACAATTACGCTCCTACACCTACATATCCTACCTGCACAACAGCAGGATATGTAACCTACACTTGCGATGTATGTGGTGACTCTTACATTGCTAACTATGTAGATGCAAAGGGTCACAGCTACACCGCTGACGTAACCGCTCCCACTTGTACAGCAGAGGGTTATACGACCTATACTTGCGATGAGTGCGGTCATTCCTACGTTGCTGATTACAGAGACGCAGCAGAGCACACCTATACTGCTGTTACTACATATCCCACATGCACAACCATGGGTTACACAACTTACACTTGTGAGTGTGGCGATGAGTACGTAGCTGACTACGTTGATGCTAAGGGTCACAACTACAAAGCAGTTGTAACTGATCCTACCGAGACGGCTATGGGTTACACAACCTATACGTGTGAAGATTGCGGTCAGGCATACAAGTCAGATTACGTAGACGCCAAGGGTCATACATATGAGGCTGTTGTTACAGCCCCCACATGTACGACTATGGGTTACACAACCTATACTTGCATTACCGTGGGATGCGGCGATTCTTACGTTGCTGACTACGTCGATGCTACCGGCCATAAGTATACTGCAACCGTGACCGATCCCACTTGCACAACCATTGGTTACACAACCTATGACTGTGACAACTGTGATGCTTCTTACGTTGCTGACGAGACTGCTAAGCTCGCTCACGTTTACACAACAGTTGTAACGGATCCCACTTGCACAACTATCGGTTACACAACCTACACTTGCGCTTGTGGCGATACTTACGATGCTGATTACGTTTCCGCTAACGGTCACAAGTACACAGCAACCGTAACCGATCCCACTTGCACAACTATTGGTTATACAACCTATGACTGTGACAACTGCGACGCTTCTTACGTTGCTGACGAGAAGGCTATGCTTGCTCACGTTTACACAACAGTTGTAACGGATCCCACTTGCACAACTATCGGTTACACAACCTACACTTGCGCTTGTGGCGATACTTACGATGCTGATTACGTTTCCGCTAACGGTCACAAGTACACAGCGACCGTAACTGCTCCTACTTGCACAACCATTGGTTACACAACCTATGACTGTGACAACTGTGATGCTTCTTACGTTGCTGACGAGAAGGCTATGCTTGCTCACGTTTACACGACATCTGTAACTGCTCCCACCTGCACAACTATCGGTTACACAACCTACACTTGCGCTTGCGGCGACACTTACGATGCTGATTACGTTTCTGCTAACGGTCACAAGTACACAGCGACCGTAACTGCTCCCACTTGCACAACCATTGGTTACACAACCTATGACTGTGACAACTGTGATGCTTCTTACGTTGCTGACGAGAAGGCTATGCTTGCTCACGTTTACACGACATCTGTAACTGCTCCCACCTGCACAACTATCGGTTACACAACCTACACTTGCGCTTGCGGAGACACTTGCGATGCTGATTACGTTTCCGCTAACGGTCACAAGTACACAGCGACCGTAACTGCTCCTACTTGCACAGCAGAGGGTTACACAACTTACACTTGTGCTTGCGGTGACGAGTATGTTGCTGATTACAGAGATGCTAAGGCTCACAACTACGTTGGAACAAAGACCGAAGCTACTTGCACAACCATCGGTTATACAACCTATGACTGTGCTGACTGCGACGCTTCTTACGTTGCTAATGAGACAGATAAGCTCGCTCACGTTTACACCGGTGTTAAGACCGAAGCTACTTGCACAACCATTGGTTACACAACCTACACTTGCGCTTGCGGCGACACTTACAAGGCTGATTACGTAGACGCTAAGGGTCATACATACGAGGAAGCAGTTACTGCTCCCACCTGCACAACTATCGGTTACACAACCTATACTTGCGCTTGCGGCGACACCTACAAGGCTGATTACGTAGACGCTAAGGGTCATACATACGAGGAAGCAGTTACCGCTCCTACATGTACAACCATGGGCTACACAACCTACACCTGCGCATGCGGTGACAAGTACGTTAGCAACTATGTTGACGCTAAGGGTCACAGCGAGCAGATCATTCCCGCAGTTGAACCTACATACACTACTCAGGGAACTACCGAGGGATCAAAGTGCTCCACTTGCGGTATTACTCTTGTAGCTACCGAGAAGATTGAGGTTAAGTCTGCAGCATGGATCTGGATTACCGCTTCTGCTTCTGTTGTAGTTATTGCAGCAGTTGTAACCTTGGTAATTCTCAAGAGAAAGCGCGTTTGGATCTTTGCAAACAAGTGATATAAGTGATATTATTTAATCGTTTGTTTTAAATAAATCATTTCCGCACGGCGATCATCGGTCGCCGTGCGGCTCTTTTTCTATTTTTATCTCCACAAGTGATAGATGCTACCCAAAAAAGGGATTGATGTATAAATCATTGACGCTTCAAGAAAGATGCAAAACCAATCAAAAAACAGAGGACGACTAGTTGCTTGACAATCTTCATGGAGACATTGGTGAAAAAATGCCTGGCAACATGGGCATTTTAATCGAGGCAATATCTATTGGGAACCAAACTTGAACGTTATGGTGTAAGGATCGAGTTCTAATTAACCGAAAAGATGTGTTAAAAACATATCGTTTTTCCTTTTAACACAAGGGAAAGAACAGAAAACAAAAAATAACATTGACAAACGCTCAAAATGGTGGTATAATATGTTATATATAGTCGAAAATTCGAATACCTTCCTCACCAAAATCCTTTTAGGGAGTATTAAAAATGAAGATAAAGCAGATCTTTGCGGGAAAATTTCGACGTGTGATCCTATTTTTGTTCGATTGCTACGTTTTTGGAATGGTTGCCTGCGCATACTATATATCAGTCGGGCTGTTTAAATCAGGCGTCGCCCTTAATGCGTCCGAAACGTTTATAAATGCCGCCATTATCCTTGTCGGTATTTTGATCGTTAGACTTTTGATGGGTGTATACAATAGCGTATGGAGATATACGCGTACGCTCACGTACCTTAAGCTGATATGTGCGGACATTATCGGTACACTTATAACCGCAGTGATAATGTCGTTTACAAATATGTTCATAGGTCTTGAGATCTTTTTGATCTTAGCACCCATAAACTGTGTCCTTACCCTCGCTTCAAGATACAGTTACAGACTCTTTTACAAGCATTTACACAAAGCACCTACCGAAGAAAGCAAGAGAATAAACGTTGCTATCGTCGGTGCAGGTCAGCTTGGTGCATTCCTTGCAAACGAACTTCTGTGCAATCATCAGTCGACATACCGTCCTCTCTTCTTTATCGATAAGGACGCGCAGAAGATCGGTAATAAAGTTGTCGGACTCAAGGTATATGCAGAGGACGATCATATATTTGATCTTTTGAAGATACACCACGTAAAAGAGCTTTTCGTCGCAGTGGCAAACCTCGACAACGAGGAGGCGACCCGACTGTTCGAATTTTACAGCAAAGCCAAATGCAAGCTGAAGATTTACGACATCCCCGTCAAGGACTTTAACAAAGACGAGGATCCCGACGACAAGCCCAAGGTCATCAGAGACTTCCAGATCGAGGACTTGCTCTTCCGCAAGCCTATGAGAATTAACAACGCCGCTACGAGAAGCTACTACTCCGGCAAGACCGTGCTGGTCACCGGCGGTGGCGGATCGATCGGAAGCGAGCTTTGCCGTCAGATCGCCAAGTGCGCTCCCAAGAAGCTCGTTATCCTTGACATATACGAAAACAATGCCTATGAGATCCAGCAGGAGCTTATCCGTAAATACGGGGCAAAGCTTGATCTTGCGGTCGAGATTGCATCCGTGCGCGACAGAGACAGGCTTGACGCGATATTCGCTGCATACACACCAGACATCGTATTCCACGCCGCCGCTCACAAGCACGTGCCTCTTATGGAGCATAGCGGATGTGAGGCGATAAAGAACAACGTGATGGGTACCTTCAACACCGCCGATATGGCAGAGAAGTACGGTGTTGAAAAGTTCATCCTCATATCTACCGACAAGGCTGTTAACCCCACGAACATTATGGGCGCATCCAAGAGAATGTGTGAGATGGTCATCCAGTGTCGTACAGACAGCAAGACGCTCTTTATGGCGGTAAGATTTGGAAACGTTCTCGGATCCAACGGATCGGTAATACCGCTCTTCCGCGAGCAGATAAAGCAGGGCGGTCCCGTAACCATTACGGACAAGAGGATCATAAGATACTTTATGACGATTCCCGAAGCGAGCCAGCTCGTTATGCAGGCAGGCTTTATGGCGAAGGACGGAGAGCTCTTCGTTCTCGATATGGGCAAGCCGGTCAAGATCTACGACCTCGCTTATAATATGATAAGACTCTCCGGATTTACTCCCAACGAGGACATAAAGATCGAGGAGATCGGTCTCCGTCCCGGAGAAAAGCTTTACGAGGAGCTTCTTATCAAAACCGAGCATCTTGAGAAGACAGATAACAAAAAGATATTCATAGAGAGAGATACTCCACTTACAAGAGAACAAGTTCGCGATAAGCTTATTCTTCTTCGCGACGCGGTCGATGCCGCAAAGGGCGAGATCGCTTCTCCTTTAATTAAGGAAGCTATGAAAAAAGCCGTTCCCACCTTCGTGGATCCCGAAAAGGTAAACAAGCACGCCGAGAGATCCGAGGAAATGAAGATGACGAACGCTCTGGCACAGCAATAAATAAACAAAAAACTCCGCTCAGCAGACCTGCTTCAAGCAGATGCGCTAAGCGGAGATTTTTGTTTTCGTTAAATATCAATTAAAGGGATCTACGGGCTCTTTGTCCTCACTCGTATCGGATTGGGTGTTAGTGTCAAAATCGCTTCTCGGCTCGTTCATAGCCTTCAGTGCCATGTAGAAGTTCGCCCTTGATACCTCTATATACGGATATACGAAGAAAACTCCAATTCCAAGACACAAAACTCCAACGATCATCCAACCTATAAAGCTGAGATCGAGACAGAAAAGCTGCCAGCGGTGTCCCTTCATCATTTTTTCGCTTTCCTCAATACACTGCTTCCATTCCTTCGAGGGATCGTCCTGCAATATGTATTGCGCCATTGCATATGAGTACGCCTTAACTATTCCGGGGATGACGAACAAAAGCCCCCACAGGAAGGTATAGAGAAGGGTTGCAAGATGTACCACCATAGCGCCGAAGAAGTTTTCCTTAAATGCTACGAAGAGCTCCGGGATCTCGACATTCTTTTTTCCTCTGACAACGTTCGTACATATCCTGTAAAAGCCGTAAAGCATAGGTCCTGCCAGAACAAGACCCACGATTCCAACCGTTGCCGTGCTTGCGTATGAGCTTATGTCGCCTTTGATGAAAAATCCGTCGGAGTCCAGTGTAATCTTCAGCGTCGGCATTGATGCTATTGCGCTGCAAATGATATACGCCACCATGACCATTACCCACGTTACACCGAATATTCGGTTTCCAAGCTGGTTTCTGGCATTCGTTTTTAATATTTTGTTAGGAACCATAACGCACCTCCGTTGTTTTCATTTAATTATATACGGTAGCTTGATAATTATATCACAAAAAAGCCTTTTTTGCAAGATTTACCGCCTTTTTTAGAAAAAAGAAATATTTTATGACAAAAATTTAGATATTTTTTTAAAAACCCCTTGACAAGTGGACTTGTTAGTGATATAATTGTAAACTGCATTATAATCGCTAGCACTGCGGTTTTTTAAGAAAGTGCAGCGATGCGAATATGACAAGATCCGATAAAATATAAGGATTTTGTCCATTCAGTAAAGATTTCATTGAATGGAGTGATTGATTTAATGGTCAACGTAAAAGAGCAAAAACTCGGAAAAAACACGAGAATGTCCTTTTCCCGTTCCCGCTTCAACCTGGAGCTCCCCAATCTTGTTGAGGTCCAGACAAAATCGTTCAAGTGGTTCCTCGAGGAAGGACTTATGGAGGTACTCCGTGACGTTTCACCTATCACGGACTACTCGGGCAATCTTTCAATAGACTTTATTTCCTATTCTATTGATACTCAGCCCAAGTATCCCGTTGAGGAGTGCAAGGAGCGTGACGTAAACTACGCTGCACCTCTCAAGGTAAACGTACGTCTCACCAACAAGCAGGCGGGCGACGTTAAGTATTCCGACATCTATCTCGGCGATTTCCCGATAATGACCGATAACGGAACATTCGTTATCAACGGCGCAGAGAGAGTTATCGTTTCTCAGCTCGTCCGTTCTCCCGGCATGTACTATTCCAGCGAGGTGGACAAGAGCGGTAAGAAGACTTACGCGGCACAGGTCATCCCTTACAGAGGTGCTTGGCTTGAGTACGAAAGTGACGTAAACGGCGTTCTCTACGTAAGAATAGATAAAAACCGCAAGCTTCCCTTGACGGTCTTTGTTCGTGCGCTCGGAATCACCCACAGAGAAGATATATTCAAGATGTTCGGTGAGGATGCCAGACTCGTCGCTACCCTCGAGAAGGATGAGAGCGAGCGTCTCGCGGATGAGAACGGAACCGATCCTACGGTCGAGTCCCTCAAGGAGATCTACAAGAAGCTCCGTCCCGGAGAGCCTCCGCTCGTTGAGTCCGCTCAGCAGCTTCTCACAAATCTCTTCTTCGACGCAAAGAGATATGACATCGCTACCGTTGGACGCTACAAGTTCGACGCGAAGATGGCTATACATGACAGAATCGCAAACCACAAGATAGCAGAGGACGTTGTAAGTCCCCTTACAGGTGAGGTGCTTTATAATGCAGGCACGGTTCTTACCCGTGAGATGGCTCTCAACGTTGAGCACAATGCTGTTAACGAGGTACTCCTCGAGCTTGAAAACGGCGAGATCATCAAGGTCGTTTCCAACAACACGATCGAGCCCGAGTACATTCTCGGCTTCGACCTCAAGGATTGCGGCGTGAACGAGAAGGCAAGAACCGCTGTTCTTCTCGACATCGCAGAGCAGTGCGAGGGTGACGTTGACGCTATCAAGGAGATGGCAAAGGAGAGAATCGCAGAGCTCTGTCCCAAGCACATCACAAAGGACGATATTTTCGCAACAGTCAGCTACATGCTCAACCTCACACACGACGTTGGCAGCGTAGATGACATCGACCACCTCGGTAACCGTCGCGTTCGTTCCGTGGGCGAGCAGCTCCAGAACCAGATGCGCATCGGCTTCTCGAGAATGGATAAGATTATAAAGGAGAGAATGACTACTCAGGACTCTGAGAAGCTCACTCCTCAGGCGCTTATCAATACAAGACCCGTAGCAACTGCTATCCGCGAGTTTTTCGGCTCCAGCCAGCTCTCTCAGTTCATGGACCAGAACAACCCGCTCGCAGAGCTTACTCACAAGCGCCGTCTTTCCGCGCTCGGTCCCGGAGGTCTTTCACGTGACCGCGCTTCCTTCGACGTTCGTGACGTTCACTACACCCACTACGGACGTATGTGTCCTATCGAGACGCCTGAAGGTCCTAACATCGGTCTTATTTCCTACCTTACGACCTACGCACGCATCAGCGACTACGGATTTATTGAGGCTCCTTACCGCAAGGTAGAGCATATCACTCTCGCTGACGGCTCGGTTGAGCACAAGGTAACAGACGAGGTCGTTTATATGACCGCTGATGTTGAGGACAAGTACATCGTTGCTCAGGGTAACGAGCCCCTTGATGAGAACGGACACTTTGTCAATAAGAGAGTAACCGCCCGCGACAAGACCGAGATCATGGAGGTTGACGCTTCCAAGATCGACTTTATGGACGTATCTCCTAAGATGGTCGTTTCGGTCGCAACCGCTTGCATCCCCTTCCTTGAGAACGACGATAACTCGAGAGCTCTCATGGGATCGAACATGCAGAAGCAGGCAGTTCCGCTTCTCATCACCGATTCGCCTATCGTCGGTACCGGTATGGAGTACAAGGCAGCTGTTGACTCCGGTGTCGTAGTCGTTGCCAAGAATGCCGGTGTTGTTGAGCGAGTTGACGCTAACAGCATCACCATCCTCTGTGACGACGGTCATAAGGACACTTACGCTCTTACAAAGTTCAAGAGAAGCAACCAGTCCAACTGCGTAAACCAGAAGCCCATCGTAAAAAGAGGTCAGACGGTTGCGGCAGGTGAGGTTATTGCCGACGGTCCCGCCACCTACAACGGTGAGATCTCGCTCGGTAAGAACGCGCTTATCGGATTTATGACCTGGGAGGGTTATAACTACGAGGACGCTGTCCTTCTTAATGAAAAGCTCGTAAGAGATGACGTTTACACATCTATCCATATAGAAGAATATACACACGAAGCAAGAGACACCAAGCTCGGTCCGGAAGAGATCACCCGTGAGATCCCCAACGTCGGCGACGACGCGCTCAAGGATCTTAACGCAGAGGGTATCGTCAAGAAGGGAACCGAGGTAAGAGCCGGTGACATTCTCGTAGGTAAGATCACTCCCAAGGGAGAGACAGAGCTTACCGCAGAGGAGAGACTTCTCCGCGCCATCTTCGGTGAGAAGGCAAGAGAAGTAAGAGATACCTCTCTCCGCGTTCCTCACGGTGAGAGCGGCGTTGTAGTTGACGTTCGCGTATTCTCTCACGAGGCAGGCGACGAGCTTCCCGCCGGTGTCAACAAGGTAGTTAAGCTCTACATCGCACAGAAGAGAAAGATCTCTGTCGGAGATAAGATGGCAGGTCGTCACGGTAACAAGGGTGTCGTTTCGCGCATCCTTCCTCCCGAGGATATGCCCTTCCTTCCCGACGGTACTCCTCTCGATATCTGTCTTAACCCCCTCGGCGTTCCTTCGCGTATGAACATCGGTCAGGTGCTTGAGGTGCATCTCGGAATCGCGGCTAAGAAGCTCGGTTGGAAGATCATGACCCCTGTATTCGACGGTGCTAACGAAAAGGATATCGCTGAATGCCTCAGAATGGCAGGATACTGCCGCGACCTCTTCCCGAACGAAAACCCCGAGGGCAAGGAGCTCTACGAGGAGATCGTCAAGGAAGACGGAAACAAGGAATACAGACTTCTCACTCCCGAAGAGAAGGCAGACAAGGAATACTGCGAGAATCTCAGGCTTCAGAAGAAGCTCAAGCTCTTCGACGGTAAGATGACCGTATACGACGGACGTACGGGCGAGCCCTTCGACAACCCTGTAACCGTAGGTATCATGTACTACTTAAAGCTCCATCACCTCGTAGACGATAAGGTACACGCTCGTTCGAACGGTCCTTACTCTCTCGTTACTCAGCAGCCCCTCGGAGGTAAAGCTCAGTTCGGTGGACAGAGATTCGGAGAGATGGAGGTTTGGGCGCTCGAGGCATACGGTGCTGCTTACACCCTCCAGGAGATCCTTACAGTCAAGTCCGACGATATCAACGGACGCCGCAAGGCATTCGAGGCTATCATCAAGGGTCAGAACATTCCTACTCCCGGAGTTCCCGAGTCCTTCAAGGTACTTGTTAAGGAGCTTCAGGCACTCGCTCTCGACATCCGCGTTCTCGACAAGAACGGCGAGGAGATCCAGCTCTCAACGCTTTGCAACGAGGATGACGTTCCTCCTTACTCTACAAGAGCTATCGACATTCCCGACTTCTCAAGCTTCGAATCCGACGAGGAAGAGCTCAAGGATTCCTTCCAGTTTGAGGATGAGAACGGAAACGTTATCGAGGACGAAGAGGAGTTTGACGCATTTGACGACGGCTCCGACGAGTTTTAATTAAAAATTGTGTCTTTGGAGCAGGGAGACACATCTCCCTGCTTCAAGTAAAAAATCTATAAATACAGATACAGTTAGGAGAACAGCTGTGGAACATAATGAATTTTCATCTATAAAAATAGGTCTGGCATCTCCGGAAATGATCAGAGATTGGTCTTATGGCGAGGTCACCAAGCCCGAGACCATTAACTACAGAACGCTCAGACCCGAGGTAGGCGGTCTTTTCTGCGAGCGTATCTTCGGTCCTACAAAGGACGGAGCTTGCGCGTGCGGAAAATATAAGAATTCGCATTCCAAGGAGATCCGCAAGTGCGAAAAGTGCGGCGTTGACGTCACCACCAAGAAGGTAAGACGTGAGAGAATGGGACATATAGAGCTTGCAGCTCCCGTGTCTCACATCTGGTATTTCAAGACCATTCCCTCAAGAATGGCTCATATACTTGATATGTCGCAGAAGCAGCTTGAGCAGGTACTCTACTTTGCTGAGAACGTAGTCCTCGATCCCGGATCCACTCCTCTCGTCGCAGGAACCGTACTGACAGAGAAGCAGTATATGGAATACCGCGAGATGTACGAGGATGAGTTCCGTGTAGGAATGGGTGCCGCTGCGATCAAGGAGCTTCTCTCCAAGATCGATATCGAGGCTCTTTCCGCAGAGATCAAGAACGAGCTTATCACCGCTACGGGTCAGAAAAAGACCAGACTCATCAAGAGACTCGAGGTAGTTGAGGCATTCAGAAAGTCGGGCAACAAGCTCGAGTGGATGATCCTTGACGTTATCCCCGTTCTTCCTCCCGACATCCGTCCTATGGTTCAGCTCGACGGTGGAAGATTTGCATCCAGTGACCTCAACGAGCTTTACAGACGCGTTATCTCCAGAAATAACCGTCTTAAGAAGCTTCTTGAAATAAAGACCCCTGAGATCGTTATCAGAAACGAGAAGAGAATGCTTCAGGAAGCAGTCGACGCTCTCATCGATAACGGCCGCAGAGGTAAGCCCGTAACCGGCTCCTCCAACCGCGCATACAAGTCTCTCTCCGAGATGCTCCGCGGTAAGCAGGGTCGTTTCCGTCAGAACCTTCTCGGTAAGCGTGTCGACTATTCCGGCCGTTCGGTTATCGTCGTAGGTCCTCAGCTCAAGATCTATCAGTGCGGTCTCCCCCGTGAGATGGCTCTCGAGCTATTCAAGCCCTTCGTTGTTAAGAGACTTGTTGAAATGAGCAAGGCTACAAACATCAAGGACGCTCAGAAAAAGATCGAGAGAGTTCATCCCGACGTCTGGGATGCACTCGAAAACGTTATAAAGGAGCATCCCGTCCTCCTCAACCGTGCGCCTACGCTTCACCGTCTGTCCATTCAGGCGTTCGAGCCCGTACTTGTTGACGGACGCGCGATCAAGCTCCACCCGCTCGTTTGTACCGCATTTAACGCGGACTTCGACGGTGACCAGATGCCTGTCCACGTACCGCTTAGCGCAGAGGCTCAGGCTGAGGCAAGATTCCTTATGCTCTCGGCTAACAACCTTCTTAAACCCATGGACGGACGTGCAGTTGCAACTCCTACGCAGGATATGATCCTCGGCTCCTACTACCTCACAATGAAGAGGGACGGAGAGCCCGGCGAAGGAAAGGCATTCAGAAACTTTGACGAGGCTATTATGGCTTACGAGAACGGTGTTATCGGTCTCCACGCCAATATCAAGGTTCGTGTTGAAAAAGAGATCGACGGCGTTATGAGAAGCAAGGTCATCGATACCACTCTCGGTCGTCTCATATTCAACAGACCTCTTCCTCAGGACCTCGGATTCATCGACAGAACGGTTCCCGGAAACGAGTTCGCTCTCGAGATCGATCAGGTCGTAAAGAAGAAGCAGCTCGGTCAGATCATCGACTACTGCATCAAGAAGCACGGCAGTGCTATCTGTGCTAACATGCTTGACGAGATCAAGGCTATGGGCTACAAGTACTCCACAAGAGCATCCTTCTCTATCTCGGTTTACGATATGACTATTCCGGAAGAGAAAAAGCAGTATATCGATCAGGCGCAGAAGGACGTTGATAAGATCTCCAAGTACTTTATGCGAGGCGAGCTTTCCGAAGAGGAAAGATACAACTCCGTCATCAAGATCTGGAACGAGACCACAGAGAACGTTACCGCGGCTCTTAACGATTCCTTCTCGACCTACAACCCGATCAAGATCATGGCAGACTCCGGCGCGCGTGGATCTATGACACAGATGCGTCAGCTTGCAGGTATGCGTGGACTTATGTTCTCCGCAACAGGTAAGACGATGGAGATCCCGATCAAGTCCAACTTCCGTGAGGGTCTTAACATCACCGAGTACTTTATGGGTGCTCGTTCCTCCCGTAAGTCGCTTTCCGATACCGCTCTCCGTACCGCAGACTCCGGATACCTCACAAGACGTCTTGTTGACGTTGCCCAGGAGGTCATCATCAGAGAAGAGAAGTGCGATACCACAAAGGGCGCATGGGTCAACGACATCATGGACGACAAGAACGTTCTTGAGCCTCTCGCGGACAGAATCGTCGGCAGATACACGATGGGTCCCGTTATCCATCCCGAAACCGGTGAGGTCATCGTCGAGGACGACGTTATGATCACAGATGAGATGGCTGCCGCTATCACAAAGGCAGGTATCGATAAGGTATATATCAGAACAGTAATTCAGTGTCATGCAAAGCACGGTATCTGTGCTCACTGCTACGGTGCTGACCTTGCATCCGGTAAGCCCGTTAATATCGGTGAGGCAGTCGGTATCATCGCCGCACAGTCCATCGGTGAGCCCGGTACACAGCTTACGATGAGAACCTTCCACTCCGGTGGTGTCGCAGGAAGCGATATTACTCAGGGTCTTCCCAGAGTTGAGGAGCTCTTTGAGGCAAGACAGCCCAAGAAGGCTGCTATTATGGCTGAGACCGCAGGTGTGGTCGAGGTACATCCCGGCGAGGTTCCCGGTATGGTTTCTCTCGTTATCCGTCCCGACGACGTTCAGGGCGAGTACACGACCCAGGATTACAAGAAGATCGACGTTCCCTACGGAACAAGACTTGCCGTTGCCGACGGCGCACACGTTGAGAAGGGTGACGCTCTTACCGAAGGAAGTAAGGCTCCCGCGGATATCATGCGTATTCTCGGTCTTGACGCTGTATACGAGTACGTTATCAAGGAAACTCAGAAGGTTTACCGTTCTCAGTCCTGTAACGTAAACGATAAGCACATTGAGATCATTGCACGTCAGATGACCAGAAAGATCAGAATCGACGAGAGCGGCGACACCGATATGCTTATGGGTGAGCTTGTTGACGTAACCGAGTTCGAGGATCAGAACAACCGTGTTCAGGCGAGAATCGCCAACGGCGAGGACAACCTCGTTGAGGCAACCGGTGCCCCTGTCCTTCTCGGTATCACCAAGGCTTCTCTCCAGACAGAGTCCTTCCTTTCCGCAGCATCCTTCCAGGAGACCACAAAGGTTCTCACCGACGCCGCTATCCGCGGTAAGGTCGACCACCTCCTCGGTCTGAAGGAGAACGTTATCATCGGTAAGCTCATTCCCGCAGGTACGGGTATGGGATGCTACCACAACGTTGACGTTGCAAAGGCAGACGAGCCCGAGGGAACAGATCCCAACGGTGATGCGGATATTTCCGCAGAAAACGATACTCAGGCAGTTTAATACCGCTTGATCAATAAAAAACCCTTTTCGGAGATCTAAGGTTCTTCGAAAAGGGTTTTTTGACTAATAAATTATTTTTTGAAAAATTATTTTTTGTGCAAAACGTAGAAATTTTTCGCTATTTTTATTGACTCTTGACAAATTTTCGTGTCAATGCTATAATAAAGTGGTGTGCGACCACCCGATAGGGGTGATTTGCGCCCAAAATTATGTGCATCTTGCCTAAAAGGGCAGGATCGCCTTCACTTTGACAGACACGCATTATCTCTTATGCGTCTGTAATATAAACATTAAATCTTTAAAGAAGGAGGATAATCAGGAAGAATGCCAACCTTTAACCAGCTCGTCAGACAGGGTCGTCAGGACAAGACATACAAGTCAAAGGCTCCTGTACTTCAGGTAGGTCTCAACACACTCGCAAACAAGACCACCGACACACCCGCACCTCAGAAAAGAGGCGTTTGCACAAAGGTATCCACAACAAGCCCTAAGAAGCCTAACTCCGCTCTTCGTAAGATCGCCAGAGTAAGACTTACCAACGGACTTGAGGCAACCACCTACATTCCCGGAATCGGACACAACCTTCAGGAGCACTCTGTAGTTCTTATCAGAGGCGGAAGAGTTCGTGACCTCCCCGGTGTACGTTATCATATCATTCGTGGTACGCTTGACGCACAGGGTGTTGCTAACCGTAAGCAGAGCCGTTCCAAGTACGGCGCAAAGAGACCGAAGAAGTAATTCTCGTCTCACACAAAAAGTCCGCATAAGCGGCAAAAGGTAAATAATAAAGCAATTTTAAGCTTGTTCCTGTTATCCGTTTTAATGTTTATGTTAACAAGGCGCACGCTACAGAAGAAATATTGCTTTTGAGTACCTATGATTTCATTTTTTAAATTTGATGAAGGAGGGAAGTACAGTGCCAAGAAGAGGTCGTATATCCAAAAGAGATGTATTGCCGGATCCTATGTACGGAAGCAAGCTCGTAACAAAGCTTGTAAACAACGTTATGTACGACGGCAAGAAGGGTGTTGCTCAGACTATCGTCTATGACGCATTCAGAATCGTTGAAGAGAAGGTAGGTCAGAACGCTCTTGAAGTATTCCAGGAAGCACTTGAGAACCTTAAGCCCCAGCTCGAGGTTAAGGCTCGCCGTGTAGGTGGTTCCACTTACCAGGTTCCTATGGAAGTAAGAGCAGAGAGACAGCAGACACTCGCACTTCGTTGGCTCGTCGCGTATTCAAGAAATCGCGGAGAGCGCACGATGGCAGAAAGACTCGCAGCCGAGATCATGGATGCTAAGAACAGCATGGGCGGAGCTTTCAAGAAGAGAGAAGAAATGCACAGAATGGCAGAGGCAAACAAGGCTTTTGCTCATTACAGATATTAATCAAGGAGACCATTAAATGTCTAGAGAATATTCACTTGAAAATACAAGAAATATCGGCATAATGGCTCACATCGACGCCGGCAAGACAACAACTACCGAGCGTATACTGTTCTACACCGGTAAAACACACAAGCTGGGTGAAACGCACGAGGGTGCGGCTACCATGGACTGGATGGCTCAGGAGCAGGAGAGAGGTATTACCATCACTTCCGCTGCTACCACCTGTTTCTGGAAGGGTAACCGCGTCAACATCATCGATACCCCCGGTCACGTTGACTTTACCGTTGAGGTAGAGCGTTCCCTTCGTGTCCTTGACGGTTCCGTAACCGTTATGTGCGCAAAGGGAGGCGTTGAGCCCCAGTCCGAGACCGTTTGGAGACAGGCGGACAAGTACAGAGTTCCCCGTATGATCTACGTCAACAAGATGGACATCACGGGTGCGGACTTCTACAGAGTTGTAGATATGATCCACGCAAGACTCCGTGCTAACGCAGTTCCGATCCAGCTTCCCGTAGGTAAGGATATGACATTCCGCGGAATCGTCGACCTTATGGAGATGGAAGCAGACATCTACTACGATGATATGGGTAAGGACATGCGTGTTGAACCCATTCCGGCAGATATGGTTGATCTTGCACAGGAATGGCACGACAAGATGGTTGAAGCAATCGCTTCTACCGATGACGAGCTTATGATGAAGTACCTTGAGGGTGAGGAGATCTCCGTAGCAGAGCTCAAGACAGCTCTCCGCAAGGCTACCATCAACAACGAGATCGTTCCCGTTGTTTGCGGTACATCTTACCGTAACAAGGGCGTTCAGAAGCTCCTCGACGCTATAGTTGATTTCATGCCCTCTCCTCTCGACATCCCCGCAATCAAGGGTGTTAACCCCAGAACCGAGGAAGAGGAAGAGAGACCCGCAAGTGACGAAGAGCCTTTCTCTGCACTTGCATTCAAGATCATGACAGACCCGTTTGTCGGAAAGCTTTGCTTCTTCCGCGTTTACTCGGGCGTTGTCAATGCCGGTGACACAGTTCTTAACTCTACAAGAGATAAGAAAGAGAGACTCGGACGTATTCTTCAGATGCACGCTAACGACCGTAAGGAAATTGATGCTTGCTACAGCGGCGATATCGCAGCAGTAGTAGGAACCAAGTTCACCACAACAGGTGACACCTTCTGCGACGAGAAGCATCCCGTAATACTCGAGTCCATGGAGTTCCCGGAGCCCGTTATCCGTGTTGCTATCGAGCCTAAGACTCGCGCAGGACAGGAAAAGATGGGTATCGCACTCGCAAAGCTTGCTGAGGAAGACCCGACCTTCAGAACCTACACCGACGAGGAGACAGGTCAGACGATCATCGCAGGAATGGGTGAGCTTCACCTTGAGATCATCGTTGACAGACTTCTCCGTGAGTTCAAGGTAGAGGCTAACATTGGTAAGCCTCAGGTTGCTTACAAGGAGACTATCCGCAAGCAGGTCGACCACGAGTGCAAGTACAAGAGACAGTCCGGTGGTTCCGGTCAGTACGGTCACGTTAAGCTCATCGTTGAGCCCAACGAGCCCGGCGCAGGCTACACATTTATCGACAACGTTAAGGGCGGCGCTATTCCGAAGGAGTATATTCCCGCAGTCGATGCAGGTATTCAGGGCGCACTTCAGTCCGGTGTTCTTGCAGGCTACAACGTTGTTGACATCAAGGTAACTCTTTACGATGGATCTTATCACGAGGTCGACTCGTCCGAAATGGCGTTCAAGATCGCAGGATCTATGGCCATCAAGGAGGCTATGAGAAAGGCTGATCCCGTTCTCACCGAGCCTATGATGAAGGTCGTAACCATCGTTCCCGATGATTACCTCGGAGCTGTTATCGGTGACTTCAACAGCCGCCGCGGACAGATCCAGTCTCAGGACACCAGCGATAACGGTGTTCAGGAGATCACAGCTATCGTTCCTCTTTCCAACATGTTCGGTTATGCAACCGATCTTCGTTCCAAGACTCAGGGACGCGGACTCTATTCCATGGAGCCCAGCCACTTCGAGCAGGTACCGAAGTCCATTCAGGAAGAGATCGTTAAGGCTAGAGCGGCTCGTAACTAATACGGCGCTTTAAAACAAAACCCAAAAAAATAAAAATAAAAAACAAATCTAATTTATACGGAGGATTTTTAAAATGGCAAAGGCTACATTTGAAAGAACAAAGCCCCACGTAAACATTGGTACCATCGGTCACGTTGACCACGGTAAGACCACTCTTACAGCAGCTATCACAAAGACTCTCGGCCTCGCAAACGGTAACGTTGAGTTCATGGCATACGACCAGATCGACAACGCTCCCGAGGAGAGAGCAAGAGGTATCACAATCAACACAAGACACGTTGAGTATGAGACTGAGAACCGTCACTACGCTCACGTTGACTGCCCCGGCCACGCTGACTACGTTAAGAACATGATCACCGGTGCAGCTCAGATGGACGGCGCGATCCTCGTTGTTGCTGCAACTGACGGACCCCTCCAGCAGACCCGCGAGCACGTTCTTCTCGCTCGTCAGGTTGGCGTTCCCGCAATCGTTGTATTCATGAACAAGAGAGACCTCGTTGACGACGACGAGCTTCTCGATCTCGTAGAGATGGAGATCCGTGATCTTCTTTCTTCCTACGACTTCCCCGGCGACGATCTCCCGATCGTTCGCGGATCCGCTCGTGACGCTCTTGAGTCCACAAGCACTGATGTCAACTCTCCCGAGTACGCTCCTATCCTTGAGCTCATGGCTGAGGTAGACAGCTACATTCCTACTCCTGAGAGAATGTCCGACCTCGCATTCCTTATGCCTGTCGAGGACGTATTCTCCATCTCCGGCCGTGGTACTGTTGCTACAGGTAGAGTTGAGAGAGGTACAATTAAGGTATCCGACGTTGTCGAGATCGTTGGTCTCGTAGACGAGAAGAAGCAGACAACCGTTACCGGTGTCGAGATGTTCCACAAGCTCCTTCCTCAGGCAGAGGCTGGTGACAACATCGGTGCGCTCCTTCGTGGTATCGCAAAGGACGAGATCGAAAGAGGTCAGGTTCTTTGTAAGCCCGGTTCCATCAACCCCCACACAAAGTTCGTAGGTCAGGTTTACGTTCTTACTGAGAAGGAAGGCGGCCGTTCCAAGCCCTTCTTCGCAGGTTACAGACCCCAGTTCTACTTCAGAACAACTGACGTTACCGGTGTTATCAACCTTCCTGACGGCGTAGAGATGTGCCGCCCCGGTGATAACGTTGATATGACAGTTGAGCTCATCAAGCCCATCGCTTGTGAGAAGGGTCTCCGTTTCGCTATCCGTGAGGGTGGTAGAACAGTTGGTTCCGGTGTCGTATCCGAGATCATCGAATAATTAAAAATTATTCAGTCGATATATCGACAAACAATAATGCCGCGGCGGATAACCGCCGCGGCATTTGAGCATATAATACTAATATCAAATTTATTTTTGGGGATTGGTGAGATTCCATACCGATGGTGTTCAGTTTATTCTGTAAGTCCATGAGCGCGTTAGTGCCGACAAGGTGAGATTCCTTGACCGACGGTCCTGCATAGCAGGGAAAGTCCGGATGAGAAAAGATAAATTTCGATCTTTTTGGCATTTTTGCCTCAAATCTTCGATATTTTCATCCCCCTTACTTTGAAAGGGGATTTTTTTATGTCTGAAATCAAATCGCGAAATAACATCGCGCAAAGCATCAAAAGGCTTGTTTTGGCGGCGCTTTTCTGCGCCCTCGCATACGTTGCTACAATTCTCACGTCCTGGATAAAGGTCGCGGGCTTTCTTACCTTCGACACAAAGGACACGCTCATCACTATTGCGGGACTAATTTTAGGTCCTATATATGCGGCGGTGATCTCGTTTATTGTTTCTCTGATAGAGATAATCGTCAATCCCGAAACCGGTTTTTGGGGATTCCTTATGAATTTTCTGTCAACCGCGGCGTTTTCCTCGGTCTGCGCGTTGATCTACAAATATAAAAAGAACTTCAAGGGTGCTATCATCGGTCTTGTCGCATCTGTCTTTTCGATGACGGCGATGATGGTGATACTCAATCTGTTCGTGACTCCGCTTTACACGGGAATGCCAATGGAGACAATCGCATCGATGATCCCGACGCTTTTCCTTCCGTTCAACTTTACCAAAGCGGTTCTGAACGCCGCGCTCGTTCTGATGCTTTACAAGCCGATCTCCCGCGCGCTCAAGGCAGCGAAGATCATTGGCGTATCGGAGGAGAACGCGAAGGCAGTGGATGGCTCGGACAAGACGGCGACAAAGAAGCCTTTACTCACCAATCTTTTGGTATTGGGCATCGGTCTTGTTTTCGTTGCACTGTCGGTCGTGGTATTTATCGTCGTTTTGGGCGGCAAATTCACCTTTATAGCGTAAACAGTTGACTTTTGCGCTCAACGGGTGTATAATTAGGGTAGAATATAAAAAAGAGGTCTGATATGACAGAGGCAATTCAAAATTTCTTTCTTGAAACGGTCGGCAGAGAATGGTGCGTCTTTTTCTGCTCGATGATACCGATCATAGAGCTTCGCGGAGCGATACCGCTCGGCGCGGCGCTCGGGCTCCCGTGGTGGCAGAATTATATTATCAGCGTAATAGGTAATTTCCTTCCCGTACCGTTTATTCTACTCTTCATCAATGCAATTTTGCGTTGGATGGCAAACAGTAAGGTTAAATTTTTCAACAAAGTAGCGAATTGGCTCTTTGCAAAAGCAGAGAAGAACCGCGAAAAGATCGAAAAATATGCGTTTTGGGGCGTTGCCCTCTTCGTAGCAATACCGCTTCCTGCAACAGGCGCGTGGACAGGCTCTCTTGTCGCGGCAGTCTTTAATATGAAATTTTGGAAATCATTGCTGTCGGCAATAATCGGCATACTCATAGCGGGTGTTGTTATGACGCTCGTCTCTTACGGCGTAGTAGCATTATTTGCATAATAAATAAAAGATTCGGAACAGATTACCGACTGTTTCGGATCTTTTTTATTGATTTTACAACTTGTTTTATTAAAAAAACATTGTGTTGCAGTGAACTTTTTGATATAATTTGATGTAAAGGAAGTTTTAAATCGGAGGTACCTATGAAACCCTTAAAAACAGGAGTGGCATATCACGGCAACAGAATGCCGAGCCACGCAAGAGAGGATCTTAAGGAAATTGTTGATGCGGATATGGATATCGTCGTCCATATGCTTTCCCATATGGATTGGGACAGACACATCAGCTCAATGAAAGATATCGTTTCGATGAGTGAGGATATGGGTCTTGAGGTCTGGATAGACAACTGGGGAATAGGCGGAACTCCGGGAGACGTCTCGCATTATCTTTCGCTTTATCCCACGGACCACATGATCTTCGGCAACGGAGACAGAGCGCCTTATCAGGTCTGCCTCAACAGTTCCGAATATAGAAAGTTTGTCAAGAGATGGCTTGAGACTGTTAAGAGTATCGGAGGAAAGACGGTTTTCTGGGACGAGCCGAAAATTCTTGCAAGGGAAGTGGGGGGTCAGATGGATTACTGCTGTCACTGTCCCCGTTGCCAAAAGCTCTTTGAGGAAAAGTACAATAAGCCCATGCCACTTGAAATGACACCCGAATTCGCAGAATTCCGCACCGACACAATAGTGGATTTCTTCAGAGAAATAACCGATTATGCAAAGAGCCTCAAACTTTATAATGCTGCTTGCATTATGCCCGGAAAGGGACACGGAATAAGCCTTGAGTCAGCGGGAAAGCTTTTCTCTCTCTCCTCGCTCGATAACGTGGGATACGATCCCTATTGGACGAGCGCAGGCTTGGCAAAATCATACGAATACGTTTACACAAACACAAAGGATGCAATCGCGCGTGCAGACACGTACGGCAAGGATCATAATATCTGGATACAGGGCTTCGTTCCCGGCGGTACCGAGGAGGAGATAGTAGACGCCTGCACTGCGGCTTACGATGCAGGAGCAAGAACACTTCTTGCATGGAGCTTCCACGGAGGAGAGTCCAATAATTACCGCGGGCCTTATTCCGAGCGCGCTTGGCGCAAGGTAATAGAAGGATTCCGTCTTGTCAAGGACGAGGACAGAAGAAAAAATTGGGAAGAGAACCGCAAAAAATTTGTAAAATAAACGCGCACACTATTGACAAATTGAATATTTTATGATAGAATAAATTTCGCAAAAATCTTATCAAGAGTGGTGGAGAGACAGGCTCTATGAAACCACGGCAACCTACCAAAATAGCGGAAAGGTGCCAATTCCAAGCAGATAAGAGTAAAACGGGTGATTAACTCTGCTTGGACTCTGCTCCGAGCAGAGTTTTTGTATGTTTAAAAATTAGAATATATAGAGGTATGCAAAATGAAAGAAGTAAAAAAGGTTTTATTTACGTCGGAATCGGTTACCGAGGGACATCCCGATAAGATTTCCGACAAGATCTCCGACGCGATCCTTGACGAGATGCTCCGTCAGGATCCCAACTCCCGCGTTGCTTGCGAGACATTCTGCACGACAGGTCTTGTCAGCGTTATGGGCGAGATCACGACAGAGGCTTACGTTGACATTCAGTCCATCGTAAGAGAAACTATCCGCGAGATCGGCTATACGAGAGCAAAGTTCGGATTTGACTGCGACTCCTGCGCGGTCATCAGCTCTATTCACGAGCAGTCCCCCGACATCGCTATGGGTGTTGATAAGTCCTACGAGGCTAAAGAGGGAACAGACAACGACGGTCTTGACACGGGTGCGGGCGACCAGGGTCTTATGTTCGGTTATGCTTGCGACGAGACTCCGGAGCTTATGCCCCTCCCCGTTTCTCTCGCACACAGACTTGCAAAGCAGCTCACTGCTGTCAGAAAGAACGGCACACTTGATTATCTCCGTCCCGACGGAAAAACTCAGGTTACAGTTGAGTATCACGACGACGTGCCTGTAAGAGTTGACACGGTAGTTATCTCCTCTCAGCACAGCGAGGCTGTTACGCTCGAGCAGATCAAAGCTGACGTTATCAAGCACGTTATAGAGCCTATCATCCCCGCTGACCTTATGGACGCGGAGACCAAGATATACGTCAACCCCACCGGACGCTTCGTTATAGGCGGCCCTGCAGGTGACACGGGTCTTACCGGTAGAAAGATCATCGTTGACACCTACGGCGGATACGCGCGTCACGGCGGTGGCGCATTCTCGGGCAAGGACCCGACAAAGGTTGACCGCTCCGCTTGCTACGCGGCAAGATACATCGCAAAGAACGTAGTTGCGGCAGGACTTGCTAAGAAATGTGAGGTACAGGTCGCATACGCTATCGGTGTTGCTCGCCCCGTATCGGTTATGATAGATACCTTCGGTACAGCTATCGTTCCCGAGAGCAAGATCAGTGAGGCTGTTTTGTCTCTCGTTGATCTTCGTCCCGCGGCCATCATTCGCGATTTTGATCTCCGCAAGCCTATTTACTGCGATCTTGCGGCTTACGGTCACATGGGACGCGAGGACCTCGGCGTTAAGTGGGAGGAAAGAGATCTCGCAGAGAAGCTTAAGAAGGCTTTACTTTAAGATATAGGGGTGAGTTTGGGGAACTATATGTATTGCGAATCCAAACTTGATTGATCCCATTTTCAAACAAAGACTCCTTGCCAGGCAAGGAGTCCGAGTTTTCTATCGAAAACTGCCCCCCAAACCCCGAAAAAACATCAATAAATTCGATTATTTGCGGGCAGATAATAATAAACCGTATCATTTTATATTTTTTGAAAGGAGGTCGTTATTGTGAGCGAGCCGAGCAAGAATCTCTTCGGCGAGGAGATTGCCGACGACGGCGGGCTTATCAAGCTTCAAGGAAGCGTTGAGCACGTCATTTACACAAACGAGGAGAACGGATATACAGTTATCGATTTCGGCACAGACGATGACGATCTCATAACCATAACCGGAATTATGCCTTACGTCAGCGAGGGAGACTCTCTTATCGTTTACGGCGAGTGGAGACATAATCAGAAATACGGCCGTCAGTTTGCGGTCAGCGAGTATGAAAGATATATGCCCGCGAACGCGTCCGCGATACTCAGGTATCTTTCATCCGGCGCAATAAAGGGAATTGGTAAGAAGACCGCATTAAAGGTGGTCGAGGAGTTTGGCGACGACACTCTTGATGTGCTTGAAAACCATCCCGATTGGCTTTCGGATATTCCGGGAATTAGTCTTAAAAAAGCAAAGCAGATCTGTGAGGATTTCAAATCCAAAGCGGGAATCCGCTCAGCTATGATGTTTTTCCGCGATTATTTCGGCGCGGCAATAACCGTAAAGATATATAAAAGGTGGGGATCTGCTTGCATTGACATTGCAAAGGCTAACCCGTACCGCCTCTGCGATGAAATAGACGGAATAGGCTTTGAGAGGGCGGACAGCATGGCGCAAAAGCTTGGTCTTGACCAAAACAGCGAGGCGAGGCTTATAAGCGGAATCGCGCACGTGCTAAAGCACAATGCGGCGCAAAACGGTCACGTCTGCTTGCCGAGAGACATTCTCGTCAGGGCGTCATGCTCGCTTCTCGGCGCAGATGCCGAGAGCATAAATATGGCGATCGACGATATGATCGCTATGCGAAGACTTAAATACTCACTCTTCAACGACGTCATATATCTTTACGATTCCTATTCGTATGATTGCGAGACGTATATTGCGGAAAAGCTTGATCTTATCAACAAGGTCTGCCCCTCGATCAGTATGTCCGACGCAAACTATTTTATCGAAAAGGAAGAGCGCACCAACGGCATAAGCTATGCTTTATTGCAGAAAAAAGCGATAATCAGCGCGCTTGAGTGTGGCGTTATGCTTCTGACGGGTGGTCCCGGAACAGGTAAGACTACGATAGTCAAGGCTCTCATCGATATTTTTGAAAGCATGGATATGAAGGTCGCGCTTGCCGCCCCGACGGGTCGCGCGGCTAAAAAGCTCAGCGAGGCAACGAGCCACGAGGCGAAGACCATTCACCGTCTGCTTGAATTCGAATATTCAACAGAGGACGGCGACAGACCCGGATTCAGACGAAACGAGAACGATCTGCTTGATGAGAACGTTATTATCATCGATGAGTCCTCAATGATAGACAGTATTCTTATGTACTCGCTGTTAAAGGCGATCAAGCCGGGAGCAAGACTTATCCTCATAGGCGACGCAGATCAGCTTCCGAGCATCGGTGCAGGAAACGTCCTGCACGATCTGCTTGAGTGCAACCGTTTTGCTACAATAAGGCTCAACAAAATATTCCGCCAGGCGCAGGAATCTCTTATCGTTACCAATGCTCACAGAATAAACCGCGGAGAGATGCCTGTAATGACTGTCAAGGATAACGACTTTTTCTTTCTTCCGCGAAGCACCGACAACGATATTGCACTGACCGTGACCGATCTCTGCCTTAACCGTCTGCCTAGAACCTACAAGGAGGCGGCAAACAACGGTATACAGGTCATCACACCGTCAAGAAAGGGTACTGCGGGAACCGACAACCTCAACGTATTGCTCCAGGATGCACTTAACCCAAAAGCAAAGGACAAGAGGGAATACCGCCACCGCGAGAGAGTCTTCCGCGAGGGTGACAAGGTCATGCAGATCAAAAACAATTACGAGATAGAGTGGTATCGCGAGGACGACAGCGAAGGAAGCGGAATCTTCAACGGAGATATCGGTATTATTGAGAGGATCGATCTTGCGTCCCAGATAATGCAGATAAAATTCGACGATAAGACCGTGCATTACGAATTTTCGTCTCTCGACGAGCTTGAGCATGCGTACGCTATCACGGTGCATAAGAGCCAGGGCTGCGAATACCCGTTCGTAGTTATCCCGCTTTATAGCGCACCGCCTATGCTTCTGACGAAAAACCTCTTTTACACCGCGGTAACAAGGGCAAAGAGAATGGTGATTCTCGTGGGACGTCAGGACATTGCAGGTATGATGGTATCAAACTCGCACATCGGACAGAGATACACGGGACTTAAGCAGAGGCTTTTGACCGAATAAAAAGATGTATTTTAAGTTTAAAAATACATCTTTTTTTATATATTTCATTTTTTGACCAATATTGCGGACAATATTTCTCAACAATATAGAATATCATATAATCAGTTGATACCTATATTGGTCAAAAAGTGAGGTAATATTATGGAACAAAAGCTTCGCCGAGACAGAAAGATCGGAGATAATCTTCGAGTTCTGCGCGACAGGCATGGCATTTCACAGGAAAAGCTTTGCGAGGAATTGCAAAGACGGGGATGCGATATTGCAAGAAGTGCTTATGCGAAATATGAAAACGGAGAGTTAAACGTAAAGGTCAGTATTATTATTGAGCTCAAAAAAATATATGGTTGCTCATATGACGATTTCTTTGCGGGCTTGGATGTGAACAAGAATGAATAAAAATATCGAAAGATCAATTGGAAATAACATTCGCAATTTAAGAGAGAGCAGAGGACTTACGCAGGAGCTTTTAGCAGCAATGCTTCAGCTTCAGGGAGTCGATATTACACGAAGCGCGCTCGCAAAGATCGAGGTGGGTCAGAGACACATATACCCCGACGAAATGATAGCTATCAAAAAGGTACTTCGCGTATCCTACGACGAGATATTTGAATATGAAAGAAAGGTCAATTAACTCTTTTTTTGCGCTTCTGTCCCGACTTGTCTGCGTGCCGAAATGCGCATCCTGTAATGAAAGACTCTCTCCCTTTGCAAGAGGAGATTCTCTTGACCACGGATATCCTTGTCTTTGCGATAAATGTATGGAAAAATGGCAGAAGGCTTGCTTACAGATGTGTCACACCTGCTCGGGTATTGCATCCAAGTGTACCTGTATGCCGAAAAAGAACCTTTTCGTTCAGCCGAGTATTCCGTCACTCTTTTTCTATCACCCCGACACCGCGCGTGCCGAATCAAAGGTGATATATACTCTAAAGCACAAAAACAGCCGCGACGTGTTTGAGTTTATCTCCGAGGAGCTTTGCAAAAAGCTTGAGGATTTGCTTGACGAGCTGGAAATAAATATTGCCGACTGTGTTTTAACGTATATTCCCAGAACTCGCAAGGCATTGATCAAAAACGGGTTCGATCAGGGAGAGATGCTATGCTTCGCTATGTCGAGAAGGCTCGGTGCAATATCCGCTCCGCTTCTTTTAAGGCGCGGAGGTGTTGAGCAGAAGAAACTGACGAGGGCAGAGAGAAAGAAAAACGCGGAAAAGACAATTTTCGCGAATACAGAGCTACGTGGAGCAGATAGCAAGCTGCCTTACGTGTATTTGAGCGAGATTCTCGAGAAAAAGACAGTTATTCTCGTTGAGGATGTGATCACTACGGGAGCGACGGTCGAGCGCGCGATAAAATGTCTTAAAAGCGCGGGGGCGGGAGTCGTTCTGGTGTGCGCGGTAGCGCGATGCGAGGTCGCCACCGACAAAAAAGGACAGTCTCACAAATAGAGCTGCTTTTTTCACTAAAACGTGACAAAAAACGACTTTTTGTTTTTGTAAAGTTAATAATATATTTGTAAAAAACGATTGACTTTTGACGCGTTGGTGTTGTATAATTATATTGTATTATTATAACTATTTACAAAAGGAGGACGGCGTATGTTGAAGGATATCATCTTCAGCCGTGACATAGGAATAGACCTCGGCACTGCGACCGTGCTCGTTTACGTAGAGGGGAACGGCATCGTTATGCGCGAGCCCTCTGTCGTTGCAATTGATAAGACTACCGATAAGGTCATAAAGGTTGGAAAAGAAGCGCAGGAGATGCTTGGCAGAACTCCCGACAGCATCGTGGCGATGAGGCCTCTCCGTGACGGCGTTATCAATCAGTATGAGGTGACCGAGAGGATGCTTCAGTACTTTATCCGTCGTGCGTGCGGCAGATCCCTGCTCCAGCCGAGAATAATGATCTCCGTTCCCTCAGGAATATCCGAGGTTGAGGAAAGAGCAATCCTTGAGGCTGCGGCAGAGGCGGGGGCAAGAAAGACCTTCCTCATCCGATCTCCAATAGCTGCGGCTCTCGGAGCAGGACTTAATATCAGGACAGCAATCGGAAATATGACCGTGGACATTGGCGGCGGAGTCACAGAGATCGCCGTGTTGTCACTTAACGGAATAGTAATTTCCAAAACCGTCAAGGTCGGTGGAGACAGCTTTGACGAAGCGATCGTCAAGTACGTCGCTGACAATTACAACGTTCTTATCGGTGACAGAACTGCCGAGAGTATAAAGATAAAGATCGGTGAGGTCTACGAGCATACCGAGGAAAAGCGTCTTGAGGTAAGGGGCAGAGATCTGCTCACAGGCATGCCCAAGATGATCACCTTAAGCTCAAAGGAGATGATCGGTGCAACGTACGAGCCTATGACGGCTCTTATCGACGGCATTTGCGACGTTATCGAGCATACTCCTCCGGAGCTTGTCGGAGATATATTACATAACGGAATTATTCTTGTCGGAGGCGGAAGCATGCTCCGCGGACTGGACAAGCTTATCACTCGTGTAACCGGAATCAAGACTATCCGCGCGAAAAATCCCGAAAGCTGCGTTGCTCTCGGAATGGGTGAAAAGCTCAAAACGATGGGGAAATATCCGTCGGGAAAATAATGCGGCTCTAACCATTTGTCGGAGCCGTGAAACGAAAGGCATAGTATGAATTACGTAATCGAGGGCTACGAGCCCAAAAGAGTATTTGAAATATTTGAGGAGCTTTGCGCTATTCCTCACGGCTCGGGAAACGAGCAGGGGATCGCTGATTATATAGCGGAATTTGCGGCGAAGCACGGCTTGTTTATTCTTCGCGACACGACAGGTAACGTCTTTCTGCGAAAGAACGCAACCGAAGGATATGAAAACGAGGACGCGATCATTCTTCAGGGACACATGGATATGGTCTGCGAGAAGAACGCGGACTCCAAGCACGATTTTCTCCGCGACGGACTCACTCTTAAGGTTATTGACGGTCAGCTTTGGGCAGACGGAACAACACTTGGCGCAGATAACGGCATCGCAGTCGCGATGATGCTTGCGCTTCTTGAGACGAATGAGCATCCGACCCTTGAGTGCCTCTTCACGGTTGAGGAAGAGACAGGACTTGCGGGCGCAAAGGGCTTTGATTGCTCCTCGGTCACAGCAAAGCAGATGATAAATCTCGACAGCGAGGAAGAATGGCAGGTGACCGCCGGATGTGCGGGCGGCTGCAGAACAGAGGTCGATTTCAAATATAACGCCATTGATACGGCGCATTTTGCTTCCTGTCTTGACGTATCGGTCACGGGTCTCTCGGGCGGTCACTCGGGCGCAGAGATACATTGCGGAAAGACCAACGCGATCATCGCTATGGGCAGAATTCTCGGCGCGGCGATGGAGACTGTTGGTTTCAATATCGTTTCCATCACCTGTAACGGCAAGGACAACGCAATAGCGCGAGAGTGCTTCGCAACCGTTTGCACAAATGAAGCAGATGCTCTCAAGGCGGCTTTGATCTCCGAGGGCGAGAGAATAAGACCCGAGCTCTCAGCTGACGACGCGGGATTTACTGTGTGCGTTAAAGAGGCAGAGAAAGTAGAGAAGGCTCTTGACCGTGACACGACCGATGGTGTGATCGCTCTGCTTTCAACAGTGAAAACCGGTGTTCTGAAAATGAGTAATCAGATCAAGGGACTCGTTGAGTATTCGAGAAACGTCGGAGTCGTTGAAACAGATTCCGAGAAGGTGAAGCTTACCTTCTCGTCACGTTCATCGGTTGAGGCTCAACTCGATCTATCCTGCCGCGAGCTTGATATGCTTTGCAAAGCTCTCGGGGCAGACTGTCACCATTACGCAAGATATCCCGGTTGGGAATACGCGCCCATATCTCCTTTGCGCGACAGATACATTTCCGCGTTCAAGGAGCTTTACGGTAAGGACCTTACGGTCGGCGTTATCCACGCGGGACTTGAATGTGGTATACTGTCGTCAAAAATGAGCGGTATGGACATAATTTCAATAGGACCCAATATGTACGACATACATTCACCGAACGAGCATCTTGATCTTGCATCATGCGAGAGAATATGGAACGTTCTCAAAGAGATCTTAAAGAAAAAATGATTTGTTTAGATCGAAACACCATTAAAACACGTGTCATTTCACGCGCCACAGAAGACGTCGCTTGCGAAAAGGTTCCCGGAGCTGCGGTGCTTGTAAAGCAGAACAGGGAAGTGATCTGTAAAGATTTCTTCGGCACAGACGGAAAAGGCGGTAAAATATCCGATAAAACGCTTTTCAGGCTTGCTTCCATGACAAAGCCAATCACGGCTGCTGCAGTGCTTATTCAAATTGAGCGCGGACTTGTATCTCTTGATGATCCTCTGGAAAAGTTCATTCCCGAATACCGTGATATGGAGATCGGCGAGCTTGACGGAGATAAAAATATCGTTATCAAAGGAAAAGCCCAAACCAAGATTACTGTAAAGCATTTACTGTCTCACACAAGCGGTGTCGGCTCGTGTGCGCTTGGTGACAAGCTTGACAAAATCACGAGAAATGCACAGACCGATCTCAAGAGGATAACCGACGCATACGCATCTCTTCCGCTCGCGTTTGATCCGTATTCTGCGCAGGCATATTCCGCGACGCTAGGCTTTGATCTGCTTGCAAGAATAGTAGAGATCACTTCAGGATGTGAATACGGTAAGTTTCTAAAAAAAGAAATATTTGAACCGCTCGGAATGTGCGATACGACATTTGATCCGACAGAAGAGCAGTGGTCGAGAGTGGTGCTTATGCATTCATACAAGGACGGTGCCTCATCCTTCAAGCCGCTTGATAAGAGCAGCATCTTCGGCGGTTATCCGCTGACATATACGTGCGGAGGCGCGGGTCTTGTATCAACCCTTGCGGATTATGAAAAATTTACAGATATGCTTCTGTCCGGCGGCAAAGCGCAAAACGGCGACAGAATACTCGACGAGGAGTCGGTAAATCTTATGGCAACTCCCGCAGAGCCATTCGGCATTTCTTCAAGTGAAAAATGGGGGCTTTCGGTCCGCGTTGTAACGAAAGACACAAACCGAATACCTGTAGGGTCATACGGCTGGAGCGGAGCGTATGGATGTCACTTTTGGATAGATTCCAAGAACCGCATTACCGCCATTTACATGAAGAACTCTACCTATGACGGTGGCTCGGGCGCGCAAACGGCGGCTAATTTTGAAATGGATGTGTACCTAAAATAAACAATTTTGGCAGAGACCGATACGGTCTCTGCCACTTTTTTTCGGGGAAACTTACATATCAGTTCCGTTTTTTACTGTTGACTATCAATTTTTAGGATGTTACAATGAAATTACCAACTAAAAGGAGAGCGTTTTATGAGAATAAGATACTTATCTTTAATTCTTGCTTTTTTGATGCTGCTTGGAACACTTTCATGCATCGTTTCATGCCAAAATAAAGAAGCACAGGAAACAAAAAACGAGACGTTTGACGAAACAGGTCGGAATGAAGAGAACAGCACCGGTAGTGACTCTGAACCGAACACAGAGAGTGATTCCGAACCGGATACAGAGAGTGACACCAGACCGGACACAGAGAGTGACTCCGAACCGGATACAGAGAATGATTCCGAACCGGATACAGAGAGTGACACCAGACCGGATACAGAGAGCGATTCCGAACCGGATACGGAGAGTGACACCAAACCGGATAGTGAAAGCGAAACGACCTCGGACACTGAAGATGAAAATGAAACCGGTGAACCGGATATATCCGCAGAAAAAACAGTTTCGCACAGCGCGGGCAAAACCGTGTTTCCCAGCGAATTGATAACCTACTCGTTTGTATTAAAAAACAGCGGAACGGGAAAGGGAACCATTAATATAACCGACACTTTGCCGGACAACACGGAATACGTAAGCGGTGCGGACAGCGTTGACGGTACCAAGCTTTCCTGGAGCGTTACCGTCAAGGCGGGAGAGACTAAAACTGTAAGTTATACTGTAAGGGTAATTAACAATATCGCGCTTTGCGACGGCGGTATCATTACCCCCGGAGCATGCAAAGCAGGTGAATTTGAATTGCAAACACATCCTCTGTATATAGAAAGAACACTAAATGCGGTAGATCAGCAATATTTCGATATTGCGTTCCGCGCTCTAAAGAGATCAGAATATTTCCGGGGATTTAATCTTTACAGATGGATGTACGGCGTAGCATTCACCTATGCGCAGGCTGTATCGGGTGCTATAAGCATCGCAAATGATACTCCCGAGAAAATAATGGATGCCATAGCCAACGGAACCGCGAATGCTACGGTACTTGACATGATCGCCCCCGGTCTTTACGGCGGAACAGCTATAACCGGATCAATAACGGGCATAAAAGGCGCTCCCGGTGAGGTCACCAAGGGCGATCTTATATCAGGAGACGGAATTCTGAGAACCAGAAACGGAAAGACCGAGCTGTTCGTATATTCAAATAGCGGCTTCTGCAATTTAACAGAACAGTGCGAGGATGCGGATCTCGACGAGGTACTGGCATCGCTCAGCACGTCCGAAAAGTACGCAGTACTCCGTCCATCGTCAAACCTCATAGATTTCACTCCGTCCGATATCAATGAAAAACCCGCAGAGCTCAACGAAAAGCAAGCGGCAGTCGTTGCCACAGCATATTATTATCTGCTTCGCGGAGAGTGTCTGCAGTACGATGATACCTTTATGAACAAGCTTTCGGATAGCTTCTCGGATTTTAACGAATCAAGATGGCAGACCGAATTCAGAGCTCCGGAAAGCTACACCTTGGATGAGTGGGGATATCTCAACTGCGCTGCATTCACAAACGATGTATATTGGAGCACATTTGGTGCCGCCCTACCCGGAGATATGTACTATACCGGAAATATCTACACTAATTCCGCAAAATACGGCATGAGAGTCTACAGCTTTGAGCGCAGCCTGACTAAAACCTATACCGATGAAGAAAAGGTGGCGATGGAAGAAGCCTTCATGTCCAATCTTGAGCCCGCAGACCTTATCGTTATCCGACGCAAAAACGGCGGCGGACACGTAATGGTATACATAGGCAACGGAAGATTTATTCACGCAACCGGTGACAGCATGAACACCTCGGCGCTTGAAGGCGTGAAGGAAAACCGCGAGCCGACGCTCCGATTCCACAGAGTAAAGGATTATTTCTTCAATCGAGACGGTGCGCTCAACAGCTCAAATGTATTCAACGACCCGACAAGCACGAGAGCTACAACATCAATAGCTATAGTCCGTCCTCTTGCCAACGCGGATTACGCTAAAAATGCCATTACCGACACGACAAAGGCAAGAATGGCGATCATTGGTCTCATAGTCGAAAAGGCAGCGAACATTGACCTCGGGGTAAGCGTAAATCCAGGAGACGAGATAACCTACACATTCAAACTTTACAATACCCGCACAGATGATATAACCGTGAATATAACCGACAAGATACCCGCAAACACCGCCTACGTATCGGGATGTGAAAACCGAGACGGAGAAAACCTCTGCTGGACGGTCACCATCCCCGCAGGCAAGGAGATCACTGTTTCGTACACGGTAAAGGTAGCCGACACCGCGACTGACACCGTGATCAAGAGCAAGGATGCAGTCGTTGCAGGTCTTTCGTTCACCTGCGCGGATATATACGTAAAAAAGACGCTTACCGAATCAGAGCAGACAAGCGTGATTAACGCGTTCAATGAGTTAAAATCCGCAAACACCTCTCTCCGCGGTCTCGCTCTTGTAAACGAGATCTACAAGAAGGCTCTCGGTGTAGGTAATGTATTTGCCGATGTCAACTTCCTCACCGTCACAGAGGGTGAAAACGGAATATACGCAAAAAGCAATCTGCCTATCCAGTCCAACTACACGTATGAAAACTTCACAAGAAACGAGAGCGGTAAGTATTACAAGATGCTCGTTCCCACTCTGTTCGGCGGTCGCAGTATACGCTCAAACAGACGAAACGAGTGGCTACGCACAAGAGGCGTGTTCGTAAAGAACCTCATGATTGGCGACGTTGTACTCGGCAAGCGCCGCGACGGAAACACCTACGTCTTTATGTACACGGGAGAAGATAAATTTATCAATCTCAGCACTCTCGCATATGATTCAGTTGAAGCACAAACAACCCTTGATAGACTTTTGGGATTCGATTATTTCGCAGTGCTTCGTCCGTCATTCGTCGCGAATGCAGGAGATAATGATCCATCAGTCGATCCCGATACCTGCGCCCACACCCCCGAAACGATCTTCGGTGAGGGCGGTGCATATACCATTATGTGCACAACCTGTAGTACGCTGATCCGTGATTTTCAAATTCCCGACAGCACAAATTGGCATAGCTCGCTTGACGCTATGAACAAATACTCTACTATCAGCATCACCAAAAAGCTTTATGATGAGGAAAATAACCTATATTATAACAGCTTTACCGGAAAGACCGCAGGACATATAAACTTCACGGGAGGCACAGGCTCGGGAAGTGCAACAACGGATGAATTTGAGATAGGCAAGTATATCGTGGTAAAATACCGTGGAAGCAACACTCAGCTTGCGCTGTATGCGGGTGCCTCCAACAGCACAAAAAAGATGCTTGGAAGCTATCAGGCTCGCGCAAACATACCCGGAGACGAGTGGAGAGTTGCTGTTGTAAGCCTTGAAAACGTTAGTTCGTTTACAACCGACGAAGACGGTAAGAGTACGGTTTACGTAATGCTTGAAACCTATAGCAGTATAAACTACAATGTGGACATTGCTTACGTTGCAATAGTTGACTCCCTTGACGAGATGAAGCTTCTTCTCGACGGCGGCGAAGACTATTATTACTACGGTACCAACTTCTCATCCACTCCCGTCAAAAACGGCGGCTCTGATGCAGAGTGAAAATTACAATTAAATAACAAAAGGGCGGAGCTTATCAGCTCCGCCCATATATGTTTTTTATCAGTTTTCCGGCTCGATGAGTCCGTAATTGCCGTCCTTTCTCGTGTAAACAACGCAGGTTTTACCCGTTACGGCGTCGTTGAAAACGAAGAAGGTGTGGCCGATAAGGTTCATCTGCATAATTGCCTCCTCGGGAGACATCGGGGTATATTCAAACCTCTTCGTTCTGATAATGATGTCATTGCTCTCGGGCTCCTCTTGCGGCTCAAGTGATGCTGCGGCGATATCTGAATCAAGGATCACTCCCTCACGCAGCTTCTTGCGCAGACGTGTCTTGTTCTTTCTGATCTGACGCTCAATGTTATCTATGGACTTGTCAAGCGCGTCTCTGAAGCTGTCGGCATCGACCTCGCTTCTGAAAAGAGTGTTTGAGGCTTTTATCGTAACTTCAAGGGTGGCGAGATTGCGTTTGTGAGTCAAGGTCACGGTTGCACTTCCTTCTTCGCCGAAATACTTGTCGAGCTTTGAGAGCTTTTCAATGATCATTTCCTTCGTGTCATCGTAAACGTTGAGCTGTCGACCGATAATGTTTATTTTCATAAAAACCTCCTCTTGCCGCCACGGGCGGCGTGTATTTCTGCCGCACAGAGCGGCGTTGTTTATTTATACGAACGCGAGATGCGTCCGTTAGCGACTAAAATAAGCGGGAAGCCGCAAAAATCTCCCAAATGATGTGATCATTCAGTCAATCTGCGCATCCCGCCCCTCTATACAGTTTTTCTCTGTATTAATTATATCATTTTCTATTGTTACATTAATGACTAAACAATTAACATTGTGCAAACTTTATGAAAATAGATGTCGCTGGTTGAAATCTGTTGTGCAAAACGGCAATTATTCGGTGAGACATTTGATAAAAAACAGATTGAATACTGCTTTCGAAAAACGGTACTGATATTTTGTAAAAACAGTTAGCGCGTGCTAACTGTTTTCTTTACAGTATAAGGGAAAATTGGGCATCAAAAATCGTTATTTTTTTGTCATAATATCGCGAAAGCTATTGACATTCAGAGTGTAATTTGCTATAATAAAGTGGAATGTGCTATGACAAGACACGATTTATGATATTAACTTCAATTCGCTCGAAGATAGGGTTAGATTATGTATAAAATAATAAATAAAAAGCAACTCAATCCCACCGTTACGATGATGGATATAGAGGCTCCGCTCGTCGCAAGAAAGGCAGAGCCGGGTCAATTCATCATTCTGCGCGTAAGCGAGGACGGAGAGAGAATACCGCTTACAGTTGCGGGATATAACAGAGAAGCGGGAACCGTAAAGATAATTTTCCAGATAGTCGGAGCCACTACGAACCTACTCAATAAAAAGAGCGAGGGTGAGTATATACAAGATTTCGTCGGACCGCTCGGTGTCGCAAGCAAGCTTGACGGACTTAAAAAGGTCTGCATAGTTGGCGGCGGTGTCGGATGCGCGATCGCGCTCCCCATAGCGCAGAAGCTTCACGAGATGGGATGCGAGGTCCATTCAATAATCGGATTCAGAAGCAAGGATCTCCTTATTCTTGAGGACGAGTTCAGAGCGGCGTCGGACAAGCTCACCGTAATGACCGATGATGGAAGCGCGGGCAGACAGGGAGTAGTCACTCTTCCTCTGAAGGAAGCAATAGAGGATGGCGAAGCCTACGACGAGATAATCACGATAGGACCGCTTATTATGATGAAATTCGTGGTCGAGACGGCAAGGCCCTACAATATCCCCACGACGGTCTCTATGAATCCCATAATGATCGACGGAACCGGAATGTGCGGCGGCTGCAGACTCACCGTTGGAGGCAAGACGAAATTCGCTTGCGTTGACGGTCCCGATTTTAATGGCTACGAGGTGGATTTTGACGAGGCTATGTCAAGAGCATCTATGTACCGCGACTTTGAAAGACACGCGTACGATGAGAGCTGCAACCTCTTTTCAAAGGAGGTAAAGTGATATGGCTGCTAATATGTCTTTAAAAAAGAATCCAATGCCAACTCAAGAGCCGAGCGTCAGAGCGAAAAACTTTGACGAGGTGGCTCTCGGATATAGTGAGGAAACGGCAATAAACGAGGCTATGCGCTGTCTTAATTGCAAGCATATGCCCTGTGTAAACGGCTGTCCCGTAAAAATACACATTCCCGAGTTTATCGGTAAAATAAAAGAAGGTGACTTTGAGGGCGCTTATCAGGTGATAAACCGCTCGTCATCTCTCCCCGCGGTATGCGGAAGAGTTTGCCCTCAGGAATCGCAGTGTGAGTCGAAATGCGTTCGCGGAATCAAGGGCGAGCCTGTCGGTATCGGCAGACTTGAGAGATTTGTTGCGGATTGGCACAACGCGCATGCTGCGGGAGAGGTCAAAAGGCCCGAATCAAACGGACACAAAGTTGCCGTTGTAGGCTCAGGCCCTTCGGGTCTCACCTGCGCAGGTGACCTTGCGAAAAAGGGATATGAAGTCACGGTATTCGAGGCTCTGCATCTTGCGGGCGGCGTGCTTGTGTACGGTATTCCCGAATTCAGACTTCCAAAGGCGATAGTTCAAAAGGAAGTCGATACACTAAAATCTCTCGGAGTCAAAATAGAGACAAACGTGGTCATTGGCAAAACGGTCACGGTGGACGAGCTTTTCGAGGACGGCTTTGAGGCGGTGTTTATCGGAAGCGGCGCGGGATTACCGAGATTTATGGGAATTCCCGGAGAGTCACTCAAGGGAGTTTATTCCGCAAACGAGTTTTTGACAAGATCAAACCTTATGAAGGCATACAGAGACGATTCCACAACTCCGATCCTTCACGCAAAGCGTGTGGCGGTAGTCGGAGGCGGCAACGTTGCGATGGATGCGGCAAGGACCGCTCTCCGTCTCGGCGCAGAGGAGGTCTCGATAGTTTACCGTCGCTCTCTCGACGAGCTTCCCGCAAGAGCCGAGGAGGTCGAGCACGCGATGGAGGAGGGCATAATATTCAGAGTCCTCAATAATCCCACCGAGATCATCGGATACAATAATCCCGAGGACAGGCGCGATCCCAAAAACGGATTCGTAACGGGAATGAGATGCATCCGTTGTGAGCTTGGTGAGCCCGACGAAAAGGGAAGAAGACGACCCGTAGAGATCGAGGGCAGTGAGTGGGTGCTTGATGTCGACTGTGTTATCATGTCGATAGGCACGTCACCGAACCCTCTCATCAAGGCGACCACCGAAGGTCTTGAGGTAAACCGCCACGGCGGTATAATCGTCGAGGAGGAGACCGGTAAGACCAGCAAGGACGGTGTTTACGCAGGCGGCGATGCAGTCACGGGTGCGGCAACTGTAATTCTTGCGATGGGCGCGGGCAAGACCGCGGCTGACGCGATAGACAAATATTTAAGCAAATAAGATAATCTCAAAATATCAGGAAAGGACGTATGTGAAATGGGTCATTTAACAGGTAAGACTCTCATCGTAACGGGTGGCGGACGCGCGGTACTGTCGGACGGCAGTGCAGGCTCGATCGGATACGGAATCGCAACCGCTTACGCGAAAGAGGGTGCAAATATCGTTATCACCGGAAGAAATATGCAGAAGCTTCTCGACGCAAAGGAAGAGCTCGAAAGACTCTACGGAGTTCGTGTGCTTCCCATCGCGGCAGATATCTCTGCAGGTCAGGATAACGCGGCAATAGCAAAGGAAGTTGTTGAGAAAACGATCGCAGAATTCGGTCGCATCGACGTTTTGATAAACAACGCGCAGGCATCCGCTTCGGGCGTTACCATTGCGGATCATACGACCGAGCAATTCGATCTTGCAATCTATTCGGGACTCTACGCATCCTTCCATTATATGCAGGCTTGCTACCCTTATCTTAAAGAGACCAAGGGAAGCGTTATAAACTTTGCCTCAGGCGCAGGACTTTTCGGCAACTTCGGTCAATGCTCCTACGCAGCTGCAAAGGAGGGAATACGCGGACTTACGAGAGTTGCGGCAACCGAATGGAGCAAGGACGGCATCAACGTAAACGTCATCTGTCCTTTAGCTTGGACCGCTCAGCTTGAGAATTTCCAGAAGGCGTATCCCGAGGCGTTCGAGAAGAACGTACACACACCGCCTATGGGTTATTTCGGTAATCCCGAGACCGATATCGGCAGAGTTTGCGTTCAGCTTTCTCACCCCGATTTCAAGTATCTCACAGGTGAGACGCTTACTCTCGAGGGCGGACTCGGACTTCGTCCTTAATCTTAAAGTCAACGTCTTAACCGACTTCACGGCAAGGACTTGCAAATAAATTACTTTGTATTAAATTATTTAAGGAGGGCTAAAAAATGGCTCATTTAAGTGAAGCAGCTGTTGCTCAGATCACTGCGATCTGCGACAGATATGCCGACGAAAAAACACCTCTTATGATGATCCTCAGTGACATCCAGAAGGAATATGGCTATATTCCGCTCGAAGTTCAGGAGCTCGTAAGCAAGAAGACCGGTATCAGCGTATCCGAGATCTACGGTGTAGTAACGTTCTATTCATTCTTCTCACTCAAGCCCAAGGGCAAGTACGTCGTAGGCGTTTGCCTCGGTACAGCATGCTACGTTAAGGGCGCACAGCAGGTTATCGATAAGTTCTCTGAGCTTCTCGGTGTTGCTCCCGGTGAGACTACCGAGGACGGTATGTTCACTCTCGACGCGCTCCGTTGCATCGGTGCGTGCGGTATCGCTCCCGCAGTTTCCATCAACGGCAAGGTATATCCTAAGGTTGAGGTATCGGGAATTGCAAAGATCATCGAAGATCTTCGCAACCAGGCTTAATGAAGGAGGACAGATAAGATGATTAAGAATTTCGAAGAGCTTGCCCAGCTGCAGGCAGTATGCACTGCTACTATGAGCGATAAGTTCAGCGGCAAGGGTGAAAAGAGAGCAATAGTTCTTTGCGGCGGTACAGGATGCCTTTCCTCCAACTCCGCAGAGATCAAGGAGAAGATCGACGCTCTTCTCGTTGAAAAGGGACTTACAGAGAGAGTTTCCTGCAATATCGTAGGATGCTTCGGCTTCTGCTCACAGGGTCCTTTCGTAAAGATCTACCCCGAGGATACTCTTTACCGTCTCGTTAAGATCGAGGACGTTGAGGAGATCATTGAAAAGGATATTATCGGCGGCGAGGTCGTTGAGAGACTCCTCTACGTTGATCCCGCTACAAAGGAAAAGGTCGTAAAGCAGGACGATATCAACTTCTACAAGAAGCAGAAGAGAATCGCTCTCCACGGCTGTGGCGTTATAAATCCCGAGGACATCAACGAAGCACTCGGAGCAGGCGCGTTTGCAGGTCTTGCAAAGGCACTCAAGATGGAGAGAGCTGACGTTATCAAGGAAGTTCTCGACTCCGGTCTCCGTGGACGCGGAGGCGGCGGATTCCCCACAGGTAGAAAGTGGCAGTTCGCATTCGCTCAGCCCGACGGTGAAAAGTACGTCGTTTGTAACGGTGACGAGGGAGACCCCGGCGCATTCATGGACCGTTCCATTCTCGAGGGTAACCCCTTGGCAGTAATCGAGGGTATGGCTATCGCAGGATACGCTATCGGCGCTCAGAACGGTTACTTCTACGTTCGTGCAGAGTATCCTATCGCAGTTGCTCGTCTCCAGAAGGCGATCGACCAGGCTACAGAGCTCGGACTCCTCGGCGATAACATTCTCGGAACAGACTTCAGCTTCCGCGCACATATCCGTCTCGGAGCAGGCGCATTCGTATGCGGTGAGGAGACAGCACTTCTTAACTCCATCGAGGGTCAGAGAGGTATGCCTCGCCCCCGTCCTCCTTTCCCTGCAGTAAAGGGACTTTGGGGATGCCCCACTATCGTTAACAACGTTGAGTCGCTTGCTTGCGTTCCTTACATTCTCCGCAACGGTGCAGAGAGCATCTCCTGCATGGGTACAGAGAAGAGCAAGGGTACAAAGGTATTCGCTCTCGGCGGTAAGGTAAATAACGTTGGTCTCGTTGAGGTTCCTATGGGAACAACTCTCCGCGAGCTTATCTACGACATCGGCGGCGGAATCCCCGGTGGCAAGAAGTTTAAGGCTATCCAGACCGGTGGTCCTTCCGGTGGATGCTTGACAGAAAAGGATCTCGATACCCCCATCGACTTCGATAACCTCGTTGCTAAGGGCTCCATGATGGGCTCGGGCGGAGCTGTCGTTATGGACGAGGACAACTGCATGGTCGACGTTGCTAAGTTCTATATGGAATTTACCTGCGACGAGTCCTGCGGTAAGTGCACTCCCTGCCGTATCGGTACAAAGAGACTTCACGAGTACCTCGTTAAGATCTGCGACGGTAAGGCAACTATGCAGGATCTTGAGGATATGGAGGCTCTTGCTCAGTCTATCCAGGCAGGTTCTCTCTGCGCTCTCGGTCAGACCGCGGCTAACCCCATTCTCTCGACTCTCAAGTCCTTCAGAGATGAGTACATAGCTCACGTAGTTGACAAGAAGTGTCCCGCTAAGGTATGTAAGAACCTTATGTCTTACGTAATCGAGAAGGACAACTGTTGGGGCTGCGGACTCTGTGCAAGACAGTGTCCTGTTGACGCTATCACCGTTACAGATTACACCGCTCCCGGCAAGAAGAAGCCCGCATACTCCATCGACGCTAACAAGTGCGTTAAGTGCGGTCTTTGCATGTCTTCTTGTAAGTTCAAGGCAATCGTAAAGAAATAAGGGGGATTTGAAAAATGGCATTAGTAAACATTAAAATAGAAGGCGTTCCTTATCAGGTTGAAGAGGGACTTACCATACTCGAAGCTGCAAAGAAGTGCGGATACGAGATCCCCACTCTCTGCGCATTCAACCACGGCGAGTGCAACAAGGGCTCCTGCCGCGTATGTCTTGTTGAGGCAACAGGCGCGCGCGGACTCGTTGCATCCTGCGTATATCCCATTAACGAGGGTATGGAGATCACCATCTCCTCCCCCAAGGCAGTAGCGGCAAGAAGAGCAAGCGTTGAGCTTCTTCTCTCCAACCACTCCATGCTCTGCCAGACCTGCGAGAAGAACGAGAAGTGTGAGCTTCTCCACGTAGCTCGTCTCACAGGCGCTCGTGATAACATGTTCAAGGGCACAAAGACTGCAGTAACAGTTGATGAGATCAGCCCCTCTATCGTAAGAGATACATCCAAGTGCGTACTCTGCGGACGTTGCGTAGCAAGATGCTCGAACGCTCACGGAAACGGCGTTATCGGTTTCCAGAACAGAGGCTTTAAGACCATTATAGGACCTGCAGAGAACAGAAGCTTCACAGAGTCTCCCTGTATCCTCTGCGGACAGTGCGTAAACGTATGTCCCACAGGTGCTCTTATGGAAAAGAGCGAGATCCAGAAGGTAGATGCAGCTATGAAGGCTGGTAAGTACGTCGTAGTACAGACCGCTCCCGCAGTAAGAGCAGCTCTCGGTGAGGAGTTCGGTATGAAGATCGGTACACCCGTTACCGGTAAGATGGTCGCAGCTCTCAAGAGACTCGGCTTTAAGAAGGTATTCGATACCAACTACGCAGCTGACCTTACAATTATGGAAGAGGCTACCGAGCTTCTCGGCAGAATCAAGAACGGCGGCGCACTTCCTATGATCACATCCTGCTCGCCCGGTTGGGTCAACTATGCAGAGATCTACTATGGCGACTGCCTCGATCACATCTCTTCCTGCAAGTCTCCTCACGAGATGATGGGTGCTATCCTCAAGCACTACTATGCAGCTAAGATCGGCGTTGCTGCTGAGGATATGTACGTTGTTTCCATTATGCCTTGTACCGCTAAGAAGTACGAGAAGGAAAGAGACGCTCTCAAGACAAACGGTCTTGCTGACGTTGACGCAGTTCTCACAACTCGCGAGCTCGGTAAGCTCATCAAGAGAAGCGGTATCAACTTCACAAAGCTTCCCGACGAGGAATTTGACAACGACATCATCGGTGAGTACACCGGTGCAGGCGTTATCTTCGGTGTTACCGGAGGCGTTATGGAGGCAGCTCTCAGAACTGCTTACTACGTTCTCACAGGCAAGGAGCACGAGGCTGTTAAGTTTGAGGCAGTACGTGGCTTCGACGGTATCAAGGAAGCTAGCATCGAGGTTAACGGCATGACTGTTAACGTAGCTATCGCTCACGGTATGAAGAACGCAAAGGTTCTCCTTGACGAGATCCGCGCAGGTACATCCAAGTACCACTTCATCGAGATCATGGGATGTCCCGGCGGTTGTATCAACGGTGGCGGTCAGCCCTACGTAAGAGAGTGCTTCCTTCCCAACGAGGATGCAGATATCATGGATACCTACAAGGAAAAGAGAGCGGCAGCGCTTTACAGCGAGGATGAGAGACAGGTTCTCCGCCAGTCTCATAACAATCCTCAGATCAAGGCACTCTACGATGAGTTCCTCGGCGAGCCCAACTCTCATAAGGCACACGAGCTTCTCCATACACACTATGGCGCTCGCGTACCCTTCGTTGAGAAATAATTATTGATTATTAACGCAAAGAGGGGCGGAAACCTGAAAAACGGTTTTCGCCCCCTCAATTTTCTTGATGGATCGGTTATTGTTAAGATAATTCTAACATAACTTAATTAACTCCCGGAAAACAAAAGGGCATCATACCAGAACTGGTATGATGCCTTTTTGGCGTACCATGAGGGATTCGAACCCCCGACCTTTTGGTTCGTAGCCAAACACTCTATCCGGCTGAGCTAATGGTACATTTTTGCGTGCTTATATATTATATCACAAAAATTATTTTTGTCAATACCTTTCCGTAAAAAAATTTAAAAAATGAATAATACCTACATAAATACTTTTTTGAACAAATTATTGTTCAAAATATCCTTTGAAATTTGAATATCTGTTTTCATAATCGGGTAATTAACCGTTTTTTGTTTGCTTTTTCATTCATTCAATCTATATTTAGTCCTCAAATCATCCGCTTTACCACTACATTTAGTGCCATTAAAAAAAGCGCTCAATTATATATATAAAGAAGAAAAAAATTTCATCAAAACTATTGACAAGCCCTTGCTTTTATGGTATAATAGCCGTACCTCTGCAAAAGGGCTTTTTTTTCGTGCCCTATGCGCAAAAGGACACAGCCTTTTCAGAGGGAGGTACACAGACTGCTCTGCAGTCAAATAAATTTGAAATGGGAGGTGCCGAAATCATGGCTAATGATGCAAGAGTTAAAGTAACTCTCGTATGCACAGAGTGCAAGCAGAGAAACTACGACACAAAGAAGAACAAGAAGAATGATCCGGACAGACTTGAGCTTAACAAGTACTGCAAGTTCTGCCGCAAGCACACTCTTCACAAAGAGTCTAAGTGATTTGGGAGGGTAATATGACTGTCACAACAAAAAGAAGTATTATCGCTCTTCTCTTGTCCCTTGTGTTGGTTTTATCACTCTTTACGATCGGAGTTTCCGCAACTGAAGCAGCGTCTTCGCCCGAGACAGAGGTAAGCTCTGTTGAGGAGTCTGAAAAGACAACCGAGACAACGACCGAACAGTCAACTGAAAAGTCGACCGAGAAGTCAACGGAAAAGGCTACCGAGGCTGAAACCGAAAGCCCCGCAGTAGTTGAAATGAGAACAACGCTCATTATTAACGGTGTAATTATCGCTGTAATAATCCTTATCATCGTCGTTCTCGTAATCAAATTCCGCACAAAGCTTGGAAACTTCTTGCGTTCCGTAAAGAGCGAGCTTAAGAAGATAGTCTGGTCTTCGAAGGAAAACACCCGTAAGGGATTCCTCGTTGTAGCAATAGTAGCTGTAGCAGTTGCTATTATGATAGGACTTATCGACTTGGCATTCAACACCGGTATCAGCATGCTTGCAGATTTATTTAACTAATAAATACGGAGCTTAAAGATGAGTGATATTGATGGAATGAACGTAGGCCTAAGATGGTATATTGCGCACACCTACTCGGGCTATGAAAACAAGGTTAAGGCAAACCTTGAAAAGATCGTTGAAAATCGCGGACTTGGAAATCTCATTTATGACATAAAAGTTCCGTCCGAGACAGTGATCGAAAAGAACGGAGATAAGGAAAAGGTCGTCGAAATAAAGACATTCCCGTCCTACGTCTTCGTAAAAATGATAATGACCGATGAAAGCTGGCATGCAGTCAGAAACATCACGGGTGTTACAGGCTTCGTAGGACCCGGATCAAGACCCGCGCCCCTCTCCGAAAAGGAGGTTCTCGACATTAATCTCGAGAGCGTAGAGGAGACAAAGGTACAGCTCAGCTTCAACGTTGGAGACGAGGTCAGCATCATAAGCGGACTCTTCGAGGGATACGAGGGTGTCGTTCAGGCGATTACCGAGGACCTCAAGACCGTTACGGTACTTGTAAAGCGCGGACGCAGAGATATGCCTGTTGAGATCGAGTCCGAGGCTCTCAAGTTAAAAAACAAAAATTAATGCTTTACGGATTTCGATAAAGGAAAATCCGGCTCGCCGACATAACGGCGTAAAGTGGGAGGGAGAAAAATACACTTAATTCTCCCGATGAAAGTAACCACTATGGAGGTATAATTAATTATGGCAAAGAAAATAATGGGTTATATCAAGTTGCAGCTTCCTGCAGGAAAGGCTACTCCTCAGCCTCCCGTAGGTCCCGCACTTGGTCAGTACGGTGTTGCAATCCCCGTATTTACAAAAGAGTTCAATGAAAGAACAAAGAACGATATGGGTCTTATCATCCCTGTCGTTATCACAGTTTACGCAGACCGTTCCTTCACATTTATCACAAAGACTCCCCCCGCAGCAGTTCTTATCAAGAAGGCAGCAGGAATCGAGTCCGGCTCTGCAAAGCCCAACAAGGATAAGGTTGCAAAGATTACCTCTGAGCAGGTAAGAAAGATTGCTGAAACAAAGATGCCCGACCTCAATGCAGGTTCTATCGAGGCTGCAATGAGCATGGTAGCAGGAACAGCTCGTTCTATGGGCGTTCTTGTTGAAGACTAATATAGGAGGTAAGTTGTAATGGGAAAGAAGTATACAGATAGCGTTAAGCTTGTAGAAAAGAACAGACTCTACGACCCCTCCGAGGCTCTTGATCTCGTTTGCCAGACATCTAAGGCAAAGTTCGACGAGACCATTGAGGTTCACGTTCGTCTCGGCGTTGACTCCCGTCACGCAGACCAGCAGGTCAGAGGCGCAGTAGTTCTTCCTAACGGAACAGGTAAGAAGGTAAAGGTTCTCGTATTCACAAAGGGCGATAAGGTTCAGGCAGCTCTCGACGCAGGCGCAGATTACGCAGGCGGAGCAGAGTATGCAGAGAAGATCACAGCAGAGAACTGGTTCGACTTCGACGTAGTTATCGCAAGCCCTGATATGATGGGTGTTATCGGTAAGCTCGGTAAGGTGCTCGGTCCTAAGGGACTTATGCCTTCTCCTAAGGCTGGTACCGTTACTCCCGACGTTGCTAAGGCTGTTACAGAGGCTAAGGCAGGTAAGATCGAGTACAGACTTGACAAGACCAACATCATCCACTGCCCCATCGGTAAGGCATCCTTCGGTGCTGCAAAGCTTCAGGAGAACTTCGATACTCTCCTCGGCGCTATCATCAAGGCTAAGCCTGCTGCTGCAAAGGGTCAGTATATCAAGAGCTGCGTAGTAGCTTCTACTATGGGCCCCGGTATCAAGATCAACCAGGGTAAGCTCAGCTGATAAGGCTAATAAAAAATCACACGGCACGCGCCGTGTGATTTTTTTTTATAAATATCAGTCAAGGGCAATTCCAAGCTTATCGAGATTAGGGAAGAGAGGCTTTGCAAGAGTTCTGCAGGATATCCTTGCCATGTCCGAAATGCTCGTTTTAAAGCCGTCCCTGTACCAATCGATCATTTGAAAGCAAAGACCGCAGACCGCAAATTTAAATATTTTCTCGCGCGCCCAATCACTGTCATCCGGCAAAAACTTCTTAATGCTTACCATATCGTTGACGGGGAAGTTGATCGAAACGTCGATTATCTTTTCGAGCATATTATTCTTGTAAAGCGCGTCGAGAAGCTGTCTGTGCTCGAGCCAGAAGGCATAGTATTTTTCTATCTCTTTTCTGAGCGTTCTTGTCCCCTCAACCGTAGGCGCAGCATTAAAGCCTGAGTATTCCGTCATAGTATGCTCAATGAGCGCGTAAAGAGCGTCATCCTTGCTCTCAAAATATCTGTAAAAGGTTTTTCTGGGCATATCAAGCCTTTCGCAAAGCTCGGTTATGGTGATATCGCCGTATGATTTTTTAGACATGATTTCAAGAAGCGCGGATTCGATCTCCCTCTGTCTTCTTGCGGATTGCTCGGTCTTACATAGCTTATACATAAAAAACCTCCAAAGCAAGGCTTGTGTCACTACCGTGTCACCCTGTAACCATATTATAACAAAAAAATTTACAATTAGTCAAGGCTTTTTCGAAAAATAACCATTTTAGATAAAAATACACACTGATTTTGTATATTTTTCACAATTTTAACACATCTTTTTCTGCCTTAGGTGTCACACAATTGACTTTTTGGGACTTTTTAAGATATTTAATATTTGTTATAATATATAATGCAATAAAAAATATTATTGGAGGATAAAATGGCTAAAAACATTAAACTCGATGCGAACGGCAAACGTAAGTTTGGCATGCTCGATAAGCTGGCTTATGCTGCAGGCGACCTTGGCTGTAACATGAGCTTTGGTCTTAAGGGTACCGTTCAGACCTTCTGGCTCGCGTACATGATGCTCGAGACGGGACTTCTTTCCATTCTTCTTCTCGTAGTTCAAATATGGGACGCAATTAACGACCCTATGATCGGTTCTCTGATCGACGCAGACAGAAGACAGTACAAAATGGGTAAGTTTAAAACTTACATTTTAGTTGGTGCATGTGGCCTTATCATAGGCGGTGCAGCGGTATTTCTTCCTTTCCCGAACGCAGATGTTTGGGTAAAGGCAGTACTCTTCATCGTCGGATACGTTATCTGGGATGCATGCTACACAGTAGCTAACGTTCCTTACGGCTCCATGCTCTCCCTCGTTACCGAGGATCCCGGTGAAAGAGCACAGCTTTCTACTTGGAGAAGCGTTGGTTCTATGATAGGTAACATCCTTCCCGGTATCATTCTTCCTATGATCATCTGGCACAAGGTAGTTGATGAGAACGGCGAGCCCGTTATCAACCCTGAGACAGGCGTTCAAGAGCAGATCCTTCTTGGAGACAGAGTATTCTGGGCAGCTCTCCTTATGGGTGCTATCGGTTTCGTAGCATTCCTCTTTATGATCAAGACGATCACCATCCGTGTTGATGAAAACACTGTAAAGACAAGTGAAGGCGGACAGAAGTTCAACGTATTCAAAGCATTCGGTAACTTCTTTATGAACCGTCCCGCAGTCGGTGCAACTCTTGCCGCTATGGGTATGTTCCTTGGAATGAACTCCGCAACCACTGCAAGCACCATCATGTTCGCTACATACTTTGGTATGGCAGAGCTCTCAGGTCTTGTTCAGATGATAGGATTCCTTCCTATGTTCCTCTTCATGCCTTTCATTAAGAAGATCGTAAATAAGTTTGGTAAGAAGGAAGCGAGCGTTGCAGGTACTATTGTGTCTCTCGTAGGCGGTCTTATTATGCTTATATTCCCCATGGTTCCGAAGAGTATTTCTCTCGTCGTATACATGATCGGTCTTGTCGTATTTGGTCTCGGTATGGGTGTATACACCTGCGTATCCTGGGCTCTTATGGCTGACGCTATTGACTACAACGAGTGGAAAACAGGCAAGAGAGAAGAGGGAACTGTTTACTCCCTCCACTCCTTCTTCCGTAAGCTCGCTCAGGGAATTGGTCCCTCTATCGTACTTTTTGTTATGGGCGTACTTGGTTACGTTTCTGCAAAGGGAACAGGCGGACAGAGTGCTGCAACAGCATACAATATGTGCTGGCTTGTTGCAGGCCTTTACCTCTTCAGTGCAGTAGTTCAGTTTATCGGTATAGCTCTTATCTATAACCTTGATAAGAAGACTATGGAAAAGATGAATGCAGATCTTGCTTCCAGAAGAGCCGCAGCAGAAGTTGCTGAGACCTCTACAGAGGAATAATATTTAACATCTTCGGTGTCCGATCTCTCGGTCGGACACCGTTTTTTTAAGAAAATGCATAAAAAATGTATATATTCATATTGAATTAATAATTATACAATATAATTTATGATGTAAATTTTAAGTAAAACAGGAGAAAAAAAGTGAGACAAATTCTTAATCTTAATGAAAATTGGCTCTTTGCCAAGGATACGACCGACGTAAGCGTTCGTGAGGGCGAAATCATCAGCCTTCCTCACACATGGAACGCGACAGACGGTCAGGACGGCGGAAACGACTATTTCCGCGGTTCTTGCCTCTATGTAAAGACTCTCAAGAAAGCCGAGCTTCCCAAATCTGACAGATATTATCTCGAGATCCGCGGTGCTAACTCCTCCGCAGACGTATACGTAGCAGGTGAGAAGGTCGCTCACCACGACGGCGGTTACTCCACCTGGAGAGTTGATCTTACCGACAAGCTTTCCGATGAGACCGACGTTGCTATTATTGTTGACAACTCCCCCAACGAGACCGTTTATCCTCAGATGGCTGACTTTACATTTTACGGCGGTCTTTATAGAAACGTAAACCTCGTATGTGTAAATGAAACACACTTTGACCTTGATTACTACGGCGGCACCGGTCTCGTTATCACTCCCGCTGTTGAGGGTGCAAATGCAACCGTAACGGTCGACGTTTACACAACAGAGCTTAAAGAGGGACAGAAGATCGTTTATACCATCTACGACAAGGAGGAGAACGAGCTTCAGAAGATCGAAACTACAGAGAAGAAGGCAGTATTCACAATAGAAAACGTACACCTCTGGAACGGACGTAAGGATCCTTATCTCTATTGTTGCGAGGCTGAGATAGTTGAGGGTGAGACCGTGCTTGATAACGTATGCTCAAGATTCGGTTGCCGTACCTTCAAGATCGATCCCGACAACGGATTTATCCTCAACGGTGAGGAATATCCTCTCCGCGGTGTTTCCCGTCACCAGGACAGACTCGGTGTAGGTAACGCGCTTCTTCCTGAGCATCACGCAGAGGATATCGACTTTATTATGGAGGTCGGTGCTACCACTATCCGTCTTGCTCACTATCAGCACGATCAGTACTTCTACGATCTCTGTGACGAGAAGGGTCTCGTTATCTGGGCTGAAATTCCTTATATTTCAAGACATATGCCCGGCGGACGCGAGAACACTATCTCGCAGATGAAGGAGCTTATAACACAGAATTATAACCACGCATCTATCGTTGTATGGGGACTCTCCAATGAGATCTCTATCGCAGGCTCTGACGACGATCTTCTTGAGAACCACAAGATACTCAACGATCTCGTTCATGAGATGGATAAGACACGTCTTACGACCATTGCGGCTGTTTCTATGTGCAAGATGGAGGATCCCTATATTCAGATCCCCGACGTCGTTTCCTACAACCATTATTTCGGCTGGTACGGCGGTGAGACAAGCATGAACGGCCCTTGGTTCGATAAGTTCCACGCAAAGTTCCCGAACATCCCGATCGGTATAAGCGAGTACGGCTGTGAGGCTCTTAACTGGCATACAAGCGATCCCAAGCAGGGTGACTATACCGAGGAATATCAGGCATACTATCACGAGGAGCTTATAAAGCAGCTCTTTACCCGCAAGTACATCTGGGCTACTCACGTATGGAATATGTTCGATTTCGGCGCTGACGCGAGAGCTGAGGGCGGCGAGAACGGTCAGAACCACAAGGGTCTTATGACCATGGACCGTAAGTACAAGAAGGACGCTTTCTATGCATACAAGGCATGGCTCGTATCTCCCGAGGAGGATCCCTTCGTACACCTTTGCGGAAAGAGATATATCGACAGAGTTGAGGACGTCACAAAGGTAACCGTTTACTCTAACCTTCCCGAGGTAGAGCTTTTCGTCAACGGCGAGAGCATCGGAAAAAAGACCGCAGAGGATCATTTCTTCTACTTTGACGTTAAGAACGAGGGGGAGACCACTATCGTCGCAAAGGCAGGAGATTTGACCGATGAGGGCAATATCCGCAAGGTAGACGAGATGAACATGGACTACGTTCTCGTAGAAAAGGGAGCAGTTCTTAACTGGTTCGACATCGACGCGCCTGAGGGACGCTTCTCGCTCAACGATAAGCTTTCCGACATTATGGCTTGCCCCGCAGGTAAGATGTGGTTCGTTAAATTCGGTCTTTCGCTCAAGAAGAAGATGAGCGCAGGCAAGAAGGACAAAGACGGTAAGGGCGGCGGATTTGACATCGATATGAAGAGCATGGGCAGCGGAATGATGGAGATGATGGGAAGCTTCACTCTCCTCCGTCTTTCGAGCATGATGGGAATGGCTAACGTCAACTTCACCAAGGAAGAGCTTCTCAAGATAAACAAACAGCTCAACCGCATCAAAAAGCCCAAGCAGATGACCGGGGAAGAAAAGGAAAAGGCTAAGAAAACAAAGAAAGCAGTAGCTATCGGCGCAGCAGTTACAGGTGCAGTCGTAGCAACCGGAGTCGTAATAGGTAAGCTTGTTTCCAAAAACAAAAAGTAATTAAATAGCTGTGGGGAGAATTAATTATTCTCCCCATTTTCATTGACAAAACAAAAAAACATGTTATAATTGTGGTATGTGATAAGGTTATTGCAAATGCATTTTTAACGAGGTAAGAAATATGGATTTCAGTGACATTGAAAAATATGTAATATCCCCAAAGGGTGAACATTTAGGGGACTTTAACTGCTCCGATGATTGCTTTGTGAGGCTTATCAAGGTAGAGAACAGACTGTCCTTTGACAGTTTCATAGAAAATATTATAAATGATGATATCTATGATCTGTATTTCAAAAACGAAATAGATAATAACAGCTTCTATACCTTCATAGCTCCATTTGGTATGTTACATACATATTACACAGACTATTCAAGTACAGTACGGATCGTTTTCGACTCCTTAAAAAGCTCTGTAATTTTCCCTAAAGAAGATAATGATTACATAAAGTTAACCGAGCCTTCTCTCACTGTAACCGCCCTTGATTACAAGAAAATGCTCCCGGGCGCCGCATATGGAATGAGCTACGTATTCACGCTTTCCGACGGAAGCTATCTTATCTATGACGGAGGACTCGAGGGAGACTCAGAACGCCTTATAGACCTTTTAAAAAGCAACAATAAGCGTCGTGACGGAAAAGTTACCGTTGCAGCATGGATAATAACACACTCTCACTACGATCATTATCAATGTCTTAAAACCGTCTTGGAAAGCTTTTCAGGTGAGCTTGATATAGAATTCTTTGTCTTCAACGAGGCAAAAAAGGAATTCTTTAAAGACGAAAAAGAATTCGACGGCTTTCTTACAACAGATATATATAAGTTAGCAAATGATAAATATTCGAATCTTAAATACATAAGGCTTCATACAGGACAAAAATTATGCGTCCGTGACTGCGTCATAGAAGCATTTTTCACACATGAAGATCTCTATCCGTCAATGGTATCATGCATGAACTCAACCTCCCTGATAACAAAGGTCTACCTCGGCGGTCAGACTTTTATGTTTTTAGCCGACGAGGAAGGGGAATCCGACAAAATTTTACCCAAAATGTATTCAAAAGCATGGAAGAGCGATTTCGTCCAGGTAACACACCACGGATACGGAGGCGGCACGGATGAGCTTTATGACCTTATCGCTCCAAAGTATGCTATGTGGCCAACGGCAAATTATTTCTTTGAGCTTGTCAAGGAAGGTAAGTGGAAAAAGGCACACAGTATATATCTTCTTGAAAATATAAAAGTCAAAGAGGCATTTATCGGAGACGGAGATCACAAGACACTTATACTTCCTTACGGAAAATAATCATAAAAAGAGGAGCAAAAGCTCCTCTTTTTTTCTAAAATCCAACCTTTTGTGCGCGTATGTTTAAATAATAAATGTTAATTTTTTGTAAATTGAGTTTTTCTCTTTATAAATAAAGGCTTTTTTAAACCTTATTTACTTGCAAAAACGTTGTAAGTGTGATATAATTACAGTATGTATTATAATAATAAATATTATTTATTTAAATTATAGATTCAAAGTCAAAGAAAGGATTCTTTATGGACTATTTGAACGAGATAAACGAAATATGGTCGATGGTCAAAAATAAAATCAAGCAAAAGATCGGTAATACCGCAATGGAGCTTTGGTTTGGAGACGCGGAGATCACTTCCTTTTCCGACGATAACGTAATAACGATCGTGGTCGGAAGCGATTTCAAAAAGAAAATAATTATTGAGCGTTACCTTTCCGATCTCAAATCTCTTTTCAAGGAGTTTATGGGATTCGATATTGATTTCAACGTTGTTTCAAAAAGCTCACAGTCAAGTGTTGAGGAGATAAAAAAACAGCTTTCACAGCCCGACTCCGAGGCATCTGATGAAAAGGCTGAAGAGAACGATCTAAATCTCGGCTCAACTATGCCGACTGTAAACTTTGAGTATACCTTTGACAACTTCATCGTCGGAAGCTCAAACAAGTTTGCTCACGCGGCGTGCGTTGCGGTCGCGGACAGACCTGCACAGGACTACAATCCGCTGTTTATCTACGGACCCTCCGGACTTGGAAAAACTCACCTGCTTTACGCGATTACAAATGAAATTAAAAAGAAGAATCCCTTCTGTAACATCATCTACATAAAGGGTGAGGATTTCACTAATCAGATGATCGACAGCATCACCAAAAAGACGATGACTAATTTCAGGGATAAATACCGCACCTGCGACGTTCTTCTTATCGACGATATTCAGTTTATCGCCGGAAAGACCTCAACGCAGGAGGAATTCTTCCATACCTTCAACGCCCTATACGAGGACGGAAAGCAGATAATCCTCGTTTCAGACCGTCCGCCCAGAGATATAGAGACGCTTGAGGACAGGATCAAGACGAGATTTGAGTGGGGACTTATCGCCGATATTCAGCCGCCGGATCTTGAGCTTCGAATCGCGATATTCAAAAATAAGATATCTCAGGCGGGAATCAAGGTATCCGACGAGATAATCACATATCTTGCAGAAAACCTCCGTTCCCACATAAGACAGATAGAGGGAGCCGTCAAAAAGCTCGTAGCTCTTAAATTTCTCTCGGGAGACGAGATCACAATGGACGTCGTTAAGGGATGCATGCCTGAGCTTCTGGGAGGCGCTGAGCCAATCAACGTAACAGTCGACAAGATATTCGCCGCTATCGAGAAAAAATATGAGGTCTCAAAGGCAAATCTCGTCAGTCAGTCAAGAGTCAAGGAGATCGCTCAGGCAAGACACATCGCGATCTATCTGATAAGGACCGTCACGGAGATGTCCTTCCCGGCAATAGGAAAGATATTCAACCGTAATCACTCGACGATAATATCTTCGCTCGACGCAATAGACAAGAAGATGGCATCCTCAAGCGCGTTTGAGGCGGAGATCAACAACCTCATAAAGGAAATAAAGGAATAATCTGTTTTTCAACACGGTTAAAAAATCATTTTTTCCTTTGTTTACAACGCATCTTTCTATTTTCAACATTTCAACAGTCTTTTCGACCTGTTGAAAAGTGAAGAAATAACAGTTTTCATTTAGTTGAGCTTCAAGAAAAAAACAAAACACAAAAAAGGTGTGATTTTGTCCCGATTTCTCCCAAGTTTTCATACAATTTCCGACATTCGTGATCTGATTAATTCTCCTTTGAGTATAAGGGGCAAACAAGGTTTTAAACATTTCGTGGAGCAATAATACTTTTACTTAATTATTCATTCAATCATTCATTCCTTCGCTCTCGCGTGCGCGAGAAAAAATCAAAAAACGGTATGGGCGTCCGAAACGGTCGCTCGGAAAGGTCAAATTATGAAGATAGTATTCAACAGACAGGATATCAGCAATAAGATCGCTCCTCTTATGAACGTTGTTTCGAGCAAAAGCACAAACCCTGCAGCAGAGGGAATACTCATCGAGGCAAATGCCGCTGACAGCTGCACCCTCACCGCGTACGATACCGACAAGGGTATCAAGATAACAGTCGAGGCTGACGTGCTTGAGCAGGGCTCGTACATCATCAGCGCGCAAAAATTCAATCAGACCCTCAAGGTCATGGACGGTGAGACTATCACACTTACGGTCGACTCAAGACTTACTGCAACCTTCGAGTGCGGTAAGTCAACTCATAAAACGGGCGCTCTTAAGGCAGAGGAATTCCCCGAGCTTCCCGATCTTAAAACAGAGAAGGGATTTATCGTAAAGGAAAGCACACTCAAAAATATGCTCTCCAAGGTATCCTATGCTATGGGTGTAAACGAGCCCCGTCCCGTTCTTAACGGATGCTTTGTTAAGACCGAGGAGGGTAAGATTAATATCGTTGCCTGCGACGGATTCAAGCTTGCGGTATGCTCCTGCAGTGCAGAGCTTAAGAATCTCGAAAACTCCAACCGCGGAGTTGAGTATTCCTTCATCATCCCCGTAAAGAGCGTAAACGAGCTTTGCAGACTCTTCTCGGATGACGAGGAGGATGAGGCGACCGTATATATGAGCCATAAGAATATGGTCGTTGAGTTCAACGATATGATATTCTTCACCAAGCTTATTAACGGAGAATACGTTGACTACAACAGAATTATTATCAAGAACCACAAGATAGAAATAAAGGCTGCAAAGCAGGATATCATCGCGGCTCTTGAAAAAGCTTCTCTTATTACCGAGGAGAAGATTGCGGGAAGCGTTCGCTCTCACGTAAAGGTTGAGGTCGAGGACGATCTTATGAAGGTTTCCGCAGTTTCTACCGCGGGAAGTATTTACGATGAGTTTAATATCGAGCACACGGGAGAGAATCTCTCTATCGCGTTCAAAAATCGCTTCCTTATCGACAGCGTCAGAGCTTGCAGAAGCCAGATAGTTAAGATCTCGATGTCCTCGCCCCTTATGAGCATTAACATTGAGCCTTGCGACGACGAGGAGGATACAGAGCTCTTCATGCTCCTTCCCGTAAGAACGAGAGAGTAATAAAAGACACCTGAACAGAAAAAAACGTTTATTGAAGCTTCGGGAAAGGAAGGAAAATGTTCTGCAAAAGCATTAAGGTTGAAAATTTTCGTAATATTGGTTTTGCGGACGTTGAATTCTGCCCGGGTACCAACGTTCTCCTCGGCGAGAACGCGCAAGGCAAGACTAATCTGCTTGAATCGATATACATGACGTCGCTCGGCAAAAGCTTCAGGCAGGGAAGCGACAGAGACGTGATAAAATTTGACGAGGAATATGCCTTTATCCAAAACACCTACGTTGATGATATAAGGAAAATGAACGTCAGCATGCGTATCTTCGCGGACAGGCGAGCAAAGCAGGTCGAGCAGAACGGAGTGAAGATACGGCGCACGTCAGATATGGTCGGAGGGTTCAAGGTGGTCTTATTCTGCCCCGAGCATCTGTCGATCATAAAAGAGGGGCCGAGCGTTAGAAGAAGCTTTCTTGACGTGGCGATATCGCAGATAAGGCCGCTTTATATGAGATCGCTTCAAAGATATAATCTGATTTTAAAGGAGCGTAACGCTCTGATAAAATCCGCGGACGAAAACAGAGCTAGCTTCAATTCGACGATAGACCTGTTTTCCTCGCAATTGGCTCACGAGGCGGCTGTGATCACGGGATACAGGGTCAGATATATTGAGAGCTTGAAAAAGCACGTGTCCGACTGCTTCTCGGATATGACGGGCGAGAGGGAAAGACCGCGTCTTGAATACGTCTCGTCATCGAAGCTTGAGGCAGAGGATTGCTTTGATGAAAAAAAATGCGAGAAAGCGTACCTTGAGCTTTATTCGAGCCGCCACGAGCGAGAAATTGCCGCGGAATCGACCTTGTGGGGAATCCACAAGGATGACCTTGAAATTGATCTTGACGGCAACAGAGCGCGAATTTTTGCCTCTCAGGGTCAGCAGAGATCACTTTCTCTCGCTCTCAAGCTCGCTGAGGGAGAAATAATTCGCTCTGAGTGCGGAGGGGACTATCCCGTATTCCTTTTTGATGACGTTTTGTCCGAGCTTGACAGCGGAAGAAGAAGCTATCTGCTTTCAAATCTTGAGGGAAAGCAGGTAATTATGACCTCGTGCGAAAAAAAGGATATAAACGCCGAAAAGGTAATCGGCGTACAAAACGGCGAGTTTTGCGAGATATAGGAGGACGTAGATATGTACCTTCACGCAGGAAATAACAAAAATATAAGAGAGAGGGACATAATCGGAATATTCGATGCGGATAATTCGACTCTGTCCTATATAACGAGAAAATATCTGTCCGACGCGGAAAAGGAAGAAAGAGTTATTTCCGCAAAGGACGAGATCCCGAAATCCTTTATTTTGTATAAAGAAAACGGAAAATATATGATCTGCTTTTCGCAGATCTCGACCGCGTCCCTTATGGGAAGAACAGAGACGGTCTGATTTGAAGCAAACAACACAATTTCAGAATGAGGAAGTAGAAAATGTCAGAAGAAATTAAGAACTCCGTAGAGCTTGAAGAAAACCATTACGGCGAAAACGAGATACAGGTCCTTGAAGGTCTTGAGGCTGTAAGAAAGAGACCCGGTATGTATATCGGTACTACCTCCATCCGCGGACTTCATCACCTTGTATACGAGATCGTGGATAACTCTATCGACGAGGCGTTGGCAGGATACTGCGACAAGATCACCGTAACGATAAACTACGATAACAGCGTGACGGTAGAGGATAACGGAAGAGGTATTCCTGCGGGAATTCACCCTAAGGAGGGTATACCTACTCCCGAGGTCGTTTACACCATTCTTCACGCGGGCGGAAAATTCGGAGGCGGCGGATACAAGATCGCGGGCGGACTTCACGGAGTAGGTGCGTCTGTCGTAAACGCGCTTTCGCTTTGGGTAGAGCTTGACGACTGCTACGAGGGTAAGAGATATACCGAAAGATTCGAAAGAGGCGCTGTAGCGAGAAAATTCGTGTGTGAGGGAGATTCCCCTGAGCGTCCTCACGGTGTAAGGGTGACATTTAAGCCCGACCCCGATATTTTTGAGGAGACGGTATTTGACTATGATATATTGCTCAACCGTATGCGCGAGCAGTCCTTCCTTAACGCTGGTATCAGAATAGTTCTTATCGATGACAGAGGAAACGAGCCCGTTGTCAACGAGCTTTGCTACGAGGGCGGTATCAAGTCCTTTGTCAGCTACCTCACGGAGACGAGAAATAACGATCCCGTTCACAGTGACGTTATTTATATGAGAGCAGAGAAGGATTCGAGCATTGCCGAGATCGCGCTCCAATATAACGACGGTTATTACGAGAACGTAATGACATTTGCGAATAACATGAACACCATTGAGGGCGGTACTCACGAGACAGGCTTTAAGGCGGGTCTTACACGTGTTATCAACGATTACGCGAGAAAGGCAGGCATACTCAAGGACAGCGAGAAGAATCTCTCCGGCGAGGACGTGAGAGAGGGACTTTGCGCTATCGTTAGCGTCAAGCTTGAAAACGCTCAGTTTGAGAGCCAGACGAAGGCTAAGCTCGGTAACTCGGAGATCAGAACACTTGTTGAAAACACCGTGAACGCAAAGCTTGCCGAGTATTTTGAGGAAAATCCGACAACCGCGAAAGCGATCCTTGACAAAGCGCTTGCGGCATCCCGCGCAAGAGAGGCTGCGAGAAAGGCAAGAGAGGCAACAAGACGTAAGGGACTCTTTGAGGGAAGCTCACTTCCCGGAAAGCTCCGTGACTGTAACGAGAGAAATGCTGAGCTTACAGAGCTTTATCTCGTAGAGGGAGACTCCGCGGGAGGCTCTGCTACGCAGGGAAGAAACTCCAAGTTCCAGGCTATCCTTCCTCTTCGCGGTAAGGTATTGAACGTTGAAAAGACGAGAGCGGACAAGGTTTACGGAAACCTTTCTCTTATCCCGATCATACAGGCACTCGGATGCGGTATCGGTGAGGAATTCGATATTGCGAAGCTCCGTTACGGTAAGATCATAATTATGGCGGATGCCGACGTCGACGGTTCTCACATCAGAATCCTTCTGCTCACCTTCTTCTTCAGACATATGCGTCAGCTTATTGACGACGGTCACGTTTATCTTGCTCAGCCTCCGCTTTACAAGGTATACAAGAAGGGCGCAAAACAGGGTAATGAAAAGTATGCCTTCTCGGATGCCGAGAGAGACAGATATATCGCCGAGCTTGCGGGCGAAAGCGGCAATACTTCTAACATAGAAGCAGACAGATATAAGGGTCTTGGTGAGATGGACGCTGAGCAGCTTTGGGAAACCACTATGGACCCCGCTACCAGAACTATCCTTAAGGTCACTATCGAGGATGCCATCGCTTGCGACGAGATGTTCTCGCTTCTTATGGGTGATAAGGTAGAGCCCAGACGTATATTTATCGAGCAGAACGCAAAGCTTGCGGAGAATCTGGATATTTAATTCTGTTGATCGGGGTCTATGTTGAAAACGACGGAGATGCGGTGTTGATATTAACAGATAATTCAAAATTCCGACGTGATTTTCAACAAAAGACTGACGTAAGGACAGCCTTACAAGGATAACAAAAATTTCCGGATATTGATGAAATTTCTACACGGTTACCGACACTTGAAAAAAGTTTTCAACATGGTGTTGGAAAGTGTGTTGAAAACATTGTGGCAAAAATCAAAAAACGTCGAAAAAAAGGGTAAAACAGGTGAAAATATTTAAAAATAAATTTTTTATAATAATCCTGTCGATATCTATCTTTCTGACAATACTGACGTCGACGTTGTCGATCATGGGACTTACAGATCCGATAAAAAACGTACTCAATACCCTGACACTTCCGCTGAGATTTGCGGGGCAGAAGGTAAGTGAGTCAATAGATGGATTTAAGAGCTATTTTACCGCTGTTGAAAAGCTTCAGGATGAAAACGAGAGCCTCAGAGCCGAGATAGACAGGCTTGAGGGTGAGCTTGTTGATAAGGAAGCCGCAAAGGAAGAAAATGAAAGACTCAGAGATTATCTCGAGATGAAGGACACCTTTTCGGATTTCAAGCTCACCGAGGCACTTGTGATCGGCGTTGAGGGAGAGAACCACACCACCTTCCTGACCTTGAATAAGGGACAGAAGGACGGCATTGACGTTGGAATGGCGGTTATGGTCAAGGACGGTCTTGTCGGCTCCGTATGCGATGCCGGAGGCAATTGGTCGAGAGTGAGAGTTGTAAACGAGGCATCTGCTTCTGCGGGGGTTTACGTACAACGCAGCGGAGAGAGCGGTGTGCTGTGCGGAGATATCGCTTTTAAAAACACGGGATATTGCACCTTGAAATATCTCAGAGAGGATGCCGACGTGGAGAATGGAGACCTGGTCTACACGAGCGGTGGCGGAAGCGTTTATCCGAGCGGCATATTTATCGGAAGGGTGATCGAGGTCAAGAGCGACGGATTTTCAAGAACAAAGATCGCATCGGTCGAATGTGCGGTCGATTTTGAAAATCTCAAGTACGTGGTCGTTATAACCGACTTCGGCGCGTCGGGGGAGTGATATGGCAGGGATAAACAGCAGAAAAAAGGAGATATCTCCTTTGACTCACGCCTTATATATCACGTTTTTCTCAATACTTACCTTGTTCTGCGCTATACTTCAATGCTCCGACATAAGGATGTTCGGAATAATACCGGATATTACGTTCGGGCTTGTGTGCGCGATAGGATTTGTGGCAAAGGAGAGGTACGGGGGAATATTCGGGTTGTGTGGAGGAGTGCTTGTTATGGCGCTTGGTACAAGCGGAATATCTCTGGCTCCCGTAATGTTCACTCTTTGCGCTTATCTCTCGGGAGTATTACCCGGAATTATTTTAAGACGGAATTTCCTGTCATATCTTGTTTTTTCGGTTATGATGGGAGCAATACATATATTTTTTACGCTGATATACTACGTAATGATGTCCCAGAGCTTTGAATTCTGGGCGGTAGTAGGAAAGCAGATGATCCCCGAGCTCTTCTCGTGTATCATTTGCATGGTAACCGCTTATTTTGCGGTATTGGGGATATATACCCTATTCAAAGGAAAGGACAAAAGAGGGGGCAAAATAAGATAAAGCCCACTCTTCAAGAAAGGAAATATCAATGAACAAGCAGCAGCATGACAACGATGTATATTTGTTTGAAAATCAGAAGATCGTTGACATTAACATGGAAAAAGAGGTAAAGAAGTCCTTTATCGAATATTCCATGTCTGTCATTATGTCGAGAGCACTTCCCGACGTAAGAGACGGTATGAAGCCGGGTCAGAGAAGAGTTATCTACGCTATGTATGAGGACCATCTGACTCACGATAAGCCCTTCCGTAAGTCCGCTACCACCGTAGGTAACGTTCTCGGACGCTACCATCCTCACGGCGACAGCTCGGTTTACGGCACTATGGTAAGAATGGCTCAGCCCTTCTCTCTCCGCTATCCTCTTATAGAGGGACACGGTAACTTCGGTTCTGTTGACGGAGATCCGCCTGCTGCTTACCGTTATACCGAGGCAAGACTTGATAAGATCGCGGACGAGATGACAAGAGACCTTGAAAAAGAGGTCGTTGAATTTCTTCCCAACTTTGATAACAGACTCAGGGAGCCCAGCGTCCTTCCGTCGAGATTCCCGAACTTTCTTGTAAACGGCTCGGTAGGTATCGCGGTCGGTATGGCTACGAACGTTCCTCCTCATAACCTTGGTGAGGTTATTGACGGTACTATTTACCGTATGGATAACCCCGAATGCTCGATAGCTGACCTTATGCAGTTTATAAAGGGTCCCGATTTTCCGACCAGAGCAACTATTCACGGTACAAGCGGAATAATTGATGCTTATACCACGGGTAAGGGAAGAATAGTTGTAAGAGCTAAGGCTGATATTGATGAGGAAAAGAGACAGATCATAGTATCCGAGATTCCTTATATGGTAAACAAGTCGATGCTTTGCGAATCTATCGCTAATCTTGTTAAGGATAAGAGAATAGACGGTATTTCCGACCTTCGTGACGAGTCCGGCAGAGACGGTATGAGGATCGTTATCGAGTTTAAGCGCGATGCTAACGGACAGGTAATTCTCAACCAGCTCTACAAATATACACAGCTCCAGGATACCTGCTCGGCGAATTTCCTGGCAGTAGTAGGACAGGAGCCTAAGGTGCTTAATCTGGCGCAGATACTCGATTACTATATCGAGCATCAGAAGTCGGTAATCCGCCGCCGCACCGAGTTTGATCTCGAAAAGGCGAAGGCGAGAGCTCACATCTTCGAGGGATATAAGATAGCGCTCGACAATATCGACGAGATCATTGAGATAATGAAGACCAGCGAGTCAATTGCCGCTTCTAAGGCAACGTTGATAGAAAGATTCGGTCTTACCGATATTCAGGCTCAGGCGATCGTTGAGATGACTCTTGGACGTCTTACAGGCATGGAAAGACAGAAGATAGAGGATGAGCTTGAAAGACTCCACGCGCTTATCGCAGAGCTTGAGGGCATACTTGCCGATGAGAATAAGATAAAGGACATCATCAAGGAAGAGATGCTTGAGATCAAGAAGAGATATGCTGACGAGAGACGCACGAATATAGAGCAGGCTCTCGACGACATCGATCTTGAGGACCTTATTGAAAAGCATAACTGCATCATTACAATGACGCAGGCAGGCTATATTAAGAGACTTCCCTCCGATACCTACGCTGCACAGCACAGAGGAGGTAAGGGAATCACGGGAATGACCGCGAGAGACGAGGACTTTATTGAGAGAGTTGACGCGGTATTCAGCCATTCGACGATGCTCTTCTTTACAAACAGAGGACGTGTTCAGGCTCTCCGCGCATTCCAGATCCCCGAGGCATCAAGAACTGCCAAGGGTACGAATATCGTTAATCTTCTCGAGCTTGAGAAGGAGGAGAAGGTCACTGCGGTCATATCTGTAAACGAGTTTACAGATAACGAGTATCTCACTATGGTAACACGTCAGGGTGTTATCAAGAAAACTCTGCTCTCGGAATACGAGTATCAGAGAAAGGGCGGTAAGATAGCTATCAACCTTGACGAGGGAGATGAGTTGCTCTTTGTTACCAAGACCGACGGAGAAAAGCAGCTTATCATTGCAACCAGACAGGGAAGCGCAGTCAAGTTCGACGAGGGTGAGGTCAGAGCAATGGGACGCGTATCGCGCGGTGTTCGCGGAATACGTCTCAAGGGCGATGATTACGTTATAGGAGTAGTAAGCGTTGAGGAGGACAAGAAGCTTCTCACGATCACTGAAAACGGATTCGGTAAGAGAACCGAATTTGACGACTTCAGACTCATGAAGAACCGCGGAGGCGGAGGAGTAACCTGCCATAATCTCACAGAAAAGACCGGACTTCTTGCAGGCATCATAGCCGTCGGAGACGATGATGACGTTATGATGATAACCGACTCGGGTATCATTATCAGAACACCTGCACAGGATATATCGACCTATTCGAGAACCGCATCGGGAGTTATAGTGATGAGACTTGAAAAGGGTCAGAAGCTCGTTAACATAACTAAGGTCGCAAAGGAAGAAGAGGAAGAAGAGCCCGAGGAGACCTTTATCGAGGGAGAAATCGCTTCCGAGACCGAGGCTGTTGAGAATACAGAAAACACAGAGAATACAGAAATATGATCTAAAGGAGGATGCCTGAGCATGAAAAAAATAATATCTGCTTGCCTGATAATATTTGCACTTTTATCGACAGTATCAATGAGCTCATGCTCAGGCAGAGCCCCCGAGCTTGAGGACGTCAAGGAAAGATTTATTTATCTTATTGAGAACTCAAAAGAGCTGAATATGATATATTTCGGAAGCGGACTTCCCGTATATGAAAGAGACGGTGTGCTATCCGAGCAAAAGGGTGTCTATTACAACGATGCTCTCCCGACCTACAACAGGGTAATGGAAAACTCGCGTTACCTTACCGTTGAAGAAATAAAGGCGCGTTCAAACGAAATATACTCCACCGAATATATGGCGGAGCTTTATGAAACAGCTTTTGAAGGAGTAATGACGGGAAACAGCTCTGCGTATCTGAGGTTTTACGAAACCTCTGATTGGATATTTCAGAACAGCTATGCCACTGATTTCAAATTGAGTGACAGAATATACGATTACTCCACTATGCAGATAGTGAAGCCCTCAAACGGAGAATACGTTAATATAACGGTAGACAGCTATACGCTTGAGGATAAAACCGTAAAAACAGTTTCCCTGACATTCGTTTATGAAAGAGGAAATTGGTATCTTGACTCCCCTACGTACTAAAAGGCAAAAAATTAGCCTTAAGACCTGCGCAAACGCAATAGAAAGAGATCGCGCGGTATTTTACCACGTGTTTAATCGTGGGTCTGTGGGCAGAATTCAGCCTGAGGTGCATGTTCTGCGTGGAAAAAGCGTCCCGACAGACTTTACTCAAACGGTGAGTGACATAGAACTATCGCGGAGTGCCTTGCAGAATTTTAAAATCGCTTTAAATAAAAAGGGGAGAACATAAAAAAATAAAGTCTCCCTTTTTCTATGAAAAAATAAATACAAAGGAAATAGATATATGAAAACCAACGTAGCAATAATCGGTGGCGGTATTGGCGGCCTTATGGCGGCATATCAGCTTAAAAAGAACGATCCCGAGCTTGATATAACGATAATTGAGAGGGGATTTGAGCTTGAAAAGCGTCACTGTCCTGCGGGACACGATAAAGCGTGCATACATTGTAAGGTCTGCTCGATCACAGGCGGATATGCTGGTGCAGGCGCTTTTTCGGACGGAAAATTTAACATTGGAACTGCATACGGCGGAAGCATGGGTGAGGAGCTTGGTGAATTTACCGCTATGAAGTACATAAACGGTGTTGACGAGGTTCTTGAGTCATTTGCGGATGATTATCCGCCCCTTTACCGCTCAAACGAGGAGCTGAAGCTTAAATGTCTTCAGAACAATCTCCGTCTGCTTGATATGAACGTCCGTCATCTTGGAACGGATAAGAATTTCAAGACGATGCAGAAGCTTATCGAGTGGATACGCGAGTCGGGCGTTAAAATGCTCTCCGGCACCGATTGTAAGAGCGTTGATAAAACCGATGAAGGATACGCTTTGAAAGTCGTACACGGCAAAAATGAGGACGTTATAGAGTGCGAAAAGCTAATTATCGCAACCGGAAGAAGCGGCGCGGATTTTGTCAGCGCGTTTTGCAAGAAATTCGGAGTGAAGATGAACTCTAATTCCGTTGACATCGGTGTTCGTGTCGAGATGAAGGATATTATCTGGAGAGAATTTTCGGAGAAGATCTACGAGCCGAAGATCCTTTACAGAACAAAGACGTTTGAGGACAGAACGAGAATGTTCTGCTTCAACCAGGGCGGTCTTGTCTCTGCTGAGAATAACCACGGTGTTATCACGGCAAACGGACACAGCTTTGCCGAGCCCGAGAAAAAGACAGAAAACTGCAACTTTGCGATCCTTTCGTCGATCCATTTCAACGGAAACTTCAACAAGCCCACCGAGTACGCAGAAAATATAGCGAGAAATATGAACTTTGCAGGTGACGGTAATATCATCGTTCAGAGATTTGGCGACCTTGTAAGGGGCAGAAGAACCAACGAGCACCGTCTGTCGGCAAACTCGGTCACTCCTACGCTTCGTGCGTATCCGGGCGACCTTTCTATCGTGCTTCCTTACAGGGCATTGACCAATATTATCGAGACGATATACGCGCTTGACAAGGTCGCTCCCGGTACAGCAAATCCTGATACATTACTCTACGGATGTGAAAATAAGTATTACAGCATTCGCCCCGAGCATAACGGAAACTTTGAGATAATGGACGGAGTTTATCTCATCGGTGACGGAAGCGGTATAACCCGCGGACTGTCACAGTCGGGCGCTATGGGACTCTTTGTTGCGGACAAAATATGTAATATTGAAAAGGAATAATATATAATAAATTAATATCTTGTGTGGGGTATTTGATATGAAAGAGAACAGACTCTGGTATACTTCTCCGGCAAATAACTGGTATGAAGCCATTCCTTTAGGAAACGGAAGGCTTGGCATGATGGTATTCGGAGGAATTTCCGAGGACCGCATTCAATTGAATGAGGAAACGTTCTGGACCGGATGGGAGTTTGACGGTTACGATAATCCGGAAACCCCTCTGCACTTAGACAAAATACGTAAGCTGTTATTTGAAGGAAAATACGTTGAAGCGCAGGATCTGTGCAACAAATATCTCATATGCCGCGGTAACGGAAGCAGGGATGCTCTGTCAGCCTTCGGTACGTATCAGACTGCGGGAGACTTGTATATCACTACGTCGCACAAGGACGCGGAGGATTACTTAAGAGAGCTGATACTTGACGAGGGTGTATCGAAGGTATCGTACGGATCAAATAAAAGGGAATATTTTGTTTCTTACAAGTATAATACCGCAATTATTCGCATAAGCGGTGATATAGAAAACATAGATCTTAGATACGAACGAGAAAATACCACGGTAATATACAGTGAAAATGAAATATTTGCCGTTGGTTGTCTGCCGACGAAATTTACCGTGCTTATCCGTAAAAAGGTCGTAGATGACACGATGTATGTGTATATAACCGCGGCGACATCATATAAAACAGACCTTGATCCCGCCGATGTGTGCAGAAATACTCTTGATCGTGCTATGGGCGCTGATTATGAGGATATTTTACGCGAAAACAAGGAATATTTTGCGTCTTTTCTTAACCGTGCAGAGATAGACCTTTGCGGCGATGAGGAAAAAATGAATATTCCGACAGATATCAGAATAGCAAATCCCGAGGGAGACTTAGGTCTTGTTGAGCTTTATTTCAATTTTGGAAGATATCTTTTGGTCGGATCATCAAGAGGAAAGCTCCCTGCAAACCTTCAGGGAATCTGGTGTAAGGATTACATTGCGCCGTGGAACGGAGATTTCCACATAAATATCAATTTGCAGATGAACTATTGGTTCGCTGAGGTGTGTGATCTTTCAGAATTTTTGCCCCCGTTCTTTGAGCTTATCAAGTATATTTCAAGAAACGGAGAAAACACGGCAAAAACAATGTATAACTGTCCCGGATGGGTCGCGCATTATACAACTACCGCATGGGGATTTACCTCACCCGGAATGAATCCGCTGTACGGCGCATTTGCGACCGCAGGAGCTTGGTGTCTCCGTCACGTTAAGGAAAGATGGCTTTATAGCGGAGATATAGAGATATTGCGAGAGTTTTACCCTGTTATCAAGGGCTCATCGGAATTTTTCTGCGCATATCTTGTCCGTGATCCGAGAAACGGATATTTGGTGACGGCGCCTGCAAGCTCTCCTGAAAACTGGTATAAAGACCCCAAGACCGGAGAAAACATAAATATCTGTGCCGGTCCTACTATGGACACCAGCATTATCAGAGAGCTGTTCGAGTTCAATATTGCGGCGGCAAAAGCCCTTGATAAAGACGAAGAGTTTGTAAAGGAGCTTGAAGACAAACTGTCACAGCTTATGCCGCTCAGAATAGGCAAATACGGACAGATCATGGAATGGCCCGAGGAGTTTGAAGAAGTAGAGCCGGGACATCGCCATATGTCGCATCTTTATGGACTCTATCCATCCGATGAGATAAAACAATCTACTCCACATCTTTTTGAAGCAGCTAAGAAAACGATAGAACGCAGACTGTCGAGCGGAGGCGGTCACACGGGCTGGAGCCGCGCGTGGATCATTAATTTTTACGCAAGACTTGCAGACGGAAACAGCGCGTATAAAAACATTATTGAATTGCTGAAGCAAAGCACGGTTTCAAATATGTTTGACAGTCATCCCGTCGGAAAAGAGTTTGTTTTTCAGATCGACGGAAACTTTGGAGGAACTGCAGGAATCTGCGAGATGCTTCTGCAGAGCCACGACGGATGTATTGACGTGCTTCCCGCGCTTCCCGATGCTTGGACTGACGGAGAATTCAAGGGCTTTAAGGCTCGCGGAGGATTTACCGTATCCGCAAAGTGGGAAAACGGCAAGGTCGTATCCTGCAACGTGAGCGGAGTCGAGGGAAAGGCATTCTCTCTCAGAGTAAACGGCGAGAAGATCGAGGCTCAAGGAAGTTATATTTACAAAGCCTAAATATTTGTGTTGGCGCAATTCGAAAATATCAATAACAGGGGGAGAGAAAATGAAAAAATGGCTGGCTTTAACACTTGCTATTATTATGGTTCTTTCTGTGGTTGCCTGTGATACGGACAAATCAAGAGACGAAAAAAAGCCCGAGAAAGATAAAATCGAAGAAAATAAAACCGAGGAAAATAAAACCGAAGAAAATAAAACCGAAGAAAATAAAACCGAAGAAAAGGTTGAGATTTCCAGAGGAAAGATTAAAGGCGACGTTTACACAAACGAATTTCTCGGAATTGAATTCACAAAGCCTGACTCGTGGGTATATGCTACAGACGAAGAAATCGCAGAAAAAATTAATGTGGCCGTGGATTGGCTATTGGGAGAACAATTTAAGGAAGCTTTGGAAAACAATCCGTTAGTTTACGATATGCTGGTCGTTGATCAGCGTACGGGATCCAGCGTCAGCGTAGGCTATGAAAATCTCTCCAAGACGCTTTCAACCAATATTACCGTGGAGCAGTACGTAGAAGCGTTCAAAGAGCAGCTTGCGGGCTTATCTACATGGACAGTTAATTTTTCAAAAAACCTTGAGAAAGCAAAGCTTGGAAATACAGAATTTACAAAATTCTCTTTCATTGTCACAGTACAGGATGTTTCTATGAAGCAGGTGTACTATTTAAAGAAGATCGACGGATATATGTGTTTTATCATCATATGTATTACAAGAGGTCAAACAATAGAGCAGATCGAGGCAATGTTTAAATAATACTACTAAGCATAAAAACAAGGGCAGACCTATACAGGTCTGCCCTTGTTTTTATGTGATCAAGCCCAGCTCATTGTAGTGGGCTTTTCCTCGTAGATAACTACGTCCTTTAGGAATGCAACTGCCTTTCTGAGTCCCTCGTCGATGGACATAAGTGAATCCTCGTGCTCGATAGAGAGAACACGGTCGTATCCGCAGAGACGGAGGTTGGACACGATGTCGCGCCAATAGGTCTCGCCGTTGCCGTATCCAACGGTACGGAATACCCACGCGCGGTGGATCTCGTCGCCGTAGTGCTTTGTATCAAGCACGCCGTTTTTCGCCTTGTTGTAGGTGTCTACCTTTGTATCCTTTGCGTGTACGTGGTAGATCGCTCCCTCAAGCTCACGGATAGCGGCTACGGGATCCATACCCTGCCAGATAAGGTGAGAGGGGTCGAAGTTTGCGCCGATGACATCGCCTACCGCAGCGCGGAGCTTAAGGAGAGTCTCGGGGTTATATACGCAGAAGCCGGGGTGCATCTCGAACGCTACGCGAACGCCGTGAGCCTTGCAGAATTCCGCGGTCTTCTTCCAATAGGGAATAAGCACCTCGTTCCACTGCCAATCGAGGATAGCAAGGAAATCCTCGGGCCAGGGGCAGGTTACCCAGTTTGGGTACTTTGCGCCTGCGTGGTCACCGGGGCAGCCCGAGAAGGTGATTACGGTATCTATACCGAGCTTTTCAGCGAGAAGGACTGCGTTGCAGAAATCCTCGTGATACTGAGCCGCGATAGCCGCATCGGGATGTACGGGGTTACCGTGACAAGCGAGAGCGCAGATCTCAACGTCGTACTTTTTAAAGGTTGCGACAAACTCCTCGTACTTTTTCTCGTCAGCGAGAAGCTCTGCGGGGTTGCAGTGATCCTTTCCGGGATAACCGCCTGCTCCGATCTCGACCGTATGAACGCCGAGTCCGGAAATTATCTTGAGTGCCTCGTCAAGAGGCTTTGCACCGTAAAGGTTAGCTAAAACACTGAGTTTCATATATTTTATCCTTTCAATATTATTTAACCTTGATCTCGGCTACGCGTACGCAATGGCTCTTACCGTAGCGGAAGTTAGGGCAACCGACCTTGATGTTTGTGCCGTTCTGGGAGAAGTTGAGAGCGGCGCCGTCGTCCATCCAATTAACAGATTCAATAGTCTCACCGAATCCGTCAAACTCAACAACACCTGCCGCACCGCCGTCAAGAGCAACGTTTGTGTCGCCACCCATTCCGAGATTGTACTTGAAGAGGTAGAAGGTATTGGGATCCTTAATGTCGCGGAGAATAAAGTCTCTCTTGCCCTCAACAACTATGTAGGGGCGACCGTTGTAGATAGACTTGCCGTAGATGCTCATCCAATATCCGACGGCATCCATCATAGCGCGGGACATAAGCGGAACGGTACCGTCACCGCAGGGACCTATATTGAGAAGCATATTTGCTCCGATCTTTCTGCAATCGCATATCTCCTCGATGATCTGCTTGACGGGCTTGAAGTTGATATCGTCGGCATCTCCCCAGTTGTCGTTAAGGGTCTCGCACATCTCGCCTGCAACGTACTTTGTCATACCTCTGCGGTCGATGGGTGTGGGAGTTCCACGCTCGTATGTGAGGGAGTCGATGTATTCGTTACCTTTTTCGCCTCTCTTATGGATTCCTGTGTTATTGATGATCATCGCATTGGGCTGGAGACGGCGGATCATGGAATAAAGTGCGTCCTCCTGCCAATCTGCGTCGGGCTTACTCCAGTTACCGTCGAACCAGAGACCGCCGATCTCACCGTAATGCGTGCAGAGTATCTCTACGCTCTTGCGGAGGTATTCGAGGTAGCCGTTGAAATCGTTATTGAAGTCCTCGCGGTACCAGTCGAGAGTTGTGTGATAGAAGAAAGGAACTATATCTGCCTTTCTGCACTCGTCGACGAACTCGCGAACAACGTCGCGGCCTGCGGGAGAGTGGATGGCGTCGTAATCGTTGAGTCCGCGCGTGTCATAGAGCGAGAAGCCCTCGTGATGACGGGTCGTCAAGCAGATGTACTTACATCCTGCAGACTTACCTACGCTGACTATTTCAGCCATGCTGACGGGATTAAAGGTCTCCTTAAGAGGCATATAGTCCTCTTTGCTGATGTTATGGAGGTGCATAGTCCACTCACCCTGCTTGAGCTGGGAGTAAAGACCGAAATGCACGAACATACCGAGACCAAGTTGCTCAAATTTCTTTATATATTCGGGAGCTATCGGGAGCTGATCCTTGCACATAATCATTATTGTCCTTTCAAAGGTTATTTATTATCAAAGCGGTAGATATCCCCGCTCTTTGCCGACTCATAGATACCCTCGAGTATCTGTGTTACGACGTATGCCTGCTCGGGAAGAACGCAGGGATCGTGATCGTTGATTATTGAATCGATCCACTGTGCCGCCTCGAGAGTTGACATATCGGTTGCACCTACGCCCTCAAAGAACGCCGCACCTGCGGGGTTGAGAGTGGGTTTTAAGGTATACTGCGAGTTGTTTCTGATGCCATTGATACGAACGCCGTCGTACATATCAGCGCCCGCGAGAGTACCCGAGAAGCTTGTAACAGCCTCACGTGTCTCAAGCGTATTGAGAGCCCAAGAGGACTCGAGAATAATGGTAGCGCCGTTTTCCATTACAACGAATCCAAACGCGGAATCCTCGACCGTGAACTTGTTGGGATCCCAATTGCCCCAACCGTTGCCCTGATTGGTCTGGTTGTTGAGCTTGTGATACGTAGTACCTACACAGTATTTGGGCTTGTAGTTGTTCGTGATCCAAAGTGTGAGGTCAAGCGCATGAGTGCCGATATCGATAAGCGGACCGCCGCCCTGCTCGTACTCGTTAAGAAATACTCCCCAGGTGGGAACGCCTCTGCGACGGATAGCGGTAGCCTTTGCAAAATAGATGTCACCAAAGGTTCCGTCCTCAGCCTCTTTCTTAAGATACTGAGAGTCGTCTCTCTGGCGGGTCTGGTAGCCGATAGTGAGCTTTTTACCGGTTCTCTTTGCCGCGTCGAGCATCTTCTTTGCTTCTGCGGAGTTTATTGCCATAGGCTTTTCGCACATAACGTGCTTGCCTGCCTCGAGGGCGTCAACCGTGATAAAGCTGTGAGAGCGGTTAGGAGTGCAGACGTGAACTACGTCGATGCTTTTGTCCTCAAGAAGCTTTTTATAGTCTGTATAGACCTTTGCATCAGCCGTACCGTATTCCTTTGCGGCTTTAACAGCTCTTTCTTCAACAATGTCGCAAAATGCGACCATTTCAACGTTATTAAGATTTTTAAGCGAGGGCATATGCTTTGCGTTGGCGATTCCGCCGCAGCCTACAATACCGATTTTCAATTTTTCCATAATTTTCACCTCAATGTAAAAGTATCGGGTTGGAACGTATCCACACATTTTATTATAAAGTATTTTAAATATATTTTCAAGAGAATTGGAGAAAATAGCAAGATTTTTCCACAAAAAATCAACTTTTTTCTGTTATCAGGCTTGATTTTTCTTCAAACTCCTTGAATTTATGGCTCTGCCGTGATAAAATATAAAATAGGATAATATCGACCTTGAGAATAAGGAGGATAGACTATGTTTGTTGACCTTATGGGCAAAACGAGAATAAAGCTTGCTCTTCACGTTTGCAGCACGAGAACATCGGGAAAGGAGAGCCCCGACTCTCTTGCAAAAACATATATTGACCGCGGATACGACGCTATTGCACTTACAGATAAATGGCTTTACAGCAAAGAGGACGAAATAGAGGGACTCAAGATCATTTCGGGTTGCGAATACAGCACGGGAAGTCTTGAGGATGGCTTTGACGCTTATCATATTGTTGGCATAGGAATGACGAGCGATCCCGAGATCCCGTCCGCGTGGCAGAATATGAAAAAGACCGCACAGTCAAAGGCGGTCGAGATCGTAAATATGATAAAAAAGAGCAACGGATTTGCGTTTGTTGCTTATCCCGCACACAACAGAAACAACGCGGACAGACTTTTGGATATCGGTGAATTTGACGGAATAGAGATATATAATTCGGAGACCGAGTACGGAGATGCTGACGGTGGATATGCGGGTGAGCTTGTGGACAGGCTTTCGCTTTACGGAAAAGAGACCGTTCTCCTAGCATCGGACGGAGTCAATTGCTATGATGGAGAAGAATACCGTTGCGCTATTATGGTAGAGGCTACCGATATGGACACGAAATATATTCTTCGCGCATTGCGACAGGGTAAATTCTATTCTACCGAGGGACCCGAGATACATCTTGAAAGAATTGGTGCGGACAAGGTGAGAGTTATCTGCTCGCCCGCTTCAAAGATAACCTTCTTTGCAGGCGTTGACGGATCCGGTGTAAAGGTCATTCGTGGAGAGAATCTGCTTGAGGCAGACTATTCCATAAAAGACGGTGAAAGATTCGTCAGAGCCGAGGTCATGGATGAAAACGGACTTATGGCTTGGAGTAACGTAATAAGATTCGACGAGCTTTACAGATAAAAGGTACAGTAATGGAAAACAAATTCAGAAAAGAACACGATTCAATGGGCGAGGTGCTTGTCCCATCCGACAAGTATTGGGGCGCGCAGACGCAGAGAAGCCTTGAAAACTTCAAAATCGGTGAGGAAAAAATGCCACGTGAGATAATTCGCGCGTTTGGAATATTAAAGGCTGCGGCGGCAAGAGCAAATTTTGAGCTTCGTCCCGATAAAATGACTGAGAAAAAATTCGAGGCGATAATCAAGGCATGCTTTGAGATCTGCTCAGGTGAGCTTGAAGGCAATTTTCCTCTCGCCGTCTGGCAGACCGGTAGCGGAACACAGACAAATATGAACGTAAACGAGGTCGTGGCAAATAAAGCAAACGAGATGCTCGGTGAGAAAATTATCCACCCGAATGACGACGTCAATATGTCACAGTCCTCAAACGATACATTTCCGACCGCAATGCATATCAGCGCGCGGCTTGAGATAAAAGAAAAGCTTTTACCGGCAATAGATTCACTTATTGAGAGCCTTGAGACCCTTGAGGAGCAAAACGACGGAATAATAAAGATTGGCAGGACTCATCTTCAGGATGCGACACCAATAAAGTTCTCGCAGGAGATAAGCGGATGGAGGGGTATGCTTGAAAGCTCCAAAGAGCAGATAATAAGCTCCGCTGAGTATCTTTCAAGGCTTGCGCTCGGCGGTACTGCCGTCGGTACGGGAATTAATGCGCCCGACGGGTTTGCAAAACTTTCCGCGAAATATATTTCAGAGCTTACGGACATTGATTTCGTCAGCGAAGAAAACAAATATCACGCGCTTACAAGCAAGGATGCGCTCGTGTTCACTCACGGTGCGCTCAAGGCTCTGGCGGCGAATCTTATGAAGATAGCGAACGATATCCGTTGGCTTGCATCGGGTCCAAGGTGCGGTATAGGTGAGATAACCATACCGGAAAACGAGCCGGGGTCGTCGATCATGCCCGGCAAGGTAAACCCGACACAGTGCGAAGCGGTGACAATGGTAGCGGTTCAGGTAATGGGAAACGATGCCGCGATAGGTATTGCGGCGTCACAGGGCAATTTCGAGCTTAACGTATTCATGCCCGTGATAATATACAACTTTTTACAGTCGGTAAGATTGCTTTCGGACGTTATGAATTCCTTTAACAAAAACTGTGTTGTCGGAATTCGGGCGAATTACGAGAAAATGAAGGAAAACCTTGATAATTCGCTTATGCTTGTTACCGCGCTGAACACGCATATCGGCTATGAAAACGCGGCGAAGGTAGCAAAGATGGCACACGAAGAAAAAATTACGCTCAAGGAGGCTTGCGCAAGGCTTGGTTTTTTGAGCGCTGAAGAATACGACGGGATAGTCGATCCCGAAAAAATGGTTTGATACATAGGAGAAAAAGATGTCTATATCAGAGCAATCACTAAAAAAACACTACGAATGGAACGGAAAAATTGAGGTAATAACTCGCTGTGAGTTAAATTCGCGCGAGGATCTGTCTTTGGCTTATACTCCCGGCGTAGCGCAGCCGTGCCTTGAGATTCAGAAGGATATAAACAAATCATACGAGCTTACGAGAAGATCGAATATCGTTGCGGTAGTTACCGACGGTAGCGCAGTGCTCGGTCTCGGTGACATAGGTCCCGAGGCGGGAATGCCTGTAATGGAGGGAAAATGCGCGCTGTTTAAGGCATTTGCCGACGTTGATGCGTTTCCTCTCTGTATCAGAAGCCAGGATGTTGATGAGATAGTAAGAACTGTTTATCTGCTTTCGGGCTCGTTTGGCGGCATAAATCTTGAAGATATAAGCGCGCCCCGTTGCTTTGAAATAGAGAGAAGACTTAAGGAGATATGCGATATCCCCGTATTCCACGACGATCAGCACGGAACGGCAATCGTCGTTGGCGCGGCGCTTCTCAACGCGCTCAAAATCGTTAAAAAGGATATCGGAGAGGTAAAGGTGGTCATCAACGGCGCGGGAGCGGCGGGTATTTCTATTGGAAAGCACCTTATGAATCTCGGTGTCAAGAATCTTACGATGGTTGATCGCTTCGGTGCAATATACGCAGGAAAGCCTGAAAACAATCCCTCGCAGGAAGAAATGGCGAAGATCACAAATCTTGAACACAAGAGCGGAAGCCTTGCTGATATACTGATGGGAGCAGACGTGTTCGTCGGCGTATCCGCGCCGAATATCGTGTCTGCGGAGATGGTGTCCACAATGGCAAAGGATGCGATCGTATTCCCGATGGCAAATCCCACGCCTGAGATAATGCCCGATGAGGCAAAGAAGGGCGGCGCGAGGATAATTGGTACGGGACGCTCGGATTATCCAAATCAGATAAATAACGTGCTTGCGTTCCCCGGAATCTTCCGCGGCGCACTTGATTGCAGAGCAAGTCAGATCAATGAGGAGATGAAGGTTGCGACCTCGCACGCGCTCGCATCCCTTATACCCGATGACGAGCTGAACGAGGAAAATATCATTCCTTCCGCGCTCAATAAGGATGTTGCAAAGGTGGTAGCAAGGGCTGTCATTGAGGCGGCGAGAGCAACAAATGTGGCGAGAAAATAAATATATAATTTAAAAATCAACATAAAGTTTAATTAGGACGGCGTTTTTAATGACAAAAAGCGAAATACAGTATAAAAAAATGACCGAAACACCGGTCTGGAAGCTGGTCATAACTCTCGGTATACCGACTACGATCAGTATGCTGATAACCAACATATACAATATGGCGGACACATATTTCGTCAGTACGCTTGGAAAGGCGGCAGGAGGTGCGCCGGGTATTGTTTTCAGTATTATGGCGATACTTCAGGCATTCGGTTTTATGTTCGGTCACGGTGCGGGAAGCCACGTAAGCAGACTTCTCGGTGCTAAGGATGACGAGAGAGCAGGTAAATTTGCATCAAGTAGCCTTCTGCTCTCGAGCGCGAGCGGACTTCTTATAATGATCTTCGGACTTATCTTCCTTGAACCCTTGATGTGGTTCCTTGGAAGTAATGCGGAAATATTGCCGCACGCGATGAATTACGCAATGTATATTTTTATCGCGGGTCCTGCAATGACAGCATCCTGCGTGTTCAATAATGTGCTCAGATACGAGGGAAAGGCGACCTTTGCGATGATTGGTCTGACCTCGGGTGGAATTATTAACATATTCCTTGACTATATATTTGTCATGCGGCTTGGCATGGGAACTGCGGGAGCGGGACTGGCAACGGCAATCTCACAGTACATAGGTCTTATTATTCTTGCCGTTCCGTTCTTTATCGGCAAGACACAGAGTAAAATAAGCTTCAGGAGGGGATTTATAAGCCTCAGGATCGTGTGGGATATAGTTACCACGGGATTCCCGAGTCTGATAAGGCAGGGACTTGGCAGTATTTCAACTGCAATGCTCAACGTTCAGGCGAGATTCTACGGTACGGCGGCGATCGCGGCTATGGGATACGTATCAAAGACGGTTCAGTTTATTTTCTGTGTGGGTCTCGGCATCGGACAGGGCTTTCAGCCCGTCTCCGCGTTCAATTACGGCGCAAAAAGATACAGCAGAGTCAAAAAAGGAAGCTACGTTACGATGTTTTTTGGTTTAATAATGATCGGAACGCTTGCGGCGGTGTGCTACGGATTTGCTCCGCAGATCATTCAATTCTTCAATTCCGAGAAGGATCCCGAAATAACGCGCATCGGTGGCGAGGCTTTGCGCTTTAACTGTACGGTGCTTTGGGTACTGCCGTTTACGGTCGTCGGAAACATGATGTTCCAGAGTATCGGCAAGAGGATACCCGCGATTTTGCTTTCCGCGCTTCAGAACGGAGTTGCGTTTATTCCTATGATATATCTTTTGCCTGCGATCACCGAGAATATGTACGGTAACGGACTTATGGGGCTTGAGATGGCTCAGCCCGCGGCATACGTTATTACAGCGGTGATAACTCTTCCTGTGACGGTTGCATTTTTAAGTAAGCTGCCAAAGGACGGAGAGGATGCGAAGGGGATGCGCTTGGGGAACTTTTCCAGAGAAAAAAGTTCCCCAAACCCCTCAAAACCTCAATAAATATTTTATACAAGTTAAGACGGTTTATTAAACTACATCATGTCGCACGTGCATAGTCTAACTGCTATCGTGCTGCGAGTGTATTGGAAACTGTTCAAAACGTTCAAACTCATCGATAAACTGCAGATTGATTAACAGAAAAAGGAAAGGAGATGCGAAATGCTGAATTACCCGGAAAAAGTGGTTAAAATCGCGAGAATTATGCAAAATCACGGCTATCGCGCGTACGCAGTCGGCGGATGTGTGAGAGACAGTATTATGGGCAGATGCCCGTCCGATTGGGATATGACAACCAACGCGTCTCCCGAAAAAATGATAGAAATATTCGATTCTGAGGGTGTCAGAACAATACCGACGGGGCTCAAGCACGGAACGGTCACGGTGCTTCTTGACGGAGAGACCTTTGAGCTTACCACTTTCAGAATAGACGGCAGCTATACCGACTCGCGACACCCGGACGCGGTGACCTTTACAGACAAGCTTGCGGACGATCTTTGTCGCAGAGATTTCACTGTGAATGCAATGGCGGCAGATCCGTTGGCAGATGGCGAGAATGACGAGATCACTGATCTTTTCGGCGGTCGTGAGGATATAAATAGTAAGGTTATAAGAGCTGTTGGAGAGCCCGAGCGAAGATTTTGTGAGGATGCTCTCCGCATACTGAGAGCGGTGAGATTTGCCGCAACGCTTGGCTTTGAGATTGAAGAAAAGACGAAGGAAGCTGCAAAAAAGTGCAGAAATGGGCTTTCGGCGGTGTCGGTCGAAAGAAAAAAGGTCGAGATCGAAAAAATTCTCGTATCGAGCGGCGCCGACCGTGGCGTAGAGCTTCTTTTTGAGCTTGGTCTTGAGGAGTATATCCATCCGGATCTTGTAATATCCGAAAGAAAATTGTCAACTCTGCCTTGCCGCTTTGAGGTGAGAATGGCGGCTCTGTTTGGCAAAACAGACACACCCGATCTCTCGTCTTTGAAGCTATCAAGAGTGGAATCGGTCAAAATAAAAACGCTTTGTAATAAAGAACAATTCTGCGACGAGATAAGCGAGAAAAATGCAAGGCGACTACTTGCGAAATATGGCGACGTATGTGAGGATGCGGTTACTCTTTACGGCTCAACCGAGCTTTTGAAACTTGTAGAGAGCGAAAGGGCAAAATCTCCCTGCCTCTCTGTATCCGAGCTTAAAGTAAGCGGAGGAGAGCTGAAGGATGCGGGAATTGAGCCTAGGAAAATCGGCAAAATTATGGAATATCTGCTCGCTTGCGTCATAGACGAGCCCGAGCTTAACGACCGAGAAAGGCTTATAGAGCTTGCGTTTTCTCAAGTTGAAGGATAAAAGGAGACATGTATGTTCAAGAAAACACCAAAGCCTAAAAATACAGCGGGAAAGATCAGCGCACTTGCGACATTACTGGTCGGCGCGTTTCTGTTTATTATGGCAAATGCGGGACTGATTGCGCTTCCGTGGCTTGCACAGCTTATCGGAATAATTATGCTAACGTTTGCGATCTACGTAGCATCTGCGTATCTTTTGAGACAGTATACTTATGTAATTGAATCGGTATCGGGCGCCGCCGAGGATGGTGAGGGTGCGTACGATTACATTATTTACGAGCATAGAAGTGGCAGAGAGCTTAAGGTGTGCCATATATCCGTAAAGAGTATAAAATTCGTTCGCGTTGTTACTCCGGAGAACAAAAAGGTTGTAAATGCCGATCGCAAGAAGCTGCAGAGATATACTTACGACACGACGTTTGCCGCGTCGAGAAGAATTGAGATCGTTATAGAAAACGGCGGCGAGCATGCGTCAATGCTCGTGACCTATGATGAGGAAATGCTGAGCGCGTTGATATCAACGGGTGTTATAGTAAGATAAAGATAAAGAAAAAGCCTTACAGTCGTAGACCGTCTGTAAGGTTTTCTCTTTAGGGTATTAATAAAAAGAGGGTGCGGGGAGAATTATCTCCCCGCATATCTTTATCAAATATTATTCGTAAAGCTTGCCCATCTTAAGAAGTCTGTCGTACTTAGCCTTTGCGTTAGCCTCAGCCTTTGCGAAGAGAGCTGCTGCTCTTTCGGGGTTGGACTGTGCAAGACGAGCGTAACGAGTCTCGTTCTTAATGAAGTCAACGTAGCTACCTGTGGGCTCCTTGGAGTCGATGGTGAGCTTGTTAGACTCGAGAGTAGGATTGTATCTGAATGTCTGCCAGTAGCCTGCCTCAACTGCCTTCTTCATCTCGAACTGGCAGTTCTGCATACCGCCCTTAGCGATACCGTGCATCTCACAAGGAGCGTAACCGATAATGAGCGAAGGACCGTTGTATGCCTCAGCCTCTGTGAGAGCCTTGAGGAGCTGGTTCTGGTCGTAACCCATAGCAACCTGTGCTACATAAACGTAACCGTAGGACATAGCGATCTCTGCAAGGTTCTTCTTGCCGATTGCCTTACCTGCAGCTGCGAACTGTGCAACCTGACCGATGTTGGATGCCTTGGAAGCCTGTCCACCGGTGTTGGAGTAAACCTCGGTATCGAATACGAAGATATTTACGTTCTCGCCGGATGCAAGCACGTGGTCGAGACCGCCGAATCCGATATCGTATGCCCAACCGTCTCCACCGAAGATCCACATGGACTTCTTGTTGAGGTAGTTCTTTTCAGCAAGAACCTCAGGAGCTGTGGGGCATCCTGCTTCTGCAGCCTTCTCAAGCTCAACGATAAGAGCCTTTGTTGCCTTTTCGTTAGCGGCACCGTCGTCGAGAGTGGAGAGGTATGCGTCTGCTGCAGCCTTGAACTCTGCGCTTGCCTTCTCGCTTGCTGCCATAGCCTCGACCTTAGCGATGAGTCTGTCGCGGATAGCCTTCTGACCGAGGTACATACCGAGACCGTGCTCAGCATTGTCCTCAAAGAGGGAGTTAGCCCATGCGGGACCGCGTCCGCTCTCCTTGTTTACTGTGTAAGGAGTAGAAGGAGCGGAACCACCCCAAATGGAGGAGCATCCTGTTGCGTTGGAGATATACATTCTCTCACCGAAGAGCTGTGTTACGAGACGTGCATAAGATGTCTCAGCACAACCTGCGCAGGAGCCGGAGAACTCGAGGAGGGGCTGCTTGAACTGGCTGCCCTTAACAGTGTTAGCGATAAGCTCGGGCTTCTCGGAAACGTTTGCAACTGCATAGTCCCAAGGCTCAGCCTGGTCTGCCTGAGTTGCTGCGGGAACCATCTTGAGAGCGTACTTAGCGGGATCTGCCTTCTCGCCTGCTGCGGCTGCCTTCTTGTCAACGTTAGCGTTAACGGGGCAAGCCTTTACGCAGAGGGTACAACCCATACAGTCAAGGGGAGATACTGCCATTGTGAACTTGTAGTTTGTCTTGAGAACGGGCTTTGCAGCAAACTTGGTTGCTGCGGGAGCCTGAGCTGCCTCCTCCTCGGTCATAGCGAATGGACGGATGGTAGCGTGAGGACATACGAATGCACAGCTGTTACACTGGATACAGTTCTCGGGGATCCACTCGGGAACCATAACTGCAACGCCTCTCTTCTCGTAAGCTGCGGAGCCCTGGGGGAACTGACCGTCAACGTACTTCTCGAATGCGGAAACGGGGAGGCTGTCACCTCTCATTGCGTTTGTGGGAACTGCAACGTCGTTAACGAAGTCAACGAGGTCTGCGCGGTTACCGGTAGCAGCAGCAACAACGGTGTCGTCGGTTGCATTAGCCCAATCTGCGGGAACGTCTACCTTAACAAATGCGTCTGCACCTGCCTCGATAGCGGCATAGTTGAGGTCAACGATAGCCTGTCCCTTCTTGATGTATGACTTGTATGCCATCTTCTTCATATACTCGATAGCTTCCGCAGCGGGAAGGATGTTTGCGAGTGCGAAGAATGCGGACTGAAGAACGGTGTTCTTAACCTTAGCGTTACCAAGGCTGATAGCGATGCCTGTACCGTTGATGGTGTAGAAGTTTACGTTATTCTCAGCGATGTACTTCTTAACCTTTGCGGGAAGCTTAGCGTCGAGCTCCTCTGCAGACCAGTCGCAGTCGAGAAGGAATGTGCCGCCGGGCTTAACGTCCTGAACCATGTCGTACTTTGCAAGGTAGGACTTGTTGTGGCAAGCTACGAAGTTAGCCTTGTTGATATAGTAAGGAGACTTGATGGGCGTATCACCGAAGCGGAGGTGCGAGATGGTGATACCGGATGTCTTCTTGGAGTCATACTGGAAGTATGCCTGAATATACTTGTCGGTGTGGTCACCGATGATCTTGATGGAGTTCTTGTTAGCACCAACGGTACCGTCTCCGCCGAGACCCCAGAACTTGCATGCGATAGTGCCTGCGGGAGCGGTGTCGGGAGCGGGCTTCTCCTCGAGAGAGAGACCTGTAACGTCGTCAACGATTCCGATAGTGAAGTTAGCCTTGGGAGCATCCTTTGCAAGGTTCTCGTATACTGCGAATACGCTTGCGGGAGTTGTGTCCTTAGAACCGAGACCGTAACGTCCGCCAACTATCTTGATGTCTGTCTTGCCCTGTGTTGCGAGAGCGGTAACAACGTCGAGGTAGAGGGGCTCACCGAGAGAGCCGGGCTCCTTGGTTCTGTCAAGAACTGCGATCTTCTTACATGTAGCGGGGATAGCTGCTGCGAGCTTATCTGCGCAGAAGGGACGGTAAAGTCTTACCTTAACGAGACCGACCTTTTCGCCGTTTGCGTTCATGTAGTCGATAACTTCCTCGATAACGTCACAGATGGAGCCCATAGCGACGATAACTCTCTCTGCATCGGGAGCGCCGTAGTAGTTGAAGGGCTTGTAGTTTGTGCCGATCTTGGCGTTTACCTTATCCATGTATTCTTCAACGATTGCAGGGAGAGCATCGTAGTACTTGTTGCAAGCCTCTCTGTTCTGGAAGAAGATATCACCGTTCTGAGCGGTACCGCGGAGGGCGGGAGTGTTAGGATTGAGGGCGTGTGCGCGGAATGCTGCAACAGCGTCCTTATCGAGCATCTCCTCGAGGTCTGCGTAATCCCAAGCCTCGATCTTCTGGATCTCGTGAGATGTACGGAAGCCGTCAAAGAAGTTGAGGAAGGGAACACGGCCCTTGATTGCTGCGAGGTGTGCAACCGCACCGAGGTCCATAACCTCCTGGGGGTTGGTATCAGCGAGCATAGCGAAACCGGTCTGACGGCACGCGTATACGTCGGAGTGGTCACCAAAAATGTTAAGAGCGTGGGATGCTACGCAACGAGCGGAAACGTGGAATACACCGGGGAGAAGCTCACCTGCGATCTTATACATGTTGGGGATCATCAAAAGAAGACCCTGAGATGCAGTGTAGGTTGTTGTGAGAGCACCGGATGCGAGAGAACCGTGAACGGTACCTGCAGCGCCTGCCTCGGATTCCATTTCGACAACCTTTACGGTTGTGCCGAAAACGTTCTTAAGTCCCTGAGCTGCCCACTGATCGGTGTAGTCAGCCATGGGGCTGGAAGGTGTGATGGGGTAGATACCCGCAACCTCGGTAAAGGCGTAGCTCACGTGAGCGGCAGCCTGGTTACCGTCCATGGAAAGTTTTTTTCTTTCAATTGCCATGTTGGATTTTCCTCCTGAAAAAATATAAAAAATTTTAAAAACAAGCTTTATCGGATGAAAACTTTGTTAAAAAATAATCATCCACCCTTAATGATACCATAAAACAATAAAAAAGTAAATAGTTTTATCGAAAAAAGTGCTGAAAAACACCGATTTTTTCTGACTTTTATACATTATTATAAATATTTTTACGTTTTTTGTGTGATATGACAGATTAATAACTTAAAAAACCCGGTAAATAAAATAATCCTTGACAAAGATGAGGGAAAAAAGTATAATGGATTCATAGGATACTTCGGAGGTTTTGATATGAATAGAAAGTTATTTGAATATATAAAAAATTCCCCTACGGCGTATCACGCGTGTGCCGAGAGTGCGAAAATGCTTGAAAATAACGGATACACCGAGCTTTGTGAGGGGGACGAGTGGAGGCTTGAGCACGGAGGCAAATATTTCGTCAGAAGAAACGGCTCGTCGCTTATCGCCTTCAAAGCGCCGAAGGATAAGCTTTACGGCTTTATGATAGCATCGTCGCACAGTGATAGCCCCTGCCTTAAGATCAAGGATAACGCGACTCTTTCGGATTCTACGTACACCCGTCTTTCTACCGAGGTATATGGCGGACCCATATATTCGACCTGGCTCGATCGCCCTCTCGGCGTTGCGGGAAGAGTAAGTGTTAAGAGTGAAAGCGGAATTTCTGTTAAGTTGGTTGACTCAAAGGCACCTTGCGTTGTTATCCCGAACGTTGCAATTCACATGAACAGACAGGTAAACACGGGGTTTAATTTTAACGCATCTGTTGATTTAATCCCGCTTTTTGATACAAATGAGCCCCAAAAATCCTTTAAAAAGCTGATTGCAGAGCTTGCAGGAGTCAACGAAGAGGACATGCTTGCGTCCGACCTTTACGTTTATAACTGCCAGGACGGAGTTGAATTTGGCGGATTTATCTCCTCCCCGAGACTTGACGACCTTCAGTGTGCGTACACCTCTCTCGAAGCGTTTTTGTCGGCGGATGATAGCGCATCTACACCGGTATACGCATTGTTTGATAACGAAGAGGTCGGAAGCTCAACAAAGCAAGGTGCGGCATCCACATTCCTTTACGATGTGATGCAGAGAGTATGCGCTGTGTTCGGTGACGGTGCTGACGCATACGTGAGAGCCGTTGCGAACAGCTTTATGGTCTCCTGCGATAACGCACACGCGGTACATCCCAATCACCCCGAGTTTTCGGATAAAAATCACACGTCAAAGATGAACGGCGGCGTTGTTATCAAGTATAATGCTAACCAGAAATATACCACCGACGGAATCTCAAGCGCGCTCTTTAAGCTTATCTGCGAGAGAGCAGGAGTGCCTTATCAGCTTTATTGTAACCGCGCCGATATGCCCGGCGGCTCGACTCTTGGAAGCATTGCGACCACTAAGGTCTCGCTCAAATGTGTTGATATTGGTCTTGCTCAGCTTGCGATGCACTCTTCATTCGAGACCGCGGGTGCAAAGGATACCGAATATATGGTGAACGCGCTTCGTGAGTTTTATTCAAGCAGCATAAAAGGCAACGCGGAGGAGCTTTCTCTTCTCAGACACTGATATTATTGATGATAAAATGTGCAAAACAAACAACTTTAAAAAAATAATTCTGATACTCCTGACCGCTTTGATGTGTCTTTCTCACGTGTCCTGCCTTGAGCAGGAATCGGCAAAGACGGGGACGGAGGATTCGGACTTGGAAGAAAGCAGGAATTGTGAAGATTCGTCCGACAAGGGCGAGACGAACTTTGAAGAAAGCGCGAAGGAGACGGATACCGAAGCTTTAGCTGAAACAAATCCCGTGACCGAGGCTGAGACCGAGAATGAGCAGACGGAGACAGTCAATGAGGATGATCTCTATCTGGAAATAGAATGCGTTTCACCAAAAGAGTATAAGAAACAGCAGTTTTTCTTTTCGAATGACGGATTTTACGTTAACACGACAATTCCAAATGACTGGACATTTTCAAAGGTCTCCTCTGACGTTTTCAATGTGATACGAAATGGAAAACCAATCGGTACTGCAACAAAAAATGACGGAGCAGACGAGCAATGGAGCGCGGTGAAAAGGAGCGAGACAGGCGGCTCAAGCATGAAGACTGTCGTATACGTTGAGAAACGCGGTACGGGAGATAGTCTTTCGTTCAGATACAGAATAACGTACGCTAAGCGTACAGAGCCCGAAGATATACTGTTTTCCTTGTGTATCAGCTATGCGGAGATATCTGCAGGGACCAAGCTTAACCTATGCAGCACCTCGCTGTCGAATCGATTTGAATCTGATCCCGGGATCGGAATTTTGAAGAGCGAAAGAGCCCAAAAGTCAATACTGATAATCGGAAACAGCTTTGTTAACAGCTCGGCAATAGGTGCGACTCTCAGACAGATGTGCCAGGCGGGAGCAAAAAACACGGAGATAACCGCTATCTCGCGCGGATACGCTCACGTATCCACCTACACCTCGGACGAATATTTCATGAACGAGGTGAGAAGCGGTATATACGGAATAATCTTCGTTTGCGGATTTTATTCAAATGACGAATCGGCAAGCCTTTTTGAGCTCGAGCGGGCATGCAAGAGCGTGGGGACACAGCTTGTTATCTTTCCTGCACATAACGAGCCAAGAGGATGCATAGATTTGGCGGTCAGCGAGCATAAGGATCTTGTCCTGCTTGACTGGAAGCAGGAGATCGACACACTGATAAAATACGGTGTTGATAAATGGGATATGTGCATAGATGACGTACATCTTCACAGTACACCTCTTGCGGGATTTGTGGGAGCGCATATGATCTATCGCGCGGTGTTTGGTGAATTGCCCCCGAGGGCAGAGCTTACCGCAATACCTACGTCAACTGTGATACAGAAGCTTGGAAAATACTGTAATACCGGATCGATCTCCTATATGGAAGACGGTGCGGTCGAATTCAAATAAAAAATACGGACAGAATTTTCTGTCCGTATTTTTATATGAGCAACAGAATAAGCTCGGTCATAAGCGCGATAACGCAAGAGATGATTGCAACGAGAGTTAGTCCCTTACCCCTGTAAGCGAAGAATCCGCCGACAAGGAGTCCAGCCACACTTGACATGATATTTCCCGTCGCAAATAATGCCGCGGGGAGGGTCATTGCAGACAGAACCGCAAAGGGAATATAGTGTAAAAACGAGCTTACGTAAACGTTAGTGATCTTCTTTTGCATAAGCGCAAAGGGGATCACGCGGATGAGGTAGGTCGAGCCTGCCAATATTGCGAGATAGATCCAGAAATCAGTCATTTTCGGCTACCTCCTCACTGTTTTTAAGAGGAAAGAGCAGAGCGCCGAGCATCGCCGCCGCGACAGCGGATATGCTTATCGAGATTCCGGAGGGAATATCTCTGAGATATGGCACGTAGTAGAATATACAATGAATTATTGCGGCAATGGCGACTACCGCAAGAACAGGTCTCGATGCCTTTGCGGGAGGGAGGATTATCGCTAAGAACATTCCGTATATAGCGAGGCAAAGCGAGCCCATGACGATAGGCGGGAGCACGTTTCCGACGAGCGAGCCTGCAAGCGTTCCGAGAGTCCATCCGACCCACGGAGCTACCGAAAGTCCGCAGAAAAAGCGCACGCTTACCGTCTTTTCCGCAGAAGCGACCGCAAAAATCTCATCGGTCATAAAGAATCCGAGTATCCAGCGCCATATTCCCCTGAATGATTTTGAGGTTTTTTGGGAGAGAGACATCGACATAAACGCATAACGCAGATTTATCGTAGCCTGGGAGACCAGCATTGCCGCATACTGTCCCGGAACTGCCATAGTGCCGATTGCGGAGAGCTGACCTGCCGAGGTAACCGTTGTCATTGAGATAATGACCGCCTGCCACCAGGTAAGTCCGGAGGCTATTGCCATAATTCCGAATGTGAAGGATACCGAGAGGTATCCAAGTCCTATGGGGATGCCTGCGCGCAATCCCCGAGTGAAAGCTTTCATTTATTGTTTCCGTCCGTTCGACTTTAGGTTTTGACTTGTGTATTATAGCACATTAACTGAGCATTTTCAATAGGTAATAACTCAAAAAAGCCATCCCGCAGAGCGGAATGACTTTTTTATTCTGAATTTAGAATTCCTCTACCGGAACGTGTCCTTCGAGATAAGCGATCATATTATTGACGAGAAGATTCCAGGACTGGAAGCCTTGACCGTTGATGCCCTCACCTGTGTCGCAGTGATAATATTCGTGCATCTCACCGCACGCCTCGATGTCTTTACCGTAAACGGTTATGAGAGTTTCTGCAAGAGCTTTTGCCTCGTCCTCATATCCGTAGTTCACAAGACCGCGGAAGCATAGGTAGTTTGCAACTCCCCACATAGGACCGAGCCAGCAGGAGGGATTGCTTGAGGGCCAGTTGACGAACATCTTTTCAAGCTTTGAAAGGGAACGGATGCCGTATTCACCGAAGAAGGTGTTGGGATTGAGCATATTTTCTTCAATTACCCTGCGAGCGCGCTCGGGAGTAGCGATACCTGCCCAAAGAGCCATAAAGCCCGACCATGAGTCGATTCGCATAATAAGGCAATCCCAATGGCGCGGCTTTCCTCTATGGAGGAAAACGTCGGGGTTTCTATCGCGAAGATTTACGTCTGCGCTATAATACATTCCGCACTTTTCGTCGTAAAGATGCTCGTTGATGGCATCCTTCAGCTCTGCCGCTTCAAGGTCGTAGAAGTTTGACTTTTCCTCGTCTCCGACAAGGTCGAAAATATACGCCATTGCACGAAGCTCCTTATACATAAGTACGTTCAGATAGATCGAAGCGGTGCTTGAATCGGGGCGGAAGAACATGCAAGGGTCGTTATCAACGCCGATTGCGGTGTCGTCAAGGAATACGTAAAGACCCGTGGGGGCGTGCTTGCTCGTGCGTCTGTACCAATCTATAAAGCGTTCAAGTATATCGAGCTTATCCGAGACCCAGGAGACGTCTCCGTTCATCTGCTGAAGGATGAAGGCAAGATGCTGGGCAAGACAGGGCTTGTGCGCGTTTTTTCCCTCCTTGAGGAAGGTGACCTCGTGGTTTCCGTCAACGAGTATCGGGATAGAGCCATCCTCGTCCGCGTGCTCAAGGAAATTGAGAATACAGCCCTTTTCGCACTCGAGATATTCTGCCTCTCCCTTGCCGCCATTGTCAAGAAGAACCTGTCTTATCGCAATGTCGGTAAGCCAGGAATCCCAATCCCAAAGCTGATATGGATATATCGCACCCGGAACGATAAAGGGGTGACTTAAAAGCTTCATAGGTGTGCGCATAAGCTTAAGGTAAGAGTCCTTGGAATAGTCCTTTACAAGCTGGGCATATTTTTGAACATCTGTCATTTTTCATTCTCCTTCAGGATCGTTGTTGATTTCATTATACACTGAAGAGAAGCGTTTTGCAAGAAAAAAGCGACAAAAGATAAAATTATTTTTTTATAAATTCGTTAATCTTTTGCGCAGAATCAGGTTGCAAATGCGGCTTTTTAGATAAAAAGCCCCGAAAGAATCAAATCTGAGTCTTTCGGGGGATAAATTTATTGCGGTGTGGGGTCGTTTCTTTCGAGGTCGTCGATTATGCTTTCAACAAACTGAAGGAAACTGGGCCATTCGTTTTTGTCACGGAGGTCGCGCTCTCCGTTAAATATTCTTAGCATTTTTCCCTTGGTGTCGGTGGTTTCGGGGTGATTTCCCAGCACAATATCTGCCTTTTCGCCAGAAAGACGGTCGAGCGATTTTCTGAATTTCTTCCTGCAATCAAATGACAGACCGTACTTGTTCAAAAAGTCAGAGCGCAAGCTGTTCGTGCCTATCCCGCCGTGCATTGCGGCAACAGTTCCGTCAGTTAAGGTGATTAAAAAGGACATTACGCCTTCCGTGTGACCTGGCGTGTGGACGCATCTTATCCTTGTGTTACCAAAGTCAAATACGTCTCCATCCTCTAAAAGCACGTCGCAAGAGAAGGGCGGTATGCGCTCAAGACCAAGCTCCTTTGCCCAGGAAAGATCGAGATTGCCGTTTACTATCTCGTTATCTATGCGGCTGATATATGTTTTTGCACTTGAAATGCGGGTGAATTCCCGTGTGTTGCCAAAATGATCGATATGACCGTGGGAGTGAAAAATCGCAACAAGATTTTCGGGGTCGAATCCCAATTGCTTAATATTGGATAGGATGATATCACGCATATCGGGGTATCCTGTGTCGATCATAACAAGTCCGAGCGAGGTGTCGAACAAGTGGACGGACACCTTTTCGTTGCCGACAAAATAGAGATTTGCGTGCATTTTGAAGGGCTGAAGTCTTATTTCGCTCAAGATTTCCATAGCACCACCTCGGCTTTATGCCTTGTATTTGTTGAGCTTTTCGACAATGGCATCGCCAACGTCGGCTGTGGAGGAGCATCCGCCGAGATCCGTTGTCAAGGTCTTTTTTTCGCAGAGAAGCTCCTCGATACAGTCAATAAGCCTCTTGCCCCAATCCCCGTGACCGAAGAAGTCGAGCATTTGTGACGCTGACCAGACTGTTGCCAAAGGATTTGCAATGCCCTTTCCAGCAATGTCGGGAGCGGAGCCGTGTATAGGCTCGAACATAGAAGGAAAGCTCCTTTCGGGGTTGAGATTTGCTCCCGCGGCAAGGCCCATTCCGCCTGCTATTGCGGCGCCAAGATCAGTCAGTATATCTCCAAAAAGGTTTGACGTGACGACGATCTCAAATCTTGCGGGATCCTTTACCATAAACATACTTGCCGCGTCGACAAGATACGAGTACGTCTTCACCTCGGGGTAATCGCGTCCGACCTCCTCGAATATCTGATCCCAGAATACCATAGAATAGTTGAGCGCGTTTGCCTTGCTTATGCTGGTGAGCGTTTTATTCTGGGAGCGTGCAAGCTCGTATGCATATCGGATGACTCTTTCGCAGCCCTTTCGTGAAAATACTCCGTTTTGAATAACTACCTCGTTGGGAGAGTTTTTGTATAGCCATGCGCCGCTTCCTGCGTATTCTCCCTCGCTGTTTTCTCTGATGAATATCATATCGACGTTATCGGGTGTTGCATCCGCGACGGGAGTGGGTGCGCCCTTCAAAAGCTTTACGGGGCGGAGGTTTATATACTGATCGAATGATTTTCTGATGGCTAAAAGAAGTCCCCAGAGTGAGATATGATCGGGGACCCCGGGCGCACCTACTGCGCCAAGAAATACAGCATCAAATTTTTTTAGCTGTTCGATTCCGTCGTCGTCCATCATTTTTCCTGTTTTTTTGTAAAAATCACAACCCCAGGGGAAGTATGTAAAGTCGAAATCAAAGCTCTTGTCAAGCTTTGATACTGCTTTCAGCACTTTAACTCCCTCGTCAATGACCTCGGGACCGATTCCGTCTCCGGCAATGACTGCTATTTTATAAGTTTCCATAGAATTTCCTTCCTTTTGTATTTCGATAAAAACATTATATCACTTTATCTTGTATTTGTAAAATATATATTTTATTGACAAATATATAAAAAAGCTATATAATAGTAAGGGGTGATAGTGTGAATCTGATGCAGTTAAAATACTTTTTGGCGGTGTGCGAACACGGCACGGTATCCGCCGCGGCGGAGGATCTTCATATTGCGCAGCCGTCCTTATCTATAGCAATAAAGGAGCTTGAGGGCGAGTTTGGAGTTTCGCTCTTTTGCAGGACTCACAGAGGAATGCAGCTGACGGGTGAAGGAGAGCAATTTCTTGCTATGTGTGCGGATATAGTCGAGCGCACCGAGCGTACAGAAAGGATAATGAAGGAAATGGGACGAGAAAGAAAGAGCCTGCGGCTCGGTGTTCCGCCTATGATAGGATCGCTCGTTCTGCCTTTAATATACAAGGATTTTGTTCTGCAAAGCCCTGATCTTAGCGTTGAGATAATTGAATGCGGAGGCGAGAGCGCGGCAAAAATGCTGAGAGACGGTCTTATCGATATGGCGTTCGTATCTCACTCGGGTGAGCATGATGCTGATATGGAATCTGTCCGTCTTGACGAATTGGAGATCGTTTGCGGCGCATCGAGTGATAATCCCATTGTCAAAGAGGGACCCGTGTCACCGAGAATGCTCGGCGATGTGCCTTTGGTAATGTATAAGGACGGATTTTTCCAAAGCAGAAAAATAAAAAATTGGTTTGCGGGTGAGAACGTCGAGCCGTATATTCTCGTAACGACCAATCAGCTCTCCACGATGACGAAGCTTGTTTCGAGTGGTACCGCCATTGGATTTATCTTCGATAAGCTCGTAAAAAACGAGGAAAAAATAAAGTGCTTTTCGCTCGACCCGCCGATAACTCTGAGTGTCAGTCTCGTATGGCAGAAAAACAAGCCGTTATTTTCGGGAATGAAACGGCTTAAAAGCTTCGTTGAGCAAAATAGATTATTTGAATAAAAGCGTTAACCGCCCTCGGCGCATACCGAAGGCGGTTAAATTAATTTATTCAGCTGTAAAGGGAAGGATCTCGCCGTTCATGTCAGAGCTCTTCTGGAGAGTGTTGACGAGTTTAATCGTGAGAGCGGAGCCCTCGGGAGGATTGTAGGTGTTCTCGATCTTACCTTCGATCCAATCCATGAGATAGATAAGCTCGTCCTTCTGCGTGCTGTTGCTCTCAAGCTCAACATTGATGGGCTCTCCGCCTCTGGGGCAGACCTTAAGCTCGCCGCCAAGGTGATAGATGGTAGCCTTTTCAAGAGATATCTGCCAATATCTTTCAAAGGGAAGTCCCTCTCTCGACCAGTCACCGATACACATAACCGTAAAACCGTCGTATATGAGTCTTGAATGTACTATATCCTTGCCGCTGTAAACGTCTGCGGTGTAGCAGGAAACGGCATCAGGCTCACCGAATGCGCAGCGCGCGAAATCGATGTCATGAACGTGGAAATCCATGATAGCACCGTTTGAGCGGCTGTAGTCCATGTACCAGTTATCCCAGCCCCAATAGGGAGGAGCACTCTTTCTCTGAAAGAGGACAGACTTCGGCTTGCCGTATGTTCCCTCGTCGATGAGCTTTTTGATGTACTTTGAAGCGTTACCGAAACGAACGCTCTGACCGATCATAAGCTTTTTGTCCGCAGCCTTTGCCGCCTCGCACATCTTTACGCAATCCTCATATCTGAGGGACATGGGCTTTTCGCAAAGAACATGGTGACCTGTTTCAAGCGCATAAATAGCGACCTCTGCGTGGAGGAAGGTGGGAACGCAAACGATAACGATGTCGATATCCTCCTTTGCGAGCATCTCCTTGTAGTCGGTGTATCTCTTGACGCTTTCGGGAAGCTCGCACGCACCGATGCCGATGTTGATGGCAATAGCCTCGTCAAATACGTTTGGGCGGATGTCGCAAACGGCAACAAGCTCTGTCTTGCCTTCTTTTACAAGCTCAAACTGGGGATTTATATGGTTGGAATGAGCAATTCCGCCAAATCCTATAAATGCAACTCTGAACATTTTAAATACCTCCGTGAATTAATTACATTTCGTTTATTATCGTATCCATCGCCTTGGAATTCTTCATCAAGAATTCCTTGTGATCTCTGCCCGCCTGGGGGAAGATCTCCGCAGTTACCCAATCGTCGTAGCCCGCGCGGCGAAGCGCAGCCATGACCGCGGGGTAATTGGTCTCGCCCTCAAGGATGTCGGTAGCGGACAATGCGCCCTTTGCCTCCATTTTCGAGTCCTTGAAGTGGACCTTTGCGATCCTGTCTCCGAGAATGTCTATCCAATGCTCCGCATAGCCGAATCTCATAACGTTTCCGACGTCGAAGTATGCCTTGACCTTGGGGCTGTTTACCTTGTCGATAAAATCGCGGGTCTCAAGGGGAGAGAGCAAAAGCTTGTTTCCGACATTTTCAAGAGCCAGATTGACGTTGTACTTTTCGGCTTGCTCGGAGAGCCTGCACACGGAATCGAAGGCTCGGTCGTATGCTACGTCGTAGGGAACGATCTCGCTTGCGGGATCACCGGGATTTTTGACCATTCCGGGAATAACGAGAATGGTGTCGCATCCGAGAATTGACGCGATCTCAAGCTGTCTTACAACTATTTCTTCGCCCTTTTTTCTGACATCGGGGTCGGACGCAGAGAGAGAATCGTGCCAGCAGAAATCGTATACCAAGCTATAGAGCGGCATAGCGTATTCGTCTGCCTTTTTCTTGAAATCGTAAAGCTCCTTTTCACTCGAATCGAGTCTGAGCAAGCCCTTGTCGCTGATGCCGACCTCAACACCGTCAAATCCGCATTCCTTTGCGAGCGAAAAGGACGCGTCGGGCGAACGGTCGGGGAGCGACCATGTGCTGATACCTTTTTTCATATTCAACCTCCAAAAAACATTGACATTTTCCATTTTTAGTGGTATAAATATAGTATAGAATACCCAAAAGAGAAATTCAATGCCAAAAAAGGCATAATGATTATGATTTAGGACATTTTTTATGAGAAGATTACCCGAAGAAAAAAAGGAACACGCGGAGATATCACCACACTTCCGTTTTACACGCTTGCACACGGTATGGAATTTCAACTGGGACGATAGCTTCGTATTTAACGGAGAAACGCACATTTCCTGGGAGATAGTATACGTTGTGTCGGGGTGCGTCTGCGTGACCGAGGACGAAAAGCTCTACAAGCTACGCGAGGGAGATATGATAATCCACGCGCCGATGGAATTTCATACGATACAAAGCGCGGAGAATACAAACCCGAACGTATACGTTATCACCTCGATAGTCGAGGGCGAGCTGCCAAAGAATCTGACCGAGGGCGTATTCGGTCTTACGCAAGAGGAGCAGAAGGAATATATGGAGATATATTCACGCGTATTCGACTTTTTCGACAGCGACGAGCGTGACGCGCTTGAAGGACAGGGCTGTACCGATGCACTCTCGGCGTTTCTCATAAAGATAAACAAAAGCCACACCGCGGAGCAAAAGCTTTTGCTTTCACACAGCGCTATGGAATATAAAAGGGTAGTGCTATCAATGACCGAGCATATATATGATAATCTCACGCTTGAAGAGCTTGCGGCGATAAACAAAACGAGCGTAAGTAATATCAAGGCACTTTTCAAGCGCCACAGCGGAACGAGTCCGATGCTTCATTATTCCAGGCTCAGATGCACCGAGGCGATAAGGCTTATGAGCGAGGGATATTCTGCAGCCGAGACCGCAAACGCGCTCAATTTTTCATCTCCGAACTATTTCAGCACCTTCTTTAAGAGAATGACGGGCAAGCCTCCCGTAGCGTTTATCAGAGGTTCGTCGCAGGTAGAGTTTATTTGAAAGTGAAGATGGATTATACAGACAATAACAGCATAAAGGCGAGCGCTTTTGCGCTCGCCTTTATGTTGTTATACGTTTAAGAGGGTATTTCGATTTCTATTCCGTATTCACCCATATACACATTTCGACTTCCTATGATAGCCACCAGATCGTCTCTTGAAATATCGGTAGCCGTTCCTGCTGACATATCGTACAAGGTGTACGCATCATCATAATACTGGATAAAGTAATTATCTTTTTCTTTATATCTCCAAGAGGTTTTGATAACGCCATACACTTTGCCGTCAACCTTAGCGTACCACGCATACAGGTTAAGGCACAGAAGTTCCTTACCTTCGGGATCGGTATGTGGGGGAATCGGCAGCTGACCGAAATATGCGATTGCTTTTTCTAACAGATGCGCGGAGATATTCTCGATCTGTTTCATATCTTCCTCGGTGTAACGAACCTCGGAATAGGTTACTTCTTCGGTAAGAAGATCGATCCTTACTGTTTCTTCGGTTTGACAACCGTTGATATACCGTCTGAAAATAAGCTCACCGTTTCCGTAATAAGGCGAATACCATTGAGAAAAAACACCGTTGGCAAAAGGTTTTACGTATTCGATTGCATCTTTAGCTTCTTGTGTCTTGAAATTGAGTGTTACGACAGAGGGAATTTGATAATTGATACCGCGCCATTCCTCATATTGCCTTTTTATTTCAGAAATAACAACGCTATCGGAATCGCCGCGCGCTACAACGAGATCGCTGTTCTCGGGATTATCAAGATAGTAGCTTGCAAATTGATAACCGTAGAGCCAGGTATCATTTTGCCACAAGCTTTCGTCAAATATCCCATCGGAGAAGGCAATTATGTTTCCAAGCTCAGGATTATCCTGATAATCCGCAAAGATAGGCAGCTCAAACGATTCCATTTGATTTTGAGTACCGTTCTGCAAAACGTAGTTTTCAGCACCAAGCTGAGACATGGATATTAAGAGCGAATCATATACCGACATATCAACGTAAACGTACTCGGGAATCAAATACAGAAAATACTGTGGAACGTTTTCGCCGTTGATAACCTCGACCGTTTCCATCTGTATCAATCGATAAGCGACAGGACGGTATTCGGAGCTTACGTCAAGCTTGTAGTATATATCAGGATAATTCTTCACAACCTTTGCTTTAACGGCAATGCCGTAACTAAATTGAAACGCAGGCGGAGCGGCGCTTTCGCCGCCGCTTATAGATCCCGAAGATCCCACAATGAACTCCAAGCTATTACCGTTTAATCGTTCGGGTGACACGGTGGCATCAAAAATGATGGGGGTATAATCAGGAGAATCAACAATAGGTTTGTCCTCGGTCTCCTTTTCCGGAACGTGTCCGGGATCATCCTCGCGCAACATAGGCACAACGATTATAGCACTTACAATCAGCACAAAGCAAGCTGCGATTGCTCCAAAACGAAGCCATACGGTTTTATTGGTTTTTTTCTCCTTCTTTAAGTTCGTTTTGGCATATACCTTATCCTTGATAGAGGAAAGCGTATCAGCCGAAACTTCGGGCGCAGCGTTCTGCTTGACGAGATTTTCAATCTCACCTGCATTCGCTTCGTCAAAAATATTGTTTAGTGTTTTCTTCATTCCTCATTACCTCCAAACATTTTACGTAGTTTGTTCAGGGCTCTGTGTGTTCTCGTATCAACATTTGAAACAGAAAGTCCGGTGGCTTTTGCGATTTCTTTTGAGGACTCACCGTAATAATACTTACGGAAGATGATGCTTGAGTCCGGCTCTCCGAGATCCTCGACCGCTTTGATAACCTCGCGTCGAAGCTCATCATCGGCAAGCTCGCTATCGATCATCACATCATCTGCAACCTGCAAGAGTGATTGCCCGTCATCAAGAGAAATGCCACCTTCAAGGCTTCGCCTCTTAGCAACGTTGATCGCGTGATTGCGTGCGATGACGCACAGATAGGACTTGATACTCGACATTGCGGGATCATAGTCTGCAAGCTCTGTGTAGAACTTGCTGAATACGTCCGCCACACAGTCTTCAAGATCTGATGAAACGTGGAAGGACCCGTCAAGCTTGCCTTTGACAACGGCATAAACGAGACCTGTGTATTGATTCAATAATTGTTCCATTCCGGCGTTCGGGTCTTTATGTAGCAGTCTGAGTAACCTCTTGTCCTCCACAGTCTCACCTCTCTTTTGAATCGATTCACTATTTAATACAATCAAAAACGCCAAATCTTACACTTTTCAAGATCAATTATAACATATTTTTCTCTAAAATGTGTGAACAGATAAAAATAACGGCAGGAAATGTTTGTTTCTGCCGTTATTGCATCTTTTGATTGAATTCGTATCTTTGATGTGAGTTGGTGTATTTTTTTGCCCTGACTGCTTGTTATTTTACGAAAACCATACCTGAGAGCGGCACGTCCACCTCGGCGAGTGCTTGCCCGATCATACCCTCGGCGACAGTCTCGCCCATGCAGTTTACGACCTTGTAGGATTTACCCAAAGCCCCTTTGATAATAAGAGAATCCAAACGGGAGCAATTGACGGCAACCGTTTCATTGTAGGCTCTGCAATCCACCACCGTTTCGGTGTAGCAAGTGAAGATCGACCTGTCGTCCTTCTCTGCGCAAACGATACTGTAAGCGCTTTCGGGATTTGCTGCGAGTATCTTGCCGTTCATCAGCACGTCGCGGTTTTCTCTCCAGAAGGAGAGATAGTAGGCAAGCATCCTCTTGTGATCCTCGGGAAGGGAAGCGAGCTTTACCGATGTCTGAGGCACGCTGTAAAGCGCCTGGGCAAATTGGAGCGCGGCGCTCTCGACCGTGTCCTCTGTGTGCCACATCAGCATATCCGAATGAACTGCGGTTTTACCCGAAGTGAGTCTGAGATTAATTACGTCTTGTCTGTTGCATATAGCATCATTCGGGCAATCTGCAACACGGAGCATATTTCCGTATTTTCTTATTGCAGGTCCGACGTAGGACTGTCTGAATTCGATAAGCACCTCGGGGTCGATCTCTCGAAGAGCGCTCGTGACGTCGGTCATAAGTCTGTCGATGGCGTCTTCGAGCGACTGATAATCTCGGCGGGCGTCGTACTCAAGAGATCTGCCCTTGAGCGCGAACGCGTCGATGAAATCGAGCTTGAGACCGTCGAGTCCCCAATCCTTAAGCGCTCTTGCATAGATTTCGATTAGGTAGTCGCGCACCTCCTTGTATCTCGGGTCGGCAGCCATAAATGCGTTCGGTCCGCCTCCTGTTTCATCGAGAAGCTTGTCCTTAAAGCGCTCGAACGCCTTAGAGTGCTTTCCTATATAGGGGACCGAGAACCAGAGCATTGCCTTCATTCCCGTTTCGTGAATCCTGTCAATAAACTGCTTCATATCGGGAATCTTTGAGGGCGTGACCTCCCAGTCGCCGCAGAACGCATATCCGCGGCTGTTGTCGTCGGTCTGCCAGCCGTCGTCAATGATCACGGTGTCCATTCCGATGGCCTTGGAAAGTGCGCACTCCTTGACGATATCGTCGACGTCAAGTGCCTGGTGATAGCTATACCAGAGCGAATTCATCGGGAGCTTCGCGTGCTCGGGGACGTAGGCAGGGGTGTATCCGCAATCATTCTCCCACCACGAAACGACGTCGTAGATGCTGTCGTAGTACACGATATTCCTCGTATCGATACGGATAAGAGTGCTGTATTCCCTGAGCGGAGCAACCTTTACGGTAAAGAAATTGATCTCCCAATCGATATTTGCATTCTCCTCGCATACGCCCGAGCGGATGGATATAGGAGTCTTTGCATCGCTTAATGCGACCGTCATTCTGTTCTTTCCGTCAGCCGAGACGAGCGCGTGGAGCGGCATCCAGGATGCAAGGCGCGAGGGTGTCGTGCGCTTGCGCCAGTTGGGGCCCAAGTGTCTGTCAAACCGCTCGGCAGGACTCCAGACGGAATACGTATCAACATCGGGAATGCTGAATCTGATCCTGAATTGCTCGGGGATCTGCTCTTCAGAGTATATTGCCGTGAGCTTGTAAAGCTCTATTCCGCTGTTATCGGATATTTTGTCTATCGAAATATCCACGCCTGCCGAAGCGCCGTATATTTTAAAATCCATATCTGTCTCCTTCGCTTTTGTCATATACGCCACCGTGATTGGAACGCCTTTCTGCCAAAGCTTCTGCGCTCTCCTTTGATGGCTCGTATTACCTATAACTTTATTATACAAGACGCAATATAAAAATGCAATAGCCTTATAAAAAATCCCTGCGAGATCATTTGTCTCGCAGGGATGATGTTTGATTATTTCCACTCGCTTAAATTAGCATTAAATGTGGTGTATTAAGGTCTTTTTGCGTGATTTTTCGGGTGATTTGACCGCTATTTTCCGCCTCGTCTGTGGTGTCTACGAAAAAACGGTATCAAATTGGTATCACCGATACTGCTAAAAACACAGCTGCTTATTCACCTACCCGGTATTTAAATATCCCGACACTCGTTCAAAATTGGATTTTCGGAATCACCCAAAAGCTCTATGAATGCAGCCGGCGAATTCAATAAATTTTTTTGCGTGATATTCCTTAATATAAGATTTTGGACATTAGCGTTTTTGTCAAGACGAAATAGAGGGGTTGGATAGGTTTTTTCCTCACGAAATACATTTTCGATACGAAGCCCCTCAATATCGACGCCGGATTGAACCCAAATGAAAGGGTATTTTCCCCCCACCACATCTTTTGTTCCTTTTGAAGAAGCAGCACAAATGTTTTCAATGGAAATATTATGCATAACGCCTCGTTCTTCAGGTCCGCCGTGATATTTTGTGATTCCGATGCAATAGGTATAATAGCTTCCAAAAATATTTCTGATCTGAATATTTTTTACAGAGATGCCATGAGACAGCAATCGAACTGCACTATGGCTTTGTTCGGCAAATATACCATCCACAACGATGTTTTCTATAGAACCGTACAGGCTATCATCTGCCGTGATTGCAACAAGATCGTCATGACATGCCCCTTTCAGATTGGTAACAATACCGTTTTTACATCCTCCCTCAATATGAATTCCGTCCATATTCCAAAATTTCGGATTGCAACTGTTGTAGTCAAAAACGATATCCCTGACCGTGAAATTTTCAACAAATCCAAATTGAGCACCGTAAGTAACGGGGTTGCGGAAAGTAACATTCTTAAGCGTAAAATTTCTTATGCGGCAAAAACGCATACAAAATCCGGTGTATACGGCGGGAAATTCGGTAAAGCATCCAAACTGATCCAACCTCAATCCCAAACGATCATAGGAGGTTTTGCCATCTTTTCCGGGAAAATGCCACGGGTTTGGCTCCTGTTCCGTATTGCGCATATCCCAGATACCGCCGTCGATACAAATGTTTTCTGAAAAGCTCGAAAAACAATCGTTCTCGATCATGGCACAGTTGCTGTCATCCGCAAGTCTGATACAAGTCGTGGGTGCCATTCTCAATGTTTGTCCCGCATGTATTTTAAGCGTTTTTGAAATAAGATACGCACTTTTGGGGGCAGTCAACACAACTTCCGAGGCTCCGCTGTCTAAAAGTGCTTGTATGCCGTCGGTATCATCATGAATGCCGTCACCATACAGATTGAACTCAAGAATATTTTGATTCATGGCTTTTTCTCCTATTCTTTAATTCTTTGTCTGTCATTTTTGAAGTTCTCCAAAATTACGCTTTCAATTTATACACACGGTTTTTATTGCCGCCCTCGGCAACAATGATTTCCGCATCCACCATTTCGGCAAGAATCTCTTTTGCTCTCGTAGGCTTCAACCCTAGAAGCTCGGCAATCTCCGTGCTCTTTGCCGAAACGTTTTCGGTCAGATAGGAAATAATCGCTTGCTTATGTGCGACGGTTTTTGCCGCCGCTTTTTTATCGCCGCTTTTTATCGCCGCTTTTTTATCGCCGCTTTTTCCTATTGACAGCGATAAAGTGATTCTATCGGGTTCAAAGCTCTCGTTGATAACGGGTGCAGACCAGCCTTGCTTTTTCCAAACGCTGAAAATATTCGGGATACCGCTACCTGCGCGCTCACCTACGTTGATGAGGTTGAACATCTTGATGAGCGAGCTATTACGAGGGTCGGAAACGCCTCCACTCTTTGCGGCTTCAACATCGATACGAAAACCGCCGGGGTTGGAAAGCGTGATAACATCTTTTTTCTTGATTATGACAAGACCTTGTCTGCCGTAATAGTCGGCATTTATCAAGCAGTTGGCAAGAGCTTCTCTAAGTGCCTTGTGGACGGGCGTATCGTCAATACGGTCACCGCCTTCGAGCTTGAACGGAACTTTAATATCCTGCGTTATCTTGTTGTATACGCGGAAATAGAAATCGTAAACGTTTCCGCTCCAATCGCCCGACGAGGATACGATACGGTCTGTCCAACGGGTGTTGGGATCAAACTGCTCTTGATAGTCAAGGAAGTATGCGGGGAATTCTTTTACGATCTCATATTCGTATCCAAACATCAGAAGTCCTGCGGCGGTTGGGTGCATCTTTCCGTCGCTCGATCTTCCAACCGCACCGAGCTTATAAAGGAACTCTATGTCTTCAAGCTCCTCCCAAACGTGTCCGGGGCGGTAAGTCTTCATACGAATACGGTAACGCTTCACGCTGTCGTAATCGAATGCGTCAAGCTCCATATTTTCAAGTACGAGCATATCCTGCGTCTTGATTGCCGCGTCACGCATCATCGCCCCGACTTCTTCCTTGGTACACTTGTAATCGCCCTCACCGTTGCGGCGGTAGCTTCCCGAAAGAGGATTGCCGTCGATATATACGGGCTTATCGCTGCGTTGTGCACGAGGCACACGGATAGCCACGATGTGCTTGCCGTCGATGTCCTCGATGGTTACGTCCTTATCGGAGAGAATGTTTGCGCTCACCTTGTTCGCGTTGTTGGCAATATCCCAAAAGTCTTTAATCAGCTTTTCGGGATTGGGCAAGTCAACGGGGTGCAAGGACTTGTCCACGTATTCCTCAACACCGAGCAGAATGATACCACCGAGAGTGTTGGCAAACGCGGAATAGGTTTCCCAAATGCTGCGAGGCAGACCGCCGATGGCCTTTTTCGCTTCGATGCGGTTGTTTTCCTTGTATTTTTCTATGTTGGCAAAATCAATCATTGTGAAGACCTCCACATTATGCGTTCTTATCGGGAACGATCTCGACAATATCCCCGATCTCACAGTTCAGAGCCACGCATATTTTCACGAGGACATCGGTTGTCACAACCGTACCTTCCTTGCCCATTTTAGTAATGGTAGCAAGGCTGAGTCCTGCACGCTCTGCGAGCTCTTTTTTCTTCATATTGCGGTCAATCAGAAGTTTGAATAAGGGTTTATAACTTGCAGCCATAAGTCACCTCAAAAAAATAAATTACTACAACTTATATTATATCACATAATATTCAAATAATCAACAAGTAAATTAAAATATTCGTGCGATAATAGGAATTTTAGATAATATTATAGAGTTATTATGCCAAAATGGGCCAAAATGGCAAGTAGCAAAACGCTCCTTGCCGCGTTGTTACTTATTCTCTCGCTTCATAATGAGAAAGTCTGCACCAAGCTTCAATTACTGATTCTTCTGCGAAAGCTTTAAACGTAGGAATTTTTGCATTAAATATAGACTTGTAAAAGCAAAAAGAGCTAACAGACTTCAAACAGAAATCTGTTAGCTCAAATTCTTATTTATGAATAATACTCGAATGTTGCCAAAACGTTGCCACGATGGGATATTGAAATTCAAAAGTCCTTATGCAACAAGGCTTTTTGACGTTTTTGACATTATTCCCACTCAATCGTACCTGTGGGCTTAGGCGTTATATCATAGAGAACCCTATTGATTCCTTCGACCTCGCTTGTGATACGCGCGCAGATCTTGTGAAGGACTGCATAGGGGATCTCCTCGATCGATGCGGTCATTGCATCTTTGGTGTTGACCGCGCGGATGATCGCGGGCCAGCCCTCGTAGCGCGAGTCGTCCTTGACGCCAACGCTCTTGATGTCGGGAATCACTACGAAATACTGCCATACCTTTTCGGCAAGTCCGCAATTGTCAAACTCCTCGCGGAGAATTGCGTCTGCCTCGCGAAGAGCATGAAGACGGTCGCGAGTGATCGCACCGAGACATCTGACTCCGAGCCCGGGGCCGGGGAAGGGCTGACGGTATACCATGGCGTGGGGAAGACCGAGCGCCTCGCCTACAACGCGCACCTCGTCCTTGAAAAGGAGCTTTATAGGCTCTACAAGCTCAAATTTGAGGTCCTCGGGAAGTCCGCCTACGTTGTGGTGAGACTTGACCGCCTTTTTGCCCTCTGCCTGCTTTACGCTCTCAAGAATATCAGGATAGATAGTACCCTGTGCAAGATACTCAACACCGTCGAGCTTTCTTGCTTCTTCAGCAAAAATTTCAATAAATTCCTTACCGATTATCTTTCTCTTGGTTTCGGGATCACTAACGTTTGCGAGAAGATCGAGATAGCGGTCGGTCGCATCGATATAAATAAGGTTTGCGTCGAGGTTTTTACCGAATATTTCGATCACTGCCTCGCTCTCGCCCTTGCGCATGAGTCCGTGATTGACGTGAACGCAAACGAGCTGCTTACCGATAGCCTTGATAAGAAGCGCCGCAACGACAGAGGAATCTACACCGCCCGACAGAGCGAGCAATACCTTCTTATCTCCGACCTGCGCGCGGATCTCTTTGACCTGCTCGTCAATGAATGCATTAGCGAGCTCGAAATTTGTGATCCTTTCCATTTTTTCGGGACGAACGTTGTTTTGCATATACTTTTCCTTTCTGCAGGGCTCAGCCCTGCACCCGCTTAAAACCTTTTTGAGAAAAGGTTTTAAGAATTCCAAAAACTTTCAAAAAAGCTGTTGAAAGTGTGATTTTGTGATAGGTTTAATTTAATCAAGGGGAAACCCGGATAAGCTTCCCCTTGTACATTTTCTTAATTGGTATAGTTATCGAAATATCCCTGAACGAGAACGACGGGTGTACCCTTGTCGCCGGAGCCACTCGTGAGGTCGCAGAGCGAGCCTATAAGGTCGGTGAGCTGACGGGGTGTCGTACCCTGAGAAGCCATATTTCCGACAAGGCTTGAGCCGTCCTTTGCCTTGATGGAGGCAGAGATAGCCGCCTTAAGCTCCTCACCCGAAAGGTTTGCAAAGTCGTTATCTGCGAGATATTTGAGCTTAAGCTCGTTGGGCGTACCGATAAGACCGTCGGTAAACGCGGGGGATACGACCGGGTCTGCAAGCTCCCAGATCTTGCCCTGAGGATCCTTGAACGCGCCGTCGCCGTAGACCATTACCTCTACGTGCTTGCCCGTGGCGTTGAGAATATTCTTCTGGATCGTGAGAACAAGATCGCGGCACTCTCTGGGGAAGAGCTTTATCTTATTCTCGGTCGACTTATTAGAGCCGAGAAGACCGTATTTTTCATTGCAGCCGCTGCCGTTTACGGGAGAGTTCATAAGATCGTCGAGAGAGCAGACTACCTTCGCTCCGTTTGCGAGCAGGATTCTCTTTGTGCGTGCGCGGGTATGAATATCGCAGTTGATGATATGATCTGCATAGGGAAGGATCGCCTTTGCCTGATTTGCGAAGATTATCTCGACCTCGGCGCCGCATTCCTTTACGAGATCGCCGTAGTACTCAACGTAGTCTACACCCGTAAACTCGTGCTTTTCATAGCCGAAGAGCTCGCGGTATTTTTCAAGCGAGAGAACGTCAGAATAGGGGTTTACGCCCGACTCGTCAATAGCGTCCATGCTTACAAGGTGGTTTCCGACCTCGTCGGAGGGGTAGCTGAGCATAAGAACGACCTTCTTGCAGCCCTTAGCTATTCCTCGCAGGCAGATAGCAAAACGGTTACGCGAGAGAATGGGGAAGATAACTCCCACGGTCTCGCCGCCAAGCTTTGCCTTTACGTCTGTGGCAATGTCATCAACAGAGCAGTAGTTACCCTGAGCGCGCGCAACGATAGATTCGGTGAGAGCTATAACGTCTCTGTCGCGAATTGCAAAGCCGTCAGACTCTGCGGCCTCAAGAACGCTTTCGGTAACCATTTTCGCAAGGTCGTCGCCCTCTCTGAATATGGGGCAGCGGATTCCTCTTGATACTGTACCGACTTTTCTGGTCTTTTCCATATATATCATCTCCTAAAAATAGATTCGGATCCGAGGAGCAAAAAATGCTCCAAAACAGTTTTACATTTCATTGTATCAAATGATAAACGAAAAATCAATGTATATTTTTTGAACATTTTAATCTTTTTTTGTTTTTTTGACGTTAGAATTATATCACCGCATATATTATTTGTCAAGAAAAAATAAAAAATCGGGATTGCTAAAATTTTTCTTTCACAAAAGGTCATTTTTGTTGATTTTTCCAAAAAAACACACGCAAAACAACCTCGAGAACAAAAATATTAAATTTATTTCGAAATTATTAATGCTGATTTATTGACAATTGAGGAAAAATTTTTTATAATGTAAATTGGATTTTTCCGCAATTGTCGACAGGAGGTGCAAAATGGGAAAAGGCAAAAGAAATGAAAAATGGACAAAGCCGCGTCACTTAGTGGTGAGAAATATTCTTTTTGCGATACTCAAGCCCTACACCCGCTTGAAATACGGGCTTAAGGTAGAGCGCTTCCGCGGACAGGAAAAGCGCCCGTATCTTATCCTTTTCAATCATCAGACACCGTTTGACCAGTTCTTTGTCGGCATGGCATTCAAGGGTAGTGTATACTACCTTGCTACAGAGGATATTTTCTCGCTCGGGTGGGTTTCTTCGGTCATCAGATATCTTGTTGCGCCGATACCGATCAAAAAGCAGACCACTGATATAAGAGCTATATTGAACTGCATAAAGGTCTCAAAGGAGGGCGGCACGATCGCCATCGCACCCGAGGGCAACAGAACCTACAGCGGCAGGACCGAGTATATCAATCCATCCATCGCTACTCTTGCAAGAAAGCTCGGGCTTCCGATAGCACTCTTCAGAATCGAGGGCGGATACGGCACTGAGCCGAGATGGAGCGACGTCGTTCGAAAGGGAAAAATGCGCGCGTACGTGTCCGAGGTGATATACCCCGAGGAATATATGCAAGAGATCGACGAGCAGCTGCTCGAGGATATCAGGATAGGACTTTACGTCGACGAGGCAAAGGCTGACGGAGAGTTCCGCCACAAAAAGCTCGCAGAGTATCTTGAAAGAGTGATATACGTCTGTCCCGATTGCGGACTTTCAACGTTTGAGAGCAATGGCGACACGGTCGAGTGCAAGAAATGCGGCAAAAGAGCGCGATATCTTCCATCAAAGGAGCTTTGCGGAGAGGGATACGAGCTACCGTTTAGATTCGTCGCGGATTGGTACGACTATCAGAGTGACTTTATGAATAGCCTCAACGTGCTTGAATATACCGACGAGCCTATGTATTGCGAGGAGATCTCGCTTTCGGAGGTCATCCCATGTGTCAAAAAGATAAAGATGAGCAAAAACGCGGTCATCCGCCTTTACGGTGACAGAATAGAGCTTGACACGGAAAAGGAAAAGCTCGTTTTCGCGTACGACGAGACGCTTGCAGTCACGGTGCTCGGCAGAAACAAGCTCAACGTATATAGCGGCGGCAAGATCTATCAGATCAAGGGATCAAAGCGATTCAATGCGCTCAAGTACGTACACGTATACAACAGATATAAAAACATAAAAAAAGGAGACGAAAATGTCAAATTTTTGGGAATTTAGTGTTTGGAGCTGGATGGTGCTTTTTGCGGTCCTGCTCGGAAGCCTTCTTGTAGGAAACGTATTGAAAAAGGCTATTCCGTTTTTAAGAAATTCGCTTATACCCACCTCGGTTCTTGCGGGTGTGCTTTTGCTAATCGTAGCCTCGGTGTATAAAGCGATTACGGGAGACGTAATGTTCGACACAGTCGTCTTTGGGGGCAAGGGAACCGAGACGCTTGAAATAATTACATATCATACTCTTGCTCTTGGATTTATCGCATCAGCATTCAAGACCACGAACAGCAAGCTGACAAAGCAGCGCACAGGTGAGATAATCAACACCGGTGTAACGACCGTTGCAACATATCTCATTCAAGGAATCGTCGGACTTGTAATAACGATAATTGCCGCATCGGTACTCACGGGATTCTTTGCGGCGGCAGGAGTTCTTTTGCCCTTCGGCTACGGACAGGGAACAGGACAGGCATTAAACTACGGTAATCTCTACGAGATGGATTACGGATTTGTTGGCGGTCGCAGCTTTGGTTTAACGATTGCGGCACTTGGATTCCTTTCCGCAAGTATCGGCGGAGTTATTCACCTTAACATAATGAAAAAGCGCGGAAAGCTCGTTCTTTCCAAAAGACGTGACGGAAGTCTTCACACCGATGAGGTCGAGTCTGATAACGAGATCCCAATGCAGGAAAGCATAGACAAGTTTACCGTTCAGGTTGCACTGATAGTTGTGTCCTATATCGGAACGTACCTGCTTATGTATCTTCTCGGCTATCTTCTCCCGGGTATGAGGTCGGTAATTTACGGCTTTAACTTCCTGCTCGGTGTGCTTGTAGGAACGCTTGTTAAGCTTCTGCTCAACTTCCTATACAAAAAGAGGATAGTAAAGAAAAAACACACCAACAATTTCCTTATGACCCGTGCCTGCAACTTTTTCTTTGACATTATGGTCGTTGCGGGAATTGCGGCGATAAGACTTGATCTTCTCGAAAAATATTGGGGAGTCATCGCGATACTCGGCGTTGTGGGAGCGGTCATTACGTACGTATACAATCGCATCGTTGCAAAGACGCTTTTCCCCGATTATTACGAGGAGCAGTTCCTTGCAATGTACGGAATGCTCACGGGCACGGCGAGCACGGGAATAATCCTGCTTCGCGAGGTTGACGGAGAGTTCCGCACGCCTGTTTCGGACAATCTGGTATATCAGAATTTCCCCGCTATAATACTTGGGTTTCCGATGCTTCTGCTTGCAAATCTCGCACCCGTGAAGCCGATACTGACGCTTATCATATTCGTGGCGTTCTTCCTTGTTCTGAATATAGTGTTGTTCAGAAAGCAGATATTCAGGCGCAGAAAGTCGAAGCCGGATAAAAAGAGCAAGTAAATAGAAAAAGTAAAAAAAGAACGGCAAGCCCTGTGGGGCTTGCCGAATTTGTTTGAGGGGGATGCCCCCACTATTATCTTTGAGGGCGCAATGCCATATTTGCAAACGGATCTATGTATTTATTTTCAAGAACGCGTCAAAGCATCTTTGATTTGCTTTTCCCACTCCCTGCTGTGAGAAACAATTATTACGACAGGATTTTCGCCTGGATTGATGATGATTTTATTTTTGTATGTGTTTACCGTTTCTATTGTATTGATTGGTATTACAGTTTCTTTTGTTGAAATATTTATCTTATGAGGGTAGAATTCAAGACCATTCTCTGTGAAAAACAGCCAGCCACCGTTTCCGTTGATCGTTGCCCCTCCATCACAAATTATTTTTCTTTCTTTTGCAATTTCTGTGCGTTTTTTATCAAACTTTTTTTCTTGGTATTTAACAAAAAGGAAGATCAACAATGCAAAAATGAATCCACTTAAAAAACCTGTGATTATTCCAAGTATCAAGCTAAGATGCATAAGACCAAACAGAATTCCCATCGGAATCCCGAACATTATTCCTGTGAGCGCATATTCCTTTATTCCGTTTTTGTATATCATATTTTTCTCCATAAAATTTTATTTGTATGATATTGTACCACAAATCTGTGAACATTTCAACCGTTCCGCGCCAAATCACGCCGAAGGCGTGTATATCATCCGCAATTTGTTGCGGTATATCATCAAGGCGAAGCATTGTATATCATCAAGGCGCAGGAGGATGCACGCTGGCGCGTGATGAGATACAGCCCCGCAGGGGCTGATGATATGCACCGCACGTTATGCGGCGATGATATACCAAGCCTGCGGGAACCCCCAAAGCTCGTCAAGCTCGCTTCGGGGAACCCCTACTGCGGCTTGGATAAACAAAATAGATCCATAATGCAAGTTTTTTCGAAATCGATCCGTGATTTTTTTAAAACAAGATAGCCTCATTGCCGTTTTTATGCGTAACAGGATTAAAAATCCAATTCACCGAGATCCACCTTCGTGATCTTGGTTCCATTCAAGCAGATTGGCGTATCATCGCTGTGATAATATGCAACGAGAAAACCGTCTTTCGTTTCAATAACTGCCGGGTAACAATAGCTGTTTTGCATATCGCTTTCCAGCAATCGGCATTTTTGGGAAAAGGGGAGATAACCGCCGTTACGGAACGAGGAACGAGCATCAACGAAAGAAAGTCCTCCGTCATCGCTGACCGCCAGAACAAAAGGCGTTCTTTTGGGGCTTCTCCAATTTTCACAGTCTTCCCTGAGACAATTATATCCGATCGGATTAAAAATAGCCACCGTTCTGCCGTGAACCGAAGAAACCTGCATAGGCGAGTCAGGCGAAGTAAAACGGAACGCGGGTGTGACATCTCCGAAGCTCATACCGCCGTCTTCGGAAAAGCATTGATACTGATGGCCGTAAGCGGTTCGGCAAAACATCCAGAGTCTTCCATCCGGAAGCTCGTAGAGCCCCGGCTCCTGAAGTTGCGTATCGTCGTCATAAGGCGAACGCACGAATCCGTCGATCTGATGAAAGCTCCTGCCGTCATCATCCGAATAGCATACGGTCAGTGCGCCTGCGGTAGGCCGTCTGCCGGATTCTCCGTGATAGGCCGCGGGAAAGAGAATTCTGCCGTTTTTCAACCGAACCAGCCTGTCGTTGTTCACGCAGTAATATCCGTCCTTGTTTACACAAAGGATGGGAGCAGAGAATGTTTTTCCTTCGTCGGAGGAGCGAACGAAGTGCGGCATACACAAAAGCTTGTTATCCTTCATTGATTTGCGAAGGTATAAAACACCAAGATCACCGTTCTCAAGACGGATCAGGCTTACCGACATAAAGTTGAGCGCTTCTTCATCTTTTTCAATCAAAATCTGGCTTTCCGACCAAGTTTCCCCTTCATCGTGGGAATAGATAACTTCGAGTCTTGCAATGGCATGGTCAGACCAATCATTGCCGTAATATTTTGAATAAACGCACATGATGCGCCCATCCAAAAGTCTGAGAAAAGAACATTCTCCGTTTCTGGGATTGCCTTTTCCGCTTCTGAGAAAGCATACCTCTCTGCCAATTTGTTTCATTGCTTTAATCTCCCTTCAAATTTTAAGTAATGCCCTCTATTTTCAAATACAGTGCGAATATCCTTGATGCATGTTATCGCCGTCTTTCCGCCTTTATTATATCACATTTTCGGTTAAAAATCAACAATATTTCAGCGCACCATGCAAACGGTTTAATTCCGTTTGCGCGAAGCGCAACATCATTGGGCGTAAGCCCGTATCATTTGCCGAAGGCGAACATCGTTCAAAAAACGCACCTTTGTCGGTAGACAAAAGTGCGTTTTTTGTTGTGCAAAGACTACGAAAAAGATATTTTTGCGGTTTGCATTAAGGTTTCGAACTCAAACCGATTACGCTATTGAAAATTAAACTTTCAAATTCTTTTGTATGCTTTATTGCTTCTTCTGTGTCAACAGCTTGCACGAAAATTCTAATAAACATTTTGCGCTTCTGGAACGGATTTCTTCAAGTCATAATTTTTCAAATAGGATTATATCACACTTTTGTAAATAAATCAAGGCGCAGCCTTGTATATCATCCGCAACTTGTTGCGGTATATCATCAATGCGAAGCATTGTATATCATCAAGCCGCAGGTATATGCACGCTAAAGCGTGATGAGATACAAGGGCGGCGAGCCGCCCTTGATGATATACACCGCACGTTGTGCGGCGATGATATGCCAAGCCTGCGGCTTGGATTATTTAGAAGGGCTCTGAACATAATTCCAACCGCCGAGCGGTTGGAGGTTGGTTTCTTCGCTACCATGCCACACCAACGAAAAACAAGAGGGATGGCTATTGCCATCCCTCTTGTTTTTGGCAGGGGCAGAAGGGCTCGAACCCACGACCCACGGTTTTGGAGACCGGTACTCTACCAACTGAGCTATACCCCTATTTTTATGCCGCATTCCTGCGACCGATATATTATATCACAAAGATTTCGAAATTTCAATACCTTTTTCAAAAATATTTTTCAAAATTGTTTTTTCTTTGTTTTTTTGCGCTCTTTTCGTGTTTGTTTGGACTTTGCGGGCGCAAAATCTATTGATTTTTGCCTTTTTGTTTGTTATAATGGTTTTATAAGCGCAACCTCAAACGGTTTTTTGGAGGCAAATATGGGAAAAAACTATAAAAACGACACCGTTGTTTACCAAATATATCCTCGCTCATATCTCGACACCGACGGTGACGGATACGGCGATCTTAAGGGAATAATCTCGAAGCTTGATTACATCGCGTCTCTCGGCGTTAACGTCATCTGGCTTTCGCCCATCTACAAGAGTCCCGACGACGACAACGGCTACGATATATCCGACTACAAGTCTATTCAGCCGCGATTCGGCACGATGGACGATTTTGACACCCTCGTATCCGAGGCGAAAAAGCGCGGAATCGGCATTATGATGGACCTTGTTATCAATCACACCTCGGACGAGCACGAGTGGTTCCGTCGCGCTCTTGCGGGCGAGGAGAAATACCGCAACTATTACATAATCGAAAAAGGGAAAAACGGCAAGATCCCGAACAACTGGGGCAATTTCTTTGCTGAGTGTCCCTGGACTCCTTTCGGCGATGAAAAGAACGGCGAGTATTATCTCCACCTCTTTTCCAAAAAGCAGCCCGACCTCAATTGGCACAATCCCGAGGTGCTTGAGGAGGTCAAGGACATCCTCAATTTCTGGCTTGAGAGAGGTGTTTGCGGCTTCCGTTGTGACGTTATCAACGTGATATACAAAAATACACTTGCCGACGGAAAGCGTCGCCCGATACTCACGGGTCAGGAGCATTATCTTTCGACCGAGGGCTGCCACGATATTCTCCGCAAGCTGCGCGAGAGCTGTCTTGAGCCTCACGGCGCGTGGGCGGTCGGCGAGACGGTTTTTGTTGATGTACAGAGGGCGAAGGACCTCTGCGACGAGAGCCGCGGAGAGCTTGATATGGTATTCTCCTTTGAGCATATGGAGTGCGATCAGATAATCGTAAAATGGTTCAAAACGAAGCTGAGACCGAAAAAGCTTATGCGCACGCTCTCAAAATGGCAGACGGCACTCGATTGGAGCTCGGTATACTTTGAAAACCACGACCAGCCGAGATTTATAAGCCGCTTCTGTGACTCAAAGGAGTACAGAGCCGAGGCGTCGAAGATGGTTGCAGGCTTGCTACTCACACTCCGCGGAACGCCCTTTATCTATGAGGGGCAGGAGATTGGAATGACAAACGGTGATTTCAAGAATCTCTTCGAGGTAGAGGACATCGAGAGCCACAACGTCTACAAAATGGCAAAGAGCCTTGGACTTCCGAAGGGTTACCGTTGGAGAATGATTCAGCGGACCTCACGCGACAATGCGAGAACTCCGATGCAATGGACTGCGGGCGAGAAGGCGGGATTTTCTTCCTCTGAGCCTTGGTTGAAGATCAATGCAAATCATACTGAGGTCAACGTCGAGAACGAACAAAATCAGCAAAACGGCGTCCTCGCGTTCTGGCAGACGATGGTCTCTCTGCGCAAAGAGAACGAGGTGCTGAAAAACGGAAGCTTCACGTCTCTTTACGAGGGCAAGAGCGTTTACGCATACCAAAGAGAATACGAAGGCAAGCGTCTTGTCTCAATAATGAATATGTGCTCAAAGGCGGCAAAGATCCCGTCCTCGCTTGCACTTGGCGGGAAATTGATCATATCCAACTATGACGGAGAGAGCGATAAGCTCCGTCCGTTTGAATTCAGACTTATAGAACTCGATTGAAGGGAGAAAGACCTTGATAGAGATAAAAGATAGGGTGTTCAAGATAGACACCGATAAAACGAGCTATATCTTCCGCATCACCGGGCAGGGTCACGCGGAGCATATCTTTTACGGCGCAAAATTGCCCGAGGCGGACGCTGACGCACTTGCACTCAAGAATACGATAGCTCTCGGCTCGACCGTTGAGTATTCAAAGGACGCGCCGGGGTATTCTCTTGACTCTATGCTTCTCGAATATTCTGGAGTTGGAAAGGGAGACTACAGACACACCCCCATCGAGATAATTATGCCCGACGGAAGCTTTGTCACCGATTTTGTCTACGAATCGCACACGGTAAGCGATAAACCCGCAACGTCGGGAAACGAGCTGCCCTTTGCCACGGGTGATGGAGAGAGCCTTTCTGTAATATTTGCCGACAAAAAATATAAAGAGATAAAGCTCGAGCTTACTTATACCGTTTTTGCCGATTGCGACGTCATCGCGCGAAGTGTGCGTCTTAGAAACGACAGCGGCGAGAGGGTATATATCCGAAAGCTTATGAGCTTTATGGTCGATATGCCGTCATCGGATTACGAGATGCTGACGCTCGACGGCGGTTGGGCAAAAGAGGCACATATACACGTGCGCCCCTTGACCGACGGACTGTACGTCAACGATTCAACCGTCGGCGCATCCTCAAACAGACACAATCCTGCGTTTCTTCTGAAGGAAAAGACCGCTACCGAGGAGACGGGAAGGGTCTACGGCTTTAACCTTGTTTACAGCGGAAACCATTACAGCGCAGTCGAGGTCTCAAATCACGGTACGACTCGCGTGATGTCGGGAATAAATCCGCACTGCTTTCTCTGGAAGCTTGAGAGCGGTGAGAATTTTGTCACACCCCAGGCGGTGATGGGCTATTCCGAGAGCGGAATAAACGGTATGAGCCGATCGATGCACCGCTTTGTCAATGAGCATATCATCCGCGAGGATTTCAGATACAGCGAGCGTCCCGTTGTTATCAACAACTGGGAAGCAACCTTCTTCAATTTTAACCGTCGCAAGCTCCTAGCCCTTGCGCGCAGGTCAAAAAGGCTAGGGATAGAGATGTTCGTGCTTGACGACGGATGGTTTGGCAAGCGCAACAACGACCGCGCGGGACTTGGAGATTGGGAGGTCAATACCAAAAAGCTGCCCGGAGGAATCAAGTCGCTGTCGAAAAGGATAAACAAGATGGGTATGCGCTTTGGACTCTGGTTTGAGCCCGAGTGTGTCAACGAGGACAGCGACCTCTATCGCGCGCATCCCGATTGGGCAATAAAGGTACCCGAAAGAGAGTGTTCTCTCGGCAGAAATCAGATGGTGCTTGACCTGACGCGAAAAGAGGTCAGAGACTATATAGTCTACGCGGTCGACAAGGTCTTATCCTCGGCGAATATCGAATACGTCAAATGGGATTACAACAGACACATAAGCGATGCGTATTCGCTCTCGCTAAAAAACCAGGGAGAATTTTTCCACAGATATATATTGGGTCTTTACGAGGTCCTGCATCGTATTTTCTGTGAAAAGCACCCGAGCGTATTGCTTGAGAGCTGCTCATCCGGCGGAAACAGATTCGATCTCGGTATGCTTTGCTTCTCACCGCAGATATGGACCAGTGACGACACAGACGCAAGAGAGAGGATGGAGATACAAAGGGGAATATACACCTTCTACCCTCAGTCAACCGTCTCCTCACACGTATCGATGACACCAAATCAGCAGACTCTGCGCTCGGCCCCCCTCTCAACACGCTTCAACGTAGCGGCATTCGCCCCGCTCGGCTACGAGCTTGATTTCTCCGAGCTTACACCCGACGAGCGCAAGCAGATAAAGGAGCAGATAGCATTTTACAAGGCACACAGAAAGACCTTTACTTATGGCGAGCTGTGCCGCTATTTTCCTAAGAAAAACGAGCGCGAAAGCTTTCAGGTAAAGGGAGATGGCGAGATCATATCCGCGATATATAACCTTGATTACAAGGCGAGCCCCGAGCGCGATATCTTGAGAATACTGCAAGCCGAGAACGGCAAGAGATACAGAATGACCTCGGTCAAGCAGAATTTAAAGATCGCTCGCTTCGGCTCGCTTATCAAGCACATAAGCCCCGTAAATATCCGCGCGGACGGATTTATTATGCGTACCGTGGACAAGCACTTTTCACTCGTTGACGGAAGGGAAGAATATACCTTATCGGGCGAAGGACTCAGAGCGGGCATACCTCTTGCAATGCAGTATAGCGGAACGGGATATAACCCGAATATCCGCGTAACGGGAGACTTTGGCAGTACCATGTATCTCATAGAAGAAATCGACGAAAAGGAGATTTAAGATGAATAAAAACATGAACAGAAACCGATTTTGCTTCGGTCTTGGTACGGTAGGACGCGACGCGCTCTACTCACTTGTCAGTATGTACCTTTTGGTGCATCTTACCGACGTCGTAAGGTTTTCAGACGGCGGACTTGCCATTATCGGAACGATGCTCACCCTGTTTGGAATTTTCGACGCGATAATCGACCCGTTCGTTGGCGCCGTCGTCGATAATACGAAGACGAGATGGGGAAAATTCAAACCCTGGATATTCGTCGGAATGATAGGCACGGCAATACTTACCGTCCTTATGTTCCACAATTTTGAAATGACCGAGACGGGACACATCGCGCTCTTAGCGGCGACTTATCTGCTCTTCAGCATCTTTTTCTCGCTCAACGACATAGCTTATTGGTCGCTTATGCCCGCGATCTCCAAGGACCAGAAGGTCAGAGAAGGAGTCGGCGCGTTTGCGAGAATATGCGCGAACGTGGGTATGTTTGCAATGGTGCTTATCTACCTTTCTGTCCCCGATCTCTTCGCGGGACTCGGACTCAACGAAAGAGACAGCTATTTCGTTTTTGCGATAATCGTTGCGATAATTATGATGCTCTTCCAGAGTATTACGCTTATCGGAGTAAAGGAGGATCGCACACAGCTCGCCACGGTCGAGCGCACAACGCTCAAGGACCTCTGGCGCGCGCTTATCAAGAACGATCAGCTTCTTGTCACCGCGATATCAATGGCACTCTTTATGATAGGCTACTGCACGACTACGGGATTCGGCACGTATTATTTCAAGTACGCCGTCGGAGACGAGGGACTTTATATGGTGTTCGCCGCGGTTTTGGCGGTGGCGCAGCTCACGGCTCTTTCGGTTTTCCCGCTATTCAGAAAGAAGTTCACAAGAAAGCAGCTCTATACGGGATCTATGATCGCCGTGACCGTGTCGTACATAATATTCTTCCTCTCGTTTGAGTGGCTGCCGCTCATCGTTATCGCGGGACTCGGACTCTTTTTCGCGCAGGCGTTTATCCAGCTCCTTATGCTCTTGTTCCTTGCCGATGCGGTTGAGTACGGTGAGTGGAAGCTCGGCAAGAGAAACGAGGCGGCGTCCTTTGCCGTTCAGCCCTTTATAAACCAATTTGGCGGCGCTATGAGTAAGGGAGTCGTGTCCTTCACGCTTATAATTTCGGGACTCAATATGATCGCAAACGAGATAGGACTCTATCCCGACCGCGAGGCTGAGATCGTTGCGGGTATCCCCGATTCTTCGATCTGGATAATGAAAATATCTATGATGATCCTTCCCCTTGTCTGTATCCTCGTCGGCTTTATCCTCTATCAGAAGAAGTTCAAGATAGACGAAAAGCTTTACGCCGAGATCGTTGCCGACCTTGAAAAAAAGAACGCTCTTGAGGAGAAAAAGGATGAAGCTCACTCTTAAGAAGGACCTCTTGCTCGGTGTTGCGACCGCGTCTGCGCAGATCGAGGGAGGAGATAAAAACCACAACTGGGCGCGCTTTTCAGAGGATGGAAAGATCGCAGACGGATCAAGTATCCTGCGTGCCGACGACCACTATAACCGCTGGCGCGAGGACATCGACCTGATGGCAGAAATGGGTATACAGATATACCGTTTTGGTATAGAGTGGAGTCGGATCGAGCCTGAGCGCGGTGTTATCTCAAAGAACGCGATCGAGCATTACAGGGAAGAAATTTCCTATATGAAGGCAAAGGGAATATTGCCCCTTCTTACGATCCATCACTTCACCCATCCGCTTTGGTTTGAGGATATGGGAGGCTTTACAAGCAAGGAATCCGTGGATATATTCATGGATTACGTAAAGGTGGTTATCGATTCGTTCGGTGACCTTGTCAACGAGTATATCACCATCAACGAACCGAACGTCTATTGTACCAACAGCCTTTTTTACGGCACCTGGCCGCCCGAGAAAAAATCGCTTTCCGCACTCGTTAAGGCGTTCTCAAATATGACCGCATGCCACGTCAAGGCGTACGAATATATTCATCAAAAAAGGCGAGAGATGGGCTATGATGACACAAAAGTGAGCTTCGCCAACCACCTACGTATTTTTGCGCCGAAAAAGGAAAAAAATGTAATTCACAAAATTTGTGCCAAGCTCACCGATTGGCTCTTCCAGGGGGCGATAACGCGTGCAATGATGACAGGAAAATGTGCATTTCCTGTGATGCGTCGCAAGGGAGTCAAAAAGGGAAGATATTATGATTTTATCGGCGTAAACTATTATTCCAGAAGCACGGTTTCGGGAATTGCCGACGGTGTAAGAGAGAATTGCTATAAGAACGACCTCGGCTGGGAGATATACCACGAGGGACTTATCGAGCTTGCTCAAAAGCTGTATAAAAAGTATAACGCACCCATCTGGGTCACCGAGAACGGCACCTGCGACAACTACGACAAGTTCAGAGCCCGTTTCATCTATGATCAGCTCAAGCTTATCTCTGAGACTGAGAACGAGATCGTGCGCTATTATCATTGGAGCTTTACCGACAATTTCGAGTGGAAGGAGGGCGAGAGCGCCCGCTTCGGAATCGTTCACATCGATTATGAAACGCAGAAAAGAACCGTGAAAAATAGCGGAAAGCTGTACTCCTCGATTATCGGGAACGGCGGGGTGACCGACGAGGCTTATGCAGAATTTGTTGAGCCGTCAGTCTACAAAAAGTAAATAATCACCAAAAAAAGTGCCTGCGATAACACCCGCAGGCACATTTTTGTCAAAAAAATGTACTTTTTTGAGCAATTTTTTGATAAATATGCACTTTTTATGTTGACAAGCCCTAATTTGGATGATATAATATTATATATTAGTGTAATATTTGACTTTAATTAAAAAGCAACATTATCTTCCGACAAGCAGGTCGAAATTCGGACGCCGTATTCTGTGAGTCGGATTTTTTACGCCATTTCAAAAATGCGGCATGGAGCCGACAAAAAACAGGAGTTTATGTGATGGACAAGAAAACGAAAAAAAACTTGGCTCTTAGAACGACCAAGTTTTTACACCTTATAGTTTCCACGGGACTTTTTTGCGGATGCTGGTGGTTTTTCTGTAGAGAGTATTTTGATTCTCCCGATATGATTGGATATACGGTTGCGGGTGGATTGATATTCTGTGTTATGATACTCCTATTGGGTAGAATTTACGATATATATTCCGTCGGAACGGCAAGAGTGTCATACCTCATCTATTCACACGGATTGACCTTTTTGATAACGGATGCACTTGTATACGTTATCATATCGCTGATCCTTTTGAAGCTGACAAATCCTATTCCAATCCTGATACTCTTCGCCGCGCATATGATATGGAGCGTCCTCTGGAGCATATTTGAAAACTGGCTTTATTTTAAGGTCAGCCCTCCGAGAGCCACCGTGATAGTGTATGATGACCCCAATGAGCTCTATAAGCTCGGAGAACTTGGAAAATTCAAGAGAAAATTCAACGTTGTCAAAAGGGTAAGCGCGAGTGTTGGTATCGATGCCGTAAAGGAAGAGATCAAGGAAGCCGAGATAGTATTTCTTATCGGAGTGGAGCTTGAGATGCGTAGCGCGCTCTCGAAGGAGTGCGTTGTAAGAGGAGCGCAATGCTACGTGATGCCAAGAGTTGGAGATATCCTTCTCCACGGAGCAGACCAGATGCATACCTTCAGCGTGCCTTTTCTGAGAGTCCATGGAGCGGTACCCACTCTCGAGTATTTGTTTATCAAAAGGGCGTTTGACATAATCGCATCCTTGCTTGCAATCATCATTACCAGCCCGTTTATGCTGATAACGGCGATAGCAATAAAGGTGTACGACCGAGGCCCCGTGCTTTATAAGCAGACGCGTCTGACGAGGGGACATAAACAATTCAAGGTCCTAAAATTCAGAAGTATGAGGGTTGACGCGGAAAAGGACGGAGTCGCAAGACTCTCGACCGAACACGACGACCGTATCACGCCGATTGGAAAGATCATAAGAAAGATACGCTTCGACGAGCTTCCCCAGCTCTTCAATATACTCAAGGGAGATATGACGATCGTGGGTCCGCGCCCCGAGCGTCCCGAGATCGCAGAGCAGTACGAGAAGGAGATCCCATCCTTCGGACTCCGCCTCCAGGTAAAGGCGGGACTTACGGGTTACGCGCAGGTCTACGGAAAATATAATACCGAGCCGTACGATAAGCTCAAGATGGATCTGCTTTACATAAATAATATGTGCCTTGGCGAAGACATAAGACTTATGTTCGCCACGGTGAAAATACTCTTTATGCCCGAAAGCACCGAGGGCATCGCCGATGGACAGGTCACGGCATCACATGTTGAAAATGCGACTACATCCTGTGCCGAAGAAACTGAGAGGCTGGAAGAAATAAAGTAAAAAAAGGAGAGGCGACGTGAAAAAGGTTTTGTTCGTTGCAACCGTGGTGAAAACACACATTATGGAATTCCATATCCCTTATCTGAAAATGTTTAAGGAGAGGGGATGGAACACCGCTGTAGCATCACGTAACGATTACGAAAATGCTGAGGATTGCCAAATACCGTTTTGCGATGATTACTATAATGTTCCTTTTGAGCGTTCGCCTATCAAACTCTCGAACTTTCAAGCATACAAAGAACTTAAAAAGTTGATTAATAATGGGGATTACGATATTATCCATTGTCACACACCGGTCGGAGCAATGCTCGCAAGACTTGCCGCGCGAAGGGCGAGAAAAAGAGGAACAAAAGTAATATACACCGCGCACGGATTCCATTTTTATAAAGGAGCACCAATTATTAATTGGCTCCTGTATTATCCGGTTGAAAGATTTTTGGCGCGATATACCGATGTACTTATTACCATCAATAAAGAGGATTATGAACGAGCAAAAAAATTCCGAGCAAGAAAAGTATGCTATGTTCGCGGAGTTGGTGTTAACGTGGCAAAATTTGAACCGAACGAAACAAATAAAAAAGAGATACGAGACGAGCTTGCCATAAAAAATTCAGATGTTGTTGTGCTTTCTGTTGGGGAAGTGAATAAAAACAAAAATCATAGAACTGTAATAGAGGCTATAGCTAAAAGTCATTCTGCGAATTTATATTATGTTATTTGTGGTCAAGGCCCTCTTGTGGATGAACATAAGAATTTGGCAAAACTCCTTGGTGTTGAGGATAGAGTGATTTTTGCAGGATATAGGACAGACGTCTCAAAATTTTACAGTATGGCGGACGTGTTTGTTTTTCCGTCATTTAGAGAGGGACTTTCTGTTGCTTTGATGGAGGCAATGTCTTGTGGATTGCCCATTGTTTGTTCCAACATACGAGGAAATGTTGATCTTGTACAAGATGGGGCAGGCGGATATTTGTGTGACCCATCTGACGCCGCGGGTTTTTCTGTAGCAATAGAGAGGCTTGCAAATGATGCGGAATTGCGCAGAAATATGGGAAGAACAAATATTGAAAATGTTAAAGAATTTGATATTTCGTCAGTAATGGACCAAATGTTACAGATTTATAAGAATGAGTTTGAAGAAACGTGAGGAAATTTGTTTTCCATGAAAATTGTGTTTTTCATAGGTAGTATGCAGCGCGGAGGCGCGGAGAGAGTAATCTCTATTCTCGCAAATGAATATTGCAAATGTGGATGGAGCGTTGATATAGCACTCCTTCTGAACACCTCTGTGGCATATGATCTTGACGAACGAATAAATGTTGTCGACCTTACCGCAGGGGAGGGTGGATATGTGAAAAACGCTGCGTTGTGGGTTGGGCAAATAAGGAAATTTTTAAAAGGGTCAAGGCCGGATAGAGTTGTTTCTTTTGTCGGTCGCATAAATGCGCTTGTCCTTACTGCTGCCATTGGCTTGAGACTGCCAATAATTGTCTCAGAGCGAAATGATCCAAAGCACGATGGCAGAGGCCGCGCAATGCAGATGTATTGTAATTTTATTTACAAAGGCGCCAAGGCCATAGTGTATCAAAACCAATATGAAAAAAGCTGTTTTTCACGCGCTCTCAATAGGATTGGACACGTGATCCCGAATCCGGTCAGCGTTTCCACAGTTCACGACGGAAAGGAATTCGGCAGAACAATTGCCACCGCGGGTAGATTGATGGATCAAAAGAATCACGCAATGCTTATAGATGCGGTGAGTGTTGTATCCAAAGAATATCCTGATATTAAATGTGAAATCTACGGGGAAGGTGTTCTGCGCGACGATTTACAGAACAGGATAGAATCACACGGTCTGACGGGAAAGGTTAGTCTTCAGGGAAATGTATCAAACATTCATGAGCGATTAAAAGAATGCGGGATCTTCGTTATGACATCGGAGTTTGAAGGACTGTCAAACGCCCTTGTTGAAGCCATGATGATGGGTCTGCCGTGTATAACGACAGATTATCCCGGTGTAGACGAACTCATTCGTGATGGTGAAAATGGAATAATAGTCCCCAGAAGAGATGTTGATGGCTTGGTACGTGCTATAAGTCGCCTGATTTGCGACGAAGATGGAATCAGAGGTAGGATAGCTACACAGGCACAAAAAGACGCCGAACAATTCAGCGCGGATCGAGTGCTGAAAAAATGGCACCAAGTTATAGATGGTAAAGAGTCAAACCAATGTCAGTGAAAGCCATTTTGAAAAAAACAACCGACATTGTTCCGGATCGTCTTTTTTGAAGTTGGATTATTACCGCGATTTGCATAAAAGACTTGATTTATCAACCTTGAAGATCTTCAATGAAAAGCTTCAATAGCTCAAGCTCTATAATGGGAATTAGGGATATACTCGTGTGGCTGACCGAAAAAGCATATTGAGTAATTGATAGATACAAGGAGCGCGTGTCTTAGAAAAGGAGTGGATGGTTTTATATGATTAAACGAGCACTATATAAGTTTGCGTATTTTTTTAGATTGAGAGATTCTGTGAAAATTGCCAGATCTCTTGGGGTTAGACTTGGAACAAATTGCAAATTTTTAGATGATCCGGTTGCGATGTTTGGTACGGAACCTTACTTGATAAAAATCGGAAATCATGTGGAACTTACCCACGGAGTGAGGCTCATTACCCATGATGGAAGTGTGTGGACAATGAGAGAAAGAGAACAATACAAAAATGTTGATTTTCTGGCGCCCATTGTAATTGGAGATAATACATTTGTGGGAATGAATACCCTAATTTTGCCTGGAACCAAGATAGGAAATAATGTTATTATTGGTGCAGGCTCAGTGGTTAAAGGAACCATTCCTGACAATACGGTGTACGCAGGCGTTCCTGCAAGGTTCATAAAAACGATAGACGAGTTTGAAAAAGTAAAAAAAGACAATTTATTAGAGACGAAAAACCTTTCCGCTAAGGATAAGGAATCAACCGTAAGACGGTTGCATCCTGAGTGGTTTTGAAATTGTATTTTAATACCGTCTGGTGTAGAAACAAAGTGTTCGATAGACACAATAGTATAGGAGATTGTAGAGCAATATGAAGATTTTGCAAATAATAGATAGACTCCATTTGGCCGGAGCACAAACAATGTGCGGTCATTTGTCTGTTGAATTGAAAAAGTCTGGGCACGATGTTGTTGTCGTTAGTCTTTATTCTATGAGCTCGGCAATATCCGAATTGCTTACTGAAAACGGAATCAATGTCATTTTTCTGAACAAAAAACCCGGATTTGATTCTTCCGTTATTGGCAGATTGAGAAAAACAATAAAAAACGAGGCACCGGATATTATACATACACACATAGGTGTTTTCTGTTATTGCGCATTTGCCGTTACAGGGCTTGGTGTAAAGCGATGGATACATACTGTACACACGCTAGCCCAAAGGGAGGCTCCGGGTATAAGAGGAGTTGTTGCAAGGTTTTTTTTTCGCAGACGCAAAGTAAGACCGGTTGCATTAAGTAGTGTTGTTCAAAAAACGATAGCAGAAAAATATAAATTGAAAATATCTGAAATACCGATTGCTTTTAATGGCGTTGATCTGAGCAGATGCATTGTTAAGAACAATTACTTGGTTTCCGATGATTTCACGATTGTTCATATTGGACGTTTTTGTGAGGTAAAAAACCATAAGGGGCTGATACATGCATTTGACTTGTTTCACCGCAAGCATCCTGACTCCAAACTTTGTTTGATAGGTACAGGAGAGCTTGAGCAAGAGATTAAGTCATACACAGAGACACTCGAGATAGCAAACGCGGTCTGTTTTTTAGGGCTGCAGGACAATGTATACCCATTTTTAAACCAATCTGACATTTTTACTCTTACTTCGTTTGCTGAAGGAATACCGATGACAATGATAGAAGCCATGGGTACGGGACTTCCCATTGTTGCAACGGCGGTTGGAGGCGTAACGGACATGCTTGATAATGGTGTAAGCGCACTTCTATGTGAGGTTGATGCAGAACAAATATCAGAGTGTTTTGAAAAGTACTATCTGGATGAAAAACTGAGAGAAAAACACGGAAGAGCCGCGCTTGATCGTTCAAAAGCCTTCTCTGCAGAAGAAATGGCAAAAAAGTATCTGGAGGTATACAAATCTCTTTAGATCCAATCAAATACTCTTAAAAGGGAATATACATATGGAACAAAAGCACAAAAGAACACGCAATCCAATAATCATAAGAATAGATGACGTATGTCCCTATATGGATTTGGCTAAATTTGAGAAATATATTCATGCTATGAAAGAATTTGGAGTTAAACCGCTACTTGGTATTATTCCATTATGTGAAGACGAAAGCATAAATTATGGACAAATAGAAGATTTTTGGTCAATGATGCGACAAATGCAGGATGATGGATATCCGATAGCAATGCATGGAGTGAACCATGTTTATTGCACACAAGTAAAAGGCCTGGTTTGCGATAGAAAGATGAGCGAATTTAGCTCGCTGTCATTTGAAATGCAAAGGGAAAAGCTCATGCGGGGGAAGGCTGCAATAGAAAAAGAAGGGATTTATACGGATACATTTATGGCACCTGGCCATTCTTATGATAGAAACACATTGCGTGCACTTAAAGACATTGGCTTTAAATATATAACAGATGGAAGAAGCAAAAAACCGTATATGCTCGATGGAATAAAATGCATACCTGCTATGGCTGCTTGGAGATTGCATTTCGGAGGTGGAGTTCTAACCATATGCTTGCATCCAAGCAGTGATACAAAGAAAAACTTTGATTCAGTAATGGCTTTGTTGAAAAAAGAAAAAAACAAGGTTATGTCATTTAAGGAAGCAAAGAACATAAAAAACGCACCATATTTTTGGTGTAGAGTTCAGGAAAAGGTTTCGATGAAGACGACAAATATGCTTTCCGCAATGCTCCGTTTTGTCAAGAGACAGTGATGCTTGAGATTACAAACTGTTTTTTGTTTGGAAAATCCAAGTCAAAATTTAAACGGGAGAGATTATGAAAAAAATTCTTATCAATATAGGAAGACTATCAAACGGTGGTGCAGAGCGTGTTGTGGCACTGTGGGCGGGGATTCTTGCTCAGCGGGGATACGATGTGTCCTTGTATATCTCTCATAGAGATGAAGACGAATATCATGTTAATCCGCGCGTTAGAATCGAAAGCACGGCATCGTCACAAAAAGACCTGTTAGATTTATCGCTGTTTAAGCGAATAAAAAAGCACAGAGATTATATAAAAAAATTCCAACCGGATGTGATGATTAATTTTTTACCCGGAATACAAGTTAGAATGTTAGTGATATCGATGGGATTAAAGCTTAGAATAATTGAGACTGTGAGAAACAATCCCTGGATTGACGCAGATATCGGTAGAACACGACCGATTTGGAACTTATGCTTTAAAAAGGCTGATGCAATAATTATCCAAACCGAAGAGCAGGCAGAATACTTTTCGATGAGAGAGAAACGCAAGTGTACGGTGATACGCAATCCTATTTCTGTGGATTGTATTAATGCCAGCCGAACGGAGTATGCGGAAAAGGCAACAAGATTTATGGTTGCCGGGAGGCTGGCATTTCAAAAGAACCTTCCAATGCTTATTGAAGCATTTGCGATGGTATCTAAAGAAAACACAGATATATTTCTTGATATTGTGGGGAAAGGCACAGATGATTATACAGCGTTTATTCAACGTTGCATTGATAATAGTGGAATGGCATCTCGAATAACTATGAGGGGAAGCACAAACGACATTTGTGATGCCTTGCTGCGGCACGATTGCTTTATTTTGTCCTCTGATTATGAGGGAATGCCGAACGCCCTTGCTGAAGCAATGGCAACGGGTATGGTCTGCATATCCACAGACTGCAAAACCGGCCCGAGTGATATGATAGAAGATGGTGTAACCGGATTTCTTGTTAAAACCGGTGATGCACAGAGTATGGCAAAAGCTATTGAAACAGTTGTCTCAATGTCAAGAGAGCAGCGAAAGGAAATGGGATGTAGGGCGAAACAAAGCATTCTTTCGCTTTGCGATGATGAGACGAATATTAAAAAGCTGATTGAAGTTATAGAGGGCGAATAATATTTAGAGGCTATAGACGGTAATGATAAATACAAACGTAAGAGAAATACAACAAAACAAATCTGCAAATAGATTTTTGCGCGCGCTATTTTATTTTGGAATGGCACTTATGATAGCATCAATATTTGCAAGGAACATTCTTGATATATCCATACCTGTAATTGTTGTCCTTGCTATTGGTGCACTTACCGCGCTTATTGCGACGCGCGATGAAATAATAGCGCTTTGTATAGCGTGTATACCGATGTCCGCGGCGTTTCAGTACAAGTATTTGATTGTTGTTTGTATAGTTGTATATATCGTAAAGTTCAGCAGGGACGTACATATCACCCCTGCGATTTTCCCGTTGCTGTTTATGATGGTGTGGGAGTTCATTCACGGGTTTTTCTATCCGTTCTCTATAATTGAAAGCTTTCGAGGTTTTGCGGAAATAATATTCTGCACGTTTTTGATGATGATCGTGCCGAAAAAGATCGATTACAGAATGATATGCAGGGTGCTGGCGATTTCTTCTGTCTGTATGATGATGATCGTGTTGTTGAATCTCCTCCAGCAGACGAATTACAATTTTGAAGAAATATTTGTGGGAACGTATCGCTTTGGTGTTGGAGACGAAACGGTAAAGAATTATGGCGTGAATTATAATTCCAATGGACTCGGTTTTATAGCCAATCTGGCTATTGCGGGCCTTTTGCAGTTGATCGTTGCAAAAAAACATAATATTTTCGATTATCTGTTGATTATTGTTTTGTTTGCGTTTGGTGTTATGACTATGTCGCGAACTTTTTTGGTGTGCTTTGTATTAATTTTGGTTATGTTTGCAATGTCGGGAGTCCCCACTCTTACAGGAAAAATTAAGCGTATTCTTTTGATAGCTTTGATGCTTGCCCTTCTTATCGCTCTTGTTGTAAATCTCATGCCAACCGTTTATGAAATGTATACGAAACGCTTCAAGGTTGAAGACGTTACCAATGGACGAAGCTCTCTCTTTGCTTTTTATTTAGAACACTTAACGTCAAATCCCAAAAGTTTTCTTTTCGGTGTAGGCAGACAGGACTACCTCGACATTGTATATAGCATGCATATTGGAGAATCGTGGGGTGGTGAGGTTAACGTATGCCACAACGCAATACAAGAGATCCTGGTTTGTTGGGGGTTGCCCGGACTTATACTCTTTGCTTGGTTTATCATTGAAATGATAAGAAAAAAGCCAAGTGGTCTCAAACGAGGTATAGTGAATTATATTCCACTTGTTCTTATACTTGTTGCTGTTCAAGCTGGGCAGCTTATTACCGGTGGCGAGAAACTGCTTGCATTGTCGTTTGCATATGTAAGTTTATGTTATGATTTTTTTGGAGGAAAAAATGAAAAAAATAGTTAAAGCATTCAAGCTTATTGGAAACCCATCAAAGCTTGTTGTTCGCTTAAATTCATGCGGCTTTGCGAAATTATTTTCGGATAGTTTTTTTTTGAGGTGTGAATACAAACACGTTTTTGATAAAAAATTGAACCTTGAAGATCCTAAAACATATAACGAGAAGATTCAATGGTTGAAGCTCTATGATCGCAAACCCGAATATTCCCGTATGGTTGATAAATATGAGGCGAAAAAATACGTTGCGGAAAAAATAGGCGATGAATATATTATTCCAACCCTCGGGGTTTGGGACAAGTTTGACGATATTGATTTTAATTCTTTGCCTAGTCAATTTGTACTCAAGTGCACTCATGATAGTGGGGGACTTGTGATATGTAAGGACAAGAGTAAATTTGATGTTGAAACAGCAAGGAAGAAAATTAATTGGTCTTTAAACAGAAAATATTTCTATGCACATCGTGAATGGCCGTATAAAAATGTAAGGCCTAGGATAATTGCCGAAAGATATATGGAGGATAGCGTTACAGAAGAGTTGCGCGATTATAAATTTTTTTGTTTTGACGGCCAGGTAAAGGCGTTGTTTATCGCTAGCGATCGAACGAGCGTCACCGAGGAAACTAAGTTTGACTTTTTTGATGCCGATTATACACATTTGCCATTTACAAATGGTCATCCAAATGCCGCGATTCAGCCTGCAAAACCTCAAAATTTCGAGCTAATGAAGAAGCTTTCCCAGAAGCTTTCTAGCAATATTCCACATGTGCGAGTGGATTTTTATGAGTGTAATGGAAAGGTTTATTTCGGCGAGTTAACGTTTTCTCATTGGAGCGGAATTGTTCCCTTTGATCCGCCAGAATGGGATAAGACATTTGGCGACTGGATCAAATTGCCCGAAAAGGTGAAATAATGGAACGAAAAAAAATAATTTCCTCATTATTTTATAAATTTGCTGAACGACTTGCCGTTAAAGGCGCGGGACTTATCATAGGAATTATTCTTGCAAGGCTCCTTTTACCCGAGGAGTTTGGACAGGTCGCAATTATAACGATATTTATCAACCTTGCGAATTCCATTATTCAAAACGGATTTAACTCGGCACTTATTCAGCAAAAAGAGGTGGATGATAAAGATTATTCCACCGTATTTTACATAACGATGGTACTTTCGGCTGCAATTGTGGCGATCTTGTTTGTAAGCTCACCTTATATTGCGAGATATTATGGATTGCCGAAGCTCGTTTGGCCGATGCGCGTATATTCTTTCTCGCTTTTCTTTGGTAGCTTTAATTCGATACAAGTTGCAAAGTTGCAAAGGGAAATGCGCTTTAAGCCGATGATGTATACAAGCCTTATCGCGACGATACTGTCCGGTGTGCTTGGCGTTGCTTTGGCGTATGCAGGTGCGGGAATATGGGCTCTTGTGGTTTACGGTTGCTCTAACATTGTGTTTTCTTGCATAGCAATGCTTTTTGTTGCCAATTGGTTTCCACGGTTTGTTTTCTCTTGGAGGCGCGCACGCACGCTCTTTTCTTTTGGCTGGAAAATGCTCGTCTCGGCTATACTTTGCTCGCTATATAACGACACTCGCTCGCTTATAATTGGAAAGCGGTACTCTGTTGACGACCTGGCATATTACAACCGAGGGCAGCAGTATCCGGAAGTGGTATCTTCGACGATAGAGTCGGGGATACAATCTGTAATGTTTCCTGCGATGGCAAGAAGTCAGTCAGACGCGCAACAGATGAGAGCTATGCTCAAAAGAACGCTTTCGCTAAGCGTTTTTGTCATTATGCCGATCATGGTTGGACTGGCTGCGGTTTCACAATCATTCATACTTTTGCTTTTGACGGAAAAGTGGCTTCCAAGCGCAATATATATGCAGATAATTTGTGTGGGCAGTATTTCAATATCTGTTACGTCACCGAATTTGACGGCTATTAAAGCACTTGGCAGAAGTGATATTTATATGAAGCTTGAGATCGTTCGCAGAATTGTTATGCTGGCAATATTGCTGGTAGCATTGTTTGCGTTCGATTCGATATTGGCAATTGCCATAAGTTACGTAATCAGTTCATTTATTGATATGTTCATTGCGGCAGCACCATTAAAAAAATTGCTTGATTATAGTGGATTCAAACAAATAAAAGACAATTGGAAAACCTTAGTTGCAGCCCTTGTGATGGGTGTCGTAGTATATTTTGTCGGATTGTTGCAGATAAACTTGTTTTCATTGTTGTGTATACAAATTCTTTGCGGCGCTGTTACATATGTTTTGCTTTGCGTGCTTTTGAGGATTGAAAGTTTAAACTATTGTATTCAGGTAATCAAAGGACTAAAGAGCAGAAGATAAATATTTGAGGTTAAAAAATGATGGAGATCGACAACCGAGAAGCGAACGCTATGTTAGCGCTCATACGTTCCGCCCTTATTGAGGATGAAGCTCTGAGTAAAGAAGACGAGGAGATCATCAAGAATAACATTGAAGAGATATACAAGATCTCAAAGCGCAATGACATTGCCCAGTTAATAGGCCATGCACTTGACAAGACAGAGCTCATCTCCCCGGATAATGTGTATTATCAAAAGCTTCAGGAACAAACGTATCTGGCGGTTTTCAGATATGAAGGAATGTGTTTTGAACTTGAAAGAATGCGAGAGGTGTTCGAGGAGGCAAAAATACACTTTATTCCTTTGAAAGGTGCTGTTATAAGGTCGCTTTACCCCGAGGGATGGATGAGGACAAGCAGCGATATAGACGTTTTGGTAAAACCCGATGATCTTGACTTGGCAATGAAATTATTGTCAACCAAGCTGGGGTATAAGCTCACACGCGAAGGAACGCATGACCGATCCTTTTTCACGGAGGGCGGAGTGCATATAGAGCTTCATTTCGACCTTGTTGAGCCGGGAAAGGCAAATTCCGCGAGCGAGGTGCTATCTGACGTTTGGAAATACGCCGTGGCGGTGGGCGATGGAAAATATGAATGTGAGCTCACAGACGGGATGTTTTATTTTTATCATATAGCGCACCTCGCAAAGCATTTGGAGTGTGCGGGTGCGGGAATCAGGCCATTTATCGATTTGTGGTTGATAAATAACAGCAATAAACGGAACGATAACGAACGAAAAGAGCTTCTTTGCCGTTGCTCGCTCGATCGGTTTGCTTCGCTGTGTGATGAGCTGAGTTTGCATTGGATGGAAAAAAACGAGAACATAAGCTCCACCGCGCGCAAACTTGAACATTTTGTTTTGAATTGCGGAATATACGGTTCGGAAGAAAATAGGATAGCCATTGATAAAAAGCACCGAGGAGGCACTTTCGGCTATGTGCTACGCAGGTTGTTTTTGCCGTATAAAATACTCGGAACACTTTATCCGATAATAAAAAGGCATAAATGGCTTACACCGTTCTGTCAGATAGCCAGGTGGTTTAAGTTGCTGTCCGGGAAAATGGCAAAAAAGGCAATAGGGGAGATAAAAATATCTAACTCCACTTCATCACAGGACGTTAAAGAAATACAAAATTTCATGTCCGAGATCGGACTTTAAAAAAAACTCTTTAATGCTTCATTGCATTAAAGAGTTTTTTGTTCTTTTAATAATTCGTAATGCTTTTCTGCAAGCAACAGAAAGGCAACGTAGATTATCTGGAAATTGAGATAAAAGAAGAAATTATCTACAAGAGACATAAGCAGTATCATTATTGAGACTGACAGTAGCATAAGCCTGTCCACGTTAATACGACGCAGTGCTAGCTTAATGATATCCTTGATGTGATAGCCGAGTGCGGCAAGTCCCACAATGCCGGCGGATGCACAAAATTGAAGCGGCAGGCAGTGGTACATGTTGCTGTAGAAGTTTTTGAATTTGAGGTCGGAGGAAAACGCGCCCTTGCTCCAACCGACACCGAATATTGGGGCGTTTAGGAAATCCTCGAGTCCGATCTTATAAATAGCAATTCGATCGTCTACAATGTCAAACCGCAAAAATTTGTATATATCGAAAAGCACTTCCTTGATGGGGGCGCTTTCGGTAACCTTTCGGTATGCCAGGGTAAGAGCAAACGCAATCAGTGCGACAAGTCCGATAGTAAACATCAAATTACATTTTCTATTTTTGCCCCCAAATGATATGATAATGATTCCTGCAATTAAGAATACGCCGCCGACAAGCATAGATGATCTTGCATTGACGAGAATAGTAGTCGCCCACATGATCAGCGCGGAAATATAATAAAGTATCGGAAATCTATTGGTTTTCGCGAGATACATCGCCGCAGGTATTCCGCAAGCGCAGGATGCGCCGATTATTGTTGTTAATCCCCAAGACAAGGCGATGTTATACCGCTTAAGTATCCACTTTCCGGTGGAGGGGTCAAGACGAAGTAGCATTCCGTCTCGATGGAGTTGACTGACAAGCAAGATGACCTGAAGAGAGATCATAAGACAAGTCAGAACAAGAACGTAGCAGGAATAGGGAATAATGTCTTTATTTGACCTGCCGATGATAGAGGAAAGGATGAGATAGAATACGTCCAGCCCGGCGATAAGGATCAATGCATAAGCAAGATTTATCGTAGACCAATGCTCGGAAAAGATACCTCCGATCAATATCGATCCGTTCAAAGCAACGATACCCCAGAAGGCGAGCCCTCTGTTTTTTATTGCATAAGCTGCAGATCCGTCCAATACAAGGCGAATAAATACGGGAATTACGATTATGGCGGCGAGAATACATATCCCGGTGAATCCGTCCGAGTCAAATGATGCAATAACGTTGCCGCTTGAGCTTGCAAATGCCCTTGGTGTATCGATCCCTATCGAATAGTATATCATAAATATCGGTGTTAAGAACACCTTGTTATCTCTGACGAAAAGCACCGAGAAGAGGATCGAGAGCGCGAGAACAGATATAATAGGAAGATAAACGTACTTATCCCCAAGTCCCGAGACGGTGCAAAGTATAGCAAAAAAGACGGGATAAGCCCCCGAGAGCTGAAATCTTTCGATCGCATCGATAAATTTCGGCCTTTTTTTCATTTCTGCCAAGCACTCCATAAAGATAAATTCCCCACGATTATTATGCTTTAATTATACCAAAGCAAAATATCAAAGTCAATGAATTTATCCAAAAATAAGAAAACTTAAAAAATCGATAAAAAAAGAGTGAAATTGTTGAAAAAGCATTGCGGTTATGTTATAATTCAAATAGAAACGAAGGCTTTTCAAAAGGAGGGTCATTATGAGTACCTTTAAGGTTGATTTTTGCAAGATCAAAGGCGAAATAAAGCCCGTACACGCAGTCGGACAGCCCCCGTGGATGGGAGTTGGCGGTCAGTATCTCCATTATCTGACCGAGGCGCATATTCCTTACGCGCGTCTTCACGATATGGGAGGAGCGTACGGAGGAATGGTCTACGTCGACGTGCCTAATATTTTCAGAGATTTCGACGCTGATGAAAACGATCCCATGTCATACGATTTCACCTTTACCGATATTCTTGTCACCAAGCTTATGGAGAGCGGATGCAAGCCGTACTACCGTCTTGGCGTTACAATAGAGAATACGGTCAAAATAAAGCCGTACAGGATCATTCCGCCTGCGGATTTTCATAAATGGGCAAGAATATGCGAGCATATCATTAGTCACTACCGCGAGGGTTGGGCGGACGGATTTGAGTACGATATAGAGTATTGGGAGATCTGGAACGAGTGCGACAATATGCCGCGTCCCGAGGAAAACCCGATGTGGGTAGGCACGAAGGAGCAGTATTACGAGCTTTACGACATCGCCTCAAAGCACCTCAAAGCCTGCTTTGGAGACAGTATAAAGGTCGGCGGCTACGCTTCGAGCGGACTCTACGGAATCCTCAACGATCCTACACTCTACGGTATCAATATGCCTGCAAATACAGAGCCGATACCCGAATACAGAAACGAAAATTTTATGGCGTTCTTCCTCGGATTCTTCGAGTATATCAAGGCGCATAACTGCCCGCTTGATTTCTTCTCGTGGCATAGCTATGCGGGAGTATCAAACACGGTCGTAATGGAAAAATTCATCGAAAAGCACCTTGAGGAAAACGGCTACGGGGATGTCGAGATCCACGTAAACGAGTGGAATAATGCCTCTACCGTCGATTTCCGCGGAAGCTCGTATGCCGCGTCGACCGCTTGCGAGATGATGATCAGAATGCACGGAACAAAGTGCTATATGATGAACTATTACGACGCGAGGATCGGTCAATCGGTCTACGGTGGGCTCTTCAATCCTATGACGTATAAGCCCCTCTGCACCTATTATCCCTTCAAGGCGATAGGCGAGCTTTACGCGATGGGCAATGAGGTCGTATGCGAGTGCGACGGAAACACCGTCTGCCTTGCCGCCATCTCGGATGACGGAGAGAAGAAGGGAATAGTCCTCGTCAACACAAAAGAGGACGAGGCGGTCGAGTGTGATCTTGAAGGTATGAGGGCTTACCTTATAGACGAGGATCATATGATGGAGGAGATCGACTTTGACGGAAAGGTCTTGGAGATAAAGAAATATCAGGCTGTACTTCTTATCAACTGATTTATCAGTAAATAAATTTACGATAATCCAACATAAAGTGACAGATTTGCAAATACACGCGAAAAAGAAAGCGATATAATTGAGCTGTAAATAATCCGACTGTGTCGGAGTAAAAGGAGAAATAAAATGAAAAAGTTTGCATTTATCGGTGGTGGAAGCTTCGGCTTTACAAGAACCCTTGTCCGCGACCTTCTGACGTTCCCCGCATTTGCGGATTGCGAGATCGCGCTTATGGACATCGATCCCGAAAGACTTGATTATATCAAGCAGGCTTGCGAGAAGATAGTAAGAGCGGGAAATTATCCTGCGAAGGTGACCGCGACGACAGACAGAGTTGAGGCGCTGAAGGGTGCAGACGGAGTGCTTTGCACGATCCTCGCGGGCGACGTTGAGGTTTGGAAACACGATATCCTCATCCCCGAAAAATACGGTATCGATATCAACATCGGAGACACAAGAGGCCCCTCGGGTATCTTCCGTGCGCTTCGAACCATCCCCGTAATGCTCGATATCTGCGCAGACATTGAAAAATACTGCCCGAACGCAATTTTCTTAAACTATACAAACCCCATGGCAATGCTCTGCCGCGCAATGCAGGAGAAGTATCCTAACCTCCATATCACGGGTCTCTGCCACAGCGTGCAGGGAACTGCCAATATGCTTGCGGAGTGGGTCGGCGCACCTCTCGACGAGGTGACCTATACCTGCGCGGGAGTCAACCACCAGGCATTCTATCTCGATCTCAAGTGGAACGGCGAGGATATGTATCCTCTTATCGACAAGGCGCTTGAGAACCCCGAGATAATGAATAAGGAGCAGGTAAGAAACGATCTGTATAAACATCTCGGTTATTACGTAACCGAGAGCAGCGGACACAACTCGGAGTACGTCGCTTGGTACAGAAAGCGCAAGGATCTTATCGAGAAATATTGCACCGACGGAACCAACTGGAACCCCGGTCACCATAGATACATTCTCGATCATTATCTCAGCCGTAAGGATAATTGGAGAGACGATATAAAGTCGTACCTTGACAAGCCCGACAGCGAGATCGACCTCAATCGCGGAAACGAGTACGCGGCGTATATCTTCAATGCAGTGTTCGGAGATAACACGATGTTCAAGTTTAACGGCAACGTCAGAAATTATAACCTCATTGATAACCTCCCCGAGGGATGCTGCGTAGAGGTCCCCGTGGTCGCAAGCAGAGACAGTCTCGAGGCTATCGCGGTCGGAAAGCTTCCCGAGCAGCTCGCCGTGCTTGTAAATACAACGGCACGTTGCGAGGAATTGGCGGTGCAGGCGGCGCTCGAGGGAGACGCGAGAAAGGTATTCTGGGCGTGCGCGTTCGACCCGCTGACCTCTGCCGTCCTCTCGCTCGACGAGATTCAGCAAATGGTCAATGAAATGCTCGAGCAGAACAAGGACTACCTGCCTTGGTATAAAGGATAAAAAACATAAACCGACCAAACCGCATCGATTTGGTCGGTTTTTTATATACCAAATTTCAAATTTTGATTTATCGGTGTGTTAAGCCTTCCCCAGCGGGGAAGGGGGACCGCGTTAGCGGTGGATGAGGAGGTCGCCCTTTTGAGGGCTTTGCTTCTGTAAAAAGACATAGTTTCGATGCAAAAGAATCCTTGTGCGACAAAACAAAATCCACATAACTCCAGTGAAATATATCTTAATGGCGACCTCCTCATCCACCCAAAACGCACAGCGTAGGAGGATAGCCCACTACTCGCCTTGTGGCGTATGTCCCCCTTCTCCGCTGGAGAAGGCTATTCGTAAAACTGCAATTTATCAAAAAAATCACCGTTGCATTGCAACGGTGATTTTTATATAAAGGGTAATCAGCGCTCAATGAGTACGCCGGGATTGTTTCTTGCCGCGATGACCATTTCAACGAGCTTGATGACCTCTTTCGTTTCGTTAACGTCGAAGGAGATATCACCGGTCTCGAAGAAGTTGAGCATATCGGCAATGAGACCCTTGAAGAAGGGGGATGTTACCTGCGTCCAGCGCATATCATTTTCAGCCTGCATATAGACCGAGAAGGGCATATTCTGTCCGTAGGTGAGGGTTGCACCCTTGCCGCTCTCAAAGTCGATCTTGACGATAGTCTGCGCGCCCTGATTGTACGCGATAGTACTCTTAACACCCATGCCAAGCTTCTTTACTATCATCTCGCACTGGTGAACGGCGTACTCGTCAAGAGTTCTGCCGCCGCCCGTTGTGACGATATTAAGGGGATCCTTGACCGAATCAAGCTCTGTTGCAAAGCGGAGAGCGGAGGAAGAGAAGAAGGGTGTGCCGTACTTTTCTCCAAGCTCAAAGATCTTGCAAGCAGTCTCGTAATCGGGAGCAAAGGTCTTGTCGATATAAGTGCGCTTTCCGTACTTGAGGACGACCTCGGCGTAAGGAAGATGCTTTTCAGGGTAAGAGGGGGAGAGAACAACGATGACGTCACTCTTCTCGCAAAGCTCCTCGATCGTTGCGCACTTTTCCACACCGAATTTTTCGCACCACTCGTCTGTTGTCACGTTGTCGATAAGGGAGGTATCAAGCTCAGCCCAGGCGTAGCAAAGCTTGTAGTCAAGTCCCGCGTTTGCGCAAGCCTCTTCTATCCAAGCGGGATAGTTGTTAGCGTGCCATTCGCTGAGATAATAATCAACAAATCCGATTTTTTTCATAGTCTACCTCTATATATTAAAAGGAAATTTCCTGCTTCTTGGCGTCAGACTCATAAAGCGCGTCAAGGATTTTTGCGCTTTCAAGAACGTTGTCAATGTGGGCTCTGTTCTTTATGCCGCTCTTGAAGGACTCAATGAATGCCTTGTCCTCACAAGCATACATACGTGGGATCTCGTATTCCTCTCTTGTTGTTTCAAGAGTCTCTCCGTCGAAGAGGTCAAAGAAGGAACCATAGTCAAGTCTTGCACCCTTCTTGTCACCGAGGAAGTCAACGAACATCTCTCTCTTTTCAATGTTCTGCGCCCATGCACCGTTGAAGGAGATGGAGGCCTTGTCGGTACGGATGTGACCGGTGATAAAGTCGTCAACGTCATTGGTTCCGTTTTCGATATCTGCGGTATCCTCAGCCCACATGTGCTTGTACTTGTAGTCCTTCATGTTTTTAGCCATCTCGGAGTAAGCGTCACAAGTAGCGGTCTTGATCTTTGCGTCGCCGAGAATGTAGAGAATAAGGTCGAAGAAGTGAATACCCCAGTCGATAAGAACTCCGCCGCCGGACTCCTTCTTTGTTGTGAACGCACCGCCGAGACCGGGAATGCAACGGCAATCACGGAACGAGCAGTAAACGTGATAGATGTTACCGAACTCGCCGTTAAGGTTCATTTCACGGAGCTTTTCAACGGATCTGTGGAAACGGTTGCAAACACCGATGTTGAGGATCTTGCCCTGCTTCTTTGCCTCTTCTGCCATTTCGCAGGAGAGAGCGTAGTTGATAGTAATGGGCTTTTCGCAGAGAACGTGCTTGCCTGCGCGTAGAGCGTCCATCGAGATGGTATAGTGAGCGAAGTTTGGAGTAAGTACCCAAACGGCCTCTACCTCGGGGTCAGCTAAGACCTCCTTGTAATCTGTGGTGACGTTCTCAATCTTGGGGAACTTTTCCTTTGCCGCCTCTGCTTTTTCGATAAGAATGTCGCACGCGTACTTGATTCTTACTCCGTCGAGCGCGGAAATCGAGGGAAAGTGTGCCTGATTTGCGATTCTTCCGCAACCAATAACTGCTACAACTGCATTCATTTTAGTATTCTCCTTAATTTAATATTTTTTATTTTATTAGCCGCAAGCGGCATATTTTTATTCAAGCGTGATAAATACGCCCTCGCCGCTGTCGAGGTTTACGGTATAATAGCCGTCCTCGGCGGAAAGCTCGGTGGGATAACCGTTATACCAGGCGGTGACCTTGTAAGCCTTGTCAAGCACGAATTTTGCGTTTGCCTTTTTGAAGGTCATAGGATCGTTCATGTTAACGACCGTAAATGCCTTTCCGTTACCCTCGTGTGCCTCAAAGCAGCCGATAAGGAGCGGCTCATCGCTCTTGACATCGACAACGGTGGGGAAGGACAAGGGCTTTGTCATGCGGAGATAGCTTGTGCGGTCTGTGCAATTCACGTTAAACGCGCCGAGATTCTTATATTTCAGATAAACGTCGTTAAGTCTCTTGACCTCGGAAATAGATTCCTTTACGTAGTAGTATTCCGCGGAGGGCGTTCCGTCCTGGTGTACGATATGGTAAGGCATGCATCCGAATCCGCCCGGTGTGTAGCACCAATAAACGAATGATGAGAAGCCGAATGAAAGTCCCGAATAGATCTGAAAACGAAGATCGGCAAGACTTGGATGCCTCATATCAGGTCTCCAACCGCAGGCCTGAAGATAAAGGTTGATCTCCTTGCCGCACTCTCGCGCTACGCGAGAGAAAATATTGAGGTTCTCTATATACTGATCATACGTTTCATTCGTGTGGAAGGGGTAGATGTCAACGCTGACAAAATCGCATTCCGTTAGCTCCATCCAGGTTCTGCAATATTTCTCGTAAAGATCGGGATCGGGGTCGTAATATTCAATCGACGCAACGTCAGCGCCGTATTTGAGCTGTGCGGCGTTTGCGTACATCGGAAGCAGATTTGCAAAGGGCATGCGACCTGTCTCCTTGAGGTATCTGTTCTGCACCTCGGCTAAAGCGGGCATGTCTTCTGTTCCGGGCTCGTCAACGCAGTACGTGCCGGTGTAGCAGGGATGATGCTTGTAGTCGGCATCACGAGAAAAATCCTCCAAAAGCCAGGGCTCGTCCATGTAGATCTCAATTCCATGCTCGTCGCAGAAGTCAAGGATCATATCTCTGACCTCGCCCTTTGCGTTATTGGGAGTGAGAACCACCCAGTCAATGCCGCTGTCTCGAAGATATTGAAGGAGCATCTCGCTCACCATGCCGTCCTTGAAGTTGCCCTTGGTTCCGAGCTTGATGCGCTTTCTTTTGAAATAATCCCTTGTGTACATACGAAACCTCCGTCAGATCATCGTATGATTTAATTTTATCACCGCCCGAGACAAATGTCAATCATAAAATCACATCTATAATTTAATATTTTTACAGATTTGATTGACAAGAAAGATGAAAAACATTATAATAACTACGGAAAGGCGGTGACGAAATGCCCGAATACTCGTATAAATACAAAATAAGTCGAGATAGCCTATACTCACCATTGAGCTACGGAGAGCATTTTCTCTATCAAGTCGGACGAATACATTGTAATGCCGACAGCGAGATCCCGATACACACCCAGCTTGATTATTTTGAGCTTACCATCGCAACCGAGGGAAAGGGAACGGTTGTGACAAATAACGAGCCCGTTGAGGTCTCTGCCGGAGATATATACATCTCGTTTGCGGGAGACTTCCACCGCATTATTTCGGATAGCGAGCAGCCCTTGAAATTCGATTTCATCACGATAAAAAGCCAAAACGAGACCATCTCCGCCTGCATGGAGGAGATAATGGCGCAGAATCACGCCGCCGACCGCCGCATCGTGCGTGACGAGGTCATCCTGCAGCTCGTCTCTCGCGTGATAAAAGAGGTCAAGAAGCAGAAAAAGCTCTCGGAAAAGATCATCGAGGCGATAATAACCGAGATATTTGTGCTTCTCATCCGCGATTTCGACACCGCGGAGCAAAACGAAGGCGCAGGCAGTAAGACCGAGGCGGAAATGCTTTGCTTCAGACTTATGAACTATATCGATAATCATATCTATTCGATAAACAATCTGCGCGAGCTTGCCGCAACTACCAATTACAGCTATAACTATCTCTCCAACCTCTTCAAGGAGGTCACGGGAGTTACCCTGCAGGGCTATTACCATAACCGCCGACTCGAGACCGCGTCCCTCCTGCTTTCCTCGGAGGATTTTACGGTGAGTGAGGTCGCCGCAATGCTCGGCTATTCCTCGGTCTACCCGTTCAGCCTCGCCTTCAAGAAAAAATTCGGCTACCCCCCAAGCGAGGCAAGAAAAAAACAATAAATTGGGGTTTATAGGGGTGCCACCGCACAGAGCGAAGCGGCTAAAAAGTTTCGCTCAAGCCTTTTTAAAGGCTTGTCGGAGCCGCCGCGATCGGCGGTCGCGCCTCGCAAGGCGCGAAATTCCTTATTGTTCAAAGCGCCACGAGGGGTGAATTTCAAAAGCCTGTGGGCTTTTGAAAGAGGGGAACACACAA
>SVRT01000024.1 GCA_015064685.1 Oscillospiraceae bacterium
TGTACCATCAAGTATGTTTGCTCGCCTAATTGCTGGAATACACGCCATTTTTGATCATATGGAACTTTATCTGCGTCATATGCTCCAAAAAAGTCCGTTATGATAGGATAGCATTCTGAATACATTTTGCCGCATAGGTAGCAAATCTCGTGCCGTTGTCTGTGTTGAAGGTGTCAACCGCCTTGACAAGACCTATCGTGCCGATAGAGACGAGATCCTCTTGATTTTTGTTGGTCGAATAATACTTGCGGACTATATGCGAAACAAGCCGCAAATTATGGAGGATAAGCTTCTGTCTTGCATCCTCATTACCATTTTTCATAAGCGCAAAGCATTGCTTTTCCTCCTCGCTTGAAAGTGCGGGAGGGAAGGATTGCTGGGTGCTTATGCCGAGGACCGGTGAGAGCAGCTTTGTGAGTGCGGCGAGTATGAGAGAAAAAATAACCATTGAAATATACTCCGTTCCGAGGACGGTATAAATCCGTCCTCCTTGATGTAACGAGTATATGAGGGCTCGGCATGTACATATTTTTGCGGACAAAATGATTTTTTTGAAAAATAATGTTGACAAGCATAGCTTTGGGTGATATAATAACACCGTTGAGAAACTCAACGAACAACCGCATAAAAAATCAGGGGTGCTGTCACAAGACGGCTGAGACGGAAGGCTCCGAACCCTTGCACCTGATACGGATAATACCGGCGTAGGAAGATTTTAAGATATATTTTGTGATCTTTGGATCGTGAAATTCATCCCACCGTGATTTTTCGTGCGGATGAATTTTTTTATTTTCCAAGGAGGAACAAAATGAAAAACACAATGAAAGAAAAGATCCTCTGCATTGCGGAGGGCGCGGTCATTATCGCTTTGGCATACGTTATAGAGCTTCTTTGCGTATGGTTGAATGCGATCACGGGGGTGGGCGCACTGCTTGTTTTCGGCGGAACGATAACTATCAGTATGCTCCCGATAGCCTACTATTCCTACAGACGGGGAACTGCGTGGGGACTTGGCGTCGGCTTCGTTTATTCGCTGCTTCAGATGCTTCTCGGCTTTTACATCCCGCCCGCAAATACCTGGTGGGCGCTCGTGCTTTGCATATTGCTCGACTATCTTATCGCATTCACGGTAGTCGGTCTTGCGGGACTTTTCGCTAAGCCCTTCGGAAAGCACAGGCTCGTAGGATATTGCTTTGGAGCGGTCGCGGTATGTCTTATCAGATTTGTATCAAGCTTCCTCTCGGGCGTTATCCTCTGGGGCTCGTACGCTCCCGAAGGAATGAACGTATGGCACTATTCGCTTGTCTATAACGCTTCGTATATGTTGCCTAATGCCATTCTTACGGGTGTGTTTGCCGTTATCGTCTGCGCGGCGCTTGATCCGAAGACTCTCCGTCCTATGAAGAAAAAGAAGCTTGAAGAGATTAAGTAAACTTAACTTAATTCAACACAAAAGGTGCAAAAAAGCATCCACCAATTCGGTGGATGCTCTTTTATTTGGTCGTTGACTGAAATTAATCGGGCTCGTATTCGAAAACCGAATCGGGAATAAGCGGATTACCGTTCTCATCCTCAACGTCCTTGCCGTATATGCCGCATGCGTTCGTGACAGAGATCGCATCAAGCGGTGTTTTAACATTCGGTGAGTAGGTATTGCCCGAGATCTCAACGTTCATAGCCGTTTCAACGTCGATAGAGATACCGAGGTTGTCCTCGCTCTCGTTCTCAATTGGACAGAATACGTTATCGGTGATCTTGACGTCGCGCACCGAGTTTACGTAAATTGCTCTTTTATTCTGGCAATTCATAAACTTATTGTGATCGATAACGATATTGCTGTGAAGAAGGGAATTTGGGCCGACGTATTTGCAAAGGCTCTGAATTATCACGGGCGCGTACATCTTGATGTCGGGCATATTGTTGAAGCGTCCCGTGTTGGCGAAGAGACAGTGCGATATCGTGATATCCTTCGCGATGGTGCTCTCGCCCCAATCGACCTCTGCCTTACAGGCAACCGCCGCCATATCGAGATTTCGGTAGGTCGTATGAGAGATAGTTCCGTTAGGAGCCTTGACCATAAATCCGCGCGAGCGTATGCCCTGAACAAGCACGTTATCAAAGCGGAAGCCCTGAGAGTTTCGGTCTGTGTTGTCGACAAAGACCTTATGCTCTATCTCATAGTGGTTGTCGGAGAGGTCGTATCCTTTGAGGACTTTCAAGCAAAGATCACTCGTTTTGACCTTTGTCGCGTATACCGTATATTCGCCTCCCGTGACCTCGTTGATGCCTTTACCGACCTCGCGTGAGGGTTCAAGCGCAGGTGTGTCGCAGAGAAGCTGACCCTTTGAGGTGTAGGCGTAAACTCTGTCGCCCTCTCTGAAGGCGCGGCATACGCCGCCTACCGTGCCGCCGTAATGCTTAGCGTATACGGATCCGAGGCTGTTTTTATACTCAAGCGTGGTGGTTCCGTCTCCGTTATCGGTCAGAGAATGAAGTCTGCCGCTTGATGAGCGGTGGTTTGAGCCGTCGTCACACATATTTTCAAACAGGCAGGATATGGCGGTAACGCCCTCCGCACAAGCCATAACGTGTGTTGCATCGACAGAGCCTACGCGCGGGATAGCTCCGCGATATCTTCCAAGCTCGTCAATTGAGATCTCAAGATCAATGCCGTATTTTTCCTCAAGAGCTTCGTAAAGCTCATATGTCTCACGGTCAATAACGTAAGGGGAGTGATTGGTGTTATGAACTCGGATATAACGTGTCGAATTCTGGCTTTCATGTTCAACGAACGCAAGGCCGCAGGAGATACCGTAAAGGGTCACGTCCTTTAATGTCACGTTGCGGTTAGAGACCATGCTGAATGCCGATGCGGTAGGGGATGAGAGACGGTGGCTTACAACGTCACCAAGCTTTATTCGGTCGTAATTTTCATCGTTAAAGCCATAAGTTACGGTGCCGTCATCATTGCGCCTTATCGACTCGCTTTTGAGAGTTCCCCAAGGATAGAGATCGCTGTAAAGAGAAAATCCGTATGCTTGCGCTCCTTCTGTTACAAAGAGTCTGCCTTTCCCGGGACCCGGATCGAGGCACATTCCCGCTGCGCAGACGAAGGTCGCCTCCTTCTTTTCGTCATCCTTTGAAATAACGTGAAGCTGATAAGCCGACTGCAATGCGTATGCCGCGGTAAGACCCTTGATCTCAAGATCGGACAGAAGGGACGAGGAGTAGATCGTATCGTACGTTGTCTGTTCAAGGAGTGCGCCGTAGGCGTAAAGAGTAGTATGGCTATGCTCATTTTCAAGCTTAAGAGTATCAGATGAATAGGCGCCCGGAGCGAGTATAACAACGCTTTCGGAAGCCGCCTTTTCTCTGACGTATTCGGTAACGGGTAATTCTCCCATCTCGGCGTCGCGAACGCGGGAGCGACGAGACATACCGACGAAAAGGTCCTTGTCGGTGTGGGGAAGTAGTTTTTCGCAAGCGCCGAACTCAACTCGTTCGTCAACGTCGTGGAGAGTGTCTCCGTTTTCATTCAGATTGCCGGACGAGTCTAAGTATTCATACCTATTTCCGTCTGCAATTACTCTGTCGTTAGCGACGAGAGAGAGCGTACCCGATACCTCGTTATCTATAATGAAAACGTCCTTGTTGTTTTTTGCGCTGACGGAATTTGCCTTGTTGAGTATCACGGAGCAGTTATAAGATTCGTTTACCGAAATCTCGCCCGCGACCTCGTTCTGCGCGATAAGACAGCACTCACCGGAGAGCTTAATGTTGCCCTCAAGCTTGTTTTCTCTTATTTCAACGTAAGAGCCGTATGAAAGGATATCGTTTGCAGAGCATCCTTCTATAATAACGTCGGATACGTCACTTGAAATCGTTATTTTGCCTTTGACGTTGAGATCCTTAAGGATAACGTCGGAGGAAATAATCTCAACGCCAAGAGGCGCGATGAGAGTCGCGCCCTTGCCGTCGTATTTGCCGCTTGCGAGAATGAATCTCGTATTCGAGATGTATTCTCCGTTTTCAAAAAGCTTATCAAAATCGGATGCGGTCATATCAAGACCTCCTCTGTCAGTCCTTTTTCGCGAATATGCACTCGTATTTAGCCATATTCACGACCTCGCCCTCGGAATACTTTCTTCCTGTGAGTATATCAGTGGATGCGAAGGGAATTATTATCTTTGCTTCAAGCTCCTTGCCTTCAATTGCGCAGAATACCGTGCCGTACTCGCCCTCAAGAACAGAGCTTACTACGTTGGGGTCACCGCTTGTGATCGGGTGGATACCGTGTTCGGCAAGTATGCCGCCGATAAAGCTTGCCCAGCTATCTCCTTCAAGCGCGGCACCCATCATAATGATGCGACCCTTGCCAACCTTTGTTTCTGTTATAGCTGCATATCCCTCAAGATATTCGTCGCCGCCTGCCGCGTATTTACCGAGAACAGTCGCGCCCTCACCGGGAACGAACGCGTCGTAGATCACGGGCTTTGTGTCAAGAGTTCTGCCGTCCTCAAGAGTGATGGACGTGCAGGGCCGCTTGGTATTTGCCCACTCGAAATTATTGGGCGCGGGCATATAGAATTTTCTCTTTATGTCAGCCCACTTTTCAAGGTGACCGAAGGGACCGTGTCTGTATTTGGAGCAATCCTTTGTGAAAATGTCGGTAAGAGGACCTACGATCCAAGTACCGCCGTTTTCTACCCAAGGCATAATACGGTCAAGGAAGTCTGCCTCCTCAAGGGTATAGGTTCTGTAGGTGACGACTACCTTGTAGGGTGTGAGATCGTGATACATCGAGATCATATCGGGACGGTAGTGTCTTGAACGCAGGGGATCGTAGGTCGTTCTCGCCATATCTCCCTGATAGTCGAAGCCGTCGACGCCCATAGAGATCATAGACGCGTATTTAGACATCATATAAGCGCGGTGACCGTGAACGATAGCGAGGCCGCTTTTTTTGAGCTTGGTTCCTGTGACCATAGGACGGAGCGCGTCAAGATCGCGTGAAAGCGCGCGCACCTCGTCGCTTGTGTGCATATCGTTGCCCCAGGCGTCTATGACAGAGCCGTGTCCCATTTCGTGACCGCCCTTGTGCGAGCGGTAGAGCCAATAGGATACAAGCTCGCCTCCAAGCGCAAAGCTTGAGAGGGTGTTTGCCTTGCAAAATCCCTTGCCTCGAGGACCGAGGGGATTGTTTGCACCCGCCCAGCAGGTAGAGGTCTCGGTTACCCAGAACTTGTCGCAAGCGAGACGGTAGGTATCCATCCACGCTTGTGCGCCCAAGGGACCCGAATAGTGATTAAACTGTGCTACGTCCATATGTTGGTTTATACCCTGAATATCAAACTGATATACAGGCATCATATCGGTACCTATGGGCTTATCCGTGTATTTTCTGAGAATTTTTGCCTGATCGAGAAGAAAATCTATATAGCACTCGTTTTTATATTCCTCCCAAGCGGTCATATGGGCGGGGGACATACCTCCGACGTTGTTCACCGCGTCGACCTCTTCAAAAGAGGAGAAATTCAAAGACCAGGTATAATGTTCCCAAGCGTCGTTGAGAGCCTGTATGGTGCCGTATCTCTTTTTGAGATAATCGGTCCAGCCCGCTCTGCAGGAGGGACAGTTGCATCCCGCCTGATTGGAAAGCGTGGATATCTCGTTATCAAGCTGCCAGCCGATAACGTTTTCGTCATTGCAGAATTCTTTTGCCATCTCATCAACGATCTTGGCGCAGAAATAACGGAAGGTCTTGTTTGTCGGGCAGCTATTACGGCGCGCGCCGTGAGTTGCGTGTCTTCCCGAATATTCAGCCATAACCTCGGGATATTTATGCTCCATCCAAGAGGGGGGAGTTGCAGAGGGGGTACACATAACGACCGCGATACCGCGAGCCTTACATTTATCTACTACCTCACGGAAGAGAGAAAAGTCGTATTTGCCCTCCTCGGGCTCCATCGTACTCCAGGCGAATTCCGCGATACGGACGGTGTTGAGTCCGTGAGACACGAGTCTGTCAAGGTCGGCGTCGATCTCCTCGCGAGGCCAGGACTCGGGGTAATATGCTGCGCCTAAATAAGGGGGCTTGAAATCGTACATAACAAAAATCCTTTCTTTAATGAAATTGCAGGAAAGACATTTCAGTCCTTAACTAAATTATACCATTCATTAAAACCGGTGTCAATAAAGATAAGGGAAATAAAACTATAAACATATTGCAAAAATGTAAGGATATTGCAAAATCAGCCTCGCGATAGCGAGGCTGATTTGAAATGATTATTTATTGAACATAATTTTCTCACTGTTGAACATTCTGGTCAGAACGAATACACCCACAGCCGTGACGGCGATATTGGCGCCAACGGTTATAAGAACGTGCAGGAGATTTCCTTCGAATGAGAATATTCCGATCATACTCTGCACGCTGTTAAAGAGCGGAATCAAATAGAGAAGGGGATTTTGCGCCGCACCGCCCATCATGCCGGAAAGACCTATAAGCATAGATGCTATCATAAGTGGAGTGACGTATGTGCCTGCCTCCTTGATGGTTTTTGCATAAGCAGAAATTATTGAGATCACTGTAATAAGTACGAGAACGGTTGAAAGGATTACGAGTGCGACCATAGCGTAATCGGTGACACCGTAAACGCTTCCGTCGATCTCCATCGTGCCGCCCATAAGCTTTGGCAGAGAGAGTACGACACCGAGAGTGCTGGACGCACCGCTAATAAGTGCCATAAGCGAGAGCGCGAGTATCTTTCCGATAGCGATATGAGAACGCTTTGTCGGAGTGATAAGAAGAGTCGCGATCGTTCCTCTCTCCTTTTCGCCCGCGATGGATTCGGGGGCAACCGCCATACAGCCCGAGAAGAGAAGCATAACGAGGAGCATGGGCATTATCATCGAGAAGATCATACCCGTCATATCGTCCGCGGTTGCAAGGTCAAAGGTCTGATCCTCGGACACAGGGAAATTGATATCGAACTTGTTCGTCATCGACGACTCAAACGCATCAAGCATTGCGACAACATTCTGATATCCCATCGCCGAATTGGTGCTTGAGGAGTTGTAATATATCTCGATATTCGGGGCAGGCATACCTGACTCGGGAGAGTATGCAAGCATATTCTCCGTGAAGTTTTCGGGGAAGATGATAAGCACGTCGGCATTTCCGTCAACGATCTGTTGCTTTTCCGCATCAATGTTCTTTGATTCGTTTACATCAAAAAGCGCATCGGTAAGGATATCTCCGAGATATTCGGGAGCTTCTGCTACGTAGACGATGGGCTTGTAGTCCTCGTCGGGCATAAACGCATCACTCATAGCGCCGCCCATAAGAGAGTAGATCGCATAGATCAGTAATCCCGGCATCAGAAGGGCAATAAGAGTTCTGCGGTCCTTGAAAAAGCGAGCAAGCTCCTTTTTGAAGATAGTGAGTATAGCATTGTTTTTCATTATGCCTCACCTCCCTCGTATTCAAGGTATATGTCGAAGAATCTGTCCTCAAGCGTCTTTCCGTTGCATATCTCACCGAGAGCGCCGGATACGACCATCTGTCCGTTTATTATGATACCGACTCTGTCGCATATCTTTTCAATAAGACTGAAGATATGTGTGGAAACGATGACCGTCTTTCCTTGCTCTTTAAGGTATAAAAGGAAGTCCGTCACCACCTTAGCGGTAATAACGTCAAGACCGTTCGTCGGCTCGTCGAAAATAACTATATCGGGATTGTGGACGAGCGAGATGGCAAGAGAAGCCTTCTGCTTCATACCTGTGGAGAGATCAGCAACCTTTACCTCGGCGAATCTATCGATGCCGAAGCGAGAGAAAAGTTCTTTTTTTCTACTTGCAGCCTTCTCCGGAGCAATACCGTGAAGGGAGGAGAAAAAATCAAAAAGATAGTTCGGTGTAAAGAATTCCTCAAGCTTTAATTCGCTTGTAAGGAATCCTATCTTCGAGCGCACCACATCAGGCTCCTTGACTATACTGTAGCCGTCGATGAACGCGTCACCCGAATCGGGCTTGATGAGGGTCGCGAGCATACGGAGCGTCGTAGTTTTTCCTGCGCCGTTTGGGCCTAACAATCCGTAGATCTCGCCCTCGTATGCCTCAAAGGAGAGATTGTTGACCGCGCGGCGCACTGTCGAATTGGTCTTTTCGATCTTTTGCTGTTTTTTTGACAGCTTGAAGGTTTTTGAAAGGCCTTCAACCTTGATCAGTTCTTTCATTTTAAAAGCTCCTTTCCGAAATCATTGGTTTATAAAGAAGTCTTCAGACGAGTATATGAAATCCGATATTCCAAATCCCGCAAGGTTCTTCTTGAAGGCTATAAGGCCGAAATACTCATGCCCACCGCTCTTAAACCGTATATACAGGCAATTTTGTTTGAAATTTTCATTCGAGCTTTTAATGCCTGCCTGATAATAGTTCAAAAAAACGACCGAGTCGGCATCAGGTCTTATTGAAAGATCATCGATCATAGCGTGATTAGGATGAAGATATTGTTTCGCCCTTTTAACGTCGCCGTTGTGCAGTGCATCAAAAAACTCAGTAGCGGATTTTTCTGCCTTCTCTTCGGATATTGGAAGATTAAGGGATACAACTGCGGTTAGTGTAAAAACAAGTATGACCACAATGATAGCAACTATCTTTTTTGTTTTGTCAGACATCATTTTCCTCCCGACTGTGAATTCTATGTCCTGTTTGCTAAAAGCAATCGCATTACACGGTCATCTGACCGTGTAATGCGATTATACCACGTCGGCATAGAAATGTCAATACTCTGATTTAAAAAAGTAGAAATTTATCTTATCTGAACGAATCCAAGCTTTTTCTGAACCTTGGAAAGAGTGCGGCGAGCAACGTAAGAAGCCTCCTCCGCGCCCTTTTTCATCTGTGCCTCGAGCTGTGCCTTGTCGGACATAAAGGTGTTGAATTTCTGCTGAACGGGAGCGAGCGCATCGGCGCATACCTCACCAACAGCCATCTTGAAGTCACCGTAGCCCTTACCCTCAAACTCGCGCTCGATTTCCTCAAGGCTCTTGCCCGTGAATACCGAATAAATGGTCATAAGGTTGTTAATGCCGTCCTTACCCTCTGCATAGTGAACACAGGTGTCGGAGTCGGTGACCGCTCTCTTGAACTTGCGTATGATGGTGTCTCTGTCGTCGAGAATATAAACGACGGCGTTAGTGTTCTCGTCGGATTTGCTCATTTTCTTGGTCGGGTCGGCAAGAGACATTATCTTCGCGCCGCTCTTTGCCATAATAGGCTCGGGAATAGTGAAGGTGTCGGGATAGATCGCGTTGAAGCGTGTCGCGATGTCGCGGCAAAGCTCAACGTGCTGCTTCTGGTCGATACCGACGGGAACGACGTCTGTCTGATAAAGCAGAATATCGGATGCCATAAGCACGGGGTAGGTAAAGAGTCCCGCGTTTACGTTGTCGGCGTGCTTCTGTGATTTGTCCTTGAACTGAGTCATTCTTGAAAGCTCGCCAAAGCCCGTAAAGCAATTTAAGATCCATGCAAGCTCGGCATGCTCCTTGACGTGTGACTGAACGTAGAGGGTATTCTTTTCGGGATCAAGTCCGCAAGCCATATAGAGAGCTAATGTCTCGTATGTGCGGCGGCGAAGGTCTGCGGGGACCTGACGAACAGTGATGGCATGCTCGTCAACAACGCAGTAAAAGCACTTGTACTTTTCGGAATAGGTCGAAAAGTTCTTTATCGCGCCGAGATAATTTCCGATAGTTAAATTTCCGCTCGGCTGAACGCCAGAGTAGGAAATAGGTGTGTTTTGAAACATAGTATTTATCCTCACTTTAATAGTATTTAAAATAAAAGTCCCCGACAGATTTCACTGTCGGGGACGAATTAACTAAACTAGAATAATCCGCGGTACCACCCGGTTTGCGTTTGCGTAAAATTTCCTTGGATACTGCGTTGCTCCTCAAAAGCGGCTCGACATAGGTAACTATGTCTTCGCCTGGCTTTTTGCGGTGCGCCTTGTCTGCAAGAAATTTTCACGGCAAACAAGACATATATCCTATTGCAAACGCCACTTTAATGCATTAACGCTGCCAACGTCGCCCATACTCACGCCTGCGCGCTTTCCGTTTGCCCTCAAAGGTCCATTCGGCATTGTCTTCTGACCGCACTCGCACCCACGGCGGCTCTCTGAACAGAAGGGAAGATGCTTACTAATCCTCGTCTTTGGTTTGATGACTTATTATATCACCGAAATATTTATTTGTCAAGAGATTTCATACAAATTCTCTTGCAAGCTCACCGAGTACCTTGACGCCCGCGATTATCTGCTCGTCGGAGGGAGTGCTGTAATTGAGGCGGAAGGACTGTGAAGGAGCCTCTGTGTCGCAGTTGAAGGTCGCGCCCGGAACGATCCTGACGTTGCGCTCGGTCGCCGCCTTGATAAATGCATTCGCATCAATACCGTCGGGAAGAGTACCCCAGATAAAGAGACCTCCCTCGGGGCGTGTGAATTTGATGCACTCGGGCATATCGCGCTCAAGACATTCGAGCATGAGATTGCACTTGTGTCTGTAAATTTTGCGGATATCCTCGATGTGTCCTTCAAGGTCGCACTCGGTCATATATCTGTAACAGAGTATCTGGAAGAAGAGATTCGTGTGAACGTCACTCGTCTGCTTTGAAACGACCATTTTGGAAGCCACGGTATCGGGAGCGATAACAAATCCCACGCGCATACCCGCAGACAGTATCTTCGAGAAGGTCGAGCAATAGATGACGATACCTTCATCGTCAAAGCTTTTGATACTTGGGATATCCTCACCCGCAAAGCGAAGCTCTCCGTAGGGGTTGTCCTCGAGTATCATAAGACCGTACTTTTTAGCAAGCTCATAAATTCTCACTCGCTTTTCGTAAGACGTGCAGATTCCGGCAGGATTCTGGAAGTTCGGAATAACGTAAATGAGCTTTGCGTTCGGCGTGTTTTTGATCGTCTCTTCAAGCTCCTCGATATTCATTCCGTCGTCCTCAAGAGTGACACCCACGGGAGTCGCTCCGTTAGATCGGAACGCATTGAGAGCGCCGATAAAGGTCGGATTTTCGCATATGACCGCGTCACCCTCGTTGCAAAATACCTTGCAGGCAAGCTCAATGCCTTGCTGACCACCCGAGACGATCATAGTAGTGTCATCAAATGCGTCACCGTCAGCAATCGATTTTCCAATATTAAATTTTGCCTTTTGTCTCTTTGCAATGAGATCGCGCAGAGGAGTATATCCGTCAGTCGCGCCGTATTGGAGGGCGAGAGTCGGTGACTCCGCGTAAATAGACGCAGAAATTCTCGCCATATCCTCCACAGGGAATGACTCGGGCGCGGGGTTGCCTGCCGCAAAGCTTATCGTGTCGGGCGTTGCGGGAGCCTTCAGTATTTCACGAATCGCGCTGGGTTTGAGATTCGCGATCTTATTGGAAAAGGTGTAATTCATATCGTCATCTCCGATCTTTGCTTTAACGGATTAAATTATATCACTTTTTCATACGCTATTCAAGAGCTTTTTTTAAAAAACTTGACTTTTAGCAGTACTTGTGATATAATTTTATGCACCGATCTCCAAGGAGTAAAAAATGAAAAAAGTAGTCAGAACAGTAACGGATATTCTACTTATAGTAATTGCGGCATTTCTCTCCGCAGTTGCTCTTTACACGTTTGTAAATCCCGCAAACTTCGCACCGAGCGGTGTTGACGGAATCTCTATGATGGTACAAAAGCTTACCGAAATAAATATGGGTTACGTCTCCTTGGCGATAAACGTGCCTCTGCTTATTATAGCGTGGTTCTTTATCAGCAGAAGATACGTCATATACACGTCTTTGTTCACGGTCGTATCGTCGGTTGCGATGATCGTTATGGAGAAGATAAATATGTACGAATACGTGACCGATAATCACGTGTGGATAGCGGTATTTGCATCGGGAATCATGCTTGGTGTAAGAACAGCGATAATGATAAGGATAGGCGGCAGCACGGGAGGAGTCGATATTATCGCCTGCATCGTGCAAAAGAAGAAGCCTTATATGAATATTGAAACACTTATTTCGATATTCTGCTACGTGACGATTGGGATATCATTCTTTGTATACAGAAATATCGAGAGCGTAATTATGTCGGTAATTCAGACTCTTATCTTCAATCTTGCGATGAATTCCGTACTCAAGACCACAAGAAATGCGGTCGAGGTCAGAATAATCACAAGCGATCCCGAGCAGTTCAAGGACGATATTCTCCTCAATCTCAAGCACGGAGCGACTCTGATGGATTGCAAGGGAATGTTCACGGGCGAGGAAAAATCAATGATCGTTACGATCATTAATATAAACCAGATGGATGAGCTTATCAAGCTCTCGCGCAAATATCCGAATTCCTTCGTATATTTCAGTGAGGTAAACGGAGTCTGGGGTAACTTCCGCTGGCGCAAGCACGACGCGGTCAAATAAAGTGTAAAGGACAGAAAAATGGCAAAAATAAAATGGAAGGGCGGGGCGCTCATAGCTCCTCTGCCTCCCGTAATGGTGAGCTGCGGTGATATGGAAAAATCCAATATAATCACGGTTGCATGGACGGGAATAATCAATACCATACCCCCGAAAACATATATCTCTATGCGCCCGTCGCGACATTCGTATAACATAATAAAGGAAAGCGGAGAGTTCGTGCTGAATCTCACACCGTCAAGGCTTATTAAGAGCGCGGACTATTGCGGAATATACACAGGCGCAAAGGTCGATAAGTTTGCAAAATGCAATTTGACAAAGGAGGAGGCAAACGAAGTCTCCTGTCCGCTTATTGCAGAGTGTCCGCTCTCGCTTGAATGCAAGGTGACAGAGATAGTACCACTCGGCACGCACGATATGTTCCTGGCAGACATCGTTGCAGTCGACGTCGACGAGACTCTGCTTGACAAAAACGGGAAGCTCGACCTCTCCCGCGCGGGTCTTGCCGCATTTGCACACGGAGAATACTTCGAGCTTGGCAAAAAGATAGGGCAGTTCGGCTTTTCTGCTATTAAAAAGAAAAAGGGAAATAAGCCGCAGGGAAAGGGAAATATTCCTCCAAGAAAACCAACAAACAAGAAAAAATAAAAAAACGGAGACGCTTGTGCGTCTCCGTAATTATTTTCATTGATTATTTACCTGCGGAAGGCTCTGTCTCAGCGTCTCCTGTATCTTCTGCGGGATCGGTCTCAGCAGCCTCGTCCTGAACGTAGTACTTAGCGTCGGAAACAACGTAACCGTAAGCTACCTCGGTGGTACCGTAAGGAGTATACTCAACCTTGTACCAGCCGGTGGTGGTGTTCTCAGCAACAACCTTGATCTCATCGCCGACCTTGAAGGAGCCGATTACAGAGCTATTCATAGAGGGAACGTTACGGATGTTAAGGTATGTGGCATTGGTCTCGTTAAGAGTAACTGTCTTGCTGACCTCAACAAAGCCCTCGTCAGCATCCTTGATATCTGTAAGGAACTTGGAAGCAACGTAGTACTCCTTCTCCTGGTAGATGACCTTGCTCCAGTAGTTTGCACTGTCCGTGCTCAAGCCTATTCTTGTAAGCTCGGTGCCGTGCTTGATGGAATCCATAGCCTCGTAAGTAGCGGAACGGAGAGTAACAGCACTGTCGGGATTGTTTACGTAAACAGTCTCGTTGCACTCTGTGTAAGAGTACTCACCGGGGTCACCGATCTCTGTCGTTGTGCCGGGTCCGATCTCGTCGCCCTGCTCATTTGTCTCGGGCTCACCGTTGCCCTGGTTGGTTTCATTGTTGATATCTATTGTTCCATTCTCGGTTGATCCTTCATTGCCGCCATTGTTACACGCGCAAAGGGAAGCCGCGATTAAAAGTGCTGATACGATTGCCAAAAGTTTTCTGCTCATTTTTTCCTCCTCAAATGTCCTGCGGACGTTTTATTCAATAAATTTTGGATTTTTCACTGATTATTATAATTATAACATACCCGTTCGGCGATGTCAATAACAAAAACACAAAATTTTTATTTTTTTTGTCTACTTATATTCGGATTTCACTGTAAAAGATTGCTGTGCGACCGCAATGCGCAAAAGCCCCTGTTTTTTGAAAAATAAGACGCATATTCCTTGACAAGAGGGGTAAATAATGATATAATTTTTTTGTATTAAACGCTTAAGGAGCAAAGAATTAATTTATGAAAAAATTGCTTTGTATCGACGGTAACAGTATCCTCAACCGTCAGTTTTTCGGAATAAGATTTCTCTCTGCGAAGGACGGTTTTCCGACCAACGCCATTTTTGGCTTCGTCAACGTGCTTACGCGCCAGCTCGAGAGCCTCGCTCCCGACTATATAGCGGTTGCGTTTGATCTTAAGGCGCCCACCTTCCGCCATAAGATGTACGCGGATTACAAGGCAGGCAGAAAGCCGAGTCCCGAGGATCTGATAAAGCAGTTTCCCGCGGCTAAGGAGATCTGTCGCGCTATGGGAATATCTGTTCTCGAGCTTGAGGGCTATGAGGCGGACGATATTCTCGGAACTCTCTCAAAAATGGCGGAAAACGCCGACGAGGAGACCGAGGCGTACGTTCTGACAGGAGACCGAGACTCACTCCAGCTCATAAGCGACAAAACCAGAGTGCTTCTAGCGACTAATACCGACACAGTGGTATTTGACCGCGCTGCTTTCCGTGAAAAATACGGAGTAGGAGCAGAGCAATACGTGGACGTAAAGGCTCTTATGGGCGATAGCTCCGACAATATTCCCGGAGTGCCGGGTATCGGAGAGAAGACCGCATTCAAGCTGATCGCCGAGCAGGGAAGCCTTGACGGAATATATGAGAATATCGAAACCATGGGTCTTACCAATTCCGTGAAAAACAAGCTCATCACGGGCAAGGAGAGCGCATACACATCGCAAACGCTCGCAACTATCTGCACAGAGGTGCCTTTGGGTATATCCCTTGACGATATTGCGTATAAGGGAATCGACCGCAAGGAAACAAAGGCGCTCCTTCTTCGCTACGAGCTTCTCGGAGCGATCAAAAAGCTTGGGCTTGATAAGGAAGAGGAGATCGAGGCAGCACAGACCGAGGCGGGCTTTGAAATAAAAGAAATAGGCTCAGACAAGCTTTCCACTCTTTCCGGGGATGTCTACGCCTTCGACTTTGACGGTGAATCTGCAACTGTCTGTGACGGTAAGACGGTATACAAAATAGATACTCCCGATTCAGCTCTCACCGATTTTCTTAATTCAAAAAAGATAATTTGTCTCGATTGTAAGACCGTATATCAGGCTCTTGAGAATTACGGCATACATTGGAGAAACTGCTTTTTTGACGTTATGCTCGGCGCGTACGTTGACGATTCCAATCAGAATACGTACTCGATAGACCGACTTGCAACGACATATCTCGGCGAGATAGTCGAAGAAAATATTCCTCATACCTTCTACGTTGCAAGAATGTGGGAAAGGATTGACGAAAGACTGAACGAGAGCGGACAGAAAGCTTTGCTTTATGACGTAGAAATGCCTCTGGCCGCAGTCCTTTGCGATATGGAGATAGAGGGTTGTAAGGTCGATTGCGACGGAATTGTGCAGTACGGGGTCGAGCTTGACGGGATCGCCTCCGCACTCGAATCGAGAATATATATGGCAGCAGGCGAGGAGTTTAATATAAGCTCGCCAAAGCAGCTCGGTGAGGTGCTTTTCGAAAAGCTCATGCTCCCTCACGGTAAAAAGACTAAAACCGGCTACTCGACTAATGCCGAGGTGCTTGAAAGACTACGCAAATACCACCCGATAATCGACGATATACTTGAATACAGACAGGTGACCAAGCTCAAGGGAACCTACGTAGACGGTCTGCTAAAGACCATCGGCGAGGATTCGAGATGTCATACCACCTTCAAGCAGACGGGAACGGCAACGGGAAGACTTTCCTCTGTCAATCCCAATCTTCAGAATATACCGATAAGAACCGAGGCGGGCAGACGCTTCCGCAAATATTTCACCGCAACCGATAAGGATCACGTGCTCATCGATGCCGACTACTCGCAGATCGAGCTTCGCGTGCTCGCGCACATGTCGCGAGACGAGCATATGACCGCAGCGTTCGTGTCGGGTGAGGATATCCATACCGCAACATCCTGCCGTGTGTTTGGCGTAACTCCCGAGAACGTGACCGTCGAGATGAGAAAAAGGGCAAAGGCGATAAATTTCGGAATCCTTTACGGAATGGGAGATTTCTCGCTTGCGGAGGATCTTAAGATCTCCCGTGCGCAGGCAAAGGAATACATTGATAGCTACCTTTCAAGCTATCAGGGGCTTGAAAAATATCTCGAGGACACGATAGAGAGCGCGAAAGCGGACGGTTATACGACAACGATGTTCTCGCGCCGCCGTTATATTCCCGAGCTTTCAGCACCCAATAAAATGCTCCGCAATTTCGGTGAGAGAGTTGCAAGGAACAGCCCAATACAGGGAAGTAGCGCAGATATTATTAAGATCGCAATGATAAACGTCGATAAAAAGCTCAAGGAAAGCGGACTTGGAGCAAAGCTTCTTCTCCAGGTACACGACGAGCTTTTGGTCGAGTGTCCGAGAGAACACGCACAGACAGTTCTTGAAATACTCAAAAATGAAATGGAAAACGCAACGTCACTCACAGTTCCGCTCAAGGTAGAAGCGCAGAGCGGAGAGAACTGGTACGAGTGTCACTAAAAGGGGTAAATAATGAACACGCAAGAGCTTATGAAATTACTTGAGGAGCGCAGGACGTATCGCCGTTTTGACGAGTCGCGACCGATCCCCGACGAGGTCGTCGAGGATATGAAAAGATCAGCGTATCTCTCGTCGAGTGCGATGAACCGCCAGCCGCTCAGATATATCTACGTCCGCACATCTGAAACTGTAAACGCAATTTTCGATATAACAAGCTGGGGCGGAGCGCTCCCGGATGGACTCGGAAGACCTAAGGCGGGCGAAAGACCGACAATGTTTGTCGTAGTTCTTTCCGCAAGGGAGCTTGAGTCACGTTTTACGGATTATGATGCAGGTCTTGCAACCTCCAATCTCACTCTCAGCGCCTTCGCTCACGGTGTTGGCTCATGCATACTCGGAAGCGTAAGGGTGGACGAGCTTTGTTCGCTTTTGAATATTTCCGACGAGTTCAGAGTTGTAACGGCTATCGGCTTCGGCTATCCGACCCACAAAAGTCGCGTAGAGGATGCCGATGAAAGCATCAAATACTATCTCGATGAATACCTGGACTACGTTGTTCCCAAAAGAAGAACAGAGGACACCGTAACGGAAATATAGGTTGGTGCTAAAATCTGTAAATGTATTAAATATCAGCGGTAACAGTATTATTTACAAAATGTTCTTTGCGGTGGTATAATCGCCATATACAAACCCGATCAACAAGGAGAAAAACAAATGAAGATTTCAGTAACCTCATATTCATTTCAGCAGTATCTGAATTCAGGAAAGATAGATCATCTCGGAATGATAGATAAAGCGCACGAGATAGGCATCGAGGGCATAGAATTCACGCCTCTGCCGGGCGAGACCTTTGATGAGAGAAGCGCCCTTGCCAAAAAGCTTTGCGAGAGGGCGGAGGCGGTGGGAATGCCGATCGTTTCCTACACCGTAAACGCAGATCTTTACAAGGGAAGCGACGAGGCGAATGCCGTTGAGGTGGCAAGACTTAAGGAGCAGCTTGATATCGCCGCTATCCTCGGCGCACCGACAATGCGCCACGACGTGTGCTGGTCAGTTCCAAAAACAGGAGCGGTCAGAAGCTTTGATGCTATGCTCCCGACACTTGCGAAAAGCGCCAGAGAAATAACCGAATATGCAGCCACGCTCGGCATCCGTACCTGCTCGGAAAACCACGGTCTCGTGGCTCAGGACAGTGATAGAATGGAGCGACTTTTCAATGCCGTAGGACACGAAAACTACGGTCTTCTCGTTGACATCGGTAACTTCGTCTGCGTAGACGAGGATAACGTGACCGCCGTCTCGCGAGTAGCCCCCTACGCGATCCACGTTCACGCGAAGGACTTTTATCTCAGCCGAGAGAAGAAAGAGGGCTGGGGAGTGTCACGCGGATGCAATTATTGGCAGGGAGCCGCAGTCGGAGACGGAGACGTTGACGTCAAAAAGTGCATCGAGGTTCTGAAAAAAGCGGGATACGACGGATACGTTTCGATCGAATACGAGGGAAAGGATGACTGTATCGATGGCATCCGCCGCGGATATGAATATCTCAAATCGATAATTTGATTTGCGTTTTGGAGTATTTTTTTCAAAAAGCTATTGAAAAATTCTTTTTAATATGATATAATATATGACGGTCCGATTTTCGGGCCGTCATATTCACAGAGTGTGCTGTGAAACGAGGCCATACCAGCCGGGGACTTAGCGGAGCCCTGCACCTGAAATCCGCTACAGCAGGGGTGGATCCCGCATTTGAGGGTCAAACCTTTTCGAATTGAGTCTTATCCTTTGTGTTGAGGGGTGGGTCTTGCGCAATCGGGAGCTGTGAACCATGTCAGATGGGGAACCAAGCAGCATTAAGCGGTTAACCCGATGTGCCGCGAGAGCGCCTGCCCTGAGCAGGGGGTACGAAGATCGCGTGGAGGCGAGGTTCGATTTTGCGGTGTATGGTACTCGTTTTGCAGCACACTAAATTTATATAAGGTCGCCCGGCGCTTTTTTCCGTATGCTGCGTTGTTCCTCAAAAGCAGCTCGACGTAGGAAACTACGCCTTCGCTTTGCTTTTTTCGGTACGCCTTGCCTACGAAAAAAAATCATCCGGGCTTAGTGTAGCTTGCTTTTTATACCATAAATACAGTGAAAGGAGAAAAGATATGCATCAGGCACTCTACAGAAAATGGAGACCGAAGAGCTTTGACGAGGTCTACGGTCAGGATCATATTACGTCAATTCTGAAGTATGAAATTGACAACAAGAAATTTTCGCACGCGTATCTTTTCTGCGGATCGCGCGGAACTGGTAAAACTACCTGCGCGAAGATACTCGCAAAGGCGGTAAACTGTCTTGAGCCTGAGGGAGGAAATCCGTGCGGCAGATGTGCGGCTTGCCTTGCGGTTGAAAACGGATCCGCTACCGACGTGCTTGAGATGGATGCGGCATCAAACAACGGTGTCGATAATATAAGAGATATTCGTGACGAGGTAGTATACTCGCCGTCGAGTCTGAAATACAGAGTTTATATCATAGACGAGGTGCATATGCTCTCACCAAGTGCATTCAACGCGTTGTTGAAGACGCTTGAAGAGCCTCCGGAGCACGTTGTATTCATCCTCGCAACCACCGAGCTTCATAAGCTCCCGGCAACCATTATATCACGTTGCCAAAGATTTGATTTCCGCAGGATCACTACGGAGGTCCTCAAAAACCATCTTCTCCGCATAGCAGAGAGAGAGGGAATAGAGATAACCGAGAGTGCGGCAGTTATCCTTGCCAAGCACGCTCAGGGAGGAATGAGAGACGCAATAAGCCTTCTCGACCTTTGTGCGGGAAGCCATCGCTTGATCGACGACGCGCTCGTTGCCGATACGGTCGGAATAGGCGGACGTGAAAAGATGCTCGATGTGGTCAGCGCGATCGCGAGAAAGGATCACGAGGAGATATTCGCCGCGGTTGATGAAACTGTCCAATCGTCAAGAGACCTCACGGTCTTCTGGCAGGAGCTTATCTCCGTATACAGAGATCTGCTTATAGTAAAGACCGCAAAGGAGCCGGCAAGATATCTCGATCTTACCGACAGTGAGACCGAGGCGTTAACGCGTATAGCAAAGCAATTTTCGACAGAGCAGTTGACTTATCATACGCAGATACTTAACGAGGCGTATCCCAATATGCTCCGCTCGAACGCGGTCCGCAGGATAATTGCCGAGCTCGCCCTTGTGAGAATGTGTGATGCGAGACTGTCGTCGTCACCCGAGGCAATGCTTGCGCGTATAGAATCTCTTGAGAGAAGGGTCGCATCCGGTGTTATACAGACTCCAGCCCCCGAAGCAGCGTCCGAAAAGACTGTTAATGAAGAAAAAGCAGAGACGGCAAGACCTGCAAGACGGCAGTTGAAGGCAGCCTCTGAGGACGATGACGATATGTTCCGCGGAGATGCTCCCGGAGCGTTTAAGCCAAGTGCTACCCCCGCACCGAAAAAGACTGTTTCTGCCACGCAAGTAAGCGCTGGACAGAAAATACGTACTTTAAAACCGTTCAAAAACAGAGCGGAGGCACTTGAGATAATGGATGCGAAAAGCCCGATGCTTTCGTCTTTTTTCAAAAATGCGAAATGGTACTCTGACGATGACGGAAATATCGTATTGAAATACGAAACGCAATTCCAGATCGACAATATGAAGATGTTTGACGGAGAGCCCTTCTTCGTCAGCGTGATCTCGCAGGTCACGGGAAGACCGTTCACACTTGCAAACATGAAATGCGAGTGTGATGCGGAGAAAAAGGGCAATGACGTAATAGATAAAATAATCGAGGCGGCAGAAAACGCCTAAGAAAAATACACGGAGGAAAAAACAATGAGAGCAAATATACCGAAGGGAATGGGCGGCGGTCCTCAGAATATGCAGGCAATGATCCGTCAGGCACAGAAGATGCAGGAGGATATGGCAACGCTTCAGGAGGATCTGGATTCCCGTGAGTACGAGATAAAGGCAGGCGGCGGTGTCGTTGCGGTAAAGATCAACGGTAAAAAGGAGATCCTCTCCATTGACATCCAGCCGGAGATAGTAGACCCCGACGATATCGAGACTCTTTCCGATATACTCGTAGCGGCAGTTAACGAGGCGATCAAGCGCGTTGAGACCACCAACTCAGAGGAAATGGACAAGATCACAAAGGGCATGAATATGCCCGGAATGTTCTGATATGGCTGAATATATCGAGTCGTTGCAAAGGCTCGCTGAGCAATTCGGCAGACTTCAGGGAATAGGAAAAAAGAACGCCATGAAAATGGCGTTTTCCGTGCTTGATATGACCGATGAGGACGCGGCGGCATTTGCGCAGGCGATAATCGAGGCAAAGGAAAAGATACACCTATGCCCGATATGTCAGAATCTCACGGACCGCGACATATGTCCTATTTGCGACGATGAAACGCGCGACAGAAAAACGGTCTGCATCGTGTCAGATGCCAGAGTCGTGATCTCTATGGAAAAGGTAAGGGAATATAAGGGACTCTATCACGTTTTGCACGGAGTTATCTCACCGATGAACGGAACTACTCCCGACAAGCTCAAGATCAAGGAGCTTCTTGAGAGGATAAACGAAGGAGAGATCGAGGAAGCTATCGTTGCGACCAACCCGACTGTCGAGGGCGAGGCAACCGCGATGTATATTTCCAGGCTTTTAAAGAATTTTGATATAAAGGTCACAAGACTTGCGTACGGTGTTCCTATGGGAAGCGACCTTGAGTACGCGGATGAGGTGACGCTCTACCGCGCGCTTGAGGGAAGACGAGATCTGTGATTTTTACGATAGGTGAAATATGAAATACGAGAACAAAACGTATGGGGAGGAGCGTGCCCTATACGGAATAAAGGATTCAAAGGTCATCGGATGCATATTTGACGGCGAGGAGGACGGAGAATCCGCACTCAAGGAGTGCAGAAATATTGAAGTTGAGAATTGCTATTTCAACCTGCGCTATCCCTTGTGGCACGTGGACGATGCCAAAATAAAGAAAGCCGAGATGACCGAAAAGTGTCGCGCGGCACTCTGGTATGACAGTGATATCAGAATAGAAAGCAGTAAGCTTAACGGAATAAAGGCTCTTCGCGAATGTGAAGGAGTTACTCTTTCGGAATGTGAGATCAATTCCGAGGAATTCGGTTGGAGATGCAGAGGACTCTACGTCGAGAATTGCACGTTGAATTCGCAATATCCTTTTTTCGAATGTAAGGATATGAATGTTGACGGGCTTAGTCTCACAGGCAAATACTCTTTCCAGTACATAGAGAATTCAACCTTCAGAAATTGCGTTTTCAAGACCAAGGATGCCTTTTGGCACGCAAAAAACGTCACGGTTTATGATAGCGTAATTGCAGGCGAGTATCTCGCGTGGTATTCCGAAAATCTCAGGCTTGTCCGTTGCAAAATTTCGGGGACACAGCCGCTCTGCTACTGTAAAGGACTTGTGCTTGAGGATTGCGAGATGGAGGGAACCGACCTTTCGTTTGAAAGAAGTGACGTTCGCGCAACAGTTATCGGCAGCATAGACAGCGTAAAGAATCCTGTTTCGGGATTTATAAGGGCTGACGGAATTGGCGAGGTCATTCTTGAGGAAGAATTTAAGGACGTTTCAGTGTGTAAGATTGAAGATTTTTGCCACTAAAGTCATAAAGATCAAGTTGCCCCTTGACAAATGCAGAATAATCCATTATAATTAAACTATCTATAAGCCCGAACCCAAAGTTTAACAAACAGGGAGAAATAATATGAAGAAAAAAACGTTAATACGCGTACTGATCATATCGGCTGTACTGCTTCTTTTAGTCGGTGCAGTCGCAATAGCGATCGTGGCAACAAACAGCGCAGCAAAGAGCGCAGAGCTCGTAGAGCTTGAAATTGCCGGAGCAAATTTGTCATTCAGTGATTCGGTATATATCAAGTATGCGGTTTCGTATGCGAACGTACCTGCGGAGGATATAAGTCTTCTTGTATGGACAGAGCCTCAAAGCTCATACGTAAAGGGAAATGAAACTGTTGCTCTTTCTACCGTAGGAACCGAGACTGTCGACGGTGTTGAGTGCCTTATTTTCAACTACACCGGTCTTGCAGCAAAGCAGATGACAGATAATGTGTATGCCGTAGCATACGCTAAGGTAGGCGGCGTTGACTGCTACAGTGCGCCTAAGAAGTACAGCATACTTCAGTATGCGTACAACAAAATGGGTAAAACAGGCACCAAGACGGAAGATGCAAAGCTTATAACGCTTCTTGAGGATATGCTCAATTACGGAGCTCTCGCTCAGAAATATACCAACTATAAGACCGATACGCTTGCAACCGATAGCTTCAGTCAGATCAAGCTTGCGGGCGGCACTCTCAGTGACGGATTCAATTTCGGACTTTATAAAGTTGGTACGAAGGTTAACGTTACCGCTCCTTCAAGCAGTGACGGGATGACCTTTGTGGGTTGGAGAAATTCTACGGGCAGTCTTGTATCGACAAGCACCTCGTATACCGTTACCGTGGGTGCCTCGAATGAGGTATATTCAGCGGTATATACAGGAGCTGCAGGAAAGAATCTTGAGTATGTGCCCGGCTTGGACGGTTCTTCGTATTCTGTGATAGGAATAGGAAGCTGCACAGATGCTAATGTTAAGATCCCTGCGACTATTGGCGAAAAGGCAGTAACTCAGATTAGCGACGGTGCATTCAAGAGTTGCACAGGTATCAGAAGTGTGTCTATCACCAAGGAAATTACCTATATAGGTGCTGAGGTATTCAGCGGTTGCACCGGATTGACATCCATCAGATATGCAGGCTCGGAGAGCGGATGGAATAAGATCACAAAGGATGCAAATTGGAGCAACGGAATGGGTAAAATCACCATTAGCTGCGAAGAGAGCGATGCCGATTGGGAGCTTGGCGGAGTACCGCTCGGCTGATAAACATAATAAAAATGGCTATCTCATTAATTTGAGATAGCCGTTTTTTTATGAAAAATCAAAAACAACCTTGTCGCCGTCAAGCTTTAGCCTTGCATTGAAGGGCTTGCCGTTTTTAGAGACAAAACCTTGAATTTCGGATGATACACCCTCAGAAAGAATCTTTCTGGCATTGGAGATGGAGATCGTCCTCTTGCAGATAAAGCTTCCCATTCTGAATTTACATCCTTCCTTATATCCAACACAGCCGTATCCGTATCTACCCTTTATGACGTCCTTTCCGCACAACGGACATTTTCCGACGAGATCGCCGTAAAAGCCCGTGTCCGTATCGGTCTCAAGAGCTTGATCCTTGTGTTCAAATACAGAGGAGATCTCATTGCAAGCAAGCGCGACACTGTCGTTTATGGTGATATCACCGCGATATACCTTTTTGAGCGCCTGACCAAGCTCGCTCGTCTTGTACTTGTCCATCGAGACCTTCATCTGCATCAGCTGCTCGATAAGGTATTCACCGCCTGGGAGAATATTGTACGTATCCTTTTTTAGGCTGATATAGCCAGACCTTATCGCGTTTTCGATAATGCCCGTTCTCGTTGCTTCTGTTCCAAGCTCAAGACCCTCGAAGATAGCCTTGTAATCCTCTTCGTCGTTTTCGGCATCGCTCTCTGGTGCCTGCGCTGCGCGCTCCGCGGCGGCTGCCTTGTCCTCACGGAAGGGATTTTTCAAATAATTATTGAGTGTTTCTACTGTATAGTGCTTCGGCGGGCTGGTCTGCTTTTCAACGGGATGGAAATTGATGTTTACAAGATCACCCTCCTCAAGAGGGGGAAGTATTTTGTCCTTTCTCTCGCTGTCGTCAAAGCGCAAGAAGCCCTTTTGAATTATGATCACACCCTTGAGCGTAAACTGCTCGTATCCGCCAACGTCAATCACGATCTCTGTTTTCTGCGCAAGACATTCTTCCTCGCAGAATACCGAAACGAAGCGACGGAAGACTGTCTGATATACGAGCATTTCCTTTTCCGTGAGGCGCTCTTTTTTCGGTATCTTGTACGTGGGAGTCAAAGCGGAGTGGCTCTCGATCTTGGAGTCGTCGAATATTGTCTTTTTATCCTTGAATACAACGGGATAACCAAGCCCCTTGATCGCGTTTATGATCTTTTTGACCTTGTCCTTTTCATTGGTTGCAAGGTATTCGGAGTTGGTTCTGGGATAAGTGAGATATCCTTCCTCATAAAGCTTCTGTACGATAGCAAGACTGTCCGCCATACTCATCTTGTATTTTTTACTAAGGACGTTCTGAAGCTTTGAAAGCGAAAAGAGCTTGCCTGGATTAACGGTCTCCTTTTTTGTCTTCTTTGAAATAACTATAGCCTGACTCGCATTGTACTTTGCGCACAGTGCCTCGGCTTGAGCTTTTTGATCTTTTTCGAATTTGACCTTGCTGACAAGCTCTATCTCCTCGCCTTTTGTGATCTCCTTTGAGACGGCGGCGAGATAAATATCGGGAACGAAATTGCGTATTGCAATATCTCTGTCGTATATGGCACGAACGATCGGAACGATAACGCGGCCAACGCGCAAGAGCATGCCGGTTTTAAGTGTCGCATAACGGGTAAGATTAACACCGTAAAGCCAATCTATATACGTGCGAGCAAATCCCTCGTCAGCGAGATTCTGGTACTCGTCCTCACTCTTCATCTCTCGGATAGCCTTTCCGATGGTCTCGGGAGTCTGGTCGGGGAGCCAGAGTCGCATGAACGATCTCTTACCGTCGGCAAGCGCGCCTGTATTCATAACGCAAAGACGAATAATTATTTCACCCTCGCGATCCGAGTCTCCCGCGTTGACTATTCTGTCAACGTCGTCGCGACAGCAGAGATACTTGATCGTCATAAACTGTTTCTCAACTCCGGGATCGACCTTCTTGTCAGCTCCGAGCTTGAGCTTGAACCTAAACTGATCTGGAAAGCAGGGAAGGTTGTCAAGAGTCCAGCGAGCTTTTGGGTCTCCACCCGTGTAATCCTCAATATCGCACAACGAAAAAAGGTGACCGAATGCCCAGGTTACCAAATATCCGTCCCCTTCAAAATATCCGTTTTTTCTTTGAAGAGAGCATTTGTCCATTTGTTGAATGCCCTCAACGATGTTTCTTGCCAGACTTGGCTTTTCCGCGATAATTACAGTCATGTAAGCTCCTAAACACTTGAAAATACTCTATATATTTTATCACGAAGCATCGTTTTTGTCAACGATAAGCTAAAAAAATATACATTTATTCCAGTAAAGGAGCAAAAATCCGCAGAAACTCTTGACAAATGGCAAATAATAGTGTATAATTAGTTGGATTGAGTGTTGACTTGTCAACATCTTGACATGTCAACATCGTAGAATGATTATGAGAATTTTACATATATATTAACAGTGTCCGAGTCGATTGTCGGATAAACAAGGAGGAAAAATGAAAGAATATGTTATCGTAACAGACTCCTCGTGTGATCTTCCAAAGAGATTGGTGGCTGAGTGGGGAATTGAAACGCTTTCACTTGAAGTGACTATAGACGGCGTTGGTACGTTTTTGAACCACGAGATCGAGCCCGAGAAATTTTACGGATATCTTCGCGACAAGAGACCCGTAAAAACGTCCGCTGCAAATATGGACAGATTCTGTGAGCTTTTTGAGAGACTCGTCAAAGAGGGTAAGGATATAATCTACATCGGCTTCTCCACGGGACTTTCCGCGACATATTCCGCAGGAAAGAACGCCGCTGAGGACATTATGGAGAAGTACCCCGAGGCAAAGATCTTGACCGTTGATTCGCTCTGCGCTGCACTCGGACAGGGATTGCTCATAAAGTACGCGGTCGATAAGAAGAACGAGGGCGCAACTATCGAGGAGCTTGCTGAATACGTAAAAGAGACCGTCCCGAAGCTTGCGCATTGGTTTACAGTTGAGGATCTTTTCTTCCTCAAGCGCGGAGGCAGAGTATCAGCTGCAACAGCAGTTATGGGAACGGTGCTCCAGATAAAGCCCGTTATGCACGTTGACGATGCGGGAAAGCTTATCAACGTAGCGAAGGCACGCGGAAGAGACGCTTCGATCAAGGCACTCGTTGCCAAAATGAAGGAAACGGCGATCGATCCCGAAAAGCAGACTGTTTACATCTGCCACGGTGATTGCTATGATGACGCAAAGAAGCTTGCAGATATGGTAACTGCAGAGTTTGGAATAACAGATATACTCATTGACTATGTAGGACCGGTTATCGGCGCACATTCGGGTCCCGGAACCCTGGCGCTGTTCTTCCTCGCAAGTCAGAGATAATTTTTGGGGGATTTTATAATGAAGATCACAGGAAGCTTATACCGTAGCATGGCAGAGTCGGGCGCAGCCCTTCTCAGCAATAACATGGAGGAGATAAATAACCTCAATGTCTTTCCTGTTCCTGACGGAGATACAGGTATAAATATGAGTCTTACCATGAGTACTGTTGGCAATGTAGCAGACGGAATGGGTGTGGGAGAGACTGCAGAGAAGATCGCAGGTCTTATGCTCAGAAGCGCAAGAGGAAACTCGGGCGCGATCCTCTCGCTCTTCTTCAGAGGTATCGGTAAAGCACTCAAGGGCATTGATGAAGCAGGTGCGGGAGAAATCGTCGAAGCGTTCCAGAGAGGAACGAAGGAGGCGTACCGCGCGGTAATGAAGCCCACCGAGGGAACTATACTTACAGTTATGCGTATGTGTGGCGAGGAAGCTGAAAAAGCGTATACTGCCGATAAAAGCATCAGTGTTGAAAAGCTCTTTGACGTAATAATGAAGGGCGCGGAGGATGCATTGGCACAGACCCCTGAGATGCTTCCTGTACTTAAGCAGACAGGCGTAGTTGACGCTGGCGGCGCGGGATTCGTGTGTGTGCTCCGCGGTATGATCGCGGCACTCGAGGGTAATCCTTACGTAGCAGAGAACAAGGCTGCAGGCGCAACCGAAATGAAGGGCGCGGCAGATTTCTCCGACTTTAATTCCGAAGATATTACCTTCGGCTATTGTACCGAGTGTATCGTTGATAAGAATGAAAAATATCTCGGTGAGGATACGTCGGGTGAGCTTTATGAGTTCATCAAGAGCATTGGCGACAGTGCAGTATTCGTTGATGACGAGAGCATTATCAAGCTCCACATCCATACAAACGATCCCGGTGCAGTTCTTACTAAGGCGATCGAGTTCGGAAGCCTTGCTACCGTCAAGATCGAGAATATGAGAAACCAGCACACAGAGCTCGTCTCCGAGGCGAAGCCCGCAGAAGAGTCCAAGAGGGTGATCGCGATCGAGAAAAAGTACGGATTCGTCAGCGTATGTATGGGTGAGGGCATCAGTGCAATGTTCAGAGACGTCGGTGTTGATAATATCATCACGGGCGGACAGACCATGAACCCCTCAACACAGGATATCATTGATGCAGTAATGAAGACTCCCTCGGAGTACGTATTCATTCTTCCCAATAACAAGAATATCTGTATGGTAGCAAACCAGGCAGCGCAGATAGTTACCGAAAGAAAGGTCATCGTAATACCTACCGAAACGGTTCCTCAGGGAATGAGCGCGATGATCGCGTATAATCCCGACGGTGAGCCTGACGAGATCGTAGCAGAGATGAAGGAATCTATGGCTATGGTTACGTCTATGTCGGTCACATTCGCGGTCAGGGATACCCAGATAGACAGATTCAATATCACAAAGGGTCAGTATCTCGGACTTGTCGAGGGCAAGATCGCTTGCGTTACCAACGATAGCTTCAGCTGTGCAAAGCAGCTGACAAGGGGAATGACGGGTGCTATCTACGTAACCGTCTTCTACGGTGAGGATGTAAGCGGGGAGCAGGCAGAGGCATTCGGCGCATATATTTCCGAAAAGGTCGGAAGCGGATGCGAGGTCTCGGTGCTTCCCGGCGGACAGCCCCTTTACGATTATATTATTTCAGTTGAATAATAAAAGAAGTGCCGACGCACGTGCGTCGGCACCTTTTTGTTTATTTAATAATACTTGAAAGCTCCTTTAGTCTGGCGGATGTAGATGTGTTGCTGACAACGTTGAGGAAGAGAACGTCATCAATTCCTCTGTCAATAACGAAGTCTGCAAGATCTCCGCTCCACTGACGGTAATCGATAACGTAAACGTACTCGTAAGAGTCGACAAGGAAGGGAACGAAAGCATTTCCGTAGGATTCCTTGATCACGACTATTGAAGAACCGTCATTAATTTTAGGATTGTGTATCTCTATAAGCGGCTGATCTCCTCCGATAAATGCGGTATACTTTTTGCCTGCATCATACTTGTCCGCTTTAGTATATACAATAGCATATTCCGCAATCTTATTTCCGTTGGAATCATAGACCTTTTCTTCATTTACGCCCATTGGAACAAATGCCTCAACGTAGTCGGGATTGTTCCTCATGCTTGTCGGTTGCTTGGCATTTGCATAGAATGTTCCGAGAAAACCGTTGAACTGAAGTCTCTGATAATCCTCAAGCGAAGTAGGCGTAATATCCTTTGCCTGACAGAAGGCTACGTAGGCATAATATGCACCGCGGGCGGTCCAGTGGTGATCGGTACGGAAATAAAGGTACTCGTTATTGTGGGATATGAGCTGAGGCAGCGTGTCCACCGCAACTACCGAGTCGTCAAGGTTAGAATACATATAGCTTATCGCCTCACCGCAGTCCGAAGCGTTGTATTTATTGATGGTCTCCTTCGACAGTGCGATCTGGTAGTGCAACGGCACGATCATATCGTAAACTGTTGCCTTACCCTCAACAGATCTGGCAAATTTATTAATTAGAGCAATATAAGAATCTGAATTCTGTTGATTAAAGAAGTATAGCTGGTAAGCGGTATCACCGTTAAGATACATTCCCTCGAAATTCTCACCCTTGCCGTCATCGGTTGGATTGAAAACGATATCTGAGGGACCGTTCGGTATCGCATCGGCATTTCCGCCGCCTATGACCTGTTCGCCGCGAATTCCGTAGATGGACTGAATAGCACCGTTGGCGGTTATCATAGCTTCACGCAAGGGATACGTATCTGAAAACCAAAGGCTCACCTGCGAGGTGTACTCACCTGACAAAAAAGACTCAAAAGTGAACTCGGGAAATTTAGTCAGCTCTCTTTTTTCGTTTTCCGATATAGTCGGGCGTGCGAAGAATGCAAGTCCGATAATAAAAATGATGACAACGACTCCGACGGAGAGGATTATTTTAAGCTTCATGCTTTTTTCTGTAAACTTATCCATTTAGCACCTCCGTCAGAATTGGAAATAAAGGAATGGGTTGTAGCTATCGCCTGCGAGCGCGAGAGCTGATATGATAATAAGAACTGCAGGCATCACGGTGCCAATAACGGTGTGTATTTTTTCAGCAGTCTTATTCTTTTGACAAAGGGAAGAGATCGCAGGGATTATCGGTGTGCAGGCAAGTATTGCCGCCAAAAGGAAGAATATGTTGTTCTTAAAGGTCAGATTCGTCGAAATATCCGAGAAACCGTTTCCGTTTGACGTGAAAATGTTGGCAACAGCCTGTCCGAGAGCGGAAAGATCGTTGAATTTAAAGAGCATCGTCGAGAAGAAGGTCACAACGAGTGTGAGCGCGATGCCAACGATGCGGGGAAGAAGCTTCGGGTCTTTTTTGGGCTTGATAACGTATTTTTCAAGCACGAGGAATAAGAACCAATAAAGTCCCCAGAGAATGTAGTTCCAGTTTGCGCCGTGCCAGATTCCCGTGAGAGCCCATACACAGAACATATTCAGAATGTGACGGGGAATTGACACTCTGTTTCCTCCGAGAGGAATATAAACGTAATCGCGGAAGAAGGATGAGAGAGACATATGCCAGCGTCTCCAGAAATCAGTCGCGGAGTGAGCAATGTAGGGATAGTTGAAGTTTTCCTTGTAGTGGAAGCCAACCATAAGTCCCATGCCGATCGCCATATCCGAGTACGCGGAGAAATCGAGGTAGAGCTGAAGCATATAGCAAAGCGAAGCGAGTAATATTGCCGCGCTGGAGAGGGAAGCGATTCCCTCCGCGTTCATCATAACACCGTTTTTGTTAAAGATAGCATCTGTGATAACTCCGCATCCGTTCGCAAGTATTGCCTTTTTTGCAAGACCGATAGCAAAGCGCGAAATGCCTTTTCCAACCTCGTCGACCTTGACAACACGATTGTTTATGTCCTCGTTTACGTCAGCGTAACGAACGATAGGACCGGCAATGCACTGGTGGAATAGCGAAGCGTAAAGAAGGAGAAGCCAATATCTTTTCTGCGCTTCGACCTCACCGCGATAAACGTCGATAACGTATGAAATGAGCTGGAAGGTGTAGAAGGATATACCGATAGGCAGTGCGATAGAGGGGATCGCGGATGAAATATTGAAAATTGAATACGCAACCGAGATGGTAAAGCCCGCATACTTGTAGATAAAGAGAATAGCAATGCAGATAACCGCGGTTATCCAGCAGAGTGCTAAGCGTAGCTTCGGAATGGTATTCTGCTCGATCATCAGAGCTCCTATCCAGCAGATAAATGTCATAAGGCAGAGCAGAAGCACCAAAGCAGGACCTCCCCAGGCATAGAAGATAAGGGAGGATACAAGCAGTATAATATTCCTTGTTTTCATTTTTTTGGCACAAAAATATGCACCGTAGCAAACGACAAGGAAGAAAAACACGAAGAATAGACTTGAAAATACCATTTATTTACCTCTTGTAAGTGCAAATCAGTTAGATAAATTTATTATATCATAGCTGAAAAATCTTTGCAATACCCGACTTAATATTTTTAAGTAAATATTTAGTAAATTTGCCCCGTGCTATTGACAAAAAACGATTTGGTGATATAATAGTAGGGTAAGACTCGGGAGAGATCCCAAGAATTCAAATACGCACTTCTGCGAGAAAAAGAAGAGTAAAGATGATGGCGTCAAGTGCCGACGGGACGGGGAGTTGCCGGTCGGACGAAGGAGCAAGCCTCCGCGGTCACCGTCTTGCATCCCGCTTCATACGGCACAGAGAATAAGTGTTTCTTCTTTCCTGCCATATGCTGTGAGGAAAGGAGATTTTTTTATGGAAAACAAAAGAAACGGTCAAAGAAACAGACTTTCACTTTTCGGCACTGTAAAGGCAATGGTCATGGCGGCAATGCTCACTGCGATGAGCGTTGTCATAGGCATATTCTGTAAAAGCTTTCTCAACTTTGGCGGGGGACTTTTCAGAATAACCTTTGAGAATCTTCCGATACTTGTGTCAGGAATAATGTTTGGTCCTATTGTCGGAGGAGTTGTCGGTGCCGCCACCGATATTATCAGCTATTTCCTCTCGGGGCAGGCATACCCCATAAACCTTATCGTCACACTCGGTGCCACGGCTATTGGAGTCATCTCGGGACTGTTCTCAAAGTACGTATTCAGAAAGAAAGGGTATTTGAGGATCATCCTCCCGTCAGCAATAGCGCATATCATAGGATCTATGATAATAAAGCCTATAGGACTATTTACCTTTTACAGCTGGGCAGTGCTGTGGCGAGTACCTCTGTATCTCGTTATCGCGCCGCTCGAGATAACCCTGATATGCCTTATGTATAAGAATTCAACCGTTCGCAAGCTGATTGACGGAGGCTTTTGAAATGACTTATTGTGAAGCTATTGAATACATCCATTCGGTAAACTGGACCTTCTGCAAGCCGGGGCTTGAGAGAGTCAGCGAGCTTTGTCACGCGCTTGGCGATCCACAGGACAAGCTGAAATATATCCACGTTGCCGGAACGAACGGCAAGGGCTCTTTCTGCGCAATGACAGACAGTATACTCCGTAAAGCAGGCTATAAGGTGGGACTTTTCACATCACCGTATATCGTTGAATTCAACGAGAGAATGAGGATAAACGGCGAGAATATTTCTGACGACGAGCTGTGTGAGCTTGTTGAGTATATCAAGCCTATAGCCGATAAAATGCAGGATAAGCCTACCGAGTTTGAGCTTATCACGGCGCTTGCCTTCCTTTATTTTTCAAGGCACAATTGCGATATTGTTGTTCTCGAGTGCGGACTTGGCGGAAGACTCGACGCGACGAACATTATTAAAACTCCCATCCTTTCTGTCATAACAGGCATCGCACTTGACCATACGTCGATTCTCGGCGACACGGTTGAGAAGATAGCCGCGGAGAAGGCAGGAATCATCAAGAAGGACGTACACGTGCTCTGGTGCGGTAAGGACGAAGGAGCAGAGAACGTTATTTCGCACCGTGCGGCAGAGGTCGGCGCACCTATGCTTACCCTTGACAGAAGCACGCTCAAGGTGACAGAAACAACTCTCGGCGGAACCGTCTTTGATTTTGGCGAAAGAAAGGGCATGACACTTGCGCTTCTCGGTACGTACCAACCCGAAAACGCCACCAACGTGCTTACCGCAGTCGATATGCTTAATTCTCTCGGATTCGGAATAAGCGATGAGGCTGTTCGCGAAGGGCTCAAAACGGTCAAGTGGCAGGCGAGATTTGAAGTGATCAATAAGGATCCCCTCATCATAGCCGATGGTGGACATAACCCCGAGGGCATCGACGGAGCGGTCAAAAGCATCGAAAGCTATTTCGGAGACGAAAAGGTCGGTATCGTAACCGGAGTTATGGCAGATAAGGACTATAACTATATGGCAGGTCGCATTGCCTCCGTTGCGGAGAAGGTGTTTACGCTGACACCCGCAAATCCACGCGCGCTTGACGCCGTATCCTATGCCAACGTCTTTTGTGACCTTGGAGTCAGCGCGACAGCGTGTGAGTCTGTTGATAAGGCGGTCGAAAAGGCGATAGCGTGGGCAAAAGAGAATAATAAACCAATAATCAGCTTAGGCTCGCTCTATATGTACTGCGAGGTAGCCGAGGCGGTAAAAAAACACAACTAAAAAGTAAAAAAGTGAGTTCGAAACCATCCTCACTATAAATAAAACTAAGGGACGCATCTTGCCTTCGCGCAAGGGCGGCAGAGGTCACTCTGCGGAAGAAAAAATGAAAACAAGACAAAGCGGGGTAAAGCAGGTACGCTTTATCTGCCTTGCGGCAATGATCGCCGCTATGTACGTTGCCTTGACTTATCTGTCAATGGCGCTTGGACTCGACAAAAACGCGATACAGATACGCTTTTCAGAAATGCTTATCGCCCTCGCGTTCGTTACACCTGCCGCGATCCCGGGGCTATATGTCGGATGCTTGCTGGCAAACATTCTGACTGGCTGCGCGCCGCTTGATATATTGCTCGGCCCGATAGCAACGCTCATCGGCGCCGGCGGAGCATACCTCATCGGAAGAATAAATAACAAAAAGATCGCACGTTGGCTTTTTACTATACCGAATATAATCGCAAATATTATTATCGTAACGGTAGTGTGCTATTTCTGCTACACCGCGCCCGCGGCACAAAACGCATCGATAATCCCGTTTTACGCAGCGACTATCGCACTTGGAGAGATCATCTCCTGCGGCCTTTTCGGTTCGGTCCTGCTTTTCGGAAGTGAAAAGGCCTTAAGGCGATTAAATTAAAAAAAAACAAAGGAGAGCGCTATTGAAAAAGTTTTTTGAAAAATACAAAAAAGCCATCATCAACGCTCTTTTGACGCTGTTGCTTTTCGTCGGGATCTCTGTTGTCGCAATGCTCATCCTCTGGGCGTTCGGAGTGATATACTTTGACGGTGGAATGCAGATCAACATACATATTTTTGATTCTGTCAGAAGCTCATGGCTCGGTGCGATCGTGTTTATCGTCCTTCAGGTAATATGCACGACTGTGCTTTGCTTTTTGCCGGGAACAACAATGATGTTTATAGTGCTCGGGCAAGCGCTCTATCCCAATCCGGTGCAAGCCTTCGCTATTGTCTTCACGGGAACGCTTATCTCAAGCACCGCAATGTATTTCACGGGACGGATAGGCGGCTACCGTATATGCGAAAAAATACTCGGAGAGGACGATTGCGAAAGATCCACAAGCCTGCTTAGAGACAAGGGAACCGTGTTTTTCCCGATAATGATGCTATTCCCAATGTTTCCCGACGATGCGCTCGTAATGATCTCGGGAACGCTTAAAATGAACCTCGGTTGGTTCTTTCCGTCGATAATTATCGGAAGAGGAGTGGGAATTGCAACGATAATCTTCGGCTTGTCGATCGTACCGTTCGAAAAATTCACACAAGCCTGGCATTGGATAGTTTTCGTGCTTGTCTGCGCCGTTCTTATCGCAGCCGTGCTTATATCAGCGCTGAAGTTTAACAAATACCTGGAAAAACGAAATAAAAAGCAATAAAAAAATCGCCTCGCAAAAAATACGAGGCGATTTTTATTTATCAGTGCTTGCTGTACGGATTATCGAGATTGTTATCGTTGTTTTCGGATGTGCTTTCACGCTTATCGGCTTTCCTGCGCTTTCTCTTTTTTGAAAGAATAACTGCCAAAGTAATGATGCCTCCGGCAACTATAAGCTCGGGCAGGAGGAATGCAACGATAGTAATGATTCCGACAAGTATATCAAGGAATACCTCCCAACCGTCTGAAAAGGATCTTCCAAGCTTTTTAAAGAACGGATCATCCTCGGTGTTTTCAGTATATTCGACAACCTCTCTGATACTTAGATTGATGGTGGAGTAAGCCACCTTGCTGTCATATAGACGGATCTGTGTCTCGTATGCCTCTATTTCTTCAATCACCGAGAAAAGCTTATCCTGCAAGGAAATAAGGCTGTTTACGTCACTGTAATCGGTGTAATTGTCATACATCTTTTGCAGAGACTCCTTTTGGAGCTCAAGCACCTCTATGCGTGACTTTATGTCGTAGTATTGGCTCGTGATCTCGTCAGCATTGCTCGATGATGACGTTACGTTGAGAATACTGTCAATGTCCTCGTTAAGAGTGTCGAATTTTTCAGCAGGCACGCGGATAGTAAAGCGCGCATTGCGTGAGCCACCCTCGGAGCCGTAGCTCACACCGCCAATAGTCGAGCTTTCAATGTAGGCGTTATATTGCTTGCAAAGCTCATCGACTTTTTCTAACGCCTTGTCAAAATTCTTGGTTTCGGATGAGATGTCTGCTGTTTTGATTATCTTGCGCTCGTATTCACCACTCTCACTGTCGATCTGAGAGCCGTCAAGCTCGAGCTTTATGTCCTCGCCGGGCTCGGGCGCGCCACCCATGGCGGACTCGTTCATCGCGTCGCTTTTCGCATCGCAGGATGCAAAAACAGAGATAAGTGTAATTGCGAGAAAAACACATAAAAGGGAAATAAATATTCTTTTTTTCATAGCATATCCTTTCTGCCGCAAAAAAAGCGACTTTAAAAGTAGAACACAAGGCAATTCTTGCCTCTCTACCCATAAAGTCGCAATTTTTTTCGAAAGGTTACAGATGTAACAAAAAAAAGAAAAAATGTTGACAAATTATCGATAAAGTACTATAATAGCAATATGTACTTATCACAATCTGCCAAAAAAATATTGAAAGGAAACAAAACTATGAAAAAAAAGCTTTTGTTAACTATCGTGTCACTGATGGTGTTATGGTTGTTATTGCTTACACTATTGACATCGTGTGATTTGAATCTCCCTCCTCTGGGAAATGAAAAAACAACGCAGTCGGAAGTGTCCGAACAGATGCCGAGCGGGGAAGAGACCTCAGGTGGTGAACAGAATGAGGATGATAAGAACTTTGCAGAAAAATATGATACTCCGTATAAGGTGTACCAAGAACTTACCAATAGGGGATACAATGGGTCTTTCGAGGATTGGGTCGAATCTCTTAAAGGTGAGAACGGCAAGTCAGCTTTTGAGTTGGCAGTGGAAAGCGGATACACCGGAACTTTGCAGGAATGGCTGAATACACTTATCGGTCCCGCCGGGCAGGATGGTAAGGACGGCGAAGATGGTAAGGACGGCGAAGACGGCAAATCTGTTTACGATCTTGCGGTTGACCTCGGTTTTAAGGGTACAATGCAGGAATGGTTGGAATCCCTTGCCGGTGCTGATGGTGCTCCCGGAAAAGATGGCGAAAAAGGAGACAAAGGAGATAAGGGCGATACCGGTAACGGTATTGTATCTGTCCAAAAGACCTTTACTGACGGATTAGTTGATACGTACACAATCACGTTTAGTGATGGATCTACGAGTACTTTTGTTGTTACTAATGGTACTCAAGGACCTCAGGGTGAACAAGGACCTCAGGGTGAACAGGGACCTCAGGGTGAACAGGGACCTCAGGGTGAACAAGGACCTCAGGGTGAACAAGGACCTCAGGGTGAACAAGGACCTCAGGGTGAACAGGGACC
>SVRT01000025.1 GCA_015064685.1 Oscillospiraceae bacterium
CAGTATCGGAAAATACCCATTTTTCATCTACAAAATCGAACATAAAAATTTCGCCCTTAAAAAGCGAAAATCCCTTGATTTCTCAAGGGATTTCGGGGCGATATCTTTTTTATCGCCCTTTTATGGCGGAGAAGGAGAGATTTGAACTCTCGCGCCGGGTAAATCCGACCTACACCCTTAGCAGGGGCGCCTCTTCGGCCTCTTGAGTACTTCTCCATAAAAGTATTCAAACGAATCAAAATGATCCGCGCAAGCCATCCGTTTAAATTGGCTTACCTGAATATTATACCACACTTTTTTCTTTTGTCAAGTCCTTTTGGAAAAATAGTTTATCTTTTTCACGCTTTTTAAAAACCTACGCTTTTTTGTTGCTTACGGAAAACTTATATTACCTTTTTTGATCCGTTGAAACAAATTGAGAGAAAAGCATTGCAAAGTTGGACGGAAGATGGTACAATGAGGTATAAAGATCTTATGGAGGCGCTTATTATGGTCAAAAACGTTATCTCTGAGATAAGCGGACTGAGAAAGTTCTCGTCCGACAGATCTATTAATATGAATTCGCTCGGTGTTTTTGCCGACTCGGTCAGGTTTATCGAGCGTAATCAGATCTCTGAGGTCGATCTGTGGAAAAAATTCGTTGAGCAATATCGCGTAAAGCCCGACGGCGAGGATGGAAGATGGAGATGCGAGTACTGGGGCAAGATGATGCGCGGCGCATGCATGATCCTTGCCTACACGAAGAACGACGGCTTTTATCGCATAGTCGAGGCATCGGTACGCGATATGCTGACAACACAGGAGGAAAACGGACGGTTTTCTACGTATTCTGTAGACACGGAGTTTACATGCTGGGATCTGTGGGGCAGAAAATACGTTATGCTTGGAATGCAGTATTTTCTTGACATTTGCCGCGACGAGGCTTTATACGGCGAGATCGAGGCAGCTCTTATCAGGCACGCGGACTACATAATCAATCACATTGGAGAGGGAAAGAAGGATATATGCAAGGCATCGAGAAACTGGCAGGGACTTAACTCCTGCTCGATCCTTGAGCCTATGGTAAGGCTTTACAAAATGACGGGGGATAAGAAATACCTCGATTTTTCGGAGTACATCATTTCGACGGGGTTTATCGAGGGAGGAGACCTCATAGATCTTGCGTATAAAAACGAGGTGGCACCGCACGACTATCCGGTTGTCAAGGCATACGAGATGATGTCTTGCTTTGAGGGGCTTTTGCAGTATTATTGTCTTACGGGCAATGAAAAATACAAGACGGCTATACTCAACCTCGGGTACAGAATAATTGAGGGTGAGCTAAGCGTTATCGGGTGCAGCGGATGCACTCACGAGCTTTTCGACCACACGGCTATCAAGCAGACTCAGACCGACTACGAGGGCATAGTTCAGGAGACCTGTGTTACGGTTACCTGGATGAAATTTGCCGAGGCTTTGCTTGAGATCTCTGGTGATCCCGTCTTTGCCGATGCGATCGAGCAGAGCTTTTACAACAGCTATCTCGGATCCTTCAATACCGAGCGCGCTACGATAAGCCACTACCCGGGAAGCAATGATTTTCCGCTCGTGTTACCGTTCGACAGCTACAGTCCTCTGGCTGCCGACAGACGAGGCAGGATGGTTGGAGGATACTGCCGTTTCCCCGACGGTACCTTTTACGGCTGCTGCGCTTGCATTGGAGCTGCGGGATCCGGTGTAATCCCGTACTATGCTTTGATGAAGGATAGCGAGGGCTTAGTACTTAACCTATATGAGAAGGGTAGCTATCGGACATATCTCAAAAGCGGAACGCGCGCAGACGTTATAGTTGATAGCGCTTATCCCGCCGACGGCAAGATAAACATCACCGTCGGTCTTGCGGCGAAGGAAAGATTTACACTCAAGCTTCGCATACCCTCGTGGTGCAGGTCTCCTGAGCTTTTGGTCTGCGGTGAGAGAGTGAAGGTTGAGAACGGATATGCCGTGATAGATCGTGAATGGACTGACGGAGATGTGCTTGTGCTTGATCTACCTATGGCGGTCGAGCGCATATTGCCGCCCGTGGGTGCGCGTAATGAGGTTAAATTTGCCGCGTACAGAAGAGGTCCGCTCGTATTGGCGGCGGACGCGAGGCTTTGCGATCCTTACTCAAAGGTAGATGTTTTATGCAATAAAGAAGGATTTGCCGAGGGCGAGCTTGTATATTGCCCCGAGATACCCGAGAGTATCGTTTGCGTTTCACTTGATACCTTATCGGGCAGGAAGGTCAGACTTATAAATTATTCGTCCGCGGGAAAGACCTGGACCAAGCAATCCGCGTGCGCGGCGTGGCTATATCTTGTCGACAAAGAGGAAAAATAAATTGGAATTCAACGAAAAATTACAGGAATTGAGAAGAAAGAAGGGGATCACGCAGGAGGAGCTGGCATCGGCTCTCTTCGTCTCCCGAACCGCCATATCAAAGTGGGAATCGGGCAGGGGATACCCGAGCATTGAGTCTCTCAAGGCAATAGCCAAATACTTCTCGGTGACTCTCGACGAGCTTTTGTCGGGTGAGGAGCTTCTCACCGCGGCAGAGGAGGACGGCAAGCGCAGGGAGGGAAATATTCGCGATCTGATGTTCGGACTATTGGACATAGGAATTGCGCTGCTTCTTTTCCTTCCGTTTTTTGCGGAGAGGACGGGGGATGCAGTATATTCTGTATCACTTATCTCGCTTGACGGAATTCAGCCCTACCTCAAGCTGATCTATCTTTCAATAGTGGCTCTGACTACGGTCTTCGGTGTGGTGACACTTGCTTTACAGGCGTGTCAGGCTGCGGCTTGGTTGAAATGCAAGGGGATGGCTTCGCTAATTCTGAGCATTGTCGCGGTTGCGCTGTTTACGGTCAGCCTTCAGCCGTATGCTTCGATCTTTACTTTTGCACTTTTGGTCATCAAGGCTTTGATGCTCATAAAAAGGCGATGACACGATTAGTGTCAGGGGTGTGACGGATAGTTTCTTGCTTTTTCCGTTTTCTTATCCTACAATGTATTCAGGCGAAAGCCGAATACGAAAAAGGAAGACAGAATATGAAAAGGAAAAACAGAAATGAACTTATCCTATCGGCGGCATTGACGGCGGCATTCGTCATATGGACGGTACTTGTGCGCACTTTTGACCTCTCACCGATAGGTCCTCAAGGCTCGAGCGTGGGCTTTGCGACCTTGAACGGCTTTATTCACTCTCTTGTGGGAGTGAATATGACTCTCTACACAATAACCGATTGGCTGGGGCTTGTTCCCATCGCGGTCGCGCTCGGCTTTGCGATCTTGGGGCTTGTACAACTGATAAAGAGAAAGAGCCTTTTGGCGGTCGACCGCGATATTCTCGTTCTCGGCGGTTTTTATCTTTACGTGATCGCGGTGTACGTGCTTTTTGAATTCGTGGTCATCAATTATCGCCCCGTGCTTATCGACGGACATCTTGAGGCGTCCTATCCGTCCTCAACGACTCTGCTCGTTACAACGGTTTTGCCGAGCGCGATGATGCAGCTCGATTCCCGCGTGAAAAATAACGCGCTGAGAAAGGGAGTCGATGCGGCGATAATAATATTTATCGCGTTTATGGTGATCGGCAGGATAATTTCCGGCGTTCATTGGATAACCGACATTACAGGCGGTCTGATCCTAAGCTCCGCGCTCGTGACGGCGTACCACATGTTGAGCAGAATTGAAACAGAATAAGATCAACCCCGACGGAGTCCGTCGGGGTTGCAGACTGTCGAAAAAGCTGTTAGACCGCAAGGGATAAAAGACAAAGAAACAAACATTAAAAACTCACACGCAGGAAATAAGCACAAGGCATCCATCGAGAATGCCTTGTGCTTTCTTGCTTTTTCCGTTTTTGCACTCTGGCGTACCCCCGTACGCCGACGAATGCAAAAACGAAAAATCTACCTACCTTTTTCGGCCTCTGCCAGCGTGTCGAGACTTTCTCGACACGCTGCAACCCCGACGGAGTCCGTCGGGGTTATTTCTATACTTTATTTTATTTATCAATCGGACGACATGCCGCAGGGGGAATAGGTCGAGGTCGCGGTCACGATCTCAACGCCCGACTCCTTGAGCGCATCAAGGAGCGAGGCATCCGCACCGTTATTTGTTACGATATAGTCTGCTATCGATACGTCGCTTATCTTTGCGAAGGCTACGTGACCGAATTTTGTGTGGTCTGCCGCGATTATTCTTACCGCGCTCTGCTCGATCATTGCGACGTCGACGGTGGCTTCCTTATTGTAATAGGTGGTAAAGCCCTGCGTGGGGTCTATTCCGTCGACCGAGAGGATGAGCTTGTCAGCGTGGTACTTTGAGAGCTGCTTTACGGCATCGTTACCGTAGGTAAACTGATATTTCGTATTTACCGCTCCGCCGACGAGGATAACGTTGTAGTTTGGGTTGCTCGACGCCTCGAGCGCGATCGCGATCGAGTTCGTTACGATATTGAGATTATACTCAGAGGGGAATTTTCTGAAAGTCAGAAGGGTAGTAGTACCCGCATTGAGCATTACCGTATCGTTGGGGCGGATCAGAGTTGCGATCTTTTCGGCGATATCGACCTTCTGGGTCTGATTTGCCTCAAGTCTTTGCGTAAGATTCATGCTGTAATAGGGCTTATACGAGCTCACAGCACCGCCGTGGACACGTGTGAGGAGTCCCTTCTTCTCCATATCCTCAAGATAGGAGCGGACTGTAACCTCTGAGACGTTGAAGAGTCGGCTAAGCTCCGTGACTCTTACCGAGTCGTTTTCCTTTAACAGCTCGGATATTTTTTGCTTTCGTTGCTCTGCTGTCATTTTATATCCCTCACAAAATTTACCAAAATTACTTTCGTTTATCAGTATATCATATTTCAATCGCAATGTCAAGGCTTTCGTTTGTTGCTTTGAGTATATCTTTTTGCTATACTTTCGTTTTCATTTTGACATTTCAAAAATAATAAGAAAAACGAAAAAATCTATTGACATTTGAAGGTAAAAGTTGTATAATTTAAAGTAGGGCAGTGTGGGACATCCGCCGCCCAAAAACAGATACGGAGAAAAAATATGTTTAATGGAGTAAAGATCAACCCTCCTTTTTTTGAGGTAGGACCGAAAGCAATAATCTGGGGCGATGCTATGCTTAAGCTCGCGAAGGTGATCGACGCGACGGCGTACAAGTACGACGTTGACGTTATCGTAACTCCCCAGTACACAGACATAAAGCTCCTCGCTGACAACACAGAGAGAATTTTTGTGTTCGCACAGCATATGGATGCTCTCGTACCCGGTCGCGGACTGGGAAGCGTGCTTCCCGAGGCAGTCAAGGCAGCAGGCGCGAAGGGAGTTATGCTCAACCACGCTGAGAAGCCCCTCGATATGGAGACTCTCGAGGCTACCATCCGCCGCGCGGACGAGGTGGGACTTGCTACTATCGTTTGTGCGGATACAGTTGAGGACGTAAAGAGAATAGCGCATATGGCGCCCAATATGATCGTCGCAGAGCCTACCGAGCTTATTGGAACAGGTACGACGAGTGACTCGAACTACGTTCTTGAGACCATCAAGACCGTAAACGATATCAACCCCGACATTATGGTGCTTCAGGGCGCGGGTATCTCGAACGGTCAGGACGTTTACAACACCATCAAGCTCGGAGCGCAGGCAACCGGCTCCACAAGCGGAATTTTGAAGGCTGCAGATCCTTACGCGATGGTCGAGGAGATGCTCTACAATCTCCGTAAGGCTTGGGACGAGCTTCACGCGTAAATTTTGGTGACCGATATGAAGAAGGAAAGCTTACAGGCGGCTAAAGCCGCTTACGAGATAGAATACGAGTGCATAAAGGGTATGCTCGACTACTTTGACGACGAGGCGTTCTCGAAGGCTGTCGAGTTGCTCAAAAATGCCCCGAGGATCGGCGCGAGCGGATGCGGACATTCGGGCATTATCTGCCAACATTTCGCTCACCTTATGTGCTGCATCGAGCAGCCAGCACGCTTCGTCTCGCCCGCAGAGGCGGTACACGGCGCAATGGGATTTTTGCAGGAGGGCGACGTTATGGTATTTGCGTCGAGAGGCGGCAAGACAAAAGAGCTTCTTCCCATCCTCGACATCTGCAAGAGAAAGGGAGTCAAGGTCATCACTGTGACCGAGAATCTCGAGTCACCGCTTGCTACGGGGGCTGACGTCGTGCTTAAGCAGTACGTAAACCGCGAGACCGACAAATACAATTCTCAGGGTACGACCTCGTCGACCGCGCTTTGTATGATCTTCCACGCGCTCCAGACGGCTCTTATTGAGGAGACCGACTACAAAAACGAGCAGTTTGCCGTTATTCACCCCGGTGGAGCGGTAGGTGAGCGCTTAAATAAATAAGCGCTCAGTGATATTCGCCTTAGGCGAGTGATATTTGCCGTTAACGGCAAGTGATATTGCGCTTACGCGCAGTGATATGCTCGCAGTGCGAGCGTTAATTGATTAGAAAAATAAAAATAATAAATTTATCTTAAAGGAGAAAAAATTATGGAATTCAAGATTTATCAGAAAGAACTCGAGCTTCAGTCCAGAGGTTGGATCCCCACCTTCCACGACATTAGAAAAGAGATACTTGAGATGGTTGCAGACTCGGGTATCAAGAACGGTACCGTTGCTATCGTTTCCCACCACACCACCTGCTCGGTAATGGTTCAGGAATGCTCACACGATATAGATTCCTTCGACCTCGAATACCTTCAGCACGACCTTCTCGACATTATGAGAAAGATGATCCCCGACTTTGCTGAGGAGCATCAGTACCGTCATCCCGGTCCGATCCACGCTCAGTACGGCAGATACGTAAACGAGCCCGGTGACTACTCCTCGATGAACACAGACGGTCACCTCCGTTCCTGCTTCTTCGGCAGAAGCGAGACTCTCACTATCAAGGACGGTAAGCTCGACCTCGGTCTCTTCGCGCACATCTACTTTATTGACTGGGACCACGTTATCGCACGCCGCCGTCAGGTCAATATCACCATTATGGGTACCGCTGACGACGTAAACGACAGAAAGTGGAACGACGGCAAGGTCATAGACACCAAGCACAAGTTCACAGAAGAGGAAAAGGCTTACGACGTTCACTACGATCTCCAGCAGATGAGATAATTGTGGCGTAAGAAATAAAGCTTTAACGCCATAAAAAGGGAAAATATATGAACTTTATGGGAATTGACATTGGCACCACGAGTGTAAAGACCGCGGTGTTCAATGAGGCTCTCGAGCAGAAGATATCCCTCACCGCGGATTATACTCTCGACGCTCACGGCGATATCGTTGAATTCAACGGAGAGAAGTATTGGGAGATAGTCAGGGGCGAGATCGAAAAGGTAAAGGGCGAGCTTTGTGTCGACGCCTTGGCGATAGACACGCAATGCGAGACTTTGATACTCACCGATGAGAAGGGCAACCCCGTTCGTCCTGCCATCGTATGGCTTGATAACCGCGCGACCGAGGAGGCGGAGATAATTACCGCGCATTTCGGTCACAAGCGGGTATACGAGGTCACGGGTCAGCCCGAGATCACGGCTACATGGCCGGCGTGCAAGCTTCTCTGGGTCAAGAGAAACGAGCCCGAGGTCTGGGCAAAGGTAAAAAAGGTCTTTTTGCTTGAGGACTGGATACTTTATAAAATGACGGGACGCTTCATCTCGGAGCGCACCCTTCAGTCATCCACCATCTATTTTGACATACATAAGGCACAGTGGTGGGATGAGATGCTTGATTTCATCGGTGTCGGCGCAGACATGCTTCCCGAGCTTTACTCGAGCGCGCAGAGGGTCGGTGAATACGACTCTATGCAGGTAGTCACGGGCGCTATCGACCAAATAGCGGGCGCTATCGGTGCAGGCGTTGTCAAAAAGGGCATTGTCAGCGAGATGACTGGTACTACTATGGTTATTTTTATGCCATCGGACAGCGTTCCCGAGTACGATGAAAAGAGCATAGTTCCTTGTCACTACAACTACGACGACAAGTACTGTCTGCTTTCCTGGACTCCGACTGCGGGAATGGCTCTCAAATGGTTTAAAAACGCGCTTTGCGAGAATTATTCCTTTGGAGAGCTTGACTCACTTGCCGAAGCTGTTCCTGCGGGAAGTGACGGAGTGACCTTCCTGCCTTACCTGTGCGGCTCTACTATGCCTAAGTACAATCCTGCGGCAAGAGGAAGCTTTACGGGTCTTACGACCGAGCATCACCGAGGTCATTTCGTCCGCGCGGTCATGGAGTCGGTCAGCTGTATGCTCAAGTCGAATCTCGATTACCTCGGTCTTGAGGTCGGCGAGATAAGAGCAATGGGCGGCGGCGCGAACAGCCCCCTCTGGTGTCAGATGAAGGCGGATATGACGGGCAAAAAGCTCGTTACGCTCAAAAACAAGGAAACGGCTTGTCTCGGCTCGGCTATTTTGGCAGGAGTCGGCGTCGGCGCGTTTGAGTCTGTTGAGAAAGCGGCGGAAAAGATAGAATTCAGTAAGGTATATGAATCAAAGGGCACCGACTATACCGAGTGCTACGAAAGATACCTGGCTTACGATAAGATTTTGAATGTCTAATAAGAGAAAGGTGAAAATAATATGGCAAAGATTGGATTTGTCGGCTTCGGCGAGGTAAATACCCCCGTCGACGTAATAATCAGAAAATGCTCCGCGGCTGAGAAGGCGCTCAAGGATGAGGGACTTGACCTCATCAGCGTCTATCCCGTAGCGGACGATTACGAGGAAACTCAGGTAAACGGCGCGGTTGCTGCTCTCAAGAAGGAGAGCTTCGACGCTCTCGTCGTTTGCGTTGCCGGTTGGATACCCACCCACGCAGTAGTAAAGGTTACCGAGCACTACCGTCACCTTCCCATGGTCCTCTGGGGACTTTGCGGCTGGTACGAGGGCGACAGACTCGTTACTACCGCCGATCAGGCGGGTACTACGGGACTCCGCGCGACCTTTGAGGGACTCGGATATAACTTCAAGTACGTATACGACATAATCGGCAAGAAGACAAGAAGCGACGTGGTTGCAGACTACTGCAAGGCGGCTATCGCGGCAAAGCAGCTCCTCGTTGATAAGGTTGGTATGGCGGGCTACCGCGATATGAACCTCTACGGCACTCTCTACGACGGAATGTCGCTCAAGAAGACTACGGGTATCGAGATCGAGACATTCGAGATGCTCGAGATCCAGCAGAGATACGAGGCGCTCGACGAGGCAGCAAAGAGAGACGTTGTTAACAACAGGATCCTCAAGTGGAACTTCTTAAAGCCCGCCAACGACGACGCTATGATGAAGGCAGCAGGCTACTATCTTGCGGTAAAGGCTATCGCAGATGAGAGAAACTATAAGGCTATCTCTCTCAAGGACGTTGACGGTATGAAGAAGCTCTGCGGATTCCCCCCCGCGCCCATCTTTATGCTGCTCAGCGAGGACGGATATACCACCGTTCCCGAGAACGACTCTCTCGGAGCGGTTACTCAGCTTATGATGAACAGACTCACGGGTCAGCTTGCCGGCTACCTTGAGTTCTATGAGTTCTTTGACAACAGCGTACTCGCAGGCGTACCCGATTTCGTAGCGGCAGATATGGTAGACGGTGACACATATACCGTTCTCCCCGCGGCATTCGGTATGCTCAGTCAGGGAATCCTCAACGTTTCCAAGGTGAAGACCGGTACAGTTACTATGAGCCGTCTCGTTTATAAGGATGGCGAATACACTATGCAGGTAATTCTCGGTGAAGGCAAGAATCCCCCCAAGTGGGAGGAGTGCGGATGGGATCAGCCCGCGCCTCAGCTCTCGGCTCTTGAGATAGAGATCGGTGACGTTGAGAAATTTGCCGACAACGTAGCTTGCCAGCACTACATTATTACATACGGAGACAACAGAGCTAAGATAAAGAATCTTTGCTCGATGCTTGGCATCAAGGTAGACCTTGTTTGCGAATAATTAAGAGAGGCGATTTAATTGTTATACATTTTAGATACTGCAAATCTTGAAGCAATAAGACATTGCAATGAATATTATCCTTTGGCGGGAGTTACCACAAACCCCTCGATCATTTCAAAGGAGAATACTGACTTCTGGACGCTCGTTACCTCCATCCGTGAGATAATCGGACAGGAGAAGATGCTCCACGTACAGACTACACAGAAAAATGCCGATGGCATCGTCGAGGAGGCAAAGCTTCTTCGTGAAAGACTCGGAGAGAATTTCTACGTTAAGATCCCGATAAGTGAAGAGGGACTCAAGGCGACTATGATGCTCAAAAAGATGGGCATCAATGTCACCGTTACGGCAATTTTTACCCCCGCACAGGCTCTGCTTGCGGCAATGGCGGGAGCAGATTTCGTCGCACCCTACGCAAACCGTCTCGATAACATCATCGCGGACGGATGCGCCGTGGTCGCGGAGATAGTTAAGCAGTTTGAGCAGTACGGCCTTAAGTGCAAGGTGCTTGCGGCAAGCTTCAGAAATGCCGAGCAGGTACACAAATGCTCGTCTGTCGGTTGCCATAGCGTGACCGTATCCGCGGACATCCTTCGCAAGGTGATCTCTCACCCCATGACCGACGCCGCTGTTGCCGATTTCGAAAAGGATTGGGCAAAGGTCTACGGTGATAAGACCATCGCAGACTTTGAGTGATATGGCAATTGATAATTCTTACATAGTTGCATTGCGCAGGGAGCTCCACGAAAATCCCGAGCTTGGGTTCGAGCTTCCGCGCACGGTTGCCATTGTCAAGCGCGAGCTTGACAAAATAGGCATTCCGTACACCGAAAAGTACGGAAAATCATCAATAGTTGCAGAAATGAACAGTGATAAGCCCTTCACCATTGCGCTCCGTGCCGATATGGACGCGCTTCCGATAAAAGAGGAGACGGGACTCGAGTTTGCCTCAAAGATCGAAGGACAAATGCATGCCTGCGGACACGATGCTCACACCGCGATACTCATAGCGACGATCAAAGAACTCTATGATATGCGCGACGAGATAGACTGTTGTGTGCGCTTTATTTTCCAACCGAGTGAGGAATGCCCCGAAAGCGGCGCGAAAATGATGATAGAAAACGGAGTTATGGACGGAGTTGACGTAATAGTCGGACTCCACGTCGGAGGATGTGAGTCGGGCGAGATAGGAGTTCACGCAGGACCCTTTATGGCGGCAAGCAGACCGTTCAAGATCGAGTTTTTTGGCAAATCCACGCACGCGGCAACACCCCATCAGGGACACGACGCGCTCGCGGCGGCGGTAAGAGCCTATACCTTGATCAAAATGATGATGTCGACCGAGCTTTCGGCTCTCGAGAGATACGTCTGCTCGATAGGAAAGCTGAATTCGGGCACGGCGCAGAATATCATTCCGGGATATGCAGAAATGATGGGAACGATACGCACGTTCAATCTCGATATCGACAAATTCATCATCGACCGTATATACGGGATAGCGGAGAGCATCGAAAGGGAAATGCAGGTCGAGTGCAAGATCACCACTCATCTAAAATCCCCCGTGGTATATAACGATCCCCACGTCGCATCCCTTGTAAGATCGGCGGCAGAAAAGGTCGTCGGACGGGAGAAGACGGTTGAGGTCGAGGTGAGACTCGGAGCCGAGGACTTTGCGTTCTACGGTGAGCATGCCCCTGCAATGTTTTTGAGACTCGGCGCGCACGACGAGGCAAGAGGCTTTAACTGTAACGCGCATAATTCAAACTTTATGATAGACGAGGACGTGCTTCATCTCGGAGCGGAGACCTTCGTTCAGTTCGTCCTTGACAACATGGACGGCAAAAATTTTAAAAAATAAGCAGTATTTTGTTGATTTTTTCAGCAATAAAGTGAAAAAAGATAGCAATATACGGATTGCGGAAAGCACACGCAAGGTATATAATGCTCTTTGCAAAAATGAAAGGAATTACCGATATGAGTAACATAAAAATAGGTTGGAGTGAAGTCAGCATCGTTCCCGAAGGAAGACGCGTTGACCTTGTCGGTCAGTTTTATGAGAGAATTTCGGGAGAGGTCGAAACACCCATCGCTGTAAGCGCGCTTGCAATGGAGTGCGGTGACGATCATTTCGTTTTCGTTGCCTGCGACCTGACAAGCACAAGCCGCTCTCTTTTAGAGGCTGTAAGAGCTTATCTTCCCGAGAATTGCGGATTTGATAAGGAGAAGCTGATAATCAGCGCGATACACAGCCATACGACGGTGGGATACGCGCAGAGGACCGATAGCTTTGCGGGATACCGCGAGGTTTTGGATGCAATGAAGCCCGCTCACGTAAACTACGTTCCTCTTGTACACGATGATTCTGCAGATATTATTCGCGATGAAGAGGCAAGACAGTTCCTTGTTGAGAGAATAGCAAAGGCGGCATGCGAAGCGTGGGCGAACAGAGCCGAGGGCTCGTACGCTTGCGGATTCGGACGCGCCGCAGTAGGACTTTGCCGCAGAGTTTGCTACGACGACGGCAGCGCTAAGATGTGGGGCGACTCCAACAGCGCAAACTTCACAGAGCTTGAAAGCGGAAACGACTCGGGCATCGAGCTTATGTTTACATACGACACGAACAAGAAGCTCACGGGAGTTATCGCTAACGTAGCATGTCCCGCACAGGTGCTTGAGCATCAGAGCTTCATCTCATCCGACTATATGGGTAAGGTGAGAAGAAATATTCAGGAAAAATACGGCAAGGACGTCGGATTCCTCGGACTTATCTCTCCTGCGGGCGATATGTGTCCCCGTGACCTTGTTCGCTGGGTAGATTCCCCCGTATGTAAGAACGACCCCAACATCAGTCGCGAAAAGGTGATCGAGCGCCGCGCAGATCCTTCGATGTTCGATATCAAGGGCTGCGAGCTTGCTGCAAAGCGCGTGACCAACGAGATATTCTGGGCTCTTGATGATGTCACAGAGTACATTACAGAAACCGAGCTCGAGCACAAAAATATCAAGATGGATATGCCCGTCCGCCGCGTTACCATTGAGGAATACAATAACGCAGTAAAAGCGATCAAGGATTTCTTTGAAAAGTGCGACAGTGACATTAACTACGAGGACAACGCGAAGCTTCAGATACACAACGGTATCATCTCGAGATACGAGTATCAGAAGACACACGATATTTACGATATCGAGATCCACGTTATGAAGCTTGGCGACGTTGCATTCGCAACCAACCCCTACGAGCTGTTTTTGAACTACGGAAATCAGATAAGAGCGAGAAGCCTTGCAAAGCAGACCTTCCTCGTTCAGCTCTGTTGCGGCTCTTACGGATACCTTCCTACAGAGAAGGCGGAGAAGGGAAGCCACTATTCCGCATTCGTCGGAAGCGGAACGACGGGACACGTAGGCGGCGAAATCCTCGTTCGCAAGACCCTCAAAGAAATAAATGATATGTTTTCCGACTGCAAGCCATTTGATACAACAAACAGTATGTATTAAACAGTATGTATCAAAATAAACATATTGTTAAATTTTAGGAGATGATTTTTTGAACAACCTCGAAAAAAAGAAGAAATTCGACTATAAATGGATTGTTATCGGTTCCTGCTTTCTGATGGTAATGATAAGCCTTGGATTTTGTTCGTCACCCAAGAGCTATTTCATAGGACCTATTACAGAGCATCTTGGAATAGATAGAAGTGCATATTCAATAAACGATAGTCTTCGTCATATCACAACGGCAGTCGTCAATTTCTTCTTTGGAATGCTGATAAAAAAATTCGGATCGAGGAAGCTTATAGCGGCGGGATTTATTTCGCTCGTCGGATCCTCCCTCTGTTATGCTCTGGCAGAGAACGTCTGGGTTTTGTACCTTGGCGGAATATTGCTAGGTCTCGGACTTTCCTGGACTACCACGACGATGGTAGGCTTCGTAGTTAACCGATGGGCTAAGGAAAATAAGGGAACGATAATGGGCGCGGTCTTAGCCGCAAACGGTATCGGCGGAGCAATTGCTATGAATATAGTCTCCCCCATAATTGAAAGCGGAAGAGAGGGCTACAAGGTAGCTTATCTCGTCGTTGCTGCTGTACTGTTTGTCGTAGGCGTAATAGTGGTTTCTTTGGTCCGCGATACACCAAAGGGCAAAGAGAGTGAAGCAGTTGAGGTATCAAAGAAAAAGGCTCGAGGAAAAAGCTGGCCGGGACTTAACTATCACGATACGAGAAAGAAGTGGTATTTTTACGGCACTATCTTCTGCGTCTTCGGCGTTGGATTTTTCCTGACTGCCTGCAACGGTGTTGCCGTTCAGCATATGAAGGACGTCGGACTTGATCCCGCCTTTGTTACAGCAATATGGAGCGTGCATTCGCTCGTTCTTGCACTCTTCAAATTTCTCACCGGATTCCTTTATGACAAGACCGGACTGAGGACCACGATGCTCGTATGCACCACGACCGCAATGATAGTTGTGACCTGCCTTGCGCTCATTACCCCGACACCCGAGGGAAAGATACTCGCGATAATATATTCGGTATTTTCCGGACTTGCTCTGCCGCTTGAGACGGTAATGCTTCCCATAATCGCAGGAGACCTCTTTGGGCAGAGATCCTTCGATGAGGTGCTTGGAATCTCGGTATCTGCAAATGCGATAGGATATGCGGTAGCATCTCCCGTAATGAATTTGTTCTATGATGTTTATAAGACTTACTCTTACGGTATGTTCATCTGCCTTGGACTTTTGCTGATGGTTATGATACTTATGCAGGTCGTTATCACGTCTGCACACAGAACTAGAAACAGATTTGAATCGGAGTGTGCGGAAGCGTCTACGGTAGACGCCGCACAAAACTAACGATAATTTATCAGAGCCTGCCGCGAACGCGGCAGGCTCGGCTTGCTTGGAGAAAAAATGTACAGAGATAATATGAGAAAGATAACCGTCCCGGAGGACGGAAGAATGACGCCATTTAAAATAACCGATAACGTATATTTCGTCGGCACCTATCAGGCATCGGTCCACCTTATCGACACAGGGGACGGATATATACTGATCGACACAGGATATGAAAACACCTTCGATATGGTCGTAAGCTCAATAAAGGAAATGGGCTTTGATCTGTCGGATATCAAATACATACTTAATACCCATTGGCACGGAGATCACACCGAGGCGAGCGGAATGATGGCAACCTTAACGGGAGCGAAAAACGTTATCAGCCGTATTGACGCGCCCGAGGTCGAAAGACTCGGATATTTCAAGCCTGACGTACTCGTTGACGACGGTGACGTGCTCAGACTCGGAAATACCGAGATCAAGCTCATCCACACACCGGGACACACGAGGGGAACTATGTCCTTTACCTTTGAGACGACGGTAAACGGAGAAAAGCTTGTATGCGGAATGCACGGAGGCGCTGGGGCAAACTCACTTGTCCCAAGCTTTGCGACCTACTATGAGGGTTGCCGCGAGGATTATCTTGCAAGCTGCGAGAGACTCCTCGGAATTCACGTTGACGTGTTTATCGGAAACCACGTATGGAATAACGATACGTACGAAAAATACCTTGAGATGCAGAGGACGGGCAAAAACCCCTTTGTTGACAGCGAGGAATGGGTAAGATTCATCAACCATTGCATAGACCGCTGCAACTCACTTCCGCCTCTTTGATAATTTAGTCGTGAATTGACAAAAGGGAGATATGTGAAGCTATGAAAATCATGTCGGATATCAATATCCACCTTGAAGATAAAAGAGAAAGCAGACATTTTTTCGTTTTTCTCTGGCTTATGTACGCGGTCGTTTATATGACCAAGAACTGCTTTTCGGGAGCGCTCTCAGCAATAGTTGAGGAGGGAAACCTGACACTTGCGCAGACTACCTTCATCTCCGCCGCGTTTTATATAGTCTATACGCCGCTCCAGATACTCGGAGGCATAGTATCAGATAAATACAGTCCCGAAAAGATGATAACGATAGGGCTTCTCGGCGGTGCGGTCTGCAATACGGTAATTTACTTCAATCAGAATTACTACGTAATGCTCGCCGCGTGGGTGTTCAACGCGATAATCCAGTTCGCGCTCTGGCCGAGCGTCTTTAAGATAATGTCCTCACAGCTTGTGCGAAGCGACCGCGGAAGAATGATCTTCTATATGTCCTTTGCAAACTCGGGAGGATTGATAATGACCTACGTTGTCTCCGCATTTCTCACGGATTGGCGAGATAACTTCCTCATTTCCGCCATCGTCCTTGTGATCAGTGCGGTAATACTTCTCATTTACTGCAAGCATCTCAATCCTATAATGAAAAACGATAAGGTGACGGTTGCAGCGGTCTCGGATGACGGGGACGAAAAGAAAAAGATAAGTACGGTAAAGCTTTTCCTGAAAAGCGGTTTTTTCACTCTGTTTTTCGCCGTCCTGCTTCGAACGATGGTGGAAAACGGAACCAAAACGCTTTCCCCCACAATGCTTATGCAGAGCTATGATATGATCTCCGCATCAACGGGAAATTTGCTTAATATCTTTATAATCCTTGCGGGAATTGTCGGAACATTGCTCATAAAGCTTGTTCTGTTTCCAAGATTTATCAAAAACGAGATGACAGCGTTTCTTATTATGATGATAGTAGCGCTTCCGTTTGCGGTGATATTGCGCTTTGTCGGGGAGCTGCCCGTATGGCTCGTTATTGTCTCTCTTTCGGTGATATCTATGTCGTTGAGCGCTACGCATCTTTTGACACAGTATTTCAATATGCTCTATATCCCGTACGGCAAAAACGGAACCGCGGCGGGAATACTCAATGCGGCGGCAAGCTTCGGACTCGTGCTTCAGTACTGCGTGTTCGGATCTGTAGCACAGAACCACGGCTGGCAGACTGTTACTACTATATGGATAGTAATGACAGTGCTCGGAATTGCCGCGTGCCTGTTGACCGTATTACCTGCAAGGAGATTTAAAAAACAGGTCCAAGGAGAAGAGGAAAAATGATAAGAGAATATGCGCAAAAGAATTATGAAATGACGCTCGATATAGTCCGTGACCTCTGCATGATTCCCGCGCCCTCTTATATGGAGGACAGAAGAGCGGAGTATTGCAAAAAATGGCTCGAGAATGCGGGCGCAAAGGGAGTTTATATCGACAGTGTTCTTAATGTGATATATCCCTTGAACTGTGAGGGCAGCGATGAGCTGACCGTGCTTTGTGCACACACAGATACCGTTTTCCCCGATACCGAGAGCTATCCCGAGTACAGAGAGGATGACGAGCGCATCTATTGCCCCGCGGTAGGTGACAATACTGTAAGAGTCGCAACAGTCATGATGACTGCAAAATACTTTATCGATAACAATATCGTGCCCGAAAAGGGAGTGCTCTTCGTGCTCAATTCCTGCGAGGAGGGACTTGGAAACCTCGTCGGTACCCGTCAGCTCTTTAAGGATTTTGAGGGCAGAATAAAGCAGTTCGTAACCGTTGACACGAGCATAGGAGCATACGTAAACGTGGCGGTCGGCTCGCATCGCTATGAGGTCGAGGCAAAGACCGCGGGCGGTCATTCCTACTCTAAATTCGGGAACAGAAACGCTATAGAGGTGCTTGCAGGAATGGTTAGCGAGATATACAAGCTCCGCGTTCCCGAAAAGGAGGGAGCAAAGACCACTTATAACGTCGGAATTATCGAGGGCGGAACGAGCGTGAATACCATCGCGCAGAGCGCAAAAATGCTTTGCGAATACCGTTCGAACGACAGAGAATGCCTTGCCGTTATGGAAAAGGAGTTTGCGCGTATCTTCAAGGAAGCCGAGAGCGATGATGCCGAGATAATCGTAAAGAGAGTGGGCGAGCGCCCCTGCAAGGGCGAGGTTGACCTTGCCGTTGAGAAAAAGCTTATAGATGCGTATTCAAGAGCGGTCAAGGAGACCTGCGGCAAGGAGGCACACGGATATCCCGCATCGACGGATGCAAATATCCCGATGTCGCTCGGGGTTGCGGCTATAGACGTTGGCGCGGCGATAAGCGTGGGCGCTCATACGCGTGAGGAATATCTTGAGAAAAACAGCGTGGTCGACGGTGTCGAGGCTATCATCAGAATGGCGACGTACATCATATAATTCGTAACGAAAATAGCACATTCAGAAAAAAACGGAGGCGGGAGATATGAAGTTTACAGCGGTAGGGGATGCGATGATACAGCGCAGAATTCCTAGTGATTTCAAGGGATACGGGGAGCTTTACGATTTTATAATGCAGGGAGACGCGAGGTTTTTCAACCTCGAGACTACACTCAATTATGAGGGCGAGTGCTACGGAAGCCAATTCAGCGGCGGTACGTATATCCGCGCCGTGCCCGAGGTGCTTGACGATCTCAAGCTCTTTGGATTCAATATAGTAAGCGCAAACAATAACCACGCGCTTGATTTCTCTTACGGGGGACTTGGGCGCACGATAGAATCTCTTGACGAGAGCGGTCTCGTTCACTCGGGACTCGGACACAATCTTGCCGAGGCAAGCGCACCGAGATATCTTGACACGAAAAACGGACGTGTCGCGCTGATCGCGGTAAATACCACGTTTAATCCTTCAATGAAGGCGGGCAAGCAGACCGAAAGAGTGCCGGGTCGCCCCGGAATAAACGGTATCACGATCGATGAAAAGCTTACCGTAACACGTGAGGAGCTTGATTTTATAAGGGATCTGTCGCACAGAATAGGCGTTAACGTTTCAAGAGAGATAGTGCGCAAGGAGGGATATTACCCCGAGCTTGCCGACAACGAAGCGGAGTTCGGAACGATAAAATTCACGCTTGGAGAAGAGACGAAAAGGACCCTGGTGCCGAACAAGGCGGACATGGAAAGACTTGCGCGCTCTGTCCGAGAAGCAAAGTTTGCCGCAGATTACGTTATGATCTCGATCCACTCGCATCAGATAGACGGTAAGACCAAGGAGGATGTACCGGAATTCTTAGCGGACATCGCGCACAAGTGCATCGATCTTGGCGCGGATGCCATAATCGGACACGGACCTCACCTCTTAAGACCCATTGAGGTGTATAAGGAAAGACCCATCTTCTATTCGCTCGGTGACTTTGTAAACGAGCTTTACAGCGTTGAGATAGCACCTGCGGAATTCTTTGATTCATATGGGCTTGATGCCAATAAGGACACGGTGCATGATCTCTTAAAGAAGAGATCGCACAACTTCACGGTAGGTCTTATGGAGGATAAGAAGATGATGGAAACTATCATTCCGCTCTGGGAGACCGATGAGACGGGAGCACTCGTGTCGCTCAGACTAATGCCCGTTGAGCTTGCGATGAAGGGAAATAAGAGCGAGATCGGACTTCCGCGCAAGGCTGACGACCTTGGCTTTATAGAGAGACTAAGAGAAATTTCAAAGCCCTACGGCATTGAAATGACCGTTGAGGATGACGGAACCGTTACGTGCAAATGGTAAATCGAATAAAAATACACGGTATTTTCCTTTCGCGTTTTAAGCGAAAATTAGTGAAAATACCGTGGTTTTTTGTGAAAAAACGGGGAAAATGGGGGTGTGGGCTTTTTTGCGTTAGCAATATAGTGCAAAAAATAGTCAAAATTGGGTCTTGAAAGAGCAATATTTTAATGGTATAATTATGAAAAGCGAAAAATGTATATATACATTTTTTATGCATTTTTTATACATTTTTTGAAAATGTCCTAAAGCATAATTTTTGTGCCGTTTTCTGTATTGAATTTGTGTTTTGGATATTTTATACTATGCTATGATCAAGGTCAGGATTCTGACTGTTTTTTGGAGGTCAATATGGACGCAAGGTCAAAATGGATATGGAAAAAAGATTTTTCGGGTGAGGATATTTACGTTGATTTTCTCTCGGATTTCGACTATACGGGCGGCAAGGTCACAGTTAAGATCTCTGCCGATTCTAACTATGCGCTTTACATAAACGGAGTGTTTTCAGAGAGCGGTCAGTACGCCGATTTCCCGCATTACAAGGTCTACGATGAGTTTGAGATCACCGATCTTTGCAAGGAGGGAAAGAATCGCTTCGCTGTGACGGTATGGCACTACGGCAGGACGAGTCTTTGCTATTATCCGGGCCGCGCCGCGCTTCGCTTTGAGATATGGTGTGACGGTGAGCTTATAGCGTTCTCGGATGAGGGGACGCTTTGCAGACAGAGTTGCGAGTATCAGAGCGGTCTTTGCAAGCAGATAACCTCTCAGCTTGGATTCAGCTTCCACTACGATGCGACGGAGGACGACGGCTGGCGCGTGTCCGGAGTGAACGGATTTGAGAGAGCTGTGACGGTAGATCAGGATCTTCCTATGAACAAGCGTCCGATAAAAAAGCTTCTGCTCGGAAAGAGGGCAGAGCTCACTGTCGTCAAGAGCGAGGGCGGAAAGCATTATCTTTACAATATCGGATACGAGGAAGTCGGATATCTCACGATGAAAGTAAGATCCGAAAAAAAGCAGAAGATAATTATCGCCTGGGGCGAGCATATCGAGGACGGATGCGTTCGCAGGCTCGTTGGCGACCGTGATTTTTCGGTCGAGGTGACCGTGGGCGAGGGTGAGACCGTTTATATGAATCCCTACCGCCGTCTCGGTCTTCAGTATCTTGAGGTCTTTGCCGAGGAGCCTATTGACGTTGACTATATCACGGTAACGCCCGTTTATTATCCGCTTGACAAGGTCGGAAATCTTCCCGAGGAAGAGCTTGACCGAAAGATATACGAGGTCTGCGTTCACACTCTTGAGCTTTGTATGCACGAGCATTACGAGGACTGCCCGTGGAGAGAGCAGGCGCTCTACTGTATGGACAGCCGAAATCAGATACTCTGCGGCTATTATGCCTTTGAGGAATACGAATTCGCGCGCGCTTCTCTCAAACTTATCAGCAAGGACAACCGCTACGATGATCTTTTGGCTATCTGCTATCCGAGCGGAAACTACAACTCCGACAAGGGTCTTGTAATTCCGTCTTTCTCGCTTCAATATTTCATCGAGATGCGCGAGTATATTACCCGAACGGGAGATACGACGCTCGCAGAGGAGGCTTTCGACAAGCTTGAAGCTATCCTCGGCGCGTTCGTTTCAAGGCTTGAGGACGGTTGCGTTCCCACGTTCCCAGGGGTTGAATATTGGAATTTCTACGAGTGGACGAGCGGTCTTGACGGCACTCTCGGTCGTCGTGAGGACGTTCACGTCGACGCTTGTCTCAACACGCTTCTTATCATCGCTATCCGCTGTATGTCCGAGATCTCCGAGATGCTCGGAAGGGAGGATAAATACGGTCATCTTATACCCGAGATCAAGGCGGCTATCCGCAAGAGATTCTTTGACGGTGAGAAGGGACTCTTCTACAATATGGAGGGTGACGAGCGTATGAGTGAGCTTGTAAACTCGCTTTGTATTCTCTCGGGTGTTTGCACTCCCGAGGAGGCAGAGAGAATTGCCGATGAGCTTGTCGGCGGTTCGGCTCTGATCCCCACCTCGCTTTCAATGATATGCTTCAAGTACGATGCGCTCCTCAAGGTTGGGGGCGAGAGGTACAAGGATTATATCCTTAACGACATTCACGAAAAGTACAAGCCTATGCTCGATGAGGGTGCGACTACCTTTTGGGAGTATGGCTATAAAAAGACTTCCGCAGGCAGCCGTTGCCACGGCTGGAGCGCGCTCCCCGTCTATTATTACGAAATTTTCGCAGGCAAAGAGCCGACATCGGCGTTGAAATAATACGATAAATTGGGGTTTAGCGGGGAGGCGAACAATCCCTCAGACGCGCACGGAGGCGCGCCAGCTCCCTTTACACAAGGGAGCTTTACCTGAAAGGTGGAGAACGCGGATATAGTGAAGTTTTCTTTAAATTTAAAAGGTTTTCACATCTATAAAGTGTACGAACATCCACCAACAAGCTCCCTTGTGTAAAGGGAGCTTTACCTGAAAGGTGGAGAACGTGGATATAGTGAAATTTTCTTTAAATTTAAAAGGGTTTCACATCTATAATGCGTACGAACATCCACAAACAAAGCTCCCTTGTGTAAAGGGAGCTGTCACGCCGTGCGCGTGACTGAGGGATTGTTCGTCTTACCGACAAATCAAAATTTGAAAGGAAAAAGATATGAAGAGTTGTGTGAGCTTATACAGCTATTGGAAGCCTGTGAGGCTTGGGCAGATGGATCAGTATGAGGTTATTGATACGATAAAAAAGCTTGGTATTGATGCGGTCGAGCTTTTGATGCTCGACGATGCGGTGCCTGCGGGTGAGACTATGCAGAGCTACGCAAAAAAGCTTTACGAGTACGCTCGCTCTGCGGGGCTTGAGGTGCCGATACTCAGTATGGATTCCAAGATATACTGTGCAGATCCCGAGCGGGAGCTTGGATATCTTTGCAGCATGGTCGACGTAGCGTCGGAATGTTCAATTCCGCTTATGAGATTTGATATTGCATACAGATTTTTGGGCGACGAGGCGATCAAGAATTACAAGACGGTCATCAAGGCGGTCACGCCCTACATCCGTCGGCTCGCGGACTATGCCAAGGAGAAGGGTGTTAAGGTCATCTCCGAAAAACACGGAAGGATAATCCAGGACAGCTATCGCGTTGAGGAGCTTATCACGACTGTCGATCACGAAAACTACGGCTATCTTTGCGACATTGGAAATTTCGGCGGTGTTGACGAGGATTGCGCGACTGCTGTATCGAGGCTTTTGCCGTATATCTGCTTTGTTCACGCCAAGGACTCGCTTGAAAGAGACGGAATGGCTTATGACCCCGGTCGCGGCTTCAGCAGAACGAGAGGCGGAAAATTCCGCCGCGCGACGATATTTGGGCATGGAGTAGTGCCTGTATATCAGATACTTAGGTCGCTCAAGGCATCGGGCTACGAGGGATATATCTCTCTTGAGTACGAGGGCATGGAGGATACCATTGAGGCAATGGAGATCGGCGCGGAAAATCTTAAAAGGATGCTTTTGGATATTGAAAAATGATTAGGAATATTGTTTTTGATTACGGCAACGTAATGATTCGTTTTGAGCCGTCCTATATGGTGGGAAGGTACGTGAACGATCCCGACGATGCGAGACTTCTCGAGAAGGTCGTTTTTGACAGACTTTATTGGGACAGGCTTGACGACGGGAGCATCAGTGACTCAGAGGTAGTCGAGGCGGTGAAGGGGAGAATTCCCGAGCGGCTTTGGGCGGTCTCCGAGGAGATCTATTACAATTGGGTAAACAATTTGCCCGAGATAGATGGAATGAGCGACCTTGTAAGTTACGTAAAGGACGAGCTTGGTGTAAGGGTGTTTTTGCTCTCAAACATAAGCACGTATTTTGCTGATCACGCGAGTGAGAGGGAAGAGCTTGAGCCGTTTGAAAGGTGCATTTTCTCTGCCGTCGTCGGTCACACGAAGCCGCACGCGGATATGTTCGAATATCTTTGTCGCGAGTGCAAAATAAAGCCCGAGGAGACGCTTTTCGTTGACGACAGCGCAAAGAATATCGCGGGCGCGGAGGCGTTCGGGATAAAGGGATATCTTTTTGACGGCGACAGTGCGAGATTGAGAAAATTTATTGATTCTTTGTTGGGTAAATAATACAAACCCCGCTTGGCGATGCCAAGCGGGGTTTGTGATAGCAGATTTCAAATTTTGATTTGTCGGTGTGTTAAGCCTTCCCCAGCGGGGAAGGGGGACATACGCCACAAGGCGAGTAGTGGGCTATCCTCCTACGCTGTGCGTTTTGGGTGGATGAGGAGGGCATTCTATCAAGGACTTCGCGTCTTTTAAAGACCTTGTTTCGTTGCAAAAGAATCCTTATGCCACAAAACAAAATCCACGATACACCCGTGGCGCGCGTCCTAATGGCGACCTCCTCATCCACCACCTTCGGTGGTCCCCCTTCTCCGCTGGAGAAGGCTATTCGTAAAACCCCAATTTATTTGATAAATGAGTATAAAAAAACGCTTGGCGTCGCCAAGCGTTTTTTTAGTCCTTTGTGTATTCAATTATGTCTGAAATGTCGCAATCGAGTGCTTGGCAGATTTTATCAAGTATATAGCTGTCATATCTGACCACTTGATTTTTGTAGTAGCTGTCTATCGTATGATATATGATTCCCGTTCTTTTGGATAATTCATATCTCGTAATACCTTGCTTATTAAGGTATTTATCAATTGTAAGTCGCACCATAAAAGATCACTCTCCTTTGGTATATATTTTAATTGATATATACCCCATTGACAATTCAAGCGATTAGGTGTATACTTATGTAAGTGAATAAAATTCGGAGGGAAATATGAAGCTATTAATTGCAGGTTCACGGAGCATAGTTGATTGTGATCTGTCTGAATACATCCCCGATGGAGTCGATCTGATAATCAGCGGCGGCGCGAAGGGAATTGATTCTCTTGCGGAGCAATATGCTGATTCTCACGGCATTGAAAAGTTAATTATCCGTCCTCAATATGAACGGTTTGGCAGGGCGGCTCCTATCAGGCGAGATGAGGAAATGGTCTGCCTTTGCGACACGGTGCTTGCCATTTGGGACGGTGAGTCGCGCGGGACGAGGTACACCTTGGATTATGCCCAAAAAATGGGGAAGAAAATCATTGAGGTAATTATTAAATGAAAATCGCTTGACGGTCGTCAAGCGATTTTTTATTATTCATTTTCCGCGATGTACTGCTCGGCGTAGTGGGATGCCACTGCGCCGTCTGCTGCGGCGGTGACTATCTGGCGGAGCACCTTCGTGCGCACGTCTCCCACGGCAAATACGCCCGGGATATTTGTTCGCGTGCTTTCGTCTGCCACGATATAGCCCGAGGCATCAAGGGTGAGCTGACCTTCAAAAAGGGCGGTGGCGGGCGAACGTCCAATGCTGATAAAGAGTCCGTCGAGCGTGATCTCCTCACTCTCGCCGCTCTTATTATTTTCGATCCTCACACCGCTTATCTTCATTCCGTGAAGAAGCTCTTTTACCTCGCAATTCCACTTGAATTCGACGTTTTCTGCCTTCATAAGCGGCTCGTGGTATATCTTGGTCGCGCGCATTACGTTTCTGCGGACGATAACGTAGACCTTAGCGCATATCTTTGAAAGCAGGAGCGCGTCTGCCGCTGCGGAATTTCCGCCCCCGACGACCGCGACAGTCTTACCCTTAAAGAGCATACCGTCACAAGCCGCGCAATAGCCGACTCCGCGACCGAGGAGCATCTCCTCCTTTTCAACACCGAGGTGCTTATGATCAGCCCCCGTTGCTATGATAACGGTTTTGGCAAAAAACTCGCCCGAGTCTGTCGTTATCTTTTTGGGTGTTGCGTTCAGATCGGCAGCAATTACCTCGGTCTGCATCGTGACCGCGCCAAATCTCTCGGCGCCCTGCTGCATTTTAAAGCCAAGCGAAAAGCCGTCGATACCCTCTTCAAAGCCGGGGTAGTTGTCGATGGTCGAGGTTTGAGTCATCTGACCGCCTGCCGAAAACTTTTCAAGCACGAGTGTGTCAAGTCCTGCGCGCGTGGTATAGAGAGCGGCGGTATATCCCGCGGGACCTCCGCCTATAACTATAACGTCGTATATCTTTTCTGACATAGTTTACTCCGCAAATAACAGATTATTTGAGCATATCGAGGATCTGCGCCTTTGTTCTTGCGCCGACTGCCTGATTTGCGACCTCGCCGTTCTTTACGACGAAGAGGGAGGGGATACTCATAACGCCGAAGGTGGTGGCGAGCTCGCCCTCCTCGTCGACGTTGATCTTACCGACCTTATACTCGGGATGCTCCTCAGCGATAGCGTCGACGATGGGGGACACCATACGGCAGGGACCGCACCAATCCGCATAGAAATCGAGAAGGACGGTCTTTTCACTGTTGAGGACCTCGTTTTCGAAATTGTCTTTTGTTATCTTAATTACACTCATTGTTTTTTCTCCTTTTTTTATTTGTTATGTATTTTCTACGGTATTTATCCGTGTTACGTTATTTTATTAAGCTCAGGCCATGCTCAAGCTCTTCAGGGTAAAGCATACCGACCTTGTAGGTTACAATCTCGCCGTTTGCGGCTATGAAAAAGGTTGTGGGGAAGCCCTCAATTTTGTAATTGGCAACTCCTGTACCCGTTGTGTCGAAGAAAACGGGGAAGGTGTATCCGTTATCGGAGATAAACTGCTTGCCGTCGTTCATTGTGTCGTACGCTGTGCAATGCAGCATAATGAACTGAACGTCCGGGTTGCTTTTGTACGCTTCCTCAAAATCGGGCATTTCCGCCTTGCATGGTGGACACCAGGATGCCCAGAAGTTGAGTACTATCGGTTTTCCGAAAAGATCGGAGAGGTTTACGGGGTTTCCTTCGCTGTCGAGCATATAGAAATCGGGTGCGTGGTTTTCGCTGATCTCCGGCTTTTCGGTTTCGGGATCGGTTTCAGGCTCGGTCTCCATGCTTGAGTCTATATCGGTTTCAGGCTCGGTCTCCACGCTTGAGTCTATATCGGTTTCAGGCTCGGTCTCCACGCTTGAGTCTATATCGGTTTCTGTGCCTGTTTTTGACTCAGTCTCTGCATCTGTCTCTGTCTCTGCATTTGTTTCCGCATTTGTTTCCGCATTTGTTTCATACGCGGTCTCTTCGTTTGTGATCTTATCGGTTTCCGTATCGATCTTGGTGGCATCCTCGGAGGCATCTCCGAAGGTGTTGTCTTCATTTTCGGTGAATTCTGTTTCGGGAGATTTGGTTTCATCCGTGGATCCGTTCGAGGAGATGTCGCATCCCGAAAAAATCAAAATGACGGTTAATGTGAGCAAAAATGGTATTAATATCTTTTTTTTCATAGATTTCCTTTCTAAAAGCACTGAATCGCTTTTTTTTTCGTTTGCCTGCTAACAATATTATTATAACCGATTTTTACAGAGATTTCAATAGTTTTTTTTGAATGCTTTTGCTCTGCCGATCTTGCCACATTCCGCGAGCAATCCCATATCGCAAAGTGAATGAACCGTGCTGTATGCGTCCATGCCGCGAATTTTGGTTTGCGATGAAAAGGTTTTTACAGTGAATTCGCCCTCAAGCGAGTCGGGGATGAAAACCTTATAGTCCTCGAGCGTGCGGAAAATATGCGCGCGGAGAAGATTGACGGGGATCAGCTCATACCTTTTGTATTTCGGGCGCGAGCGACCGCTTTTCGTTGCGGCTTTGATGTACTGCTCGGCTTCCATCATCAGAATGACTAGGCAGAAGCGCGGGGAGCTGATAAGGTCTTTTATCGCGTACAGCTCGGGCGCGATGTCGCTCAGCTTGCCCTTTACGGGCGAGCGATAGCGTTTTTCAACGTCGTTTTGCTTACCTAGGACGTTTACCCATTTGGTCTCGGCTATCGGATGGATGACCGTTACGTTATAGCTTGTATTTTCAAGTATCCATTTTATCTTTTCGGTGAGGGGAGCAAGCGGTCCCGTCTGAATTTCGTAGACGTTGCCATCCTTCAGAATGTCCGCGACGAAGCGGCGTTTTTTGATTTTTTTACCATCTTCGCCAATCTCGCCTGCGCGTTCGCCCTTGTCGAGCGGTATCTCGTGGTACTGTTCGTCGGGGCAGATAAATCTTTTTATCGCGGCGTGCATCTGCTTTTCGCCGAGCGTGCCGATGCCCTCGTATTCCTCGTCTGCGGCATCAATGCTCGCCGCCTCGCTCATAACGTCGATGACTATCGAGCGAAAGCGGAGGGTGTCGCTGCGCGATATTTCAAAAATGGTGGAATTATCCTGTATATTCATAAAAAGGAGTATGCCTTTCAATTTTTAATTGGTTTTTTAGTCGTTTTCCGTCAATACTAATTTTATCACAAAAATACAAAATGTCAACTCTATTTCATTTATTGCAAGACATTAATTCGGTCGCGACGACCCAAAATAATAGTGCGCGACAAGCGGCGCAAATATAAAAAGGGAAGCAAAGATATGTTCAAAAATCAAATAAAATCAAAGAAAAGAGGGCTTTTTCTTCTTGCCTGTGCTACATTGGCGGTGGCATTCGTCCTCTCTTCCTTTACGCTTACGGCATCTGCTAAAGCGAGTGGGCGCGACTATTCGGGGGACGAGGTGATACTTGGCGGTGTGCCGTTCGGAATAAAATTCTCGACCGAGGGTGTTGTGGTGCTTGGCTTTTCGGATATAGACGGGCTGAGTAAAAACCAAAATCCCGCTTATCTTGCAGGATTGCGGGCGAAGGATATTATAACAAAGGTAGACGGAGCTGCGATCTCGGGAGCGGAGGACCTGACGGGGAGAGTCGACGCATCGGGAGGACGTGAGATAAGCATTACCTACAAGCGCGGAAGTGAAGAGAAAACGGTTAGGCTGACGCCCATATATAGCGCGTCGGAGAAGAGGTACAAGACGGGAATATGGGTCAAGGACAGCGGAGCAGGGATCGGGACGGTTACCTATATTATGCCTGACGATCATAGTTTTGGCGGTCTCGGTCACGGCATATGCGACGGCGAGACGGGTGAGCTTATCGGGATGAGCCGCGGAGACGTGATGAGCGTTACGATAAGTGCGGTCAAAAAGGGAATATCGGGTACCCCGGGGGAGCTTAAGGGATATTTTGGTACGGCGAAGATCGGCACGCTCGGATGTAATACCGATTGCGGTCTGTTCGGTAAGCTCTCGGTTCTGCCCTCGGGGTGCGGCGAGAGGATAAGGATAGGCACACGCGACGAGATCTGCGAGGGGGAGGCGCAGATCGTCTGCACACTCGCGGACGGTGTGAAAGAAAGATACTCTGTTGAGATATCCGCGATCAATAAAAACGCGGAGGGTTCGAAATGCTTTGTAATTAAGATCAAGGATCCCGCGCTCATCGAAAAGACGGGCGGTATCGTGCAGGGAATGAGCGGCAGCCCCATCATTCAGGACGGCAAGCTCGTCGGAGCTGTTACCCACGTTATGATAAACGATCCCGCCACGGGATATGGGATATTTATCGAAAACATGTTAAATGCGGCGCAAATGCCCATGGCGAAGGCATCGTAAACACAAAAGGCAATATCGTTCCAAAACGGTCTGATATTGCCTTTGCTTTATTTTTTACGGTATGCGGACGGAGAAATGCCAACTTTAGTTTTAAAAACGTTTGAAAAATAAGTCGAATCACTAAAGCCAACCGAAAGTGCAATTTCCGTTATGGTAAGATTTGAATATTTCAAAAGCCGCTTCGCGTGTTCCAGACGAACACCTATCAAATACTCCCGAAAGCTCTTTCCTGTTTCCTTCTTAAACGTATGACTGAGGTGTGAGCGGCTACAGTAAAACTCCTTGCAAATCGTTTCGATGGTGAGATCGTTAGCATAATTTTGATTTACGTATCGGCATATAGCTGTGATCTGGGTACTTTCTCCCAATGTTTTTACTTTTTCTTCTTCTTCTTTGTAGGATAGTTCAAGCATTCTGACAAGCGGAAGCACAAGCGTATCAATCTTGTGCTTATCAACATTCGGAGTGCGCAATGATGAATAGCACCGCAAAAGAGTTTCCCCCGAATATCCCAAATCATTTACTGCGGCATCAAGCTTTTTCACACCTCCCTCACAAGAGTATCCGCTTACTGATATAAAACCTGTAATTGATTCTCCGTTGGAGATTGGATAAACGTACTCAAAAACACCTGCGTGGCAGATGCCACAAAAGCCATCCTTTATCTCGGTGCATTTTTGAAACACCTTCTTCTGCTGTTTAAGACATCTCTCCCGCCCCTCGGGAACGGATTTTATATAAGTGCAGTATGAGTTGTCGTGAAGGTTGAACCTCATCAAGCGGCTGAAGGTTATGAGCGTTTCTTTGCTTTGAGGATGGAGAGATATCGATAAATAGCATTCGGTAATAAGAAAAATAATATAGCTTTCAATTAATTCGATCAAATTCATATAATTGCCCATTTTTATATATTATTTGCCTAGTTTTTCTATGATAAACTGTGATTTTGTGCTATTATTATATCATAGTAAAATATAAAAGTCAATATAGGAGAAGTAAAAATGAGAAATATTTCATACATTACAGATCTTTGCGTCGTGGGTGGGGGAATGTCAGGACTTTGCTGTGCTATCGCGGCAGCACGTCACGGCATTAAGGTAGTTCTCGTACAGGACAGACCCGTACTTGGCGGTAACGCGTCAAGCGAGATAAGAATGTGGATAGGCGGTGCCCACGGGAAGGATAACCGAGAGGGGGGAATCATTGAGGAGATTTTTCTTGAAAACTTTTATCAAAATCCCTCACTGAAATATCCGATTTGGGACAGTGTCCTTTATGAAAAGGCAATGGCGGAGGAAAATCTCACGCTCTTGCTCAATACAAGCTGCCTTGACGCGGTTATGGATGGCACCAGAATCGTCAGCATCAAGGCTTGGCAATCCAATGCGGAAACCTTTCATACGGTTTTTGCCACCTATTTTGCGGATTGCTCGGGGGACTCAATCCTGGCTCCCTTGACAGGTGCAAAATTTATGTACGGCAGAGAAGCAAAAAACGAGTTTGGCGAAACAATTCCCCCGGACACAGCCGATAAAAAGACGATGGGCATGAGTTGTCTTTTTCAAATTCGGGAAACTGATCATAAGGTCGATTTTGTTCCTCCCAAATGGGCGTACAAATATGAGTCTGATGACGACCTGCCTTACAAGGATCACGACAAAAATAGCAATTTTTGGTGGATAGAGCTTGGCGGTGAATGGGATTGCATACACGACACCGACAGATGCCGTGATGAGCTTTTAAAGATCTGCTACGGTGTTTGGGATCACATGAAAAATCACGGTGACCACGGAGTGGAAAATTGGGAGCTTGAGTGGATAGGTTTTCTCCCCGGGAAACGCGAGAGCCGCCGCTACGTAGGAAAATATATCGTCACTCAAAACGACGTAGAAGCTGAGGGACACTTTGACGACATCGTGGCATATGCGGGATGGACGATGGACGATCATTTCCCCGAGGGATTTTATTACACAAAAGGGCATCCGACTATCTATCATAAAGCTCCTCAGCCATGGGGATTACCGCTTCGGTGTATGATCTCCGAGAATATTGATAATCTTGTTTTTGCGGGCAGAAATATCAGTGTTACACATGCCGCACTCTCGTCATCTCGCGTTATGGCGACCTGCGCAATTCTCGGTCAGGCACTTGGTACCGCGGTAGCGCAGTCGATTAATGATAATTGTCCCGTGGAGGACGTAAATATTTCACGGTTGCAGCAAACACTTATGGCAGATGATTGCTACATTCCTTGGCATCAACGCTCCATTCCCGCACTTACCCGAGAGGCAAAATGCTCTTCCGATGTGGTCAGAAGTGGCATTGACAGAGGGGGAGAAAACCTTTGGATCGGCAAGGACGGCGACAGCATTATTTACGAGTTTGACGCAGACACCGAAATATCTGAAATCCGCCTTGTATTTGACAACGATATGAATCGCAAATACCATAACATGCCTTGTAATTATCCTCTCGTTCAGACGAAATTCAAGCTACCGTCGACTCTCATTAAGGAGTACAAAATTGAAGGCGAAAATTCTGCAGGTGATAAGCTTGAGCTTTCAGTTTGTGATAATTACCAACGTTTCGTCCGTCACCGCATCGATTGGAAAGTAAAAAAGATTTCCTTTATTCCTATATCAACACACGGTTGTGATGATTTCAGAGTATTTGATTTTGAAATAAAATAAGGCACGTTTTTGTTGTCCTTTATTGACCACACACCTGAGCGGCAGCCCAATCACCCAAAACGGCAAGCTCGTCGGAGCGGTGACGCACGTTTTGATAAATGACCCCACCACGGGATAAGATAATTAAGATCATTCATGCTTTTCGGAATTCAAAGCTCTGATCTGAAAGCATGATGGAGACTCGCCATAGTTTTTTTTGTACATTCGGTAAAATGCGGAATAATCCCCAAAGCCGCTATGAACAGCGGCAAAATGCAAAGAATTTCCGGATTCTATGAGCAATCTTGCATTGGACATCCGCTTTTTTGCGATGTATTGATATACTGAGATGTTCAGCTCCTTTTTGAATTTGTGAAAGAGATGAGAAGGGGAGACGTGGAGCGCTTCGGCAATGAGCTCAACGGACATCTCTTCGGTAAAGTGCCCATCTATATATGAGAGCGCGGATTGGACCGTTGCGGAGAGGATCGTACTTTTACTGATGGCTCCGATTGAGCATTTTTTCAGATATATGAGGATTTGTATAAGGGATGCGCGGATAAAAAGCTTTTTTTCTTCCTCAGAAAAGTCTGACACTACCATTTTTCTAAGCCTATCAAGGCACTCTTGAAGAGAGCCGTCGGGTTTTTCGATTATTTTGACCTCATCCATCACAGCGCTCACGAGATCTGAAATATCCTCGGTTTCCCTGAATCCCAGAATAAGACGCGTATAGTCGTCACCCGAAACATTGAATTGGTGAAATGATGCGCGAGGGACTATAACTAAGCAACCCTCTGTAAGATCATTTTGGATATTTTTGGAGATCAGGTGGGCATTTCCGCCGAGAAACCATACGATTTCGTGATAATTATGGAATTCTCTTCCGTTTAACGATGGGGTGCCCTTGGCATATTTCAAATGGTATTTTTCGTACACATGGTAGTAGCTGAAATATTTTTCCATATCATCATTCCTTTTATTGATGGTGTTGATATACTTATTCTACTACGCTTTTGCAGGAATTGCAATAATAAATGCAGATTTGTTAATTGACACTTGCGTTTTATGCTGATATAATGTCATCAGTTGAGGGGGGAATATATGAATACACTACGAGAAAAGCTAAAAACACAAAAAATTGCGGGTACGCTGGTTTGTCTCAGCGATCCTTGTCTTTGTGAAATTATGGGTAACATCGGATACGATTGCGTATGGATCGATATGGAGCACACATACGTTTCCTATAAAGAAGTTCTTTGTCATCTGAATGCCGCCAGGTCAGCGAACATTTCATCGGTCATAAGGCTTCCTCAAAATGATCTGACCGCGACCAAGAAGATACTTGAAATGGGAGCTGACGGTATTATTTTTCCCATGGTCAGATCGGAAGAGGAATTTGATGAGCTTATGAAAATGACTCTCTATCCACCGCTGGGATCACGTGGATTTGGTCCTATGCGCGCTATTGGATATAATGCGGCGAATGCCGGTGACTACGTTACAAGGGATTGCTTTGATCTTTGCAGATTTGTTCAAATTGAGCATGTTGATATGATTGACAGCCTTGAAAAAATAGCGCAAAGTCCTTATGTGGACGGGTTTATTTTTGGTCCGAACGATCTTTCGGGGTCTTTAGGTGAGCTTTTGAACGTTTTTGGGGAGGCTACGGTTTTGCAAATAAAACGGGCTGTTGAAATTCTGAGGCGAAACGGAAAGTACGTTGGAGTTGCTTGCGGATATGACGAGAAAACGCTTGAGTTCTGGTCTTCGTTCGGCTTTGATATGATCTTTGCGGGTGCAGATTGGAATTTTGTTTATTCTCATGGAAAGACGGTTTTTGATGCAATAAAGTCAGTACAGGGAAGGAATAATTAAGATGAGTTTGATAATAAAAAGAGACAATTATGCCGTTGTGTGCAGCGAGCCTACTCTTTACGTTGACAATAAGAGCCGCGGAAGAAGCGGACACATGACCCACGCGATAGTTGAATTCGCTCCGGGAAAGCTGATAGATTTCAACTCCAACTGCTCGGCAAAAAGGTTTTGGGGACACTCAACTTTCGGTTGGGTGGAGTACCGTATTTCCGAAGATGGCGGTGAGACATTTTCATCAATCAAGGAGCTTCCGTATTCCAAGGAGTCGTTTTACGACGGCATTCATACGATCTCGGTAGAAAAGGCGGTTGCTTGCGATGACGGCAGCATTGTGGCTATATGTCTGAGAAATGATGCAAGCGCACTTTGTCAGCCTTGGGATACTCCAATGGTTATAAAGAGTCTTGACGGAGGGAACAGCTGGAGCGAGCCACGGGAGCTTTGCTCATACAAGGGCAGGGTATATGATGCTTGTTATTATGACGGAGCTATATACGCTCTTGAATTCTGTAACGACGGTGTTGAGGATTTCTGCGGTGTTAAAGAGGAGCATATTTACCGAATTTTCGTAAGCTATAACAATGGGGAGAGCTTTTCGGAGCTTTGCGTTGTTCCCGTTGAGACTCTGGGCAGAGGATATGGGGCTATGCTGTTCGATGATAGTGGAAGACTTCACGTTTATACCTATAATATCAAGGATGAGATCCATCTTGATCATATTATCAGTGATGATAAGGGAGAAAGCTGGGGGAAGGCTGACGTTTGTTATCTCAGTGAAGGAATCCGTAATCCTCAGATAGCACAGATGGACGGTATCTATTTGCTTCACGGAAGAAATGCGGCTGCTAACGGTTTCGTGCTATACACGTCGGAGGATGGACAAAATTGGGATGAGGGAAGTTATCTCGGTCATGAAAAGGGCGGATGCTATTATTCAAATAACATTGTCCTCAAAGACACGGACGAAAATCATAGATTGTTGGTGCAGTATTCGGAAATGTACGGCGTGGATGCCTGTGTCAACGTAATGCACTGTTGGATCACGGTTAAGAAATGATAGAAAATATCGAAGGGTGGAGATTACAATGGAGATGTTCACGACTATGAAAAGGAAATTATTTCACCGCAGATCGTTGCAATAGTTATGATAAACGACCCCACCACGGGATACGGAATTTTCATTGAAAATATGCTGAATCAGATGGGAAATCCGGCATCGTAACACAAAAGGCAATATCATTCCAAAAAATCGGTTTGATATTGCCTTTTGATATTTATCCTTTAGGAACGGTTGGGTAAAGTTGGATCGTATTTCCTCCGTCGACAACAAGCTCGGCGCCTGTTGTGTTTCGTGCATGGGCGGCAAAATAATATACCGCATCCGCAATGTCCTCACCAACCGCCACGTCACCGATCGGAGTAAAACGTGAAGGCACCTTTGCGTAGAACTCGGGATTTTTCTCCCAGCGGTCGGTCTTGATCATTCCGGGCAGTACCGCGTTTACGCGGATATTGTATTTTCCGAGGTCAAGTGCAAGGCCGCGCATCATACCAAGCTGGCCGCCCTTGGAAGCCACGTATGCCACTCTGTCGGGGATAGCGCGATAGGCGGTGTTGGAATTTACAAACACGATATTTCCGCCGCCGTTTTCTTTCATTCGCCTTGCGGCGTGCTCGCAAAGGCAGTAATTCCAAACAACGTTGGTATTGATCACCTTCATAAAATCGGTCAGCGGATTTTCAAATATTTTCTGTCCAAGCCCTTGATCTGCGGCATTGAGAACAAGAGTTTCCACAAATAATCCGCGTTTATCAATTTCGGAAAACATTTTCTCAACAGATCCCTCGTCCACCGTTCTTTCGTCAAGTAAAGAATCTATATGATATCCGATGATCTCCACTGCGGGGAATTTCTCACGGTATATCTTTTCCGCTGCGTGTACTTTTTCCATACTTCTGCCCGTAAAGATCACGTTGTATCCTTCAGACGCAAATTTTTCTACTATTGCGACGCCCGTGTTGATGCAAGCG
>SVRT01000004.1:0-119963 GCA_015064685.1 Oscillospiraceae bacterium
GTAGACGTGAAAACCCTTTAAAATTTAAAGGAAATTTCATTGTAGCCACGTTCTACACCTTTCAGGTGAAGCTCCCTTGTGTAAAGGGAGCTGTCGAGCGAATGCGAGACTGAGGGATTGTCTCCCCGCTAAACCCCAATTTATTGTTTCTTAGCGATAAAATTTCTTACGGCTTTAATTTGATTATTAACCGAGGCAAATCCCGTTCCGCCTTCGCTTATTCTCTTTGCTACGCAAGCTTCAAGCGAGATGTCCGTGTAGAGGTCGTTTTCGAAAATATCGCTATGCGCCTTATACTCCTCAAGCGTGAGCGAGTCGAGCACCTTTCCCTTTGCGATGCACTCCGCGACGATCTCACCCGTTATCTTATACGCAGAACGGAATGGCATTCCCTTCTTGGTAAGATAGTCGGCGAGGTCGGTGGCATTAATAAATCCCTCTTGTGCCGCGCGGTACATATTCTCTCTTTTGAGCTTCATCGTTCCGAGCATCGGAGCAAATATCTCAAGACACATAATGACCGTCTCAAGCGAATCGAACATTACCTCCTTGTCCTCCTGCATATCCTTGTTATATGCAAGCGGCAGCCCCTTGAGGGTGGTCAGAAGTGCCATAAGATCACCGTAAACGCGACCGGTTTTGCCGCGAACGAGCTCTGCCATATCGCTGTTCTTCTTCTGCGGCATTATCGACGAGCCGGTGGTATAGGCATCGTCAAGCTCGACGAACTTGAATTCCCAGCTCGACCAGAGGATGATCTCCTCGGAAAATCGGGAGAGATGCATCATGATAAGCGCAAACGCGCTCATTAATTCAACACAGAAATCGCGGTCGGAAACACCGTCAATGCTGTTCTGCGAAACGCTGTCAAACCCGAGCAGAGCCGCTTCATATGCGCGGTCGGTCTCATAGGTCGTTCCCGCAAGCGCGCAGGAGCCGATGGGCGAGACGTTCATTCTCTTAACCGCATCCTCGACCCTCGAGATATCGCGCATAAACATCTGCGCGTATGCGAGCAGATGGTGACCGAAGCTTATCGGCTGCGCCCTCTGAAGGTGCGTATATCCCGGGACGATCGCGTCGCATCCCTCCTCCGCCTTATCGGCTATGACCGACACAAGGCTCTTTAACAGAGAGACGACCTTCTCGCTCTCCTCACGGAGGTACATTCTGATATCAAGCGCGACCTGATCGTTACGGCTTCGAGCCGTGTGAAGTCTCTTGCCCGCATCGCCGATCCGCCTCGTCAGCTCCGCCTCAACGAACATGTGTATATCCTCACAGCTCATATCGAACTGCAATTTTCCGCTCTCTATATCCTCAAGGATAGACAAAAGTCCCTCCTCGATCTGCTCCGCGTCACCCTCGCTGATGATCCCCTGCTTTGAGAGCATTTTCGCGTGAGCCACCGAGCCCAATATATCCTGCTTATACATCTTGCAGTCAAAGCGGATCGACGAGTTGAAATCGTCTGCAAGCGCACTCGTCGCTCCCGCATTTCTGCCTGCCCATAATTTACTCATTCTTTGCCTCCGGCGGCTTAAAACCTTTTTGAGAAAAGGTTTTAAGAATTCCAAAAACTTTTATTCAAGGGATATTCCCCATTTTTGTGCATCATAACGATACCATTTTAAAATTACAATATGGGATAGACAAGCTATCCCAAAATATTTGGAGCACGAGGGGATTGCTTTTTATCCCCCCGTTTTCGTTTTTTCAAAAACCAAGACCGACGAGAATTTGTGTCAAACAAGGCGTACCGGAAAAATCAAGGCGAAGGCTTACTTACGTAAGTCGAGCTGCTTTTGAGGAACAACGACGCATTGCGCAAATTATCTAAGGTCGCCATTACCTTTTCAAAAAACCAAGACCGACGAGAATTTGTGTCAGACAAGGCGTACCGGAAAAAGCAAGGCGAAGGCTTACTTACGTAAGTCGAGCCGCTTTTGAGGAACAACGCCGTATGACACAAATTATCTAAGGTCGCATCACTTCCTGTTTTTCGCGTCAACCATAGCCTGCACCTTTATCGGCAGACCGTAGAGGTTGATGAATCCCGCGCTGTCCTTCTGGTCGTAATCAGACTCACCGAAGGTCGCGATCTCCTCGGAGTAGAGCGAGTAATCACTCCAAACGCCCGCGTTGATCATGTTACCCTTGTAGAGCTTCAGGCGAACCTTACCCGTGACCTTCTCCTGGGTCTTGTCGACGAACGCCGCAAGCGCCTCACGAAGAGGTGTGAACCACTGACCGTTGTATACAAGCTCCGCATACGTGATAGCGAGCTTCTGCTTTTCGTGAAGAGTCATCTTGTCAAGGCAGATGCTCTCAAGCACGCTGTGTGCCTTGTAGAGGATAGTTCCGCCGGGGGTCTCGTAAACGCCGCGGCACTTCATACCGACAAGACGGTTCTCAACGATGTCAAGAAGACCGATTCCGTTCTCTCCGCCCAGCTTGTTGAGGTCGAGGATGATGTCCTTCGCGCTCTTCTTCTCTCCGTTGATGGCAACCGGAACACCCTTAACGAAATCAAGCTCAACGTAGGTGGGTACGTCGGGAGCCTGGATGGGAGATACGCCCATCTCAAGAAATCCGGGTTTTTCGTACATAGGCTCGTTGCCCGTGTCCTCAAGGTCAAGACCCTCATGAGACAAGTGCCAGAGGTTCTTATCCTTGGAATAGTTGGTCTCGCGGTTTATCTTAAGAGGTACGTTGTGCGCCTCCGCGTAGTCGATCTCCTCCTCACGGGACTTGATATCCCACTCGCGCCAAGGAGCGATGATGGGCATATCGGGGCAGAAATGCTTTAAGGTAAGCTCAAAACGTACCTGGTCGTTGCCCTTACCCGTACAGCCGTGGCAGATGGCATCCGCGCCCTCCTTGAGAGCGATAGCAGCAAGTCCCTTTGCGATGCAGGGACGCGCGTGGCTTGTTCCGAGAAGATATTCCTCGTAGATCGCGCCCGCCTTCATGCAGGGGATGATGTACTCGTCAACGTACTCCTCGGTAAGATCGAGAACGTAAAGCTTGGACGCGCCCGTCTTTATCGCCTTTTCCTCGAGTCCCTCAAGCTCGTCAGCCTGACCTACGTTACCGCTCACCGCGATGACCTCGCAGTTGTTATAATTCTCCTTGAGCCACGGGATAATAATGGATGTGTCAAGTCCGCCCGAATACGCAAGTACTACCTTTTTTATCTTACTCTTATCGATCATTTTCGTCCTCCATACACAACAATGTGTTTTTATTCATTTTAAATGCATAATTTTGCATCTTTATGCATCTTTTCGTGTTTTTATGCATACATTATACACCCGTTTTTCCCTTTTGTCAATGCTTATTACTACAATGTTTCAAAAGGATAAAGCGCATTTTTTGCTATTTTGCACAAAAATGAATATTATTCATTATTTATGCAAAAACAGAAGCCGTTCAACTTGTTTTTGCATCAAACAAAAGTAATAGCCTTCCCTGTGGAGAAGGCTAAACATATTGACAATTGAAATTTGAAATCTGTGAGTTTTAATAATCCACACACACCCTTTATTGAAAGTTTTTTTGGATGGTGGGATGGGTGCAGGGAGGGGAGGAAACCAATTTTTTCAAAAAACGGTTTCCTCCCCTCCCTGCAATCTCATATTCAATTATCAGACCTTGACCGTCCAGCCGAATTTATCTTCGATCTTACCCCACTGGATGCCTGTGAGGGTATCGTAGAGCTTCTGCGCTACGGGTCCGATCTCGTTGTTATTGATGACCATCTTGACGTCACCTGTATCGAGAAGTCCCATAGGAGAAACGACTGCAGCGGTTCCCGTGCCGAACGCCTCGTTGAGCTTTCCGTTAGCGTACGCCTCCTCTACCTCGGCAAGCGAGAGCTTTCTCTCCTCAACGGTATATCCCATATCGCGAAGGAGCTGGATGCTCGACTTTCTCGTGACACCGGGCAGGATGCTTCCCTCCTCAAGCGCGGGAGTGACGACCTTTCCGTCAAGCACGAAGAATACGTTCATCGCGCCTACCTCGTCGATGTACTTATGCTCGATTCCGTCAAGCCAGAGAACCTGAGAATATCCCATCTTCTCTGCCTTCTCCTGACCGATGAGCGAGCATGCGTAGTTACCGCCAACCTTTGCAAAGCCTGTTCCGCCTCTGACAGCGCGAACGTACTCGCGCTCAACGAAGATCTTTACGGGCTTTATACCCTCGGCATAGTACGCGCCGACGGGACATGTGATTATCATAAACTTATAGCTCTTTGACGGATGAACTCCGAGCTGAACGTCTGTCGCGATAATAAAGGGACGGATGTAGAGAGAGGTTCCCTCCTTTACGGGTACCCAATCCTCCTCTGTCTTGACGATAGCCTTAAGCGCGTCAAGAACGTCGTTCTTGTCAAGCTGAGGAATGCAGAGACGCTCGTTGGTTCTGTTCATTCTGTCGATGTTCTGGTCGGGACGGAAGAGCTGAATATCTCCGTCGGGCGTTCTGTACGCCTTAAGTCCCTCGAACATCTCCTGCGCATAGTGGAACACCATGCACGCGGGGTCGAGAGAGAGATTCTGATAAGGAACTATGCGCGCGTCGTGCCAGCCCTGTCCCTTGTCATAATCCATAATAAACATATGGTCGGTAAAGTGTTTTCCAAAGCCGAGGTTATCCCAATCGGGCTTTGCCTTTTTTTCTTTTACAAGCTCGTATCTGATATTAAGCATCTTTCTTTTCTCCAATCTTATATATTGGCGGCAAGAATCGTGCCCATTTCACTGCATGTGACACGGTTGAAACCGTCTTTGTAAATATCCGCGGTGCGGTATCCGTCATCAAGAGCACGGTTTACCGCCGCCTCAATAGCGTCAGCCTCTTCCATCATATCGAATGAATAGCGAAGCATCATAGCCGCGCTCATAACAGTACCGATAGGGTTTGCTATATCCATTCCCGCGATGTCGGGGGCTGAGCCGTGTATCGGCTCGTACATGCCGAGCGTACCCGAGGAAAGCGACGCAGAGGGCATCATTCCGATAGATCCCGTAAGCATACTCGCCTCGTCGGAAAGTATATCTCCGAACATATTCTCGGTCACGATGACGTCGAACTGCGTGGGATTCTTTATCAGCTGCATTGCGGTGTTGTCAACGAGGATGTCGCTGTACTCAACCGCGGGATACTCCTCTGCAAGGCGGTGCATCACAGCTCTCCAGAGTCTTGAGGAATCAAGCACGTTCGCCTTGTCGACGCTTGAGAGCTTCTTGTTTCTCTTGAGCGCGGACTCGAACGCAACGCGTCCGATACGCTCGATCTCATGCTCGGAGTATGTCATATAGTCGGTCGCGACCTTCTCGCCGTCGACTACCTCGGTATATCTCTTACCGAAATAAATACCGCCCGTAAGCTCGCGCACGATCATAAGATCGATGCCGTTACCGACGATGCTCTGCTTAAGCGGTGAAGAATCCGCAAGCTGAGCGAAAAGCCTTGTAGGACGGAGATTTGCAAAGAGTCCAAGCTCGCGTCTCACCGCCAGAAGTGCCTTTTCGGGTCTTATTGAGGGATCTACACCGTCCCACTTGGGTCCTCCGACCGCGCCAAGAAGCACAGCATCGGCATTCTTGCACTTTTCCATTCCCTCGTCGGTTATCGGCACACCGTATTTATCGATAGAGCAACCTCCGATATCTACCTCGGTGTAATTAAAAACATGTCCGTATTTTTTTGCGACCGCGTCAAGCACCTTGACAGCCTGATCAACGATCTCAGGTCCTATTCCGTCGCCCTTTAAAAGCGTGATATTCTTATTCATTAGCTAATCCTCCCGCAACCCTTATTTATTCAAAGAATTGAGAAGTCCACCGGATGCTATGATATCCTTCAAAAACTCCGGATAGGGCTCTGCCTTATATGATTCGTTTTTCGTCTCGTTTGTGATTACTCCGGTGTCAAAATCAATAGATACCTTGTCCCCGTTCTCTATCCTCTCGCTTGCCTCGGGACATTCGAGGATAGCAAGACCGATATTTATCGCATTTCTGAAGAATATTCTCGCAAAGGTCTTTGCGATGACGCAGGAAATACCCGAATTTTTGATCGCGATGGGTGCGTGCTCGCGCGACGAGCCGCATCCGAAGTTAGCGCCGCCAACCATAATGTCGCCGTCGTTTACCTTCTTTACGAACTCCTTATCGATATCCTCCATGCAGTGTGCCGCAAGCTCCTTGTGGTCTGCGGTGTTTAAATATCTTGCGGGAATAATTACGTCTGTGTCGACGTTATCTCCGTATTTGTGTACGTATCCGTTTGCGTTCATTTTATCATCCTTTCCGGACTGAGAAGCAAGCTTGAAGAAAACCTGAAAACGTCCTCCTCATCCACCGCTTCGCGGTCCCCCTTCCCCGCCGGGGAAGGCTTATTTTTCAGAGGGATCAACGATGTGACCCGCAACGGCAGTCGCCGCCGCTACCTCGGGAGAGGCAAGGTATATCTTCGATGTAATATGTCCCATTCTTCCGACAAAGTTACGGTTTGTCGTTGCAACCGCTATCTCGTTCTCGGCAAGGATACCCATATATCCGCCAAGACAGGGTCCGCAGGTAGGAGTTGATACAACACATCCCGCGTCAATAAAGGTCTCAATATATCCGCGCTTTATGCACTCCTTATATATCGACTGCGTTGCAGGTATGATTATACATCTTATGCCCTTTGCTACTCTCTTACCCTCAAGGTACTTTGCTGCCGCCGCCATATCCGAGATACGTCCGTTCGTGCAGGAGCCGATGACTACCTGGTCGGGCACTATATCGGAAAGCTCCTTTGCAAGCTTCGTGTTTTCGGGAAGATGAGGACAAGCAACAGTCGACTCGATCTCGGAAAGATTTATGGTATAAACCTCATCGTACTCCGCGTCGTCGTCTGCCTTATAGACCTTGTATTCTCTTGCAACTCTCTCGCCGACGTACTTGAGCGTTACCTCGTCTACCTCAAAAATTCCGTTCTTCGCGCCTGCCTCGATAGCCATATTAGCCATACAGAGACGGTCGTCGATAGAAAGCGACTTGAGTCCCTCGCCCGAAAACTCCATCGAGCGGTAGAGCGCGCCGTCAACTCCGATCATACCGATTATGTGCAAAATAACGTCCTTACCCGAAACGTGAGGCTTAAGCTCACCGATAAGATTGAACTTTATAGCCGAGGGAACCTTGAACCAAGCCATGCCCCTCGCCATTCCTGCCGCCATATCGGTGCTTCCGACACCCGTAGAGAACGCGCCGAGCGCGCCGTATGTGCAGGTGTGAGAGTCTGCTCCAATCACGCAGTCACCGGGAGCGACAAGTCCCTTTTCGGGAAGGAGAGCATGCTCGATTCCCATATCTCCTACGTCAAAATAGTTCTTTATGTCAAAGCTCTTCGCAAACACTCTGCACTGCTTGCACTGTTGCGCGGCTTTAATGTCCTTGTTAGGTACGAAATGGTCCATTACGAGCGCGATCTTGTTCTTGTCAAACACACCCTCAAAGCCATTCTTGTTAAATTCGTTTATCGCGACGGGTGACGTAATATCATTGCCAAGCACCAGATCAAGCTTAGCCATTATAAGCTGTCCCGCCTTTACAGATTCAAGTCCCGCGTGTGCCGCCAGGATCTTCTGTGTCATCGTCATTGCCATAGGATTTCCTCTACTTTCTCGGGGGAGGAGGAAACTTTTTTAAAGGAAAAAATTTTCTCCTCCCCCGAACCCCCACCGCCTTCAAAAACCTTTAATACAAGGGGAGAGGGAGATAATTATTTTTTAGTTAATTTTCTTGTTTATCGCAGATACAAGAGCGTGTACGGAGGAGGTAATAATATCCTCGTCAACGCCTGCGCCCCAATGCTGCTTACCGCTCTCGTCGGTAATGCTCACGTACGTTACGGCACGTGAGGTCGAGCCGCTCTCAAGCGCGTGCTCGTGGTAGGTAAGACCCGAGTACTCAAGCCCGAGATGTCTCTTAAACGCGTTACTTACCGCATCAAGACGTCCGTTACCCTCTGCGGCAATATCCTTTTCCTCCCCCTTGAAGTTAACAGTGAGCATTGCCTTTATCTGATCGCCCTTACGTACAAAGTGGCAATCCTTGACCTCAAGGGGAGACGTGAGATTAACGTACTCGCGAGTGAAGATCTCGAGCACCTCCTCAGCAGATAGCTCCTTGTGCGAGTGGTCGGAGACATCCTTGACGGTATATCCGACGTGCTCGCGCATCTTCTTGGGAAGGAAGTATCCGAACTGATGCTCAAGCAGATATCCGATTCCTCCCTTACCCGACTGAGAGTTGATGCGGATAACGTCGGTTTCGTACTCTCTTCCGACGTCCTTGGGGTCGATGGGAAGATAAGGCACGGTCCAATAGCGGCAGGTGTGATCCTCTCTCCACTTCATTCCCTTTGCGATAGCATCCTGGTGCGATCCCGAGAATGCGGCAAAAACGAGCTTACCCGCATAAGGCGTTCTCTCATAGACCTGCATTCTCGTCACTCTTTCGTACAGCTCGCTGATCTCGGGCATATCCGAAAGATCGAGCATAGGATCAACTCCCTGCGCGAAAAGGTTCATTGCGACCGTGATGATATCGGTGTTACCCGTTCTCTCTCCGTTTCCAAAGAGCGTACCCTCGACTCTGTCACCTCCTGCAAGCAGACCCATTTCGGTATCCGCCACCGCGCATCCGCGGTCGTTGTGGGGGTGGAGCGAGATAAGTACACTGTCACGGTATTTGAGATTCTTGTGCATATATTCGACCTGATTTGCGTAGACGTGAGGCATTGATACCTCAACTGTCACGGGAAGGTTTATTATTACCTTTCTGTCAGGCGTAGGCTTCCATACGTCAAGCACCGCGTTGCATACTTCAAGTGCGAATTCGGGCTCGGTACCCGTAAAGGACTCGGGTGAATACTCATATCTGTAATTAACACCCATCTCCTCGCTTATCTTGTTAAAGAGCTTCGCGCCCTCAACGGCTATGTCGATTATCTCCTGCTTGGTCTTCTTAAATACCTGCTCTCTCTGTGCAAGAGACGTTGAGTTGTAAAGATGCACAACGGCATTCTTCACACCCTTAAGGCTCTCAAACGTCTTGCGGATGATATGCTCTCTCGCCTGAGTCAGCACCTGCACCGTAACGTCGTCGGGAATAAGATTCTCCTCAATTAAAGTGCGCAAGAAGGTATATTCGGTCTCGCTCGCGGCCGGGAATCCTATCTCTATCTCCTTAAAGCCTATCTTGACGAGAAGCTTGAAAAACTCGAGCTTTTCCTCAAGGCTCATAGGGATCATGAGCGACTGGTTGCCGTCACGAAGGTCGACCGAGCACCAGATAGGAGCCTTCTCTATGTGATCTCTCTTTATCCATTCGGGCTCCGTTATCGGAGCGGGAAAATACTGTCTTGTATACTTACTTGCGTTCATTCTATCAAAAACCTTTCTAACTTTCACGCTTTCGCCTCTGCGAAAGCATACCACTCGCCTAAGGCGAATATCACGCCGACAAAGTCGGCATATCACGCTTGCGAAGCAAGCATATCACTTCATCACCGCGCCCTGATCCGCGCCGCTGACAAGTCTTGCATAGCGCGCAAGCCAGCCCGACTTGATATTGGGCTCGGGGCAGACGTATTTTGCGCGTCTCGCGTCAAGCTCCCCGTCGCTTACCTTTACGTTGATAGAAGCGCCGGGAATATCTATCTCAATGATATCGCCCTCTTCGATAAGCGCGATGTTTCCGCCGTCAGCCGCCTCGGGAGAAACGTGACCGATCGACGCTCCGCGCGATGCGCCCGAGAAACGTCCGTCTGTGATGAGCGCGACGGTCTTGTCGAGCTTCATACCTGCGAGAGCGGAGGTGGGATTGAGCATCTCTCTCATTCCGGGACCGCCCTTAGGTCCTTCATATCTTATTACTACGACGTCGCCGTCGACTATCTTTCCTGCATAAATTGCGGCAATTGCCTCGTCCTCGGAGTTAAATACTCTCGCGGGGCCCGAATGCTTAAGCATCTCGGGAGCGACCGCACTCCTCTTAACTACACAGCCCTTCTGCGCGATATTGCCCCAGAGGATCTGGATTCCACCCGTCTCGCTGTACGGGTCGGTGATAGGACGGATCGCCTTTGTGGACTTGATATACGCGCCCTCGACGTTCTCGCCTACTGTCTTGCCCGTAACCGTCATCGCCTCAGTATCAAGCAGACCCCTCTTGATAAGCTCTGCCTGTACCGCTCTGATACCGCCCGCCGCGTCGAGATCCTGCATGTGAGTCGATCCCGCGGGAGCCAAGTGACAGAGGTTTGGAACCTTCGCGCTCATTTCGTTAAAGAGATTGAGATCGAGCGGGACTCCCGCCTCGTTTGCGATAGCAAGCAGGTGAAGCACGCTGTTCGACGAGCATCCGAGCGCCATATCGCAAGCGAGCGCGTTCTTTATCGATCTTTCATTTATGATATCGCGCGCGCAGATATTCTTCTCGACCATTTCCATTATAGCCATTCCCGCGTGCTTTGCCAGCATTATTCTCTTATTGGAAACCGCGGGGATAGTTCCGTTGCCGGGGAGAGCTATTCCCATCGACTCGCAAAGGCAGTTCATAGAATTTGCGGTATACATTCCCGCGCAGGAACCGCAACCGGGGCAAGCACCCGTCTCGCACTCACAGAGCTTTTCTTCGTCAATGATTCCCGCCTTGTAAGCGCCGACCGCCTCGAAGAGCTTTGAGAGGCTGACCTCCTCGCCGTCATAGGTGCCTGCAAGCATAGGTCCGCCCGAGCAGACGACCGTCGGCACGTTCATTCTGACCGCCGCCATAACCATTCCGGGCACTATCTTGTCGCAGTTGGGAACGAGGACGAGTCCGTCGAGCTGATGAGCCATAGTCATAGTCTCAACGCTGTCCGCGATAAGCTCACGGGATGCAAGCGAATATTTCATTCCGATGTGTCCCATAGCAATTCCGTCGCATACTCCGATAGACGGAATAAGCACGGGCGTACCGCCTGCCATTCTGATTCCGGCCTTGACCGCGTCTGCGATCTTGTCAAGATGCGCGTGTCCGGGGACTATCTCGCTGTGCGCACTGACTACACCGATAAGAGGTCTCTCAAGCTCCTCCTTGGTGTATCCTATCGCGTAAAAAAGACTTCTGTTCGGCGCTCTCTCCGCGCCCTTCGTTACGTTATCCGATCTCATTTTTTCTCCTTATATCGCGGGGGAGGAGGAAACTTTTTTAAGGAAAAAGTTTCCTCCTCCCCCGCACCCCCTCCGCCTTCAAAAACCTTACTTAAAAAGGAGTTGTGGGGAATATGATAAATTTTTTCTGATTATTTAAGCTTTTTGCCAACGACCGCGACTATACGGACGATGGCAGGTGAAACGATAAGATTAACTACAAATTCTCCAATAAAGTTCAAGCCTGCAAGGCCGAGGAAAACCACCTCGATAGCACTTCCATACTGACCGAATGCATCAGGGAAAAGCGCAGGAAGTCCGCTCATCGTGTCAAAGAAGAACAAAAACATTCCAAGCACGAAGATACCCGTATTGATGATCGGAGCGGAAACAGACGCGATAACCGTCGTGAGAATTATTCTCTTCTCTCCAAGCACCTTATCAAGTGCCTTGTAGATCAATCCCGAGCCGAGACCGCAGGCGATCGCCTTTACAAGACAGACAACGATAAACCAAAACGGACTTGCCTCCCAGAGCAAGAAGGAAAAGGGGTCTACGCCCATAATTCCCATAACCATCGTAATGACACCGAAAACAAAGCCTAAAAATGCGCCCTCACGCCATCCGAGCAAAAATGCACCGATAACGATGGGTACAAGAACGAACGACATCGGCAACGGACCAATCTTTATAAACGATCCGAGCATTTGCAGTACGAATACGAGCGCAATAAGCAGCGCAAGCTGTACCATCTTCACGACCTTTTTTGTTGTTGATGTTCTCATATTAAATTCTCCTTTGAGGGAATTCCACCCTCTGCTGTCGTCCCGAGATCGGGTACGGCGCTTGAATTTTTATAATAATCGCAAAAGCGTTATTATCAAGGTCAATTATCCAACTGTTCTTTTGTATATCTCAAGAAGTCCCTTGAGAGTCATCATTCCGTCGTAACGGAATGTGTGTGAGCTGTATGCAAGACAGGGCTTGGATTTTTCTCCCGTAGCGAAAAGAATCGCCTCTCCGCTCTTGCACTTAAGCTCTCTTTCAAATCGGTCGATAAGACCGTCTATCATCGCCGCCTGACCGAGTATCACACCCGAGCAGAGCGACTCTCTCGTATTCTTTCCGATCGCGCGTGTCGCTCCCAGAAGCTCGATGTTCGGAAGCTGAGCGGTCTCTCTGTGGAGCGCGCCGAGCGACATATCTATGCCCGGGATTATCGCGCCTCCGACCACCTCGCGATTTTTATTAATGGCAAAAAGCGTTGTGACCGTATCCATATCAAGCAGGATCGTGGGACCTTCTATCCCCTCCGCCTTCATAGCGGCTACCGCCGCCGCGCAATTTGCGACGATGTCCGCGCCAAGCTCTGCGGGATCGTCGATCTTTATAGCGAACCCCGTCTTTACGCCGGGTCCGACCGTCACGGGAGTCTTGCCCGTGAGCGCGAGGATGACCTTCTTGATCTCCTCGTTTAGCTGAGGAACAACGCTCGCCATTATCGCGCCGTCAATATCCTTCGGATCAATTCCCGAATAATCGAGTAACTGTCTGACGGATACCGCGTATTCGTCCGCGGTCTTCTTAAGATCTGCGGCTATCTTGAAGCAAGCCACACTCTCTGCGCCCGTTTCGCTGAAAATCGCAAAGGAAATCACCTTGTTTCCAACGTTTACCGCTAATAGCATGTTTATTCCTCCTTTTTAAACTTTTTTGAGTGCTTGGGAAACTCTTTTTCAAAAAGTTCCCCAAGCACGATTCGTCTTTTTTTATAACCAAGACCAAGAATTATTTTTTCAACCAAGACATCATCTGACGAAGCTCCGCTCCCGTCTTCTCAAGCTGATGCTCGGACTCAACGCGGCGAGTAGCCAAGAATTTAGCCTTGCGTCCCGCCGAGAACTCCTGCATAAACTCGGAAGCAAAAGTACCGTTCTGGATCTCGGTAAGCACTGCCTTCATCTCCTTGCGCGTAGCATCGGTGATAAGTCTCTTACCTGTTCTGTAATCACCGTACTCAGCGGTGTTGGAGATGGAATAACGCATCTTTGCAAATCCACCCTGGTTGATAAGGTCAACGATGAGTTTCATCTCGTGGATGCACTCGAAGTATGCCATCTCGGGCTCGTAGCCTGCCTCAACGAGAGTCTCAAAGCCTGCCTTCATAAGCTCGGTTACACCGCCGCAAAGAACTGCCTGCTCACCGAAGAGGTCGGTCTCGGTCTCTTCTCTGAAGCTTGTCTCAAGAATACCCGCGCGACCCGCACCGATTCCGCAAGCGTATGCGAGAGCGTAATCCTTAGCTCTGCCGGAATAGTCCTGATGTACCGCGATAAGGGAAGGAACACCCTTACCCTCGAGATACTGGCTTCTTACAGTGTGACCGGGTCCCTTGGGAGCGACCATGATAACGTCGATATCCTTCTGGGGAGCGATAAGCTGGAAATGGATGTTAAATCCATGAGCAAACATAAGAACGTCGCCGTCCTTCATGTTGGGAGCGATCTGCTTGTTGTAAATGTCAGCAGCAAGCTCATCGGGAACGAGCATCATAACGATGTCAGCAGCCGCAGCAGCCTCCTCAACCTCCATAACCTTGAAGTTGGGGTTCTTCTCTGCAAATGCAGCAGCCTTTGCCCAGTGTCCGCTTCCCTTTCTGAGACCTACAACAACGTTGCATCCGCTCTCAGCGAGGTTCATGGAGTGCGCGTGTCCCTGGCTACCGAAACCGATAACCGCGATAGTTTTGTCCTTTATAAGGGCAAGGTTACAATCTGTGTCGTAATACTTGTTGATCATTTTCTTTTTCTCCTTTGGAGTTATTTAATATTTGTTGTTTATTATTTGATCGAATCGAAAACCGTTCCCGGTTTTTTCTTGCTTGTCACTCACAATTCGTAAGTGACGTGACCTCTTTCCATTGCGATCGCTCCCGATCGGCAAAGCTCGACGACCTCGAACTTTTCGGTATCCTCGATAAAGCTGTCAATTCTCTGTGGAGTATCGCAAAGCTCGCATATAATGCATCCGCCCGTTCTGTCCACGACCTTAACGCCGTAGATCGAGATAAGGCTCTCAAGATCCTCGTTTCCGTTCTCCTTTGCCGAGAACTTGATGAGAAGGATCTCGTGGATAAGGCTGAAGGTCGGCTCTACCGAGAAGATAAGCTTTGTCTCAACGAGCTTGCCCGTCTGCTTCATTATCTGAGCAAAGGTCTTTTCGTCACCGATCGTCATAATGGTTATACGGGATATTTTCTCGTTGTGTGTCGGCGAAACCGTAAGGGAGTGAATGTTAAAGCCTCTCTGAACGAAAAGCGAGGAGATCCTTGCAAGCACACCCGCGTTATTTTCAACAAGAAGGACCATACACTGTTTTTTCATATTCATATCCTCCTTATTTCATAATGATGTCGTTGACTGTTTTGCCCGAGGGGATCATGGGAAGGACCTTTTCGTCCTTGTCCACGACGCACTCGATCCAAACGGGACGGTTCAGCGTGAGCGCTTCCTTCATTGCCGCTTCGAACTCTGCGGGAGTCTCACAGTGATATCCTACACCGCCAAAGCCCTCGGCAACTGCCTTGTAATTTGTAACTCGGTTCGGCTCGCTCGACGAAAACCTCTTTCCGTAGAACGCGTCCTGCCACTGATGCACCATTCCGAGCACTGAGTTATTGAAGATGACCGAAATAACCGGCACGTTGTAGCTTACCGCCGTGCAAAGCTCGTTAAGGTTCATATGGAAGGAGCCGTCACCCGTGAAATGCACTACGGGCACCTCGGGACGCGCGATCGAAGCTCCTATCGCCGCTCCGTATCCGTATCCCATCGTTCCAAGACCGCCACTGGTCAGGAAATTGTTAGGATGCGTGTGGCGGAGATACTGCGCCGCCCACATCTGATGCTGACCTACGTCTGTTACGTATATAGCATCCTTGCCCGCAAGCTCGCAGGATTTCTGAACGATGTAATGGGGCTTGAGCACCTCGTCCGAATCCTCGGGAACATAGCTCTTTGACTTCCACAGGTCGATCTGGTCCATCCAAGCGTCGTGCTTTGCAGGCTTTATGAACTTGAGCATCTCGCTAAGCACTGCCTTTACGTCACCGACTATACTGTAATCGGCAATTACGTTCTTGTTTATCTCGCTGGGATCGATGTCGATATGAATTATTCTCGCATTCTGCGCGAACTTCTCTGTATTGAGCGCAACTCTGTCTGAAAAACGCGTTCCTATCGCGATAAGCACGTCGCTGCGGTGAGCGGCGAGATTGGCGCAATAGGTTCCGTGCATTCCGATAAGACCTAAGTTGTTTCTCTCTCCGTATCCAAGCACGCCTGCCGCCATAAGCGTATACGCAGCGGGAATGTCTGCCTTCTCAATAAGTCCGCGAAGCTCGTCTCCCGCCTCGCTGAGTCTAACGCCGCCGCCAAAATAGATGCAAGGACGCTCGCTTCTGTTGATAAGCTCCGCGATCTCTTCGACGTTGCCCTTGATCTCACTTGTTCTTCCTGCTTTTACAGCCTCACAAGGCTCATATTCGGCCATTGCCGCGGATACGTCCTTCGGAATATCGATAAGGACAGGGCCGGGACGACCGCTTCCCGCGATCTCAAACGCGCGGCGGACCGTATCTGCAAGCTCGTTTACGTCGCGCACGACGAAATTGTGCTTTGTTATGGGCATTGTAATACCCGTGATGTATACCTCCTGGAAGCTGTCGCATCCGATGAGGGGATTAGGCACGTTACCCGTAATAGCGACCATAGGGACACTGTCCATATATGCCGTCGCTATACCCGTAACAAGATTGGTAGCTCCGGGGCCGCTTGTGGCAATTACCACACCGGTCTTGCCCGTAGCTCTTGCATAACCGTCTGCCGCATGGGCTGCGCCCTGCTCGTGCGCGGTCATGTAGTGAGTTATTCTGTCACTGTATTTGTAAAGAGCATCGTAGATATTGAGCACCGATCCGCCCGGATATCCGAACACGGTGTCTACTCCCTGCTCAAGCAATACGTTGACGAGAATCTCGGAACCGTTAAGTTTCATTCTTTCCTCCTGTAAATGCTGCTCCACGGTAAAACCGGAGCCAGCGAAATGAGCATAAAAATTGAAATGCATCGCAAAAAGACAAAAAAGCCCTGCCTCTTTAGGATCAAAGAGACAAAGGGCTCAAAAAACTCTCTGCGGTACCACTCTTATTGTCGCGATCGCGACCGCTCTGCTTTTACCTATCAGTAAAACCGTCCTTGGTAACGGGGACTGCCGTCTGCCTCTACTATTCCGACTTTGCGGTGTTCGGACAGATGCTCCGGGACGAGCTTCATTCGCTTGTGCCACCGACTCGCATCGACCGTCGGCTCTCTGAAGACCTTCTACGAACTACTGATTCCCTTCATTGCATTTCAATAAATATGTGCTGATTATAGCATAAAAAGATCCCTTTGTCAATAAAAATAACGAATTTTTTTTCTTACATTTTTTATTATGTAAGGTTTTCACAGTTTCGCATAAAATTATCGAATATTTATCAGCACTTTAACCAATTAAATCGTTAAAAAGCGGCATTGGACGGAAAATTTTTCCGTCCGATAGTCATAGAGCATCGCTCTATATTATATTATTATAGATATTTACGCTGATTCAAATGCCGCGTCTCCATAGCATTTATCAGCTTTTTTCAATCAAAGCTCGGCGATGACCTCAACCTCGCAAAGCACGTTCTTCGGGAGCTGCTTTGCCGCTACACAGCTTCTTGCGGGCTTGCCGACAAAATACTTGCCGTAGACCTCGTTGAACGCCGCAAAATCTGCCATGTCAGCCAAGAAGCAGGTGGTCTTGACCGCCTTTTCTATGCTCGTCCCCGCCGCCTCAAGTACCGCGCAGAGATTCTTGCAGACCTGCTCTGCCTGACCGACTACGTCGGTCGCCTCAACGTTGCCCGTCACAGGGTCAATTGCTATCTGTCCCGACGTAAATACGAGATTTCCTACCTTCATCGCCTGTGAGTAAGGTCCTATCGCCTCAGGCGCGTTCTTTGTGTATACCTTTTCCATTTTTCTATTTCCTTTCAATTAATTGAATGATTATGGTTGATTTCAAATTTTGATTTATCGAACGGTTTAAATTGAATTTCACTACAACAAATTATCTCCACGGTACGCTTTGCGCCGTAGGGACCGACGTCCTCGGCGGTCCGCAAAGCAAACGCCTTCAAAACCCTTATGGCTGAAAAGAAACAATCGTATCGAAGCGGACCGCCGAGGACGTCGGTCCCTACGGTTGTTTGGCATCGTTTGGCTTATAGTCGTGAAGTAATTTAAAAGGGCTTGCAATTATTATCTCACCGCTAAACCGCAATTTATCAGTTAGATCAAACCAATTTAAAGCCTGCGGCTGTGAGCGCGGCGGTTATTTCCTTGATGTGGTCATAGTTTCTCGTTTCGAGGACCAAACGGAGGAAGCATCCGTTAATATCGGTCGTTTCACTTGCACGCTCGTGGTGAACGCTCGTCACGTTACCGCCGAGGGATGCGATGATCGAGGAGACCTGCTGGAGCTGTCCGGGCTTATCCATAAGCTCGATACAGAGAGTGCAGTTTCTGCCCGAGGTCAAAAGTCCGCGCTTGATAACGCGCGAGAGGATGGTAACGTCGATATTACCACCCGATACGACCGCAACTACCTTTTTACCTTTGGCGGGTATCTTGTCAAACATTACAGCGGCAACCGAAACCGCGCCCGCGCCCTCGGCAATGAGCTTATGCTGCTCGATGAGCGCAAGAATAGCGGAGGAGATCTCGTCCTCGCTGACCGTTACGATCTCGTCAACGTACTTTGATACGAGAGAGAACGTATTATCTCCCGGCTCCTTGACCGCAATTCCGTCCGCAATAGTCGAAACGCCCGAAAGACGTTCTTTTTTTCCGTTCTTTACCGAATTATACATACTCGGCGCACCCATTGCCTGCACACCGTAAACCTTCACGGAGGGCTTGAGGTGCTTGAGCGTATACGCGATACCCGAGATGAGTCCGCCACCGCCTATCGGTACTACCACCGCATCGACGTCGTCAAGCTCGTCGATTATCTCAAGTCCGATCGTTCCCTGTCCCGCGATAACGTCCTCGTCATCGAAGGGATGAACGAAGGAATATCCCTCCTCGTCGCGAAGCTCAAGCGCGCGGTTATACGCATCGTCGTAGACGCCGGGAACCATAACCACCTCGGCTCCGTAGCTCTTGGTCGCCTCGACCTTTGAGATCGGCGCGCCGTCGGGCAGACAGATTACAGACTTTATTCCGTATTTCTGCGCGGCGAGTGCGACTCCCTGCGCGTGATTTCCCGCAGAGCAGGCGATTACTCCCCTTGCCTTTTCCTCATCGGAGAGCTGAGATATCTTATATCCCGCTCCTCTTACCTTGAACGAGCCGGTCACCTGGAGATTCTCGGTCTTAAGATAAAGCTTGCAATCGGGATTAATTTTCGGCGATGCAATAAGCGCCGTCTTCCTTACTACGTCCTTTAATACGTATGCCGCGTGATATACCTTGTCAAGTGTTAGCATTTCCTTCAGTTCCTCTCAACAAATTGTTGCTTTTTAAATTACAGATTTGATTTTCACCTGTTTTTTGATCATTTTTTACCAAAAAACACAAAAAAGTTCGTCGAAAGACGAACTCCTAAAACGCAAGGCGACCGTCTCCCTGATATCAAAGAGACGAGCAACACAGCCCGCGGTACCACTCTTTTTGCCGCCACAGCGACCTCCTTTACGCGCACAAGCATACGCTTCTCCTTAACGCGGAACACGCACCCGCCTACCTCTCTTACAAGCTTCGGGGGTGAGCTCCGAGGTGATTTAACCGTATACGTATCCTGCTGCCTCGCACCCTGCGGCAGCTCTCTGCAAGGACTCTGTATCGGTCGCTCCTCATCATAGCCTTGTGTTCATTATAATACTCTTTTCCTCCTTTGTCAATATCGCATTTGTAGAATTGCTTTACTGTGACAAACCACTTTTTGGTCGTTTGTAACAAAAAATATCATAAAAACTGTTGACGGACGGCTCTTTTCCCTATATAATCAAGCTTGAAGGCAGATCATTTATGCAAATAACAGAAAAATATTAAACGGAGGTACATTTTATGGCAATTTTTCATAGATTTGACGGTTACGAAAAGAAAAGCGACGAATTCAAGGTGTTTTCGGGAGAGACAGAGATTGACGTACTTTCCTGCACGGTCTCGGCTCATCCATTAAACCAGGTGTGGCCCGGCTATCAGCGTCCTCGCGAGCAGACCGAACAATCCGCTTACGTTTCTCTTGAGTCGGACGGCGAGGTGACGCTTGAGATCACTCCCGCTCGCCCCTTCTCTGACGTCACAGTGCGTCCTCTTTCAAAAAATGTCGCTCCAAAATCTGACGGCAACAAGGTGACTGTCACGTTCACAAGCGTCGGTCAGTACTCCGTAGAGTTTGACGGCAAGCACAATATCCTCACGGTTTTCATAAATCCCGAAAAGGAATTCGAGATTGACAAAAATAGCGATAACGTCATCTACTTTGGCGCAGGCGTTCACAAAATGACCGAAACCATCCGCCCCGACAACGGCCAGACGGTATTCATCGACCGCGGTGCGGTGGTCTGCGGCTCTATCGCGGCTGAAAGTAAGAAAAACATACGTGTACTGGGCTACGGAATCCTTGACAACGGATACGTTGAGCGCGGTGGCACGGGCGGTCCTATCAGCCTTTCTCACTGTGAAAACGTGAGAGTCGAGGGCATCACCGTCGTTGACTCCTGTGTCTGGAGCATGCACTTTGCCGGATGTAAAAACGTTACCGTGGATAACATCAAGCTTATCGGAATGTGGAGATACAACGCCGACGGATGTGATTTTACAAACTGCGAAAACGCGGTTATAAGAAACAGCTATCTCCGAAATTTCGATGATTGCATCGTAATAAAGGGCATAAGACAGGATACTCTCCTTCCGGTGACCAATATTCTCGCGGAAAACTGCGTTATCTGGTGCGATTGGGGGAGATGTCTTGAAATTGGCGCGGAGACGAGCGCACCTCGGATGGAAAACATCAAATTCCGCAATTGCGACCTCATCCACGGCGACACGGTGATGATGGACATTCAGCACGGCGACCGCGCGGAGATCGAAAACGTCTCCTATGAGGATATCAGAGTAGAATATCGCAATCCCCATCAGCAGCCTGTCTATCAGAGCGAGCACGATATGAAATATGAGAATCCCGATCCCGGCTATATGCCCCCTCTCTTCATCGTTGAAACGCACCGCACCTGGTACGCGGTTGACGACACCATAGGAGACATCCGTCATATTCGTTTCAAGGATATTCAGATATTCGACAGCGACGGACGTATTCCTTACTCCAAGGTACACGCGGAGGCCGAGGGCACGGTCATAGAGGACGTGAGCTTTGAAAATGTCACCCTCAACGGCAAAAAGCTTGAAACCCTCGAGGAAATGAATGTCCACCTCGGCGGCGACGTGAGAGATATCCGTGTAAAAAAGTAATCTGTTGAAGCAATAGCTTCAAATTTTGATTTATCGAACTGTCGCGAATAGCCTTCTCCAGCGGAGAAGGGGGACCACCGAAGGTGGTGGATGAGGAGGTCGCCATTAGGATGCGCACCACGGGTGTATCGTGGATTTTGTCTTGTGGCATAAGGATTCTTTTGCAACGAAACAAAGTCATTATACAGACACAAAGCCATTGAAAGGGCGACCTCCTCATCCACCGCTAACGCGGTCCCCCTTCCCCGCTGGGGAAGGCGTAACAGACCGATAAACCCCAATTTAACGTCAAAAAACGACCGAGCGCTATGCTCGGTCGTTTTCGGGTTTATTATTGTTTTTTGTTGTTACTGCCCGTTTATTTTGCGTGATATAGCTTTTTGACCTGATATTTCGGCTCGCAGGTCATATTTATTCCGAGCTTTTTGAATGTCATTCGGTCGACGCTTGAGAGAATGACCGAGGAATGTGCCTCGAGTCCCTTGAGATTGTCAAGCTGCTCAAGTGCCAATGCCGCTTTCTTTGAGCTTACCGCACTTATAGCCAGCGCGATGAGTATCTCATCCACGTGAAGACGCGGATTGTGATTTCCGAGGTGGTCGACCTTGAGGTGCTGAACAGGCTTTATGACCGAGGGGGAGATAAGCTCCACCTTGTCGTCAATGCCTGCCAATGCCTTGAGAGCATTGAGAATGAGCGCCGCGCTCGCACCGAGCAATGACGAGGTCTTGCCTGTTATAACCTCTCCGCTTGGCAGCTCCATAGCAGTTGCGGGAGCTTCGGTAAGCTCCGCCTTTTTATTCGCCGCTGCTACGCAGGGACGGTCAGCAATGCTTATCTCCGCCTTCTGCATCAAAAGCTCGAGCTTATCGACAATAAGACTGTCAGTTGCGTTCTCCTTCTGCTCGCAGAGAGCCGCAAAATAACGGCGTATGATCTCCTGTCTTGAGGCTTCTCTTACAACGTCGTCGTCAACGATGCAATTTCCAACCATATTTACTCCCATATCCGTAGGGGACTTGTATGGAGAATCGCCGTAGATCTTTTTGAACATCGCATCAACGACGGGAAATACCTCTACGTCACGGTTGTAATTTACAGTGGTGACACCGTAGGCTTCAAGGTGGAAGGGGTCTATCATATTGACGTCGTTGAGGTCGGCGGTTGCCGCCTCGTACGCCATATTTACAGGATGGCGCAGGGGCATATTCCAAATTGGGAAGGTCTCGAATTTCGCGTATCCCGCCTTCACTCCTCGCTTGTTTTCGTGGTAAAGCTGAGACATGCAGGTCGCCATCTTTCCGCTTCCGGGTCCCGGTGCGGTAATGATAACAAGCTCGCGCTCGGTCTCGATAAATTCATTCCTGCCGAAGCCTTCCTCGCTCATTATTCCCTCGATGTTATAGGGGTATCCGGGGATCGAGTAGTGGCGGTAGACCTTTACTCCGAGCGCCTCGAGCTTCTGCGCGAATATGACGGCAGATGACTGCGACTCGTATCTTGTCAGCACCACGCTTCCTACGTAAAGTCCTATCGCACGAAACGCATCGATAAGTCGCATAACGTCGAGGTCGTAGGTGATGCCGAGGTCACCTCTCACCTTGTTTTTTTCAATGTCGGATGAGTTGATGGCAATGACGATCTCAGCCTCGTCCTTGAGCTGAAGAAGCATCTGGAGCTTCGAATCGGGGGCAAATCCCGGAAGCACGCGCGACGCGTGATAATCGTCGAAAAGCTTGCCGCCAAACTCCAGATAGAGCTTGCCGCCGAATTTTTCTATTCTTTCTCTGATGTGCTTTGACTGCAATTCAAGATATTTCTGACTGTCAAATCCAATTTTCCCCATTTCATCTCACCCCGCTACATCTTGTTTCCGATTCTGCTAAAAAAACACCTTTTTAATTGTATCACACATTTTATTGTTTTTCAACACTTTTCTTTATTTTCTTACTCAAAAAAAATTTCGTTCGCACGCGATAAGTTTCTTTCGTTGCAAGAAAAGCAATGAAAAATGCCTTAAAGGATATTGACACATTCGAGTTAATATGATAAAATAGGTATGGAAAAAAGAGCGGGCGTTTTGCGTCCGTTTATAGGAGGTAAGATCACATGAGCAAAAAAATACTGTCTCTTCTGCTTTCCATTCTTCTCGTTCTGGGTTCCATTTCAGCTTTTGTCGGCTGTAATGAATCCGAAAAGCCGAGCGAGAACGAGTCAGGTAAGCCCACAGTTACGGAAAAGGAGACGGAAGTGGACTCCCAAGATCCGAACGAGACAGATCCCGATAACGTAGGCGAGTCCGAGAGCTCGGGCGGAAACGAAGACGTTACAGAACCCACCGGTGAGACCGAGGGTAACGACGATTTTCTCTACGGCAACGGCGACGAGATAGAATATGCAGGCATCGCTTGGGATAAGGATGCGTTCGCGCTTCTTGACTACACAGTTGATGAAAGCGCTGCTCGGGACATCTCCGCGGCAGAGCTTCTCACCATTCTCAACAGCGAGACGGCACAAGAGGGCGCGGTATACAGGGTAAACGAGCCCTTGATCCTTGAGAGCGGCATGGATTACGACGGAAACTTCGCTTCGGTCATCGCTACCGAGGGAGTCATCATAAAGAATGCCAACGACATAGTAGTAAGAGAGCTTATCATCAAGGGTGACGTGAGCATCGAGGGATCGAGCGAGATCGTTCTCTTCAACGTCGATATTCAGGGCGGTAGCTGCGCGCTCAGCATTGACGGTACGAGCGAGGGCATCGCTATCAAGGGATGTAAGATCTCTGCGACCGACCTCTGTATCAGCGTTGCAGGCAAGACACTGACAGTGTTCGAGACAAAGCTTGAGGCTAAGGTGGGCATCTCGTCCACGGGTGACGAGACCGCTATCCACGGATGTCATTTCATAAATGAAACTAACGCGGTCACCTGCGAGGGTGTCAGCTGTATCGTAAGAAACAACACGATCGAGCTTGGCGACGCGAGCGGTGTCGGTGTTGATTTCAAGGCAGGCTCATACAACTCCCTTATCGCGCTCAACCGCATCACGGGTGTTCAGCAGTCTATCCGACTTGACGGTGGATACAACTGTGCCATCATCCTCAACAGCGCGATCACTCTGACAGCTAACAACACTACAAACGTATACGTCATTGAAAACGAGCTTGGCGGCGTGCTTGAGCTTCTCAATAACGACTACGTTATCTGCGACGGAAACGACTCCGACTCTATCTCCGAGAGCAACAACTCCAACGTCAACGGAAACAACCTTACCGATGTAAACGCGAGAGTCGAGGTCGGCGCGAACGAGGAGATCACTCCCCATACCAACAAGGAACTTTTCGTCGGTATGGAGAGACGCACCAAGGTGCTTGACGCGGCGTTCACAAAGCAGTATACACTCAATCAGTACATAAGAAATAACTCCAAGGGCTCGGATATAGTCATCGTTCCTCCCGGAGCATACTCCTCCGCATCCGCTATAAGCCTTGGAAGCACTCACTCAAATACTATCGTCTACGCGTACGGCGTATACGAGGAATTCTCGCAGAGAGACGTTCTTCTCGCGGTCTCGGGTGCTAACGGTATCGAATTCCGCGGACTCACTATGGGATATAACTTCCTCTCGGGCGGTCAGATCGACCTTATCTCCAAGGACGGAAAGAATTTCATCGCGGTAACCAGCGCAGGCTGGGACAACGGATACGGAAAGACCGACCCGTCAAAATACAGCACAGGATTTACAGAGATCTACACAGACGGAAATATCTATCCCTGGGCTACTATCGGCAGTAACTACTCCATTGAGCATAACCCCGACGGCACTATGTCGCTTACGATAAACGACGCAAGCATCGCAGGTAAAACAGGTGTTGGCGATTCTATGACCTGCAGATACGCAGGTGCGAACCAGAGTACACTGAGAGTAACAGACTCATCTGACGTCAAGTTCCTTGACTGTGTTCTCTACGGCTTCTCCAATTCTTTAGCGGTAGTCGCGAGCGGAAATACCACCGGCATGAGCCTTGAGAGATTCCATAACACGACACAGCCCGCCCCCATCATAGATAAAGAGACTTATGAGAGATACGTCGCTCTCGGTGAGAGATACGGCGTTGACCTCGGCGTTTACATAGACGACTCGGGCAGATACCGCGGCGCGACACCCCTTCAGGGCTCGACCGACGCGACTCATATCATGGGTGCGACCGAGGGTGTTGACGTCACCTCAAGTATCTTTGAGGGTATGACAGATGACGGCTCCAACCAGCGCGCGTCAAGTGCGAGACTCCACAAGATCGAGATAAACGGCAACGTCGCAACGATATACTACAAGGGTCTTATGGCACCTCACTACGAGGGCTCGAGCACGAGTAGCTGCTCAAAGTTTGAGCCCGGTGACAAGATAAAGGTATACTCTGCAAGGGGCGAGATCCTCTGCGAGACCTTCGTAACAAGCGCGTCAGAGCACGTTGAGGTCATCAATATCGCGGGAACAAGTGTCTCTACCAACGTATACAAGGTAAACGTCAGCGCATCTGCTCTTGACGAAGAGATCCTTGAGATCATCAACACACAGTATGACCTCAGCGACAATAGCTCCTCTACCGAAAACAGAGTAATGGTAGATAACCTCAGCCACAACTGCGTAGGATTTACATTCGATAACGTAATTATCAGAAATACCCGCTCACGCGGAATCCTCGTAAAGACCACCGACGTTACGATAAAGCACTGCACCTTCCAGAATCTCGCTCACACAGGTATCGTTATCTGCGTCGAGCCCGATTGGGGCGAGAGCACCGCTGCTTCAAACGTAAACGTCCTTAAGTGTGTTTTCGACAACACAGGTGCGATCTGCGATTACCTCACACGCGTGGATCTCGTTCCGATCTACATAGGAACGGGAAGCGAAACAGTCAAGGAGAACACTCTCCCCTACAAGAACATCACGATCGACGGCTGTAAGTTCTTAAACAATAAGAGCAGATATGCCATCACCGCTCACTCAACCCAGAATCTTACCATTGTAAATAATACGTTCTGTGAGATAGTTGACGAGAGCGTGATCAGACTCCCTGTTTCCATTTACATTCAGAAATCTATGAACATCACGATCTCGGGTAACACCTTCACGCCTAATCTCAAGAACCAAAGTATTACCAAGATCGTAAAGATCACATCGTCGAAGAATATTCTGGGCTCCGATACCGTTGACGCGGACGGAAATACCCTTTTCCCCGACACGGTCGATTAAAAAACAATAAAGCAAAAAATCCGCCGAGCATATCGGCGGATTTTTTGCGTTACAAGCCCTCTTTTTTATCAATTTGTCTGCTTAATGATCGGGCATCCGGTGCAAAATTAACGAATTATTAAAGAAATGCTATTGACAGTTTTATCTATATATGGTATTATATATTGTAGATTTTTACCCACGGAGGAAACTTTATGAAGAAACTACTCTCCACAATTCTTGCTCTCCTTATGATCCTGAGTGCATTTGCCGCTCTTGCATCCTGCGACAAGCAGAAGGATGAGCCCGAAACAGAGGCAAAGGAACCGCAGACCGCGGTTGAATCGGGTGATCCCGAGACAGATCCCGAGACCGATCCTGCGACCGATCCCGAGACAAAGGAGCCCGAAGGCGACAAGGAAACAGAAAAGCCCGCAGAAAGCGAAACCGAGCCCTCGCTTGACGACGTGGTCTACGAAAACGGCGGAAATATCCCCTCCGCAGGCGTTTCGTGGGGTCCCAACGCGTTTGCTACGGTTGATAACGTAATAGATGAAGCAAAAGCGGTTGATATCACAGCCGAAGAGTTTCTCGCAATACTCAGTGTCAGAGAAAATACTCTTACGAAGGACAGCGTTTACAAGGTAAGCGGTCCCCTTAAGCTCAGCTCCGACACAAAATACTACGGTAACTTCGCATCTATCATCGCTCCCGACGGCATCATTATCGAGAACGCAAGCGAGATAGTTGTAAAGGAGCTTATCGTTAAGGGTAACCTTACTGTCACAGGCTCCTCTGCAGTTACCTTCTTCAAGCTTGACCTCAAGGGCGACGAGACCGCGATAACGGTTGACGAGACCTCGAGCGAAATAGGCTTCAAGAGCTGTAAGGTATACGCTACCGATACCGCGATCAAGTCAGACGCGGATGCTCTCACGGTCTATCAGAGCTACATTAGCGCAAAGAACGGTGTCGTATCCACGGGAGACAGCCTATCTGTTCACGGAAACGAGATCGTTGCAAAGGATAGAGCAGTTATCTCCTCCGGAGAATACCCCATCATAAGAAACAACACCGTTACGCTTGAATCGGGCGGAGTTGGAATCGAGCTTACCGAGGGCTCCTATAACGCTCTCGTTGCTCTCAACATAGTAAAGGACGCTCAGCTCTCCATCAAGGTGTGCGGCGCGTTCAATGCGGTAGTGCTTCTCAACAGCGCGATCAGAGTCGTTGCCGAGAACAACACCAACATCTACGTCGTTGAGAATAAGCTCGGCGGTGCTATCACCATCAAGAACAACGAGTATCTCCTTTGCGACGGAAATACCTTCAATAAGGATTCTTTGAGCCATCCCATCGTTGACGTCAACAATACCGAGGTCAACGGAGACAACCTTCACGACGTTAACGAGCGCGCTCAGTACGGCGCGAACGAAAAGCTTCTCCCCCACACCAACAAGGATCTCTTCGTCGGTATGGAGAGACTCAATAAGGTAAAGGACGCTTCTCTTACCAAGAGCTATAATATCAATAAATACATACGCAACTGTGCTAAGAACGGCGAGGTCGTTATCGTTCCTCCCGGAGCGTACGTGTCTCCATCTCGTCTCGCGCTGTCAGGCTCGCACTCCAATACCACGATTTATGCGTACGGTGTTTACCACGAGGCTGTTGAGTACGGAAATACGATTCAGTTCTCAGGCGTATCCAACATCACCGTAAAGGGTCTTACCATCGGATATGCAAAGCAGTCCTCAGGTCAGATCCACGTGCTTGATAAGCTCGATAATAACCGTCTGCTCGTTATAGGCGCGGCAGGATACGATAAGGACTTCGGAAAATCCAACCCCGAGGTATACAGCACAAGCTACACCGATATGTTCTGGGCAGGCGAGTACACCTGCTGGAAGGGCATCGGCGGCTCTTACAATGTCGTTCAGAAGAATGACGACGGCACCATGGTCATCGAGGTGGCTTACGCGAGCCCCGCGGAATCCGCAAAGGTATGGTCTTCTATCGGCAAGGGAGACATCTGGTGCTGCCGTATGGGTGGAAGCAACCAGCAATCTATCTACATTTATAACTGCTACGACTTCCTTATGAAGGACTGCGTGGTCTACGGCTACGCCGCAGCTCTTGCGATCACGGGCGCGAGCATTGGTGGCGACCTTAAGCTTGAGCGCGTACACAACACCGTCCATTCTCCTTACGTCATCTCCGAAGAGGAATATAACTTCTACAAGGAACTCCAGGACACCTACGGTGTTGACCTTGAGATCTCGATCGACGAGCAGGGCAGATACCGCGGATCCATTCCCCGCGTAGGCTCTGTCGACGCAACTCACGTTGTGCAGACGACTGACGGTCTTAGCGTCGAGTCCTGCCTCTTCGAATCAATGTGTGACGACGGCTCTAACCAGCGCGGTAACAGCTCGCGTCTGCACAAGCTCATAAAGAACGACGACGGCACGACCACACTCGTTTATAAGGGTACCATCTCCGAGACCTACTACTGGCTCAATATGCAGAACGGCGCTACCTCGAGTGCGGGTACTCAGACCGCTTCCTTCCGCAAGGGAGACCGCATCTTCGTATACGCCTCAAACGGAAAGATCCTCTGCGACACCACAGTTATTGACGGACAGACGGCTTACAGTACCACACCCTATCAGATGATGGCTGTTGATTACACCTATCAGGGTCAGCCAACCCGAATAGTTTACTCCTGCACGCTTTATCAGGTAACCGTTCCCTCCTCCGCTATCGAATGGGTAATCGATGAGGACGGATATGAAACAGATCAGGCGGTAGCTCTTCAGGGCTACAACCTCGCTGATAACAGCTACAAGATGGATCATAAGGTCCTCGTTGATAATATCTCGCTCAACTCCGCAGGATTCACATTCGACAATACCCTTGTTCAGAACACCCGTTCAAGAGGTATCCTCGTTAAGACCAGAGATGCAACAGTCAAGCACTGTACCTTCCGCAATCTCGCTATGACAGGCGTTCTCCTCTCTGTTGAGACCTCCTGGGGTGAGAGCTCGGTTCCTCAGAACATCACTATCGAGGGATGTCTCTTTGATAAGACAAGCTCGAGCTTCGGCAGTGAAAGCTCACTCAAATTCGCTCCTATCGCGATCGAGGGTCTCGGCGAGCTTTCGGGCAAGGTTGAGGTAACAGAAAAAACACTCCCCTGTAAGAACATCAGGATCATCGGTAACAAGTTCATAAACAACGCGAACAACTACTGTATCACGATGTCTGCAGCTCAGGGTATCACGGTTCAGAACAACGTATTCACCGCTCGCGAGGGCGACACCGCAAAGAGATTCGGAAGAGCTATCTACATAAACGGTTGTATGAATATCAATATCTCGAACAACACCTACTCTCATATCACAGGCGAAGACGTAACAAAGGCTATTATCGCTAATAACTATAAGGGCCTTAAGGGTACCGACGTTGAGGGCATTTTCCCTGAATCGAAGGATCCCGTTACAACAGGAAACTAAACCGGAAAACCGAGGACTCGGGGCAAAGGCTCCGAGTCCTTTCTGTTTGTCTTTTCTTTCGGTTTCATTTTGTTTTCATAAAAAAGATAAAGAAAATGAAAGAAGTCTATTGACAAAAGCTTTTGATGGCTGTATAATGTATAATGATAGTATTTTTCCTTCGCTCGGCTTTCCCGTGCGCTAAGGCAAAAGCTATGACTGTGAAATTTTGACTTTATGCTTGTTATATATTCTGGAGGATCAATGAATATGAAAAGATCTTTACGTCTCAAAGCAATCGTAGCTGCTCTGGTACTTACTATGACGCTTCCCCTCTTCGCCTGCAACGGCGATAAGGACGTCAAGGAGACAGAGGCTCCCACAAATACCGCCACCGAAAAGGAGACCGAAGCCGATACCGAGGGCGACACCTCGGATAAAGCCCCCGAGTCCGATACCGAGGGCGGTGAGACCAACACTCCCGAAACCGACGGTAGCGCGGACAAGGAGACTGAAAGCGAAAATGTAGATCCCGACTCCGTCGTTTATAATGACGGTGAGGAGATAAAGGAGGCGGGAGACTCGCTCTCCGAGGATGCCTTCGCGCTTCAGAACAGAGAAATAAACGAGGAAGGCGCAATAGAGATATCTGCGTCCGAGTTTCTCTCGCTCTTTGAGACGAAGGATGCACTCTCCGAGGGCAAGGTATATAAGGTCACTGAGCCTGTAACACTTGCGAGTGATACAAAATATTACGGCAATATGGCGGCTGTCATCGCCGAGGGCGGAATTGTTATAAAGGACGTCTCAAACGTCGTCGTCAAGGAGCTAATCATAAAAGGTAACATCAGAATTGAAGGATCAAGCGCCGTTACTCTCTTCCGTCTCGACCTTGAGTCTGACACGGTGGGAATCAGCGCAGACGGAGCAAGCTCTGATATTTCTGTCAAGAGCTGTCGCGTAAACGCCGCAGATACCGCGATCGTTATGAACGCTTCCCTTTCGTCCATCTACCAGAACTACCTCTGCGCCGATAAAGCCATTATGTCAACCGGTGACGATATGGCAGTGCAGGACAATATAATCGATGCCCTGAGCATGGGAATCTCTGCCTCTGGCGCATATTGCTCCATCAGAAGCAACACCCTCACCGCTGCTATCGACGGTGTTGGAATCGCGCTTGAAAAGGGCTCTTATAACTCGCTCGTCGCGCTCAATACTCTCCGCGCAGCGCAGATCTCCGTCAGGGTCAACGAGGGCTACAACTGCTCGGTCATTCTCAACAGCGGAATAAGACTTGAGGGAACAAACAGCACGAACCTCTACTTCATCGACAACAAGCTCGGCGGTGCTATCAGGCTTGAGGGCAACGATTACCTCATCGCTGACGGAAACCGCTTCACAAGCGACTCAAAGCCTCATCCCGTAGATCACTCGGCTAACACCAACTACAACGGTGACAACCTTCACGACGTCAACGCGAGACTTGAGGTCGGAGCCGATGAGGACCTCCTTCCCCACACCAACAAGGATCTCTTTATCGGTATGGAGCGCAGAAGCTCGGTCAGAGACCTCTCGCTTACGAAGAGCCACAATATAAACAGCTATATAAGAACTGTCGCCAAGGACAATGCGATCGTTGTGGTCGCCCCCGGCGTGTATTCAATATCCTCGTCTCTGAACCTCCAGTCAACACACTCGAACACCACCGTTTACGCTTACGGCGTATATCAGGAGGCTACCGACTACATAAAGAATATCGATATCAGAAGCACAAATAACATATCCGTCAAGGGCTTGACTACGGGCTATGCAAAGCAGTCCGCGGGACAGATCCAGGTGCTTGAAAAGCTTGGAGACAACAAGCTTCTCGTGATTTCCTCCGCAGGCTTTACAAAGGAATTCGGAAGCCTTGACACCACAAGATTCAGCGGTGGCGGCGGATATTTCTACCACCCCGGATCATTCACATGCTGGACCGAGCTTGGAAACTGGGGTAAGTACGTTATTATTCCCAACGAGAACGGCGAGAATATGAACGAGGACGGAACCTTCGTCATTCAGCTCAGCGGCGGAAAGGATATTCCTAAGTACTACTCCGTCATTGAAAAGGGTGAGATACTCACCTGCCGTCTCAACGAGGCGAACGATAGAACGGTCGCTATTTCCGGCAGCAACAACGTGCTTTTCAAGGATACCGTCACCTACGGTTATGCCGATGCGCTCTGCTTCGTTATCGGCGGTGTCGGTAAGGGCGTTGAGTTCTACCGCCATCACAATCTCGCTCACTCCGCAGCCGAGATCAACAAGGAGACTTACGACAAGTACGTTACCCTTTCGGAGACCTACGGCGTAGACCTCGAGGTATATATCGACGAAAACGAAAGATACCGCGGCGCCGCTCCCCGTATCGGCTCGGTAGACGCAACGCATATGCCGGGCGCGACACAGGGTCTTACCGCTACTTCTACCCTCTTTGAGAACGCATGTGACGACGCGTCAAACCAGCGCGGCAATAGCTCGTCCTTGCACAAGGTCGTAGACAATGGAGACGGTACGCTCACCATATACTATAAGGATTACCTTCCCGAGACCTACTACAATATGTATAAGAATCAGGGCAAGGAGGCTGTCCAGCCCGGTCACAACGTAAGCGACTTCGCCACAGGTGACAGAATATTCATTTACGCATCCAACGGAAAGACCTTCTGCGATACCACCGTTATCTCCGGCACGTCCGTATACAGAGATAAGGTCGTGATCTTTGAGGAGGATTACGTTCATGGCGGAAATCAGCTTCACCTCGCCTGGTCATCCTCTATCAAGACCGTCAAGATCAGAAAGAGCGATGCCAATATGGAGGCTCTCGAGGGCTACGAAACCGAGACGGCAAGTCCTTCTATGGATAATAAGGTCATAGTCGATAACCTCAGCAGAAACAGCGTGGATTTTACCTTCGACAACTGTATGGTACGTCACAATCGCGGACGATTCGTTATCAAGACGAGAAACGCGACCATTATTAACTGCACCTTCAAGGATACCTCTATGGGCGGTGTCGTTATGTCGGTCGAGTCGACCTGGGGAGAAAGCTCTGTTCCCCAGAACATCACCGTCACAAGATGTCTCTTCGACGGAACGAGCCAGACCTTCAATTACCAGAATAACACAAAATACGCGGCAGTAGCCGTTGAGGGATTGGGCTCGAGCAATGCTGAGGTCACAGTATCTCCCGAGACCATCCCCGCGAAGAATATTACTATCAAAGATAACGTTTTCAAGAACGTTCCGAATAATTACTACGTCACAGTCTCCGCAGCTCAGGGTGTTACCATCGTAGGTAACGTGTTCGAGACAAGAGACACCGAGACCGAGAAAAAGATAGGAAAGGCTATCCTCATCAACGGTTGCCTGGATATCAACATCGCGGATAACTCCTATTCCAGCTTTGCAAACGGAGACGTGACAAAGGTCGTTGTTGCTAATAACTACAAAAACCTCCACGGCAGAGACGTCGAGGGCGTATTCGAAAAGGATAAGGAGCCCGAAACCGAAGAATCAGCCGAGTAATTTCAGACAATCACGTTATTTCACAGCAGAGTCCGCGAAATACGCGGACTCTGTTTTGATAAATTGCGGTTTATGTGGGATGCGAACAATCCCTCAGACGCGCACGGAGGCGCGCCAGCTCCCTTTACACAAGGGAGCTTTACCTGAAAGGTGGAGAACGTGGATATAGTGAAGTTTTCTTTAAATTTAAAAGGTTTTCACATCTATAAAGCGTACGAACATCCACCAACAAAGCTCCCTTGTGTAAAGGGAGCTGTCACGCCTTGCGCGTGACTGAGGGATTGTTCGTCTCACCGATAAATCAAAATTTGAACCTTCCGAAAGGAGTCAAAAAATGAGTAAAGTAATCAACGAAAATATAGTTATCAAGGAAAACGGAACGGTACTCAACGGTCTGACCGTAAACGGCACCGTTACTGTCGAGGCTGACCGTGTATCAATAATAAATTGCGAGATCAGAGCCGACGGCGACGCGATCATCTCGTCGGGCAGATATTTTATCGCAAAAAACAACAATATCAAGTGTAGCGGCGCTGCTATCACGCTTAAGACGGGCTCGTACAACTGTCTTATCGCACAAAACCGTGTCGAGGGCGGCATATCGGTCTTTGGCGCATACAACTGCTCTGCCGTGCTCAATTCTGCCGACAGCATCGTCGCGCGTGACAGTGTCAATCTTTACGTGATCGACAACGTCGTATCATCCTGCCTTGAGGTGACCGATAATAAGCATCTCATCTGCGACGGAAACAGATTTGAATGCCTTATAAATAAAGGCAATACCCTCTCAAACGGAGACTCGATCCAGGACGTTGACAAAAGACCCTCGGCGGGTGCCGACGAGGAGCTTCTCCCCCACACCAACAAGGATCTTTTTATGGGTATGGAGAGAATGCACACCGTAACAGATCCCACTCTTACGGATAGCCTTCCGATCGACGAATATATCGCGTCCGAGGCGGCGAAAAATGACGTTGTGATAGTGCCTCCCGGAGTATACTCCGCCGAAAAAATGCTTGAGATAGGCGAGGTTCAGTCGAACACCGTCGTGTACGCCTACGGCGTTTATTTTGAGGCAACTGACTATATAAAATGCTTACAGCTCAAGGGTGTAAAGAATTTTGAGCTTCGCGGCTTGACCGTAGGATATACAAAGCCCTCCGCAGGACAGATGCAGATCCTCGATATTCTCGGAGAGGACAGATTCCTCTGCATAGCATCCGCAGGCTTTATGAGCCGCTTCGGTCAGCTTGACCCCGACGTCTGCACGGGAGGCGGATACTTCTTCCATCCGCGCAAGGAGGTCTCTTGGACAGAGATCGGCTATTGGGGAGGGTACGAGATAATTCCGAACGAAGACGGCGAGCTGATGAACAATGACGGCACCTTCGTTATCAAGGTGGTCAACAACGATCCTACCTACGATTTTATCTCACGTCTTGAGCGCGGCGAGATCTTGACCTGCCGACTCAAAGCGCCTATAAGCGACAGGACCGCGTCGATCTCGGATTCGGTCGACGTTCTGCTCAAGGATACCGTGACATACGGCTTTTCGGGTGGACTCTGCTTCGTCATAGGCGGACTCAGCCGAGGAGTTAAGCTCTACCGCCACCACAACCTCTCGCACTCCTCCCACGAAATAGACAGAGAGACCTATGAAAAATACAAGGCTCTCGAGGAAAAATACGGCGTTGATCTTGAAATATACATTGACGAAAAAGGCAGATACCGCGGCTCGAAGCCGAGGATCGGCTCGGTCGACGCGACCCACGTCACAGGCTCGTCCAAGGGTCTTGACGCGACCTCTACCCTCTTTGAAAACTCCTGCGACGACGCGACCAATCAGAACGGAAACAGCTCCTGCCTCCAAAGTGTTATCGATAACGGAGACGGCACCTCTACCCTCATCCTCAAGGATAATATCCCGTGGGTCTATTACTGGCTCTATCAGCGCCGCGGCAGAGAGGATCTCCAGCCCGGTCACAACACCCGCGTCTTCGCGTGCGGCGACAGAATATTCGCATACGCTTCAAGCGGCCGCGTGCTTTGTGACACAACTGTCATCTCTGATGCCGAGCAGCTCGAGAAAAAGCGACTTTTACTCGAGACCGACTACGACTATAAGGGCGAGACCAAGCATATGCGCTGGTACTCAAGGATCATGGCGGTAAAGGTAAAGACCGCCGATCTCGACCTCTCCGCGATCGAGGGCATATCCCCCGAAAAGGCAGATTATACGATGGATAACAAGGTCATCGTCGACAATATCAGCCGAAACAGCGCGAATTTCGTATTCGATAACTGTATGGTGCGCTACAACAGAGGCAGATTTGTTATTAAAACCCATTTTGGAACTATCAAAAACTGCACCTTCAAGGATACGTCCTACGCAGGCATCGTTATGTCCTGCGAATGTACCTGGGGCGAGAGCTCGGTTCCCCGTCATATAACCGTTACAAAATGCCTTTTCGACGGCGCATCACGGACCGAAAACAAGGAAAAGGACACCAAATACGCCGCCGTTGCAGTAGAGGGACTTGGCGGCAAGGATATCAAGGTCTCTGTCTCCGAGGACACCCTTCCCGCAAAGGATATCTCGGTCACCGACAACGTTTTCAGAAATATCCGCAACGACTATTACGTCACCTTCTCCGCAGTTCAGGGCATCAAGGTCTCGGGCAACGTCTTTGAGCCGAGAGAAAACGAAACTGACGGGCAAGTCGGCAAGGCAATATTCATTGACGGCTGTATGGACGTCGAGATCTCGAATAACACCTACTCGCAGTATGCAAACGGTGACGTAACACAGGTAATCACCGCGCAAAACTATAAGGATCTTCACGGATGCGACGTTGAAGGAAGGATCGCAAAGGAAAGCTTATCAGAATAACATGTCTCCCGCTCGGGTCTTCGGCTCGGGCGGGTTTTATTTTAGCACATCATATCCAATTTTTTCTTGACAAGCGCGTGCATATGTGTTAAAATATAATAAATATACGTACTTATGAGGCTTTGTAAGGTCGAAATACCGCAACGTTCGGCGCTGAATTCACTTTTTGCAATGAAATAGGGTAGAAATCGTTATTTACATTGTGAAATGTAGATCATATAATGTATGTATGTGCAAACCTGTAACAAAAAAGGAGTTAAGGCATGAAAAAGAAATTAATCTCATTAATTCTTGTACTTTCAATGGTGCTCACCTCCGCTCTCTCCTTCGTCTCCTGTAACGAGGATACGCAGAAGGACGGCGAAACACAGCCCGAGACCTCGGGTGAGGTAGTTACCGAAAAAGAGACTGTTCCCTCTACCGACGAAACAGGACCTGAGGGCGAGTCAAAGCCCGAGGATGAAACAAAACCTGAGGGCGAGTCAAATCCCGAGGATGAAACAGATCTCGATTCCGTTAAATATGAGAACGGCGAAGCTATCAAGGGCTCGGGTCTCAAGTGGGATGACGAGGCTTTTGCGGCTGAGGAACACGAAATAAATGAATCCGCCGCTGTTGATAAGACCGCTGCGGAGATGCTCACTCTCCTTAAGGATATCGACCTTATGGCAGAGGGAGAGGTTTACCGTGTTAAAGAGCCTCTCGTTCTCGAGTCCAACACAAAATATTACGGTAACCGTGCTTCTGTCATCGCAGAGGGCGGAATAGTTATCAAGGATGCCTCCGAGATAGTTATCAAGGAGCTTTTCGTCAAGGGTAACGTTACCGTTGAAAATTCTACGGGCATCACCTTCTTCAAGCTCGATCTCAAGGGCGGAGAGACAGGCGTTGCTATTGACGAAGCATCTTACGATATTGCTTTCAAGAGCTGTAAGATCTACGCGTCCGACACCGCTATCAAGACCGATGCGGACAAGACTACCGTATATCAGTCATACCTTTCTGCTGACATGGGTCTTGTGGCTTCCTCCGACGGAGTAGTTATTCAGGACTCTCAGGTGGTAGCAAATGCAGTAGGTGTTTCCGTATGCGGCGAGGACTGCGCGGTAAGAAACTGCCTTGTTGAGGGCTCCGCTGACAGCATCGGTATTAATGTGACTGCGGGTGCGGTCAACGCTCTTGTAGCTCTCAACGTCGTAAAAGACGTTCAGAAATCTATCGTTGTAAGCGGCGGCTTTAACTGTGTTGTTCTTCTTAACAGCGCGATCAGAGTTATCGGCGAGACCAACACCAACCTTTACGTTATCGAGAACAAGCTCGGCGGTGCTATCGAGCTTGATGGCAACGAGTACCTCATCTGCGACGGAAACACCTTCAACGCAGACGGTCTCTCCCACCCCGTTATCGATAACTCCAACACCGAAAAGAACGGTAACAATATACATGACATAAACGCTCGCGTTGAATACGGCGCAAACGAGGATATCCTTCCCCACACAAACAAGGACCTCTTCATCGATATGGAAAGACGCGAGAGCGTTGTCGATATCTCCCAGACCAAGAGCTACGGTCTTGCAAACTACATACGCTCCATGGCTAAGAACGAGCCCTTCGTCATCCTTCCTCCCGGCGCATACACAAGCGGTATGGTCGCATTTGAGGCTCCTCATTCCAATACCACTCTCTACGCCTACGGCGCGTATATCGAGAGAAACGGAAGAGATCTGACATCAAATGCAGGCGTGCTCAAGCAGGCAGGAACCGTCCTCTACATCCAGAATGCCTCAAATATCACCATCAAGGGTGTAACCATAGGCTACAACTTCCCGTCCTCAGGTCAGGTATACGTTCTTGATAAGATCGGTAACAACCAGCTTCTCGTTATAGGAAATGCAGGTTACCTCAACGACTTTATGTATACCGATCCTATAAACTTCGGAACAAGCACAACAATGTATAAGGCAGGCGAGTTCAGACCCTGGAACAGCCTTGGCAGCTTCTCGGTCGTCAAGAACGAGGACGGAACGGTTAAGAGAGATGAAAACGGCGCGTTCATAATCGAGCTTGGCGGAGGTGCCAACAACGCCGCAAAGCTATACAGCTCCATCGGTCGCGGAGATATATTCTGCTGCCGTCTCTCAGGTGACAACTCAAGCTCCTTCAGCGCGACAAACAGTCACAATATTCTCGCTAAGGACTTCGTTCTTTACGGTTACACCTCCGCGCTGGCTATCGTTGTAGGCTCAAGATCGACAGGTGTCAGACTTGAGCGTCTCCACAATACAGTTCATTCTCAGCCCGTAATAGACGAGGAAACATATAACAAGTACGCTCAGCTCGAAGAGACCTACGGCGTAGACCTTGAGATCTCGATCGACGAGCAGGGCAGATTCCGCGGCGGATTACCCCGTCAAGGCTCTGTTGACGCAACTCATATCACAGGCTCGGGCGAGGGCGTAAGCGCTACCTCCTGTATCTTCGAGCAGATGTGTGACGACGGCTCCAACCAGCGTGGCTCCAGCTCGCGTCTCGCAGGCTACCACGATAACGGTGACGGAACAACTACCATCTACTACAAGGGTACTATCTCCGAGACCTATTGGAACCTCAATACAAACGCTCTCAAGACGACCTCAACTCCTACCAACACCTCCGCTATCAAGGAGGGTGACAGAGTTTATGCGTACGCATCAAACGGACACATTCTCTTTGATACGGTCGCACTTACGACCGCTAAGGCTGTTACAGTACCCACAAACTATCACGTATGTCACGTTGACAATCTTGATAACTCCACTATCAAGGACGGCGACGTTACAGATATCAACGGAAACTTCACTCAGCCCGCAATGTGCGTTGACGGTCTGTGCGACGTCTGCGGCAACGTAACTCACTACGATTCCGCAAGGGACGGCAAGTGTGACAAGTGTAAGGCGCAGCTCCACGTCGACTGGAACAGAGACGGATTGTGTGACATCAGCAATTGCGAGTATAAGCAGGCCGATACTCCTCTTACAGATGCAAACGGCGACGGACTCAATGACGAGGACGGAATCGCGATCGTAACAGACCGCTTCCACGTCTCCTCATACAGCGCGGCAACAGGTAAGCTTGCAATATCCGCTTCTTACTCCAAAAACAGCCAGTGGTATACTATCGTATATTCCACAACGATCACCGAGATCAAGGTCAAGACCGAGGACGTCAACTTCGACGCATTCGAGGGCTATGACCTTACAGATAACGAGTATCTTATGGATGATAAGATCCTCCTCGATAACCTCAGCGCGAACAGCATAGGCTTCACCTTCGATAACGTGCTTATCCAGAATAAGACCTCGCGCGGAATCCTCTGTAAGACTCACGACGTAAGCATCAAGAACTGTACCTTCCGCGGCTTCTCCTCCACCGGAGTTCTTCTCTCGGTTGAGACGAGCTGGGGTGAGAGTACCGTTCCGAGAAACGTAAACATCACGGGATGTCTCTTCGACGATACCGGAAGAAACTTCAACACAGAGTCTAACCTCACAAACGCATGTATCGCTATCCAGGGTCTTGGCGCGAACAAGGCAACCTCTCTTGAGGTCAAGGATGAGACCCTTCCCTGCAAGGATATCCAGATCATAGGTAACAAGTTCATTAACACGAACAACAACTACGCGATCTCGATCTCCGCGGCACAGGATATCGTAATTCTCAATAACGTCTTCGAGGCTCGCCCCGAGGATACCGAGAGAAGATACGGTAAGGCGATCTACATAAACGGAGCTATGGATCTTGAGATCGGCGGCAACACCTACTCACCCTTCGCAAAGGGCGACGTAACCAAAGCCATCACCGCTCTCAACTACAAGAACCTTACGGGTGCTGATGTAAAGGACGTATTCCCCGAGTCAAAGGACCCCGTACCCGCTCAGTAATAAATACTAATATGAAGGAAACGTCCCTCGGGCTTATGTCCGAGGGCGTTTTTTGTTCCCGTACTTTTTAGTGAATATTTACATTTTTTTGTTGACAATTCGGCTCTATTATGTTAAAATGAAAAAAAGTTGCTATTTTATAGCTTTGGAGGTCAGATAAATGAAAAGAAGATTTTTATCCATACTTCTGGCGCTGACGCTTTCGATAGGCGCGGTCGCTTCTCTTGCATCCTGTAACGGTCAGGGAGAAGGTGCGTCCACAGAGGGAGAGAGTACTACCGTTGCCGAGACCGACGGCGGTGAGGTGACCGAGCCCGAGGACGAGGATATAACAAAACCCGAGGACGAATCGCAAAAAGAGTCCGAAACAGATCCCGAGACCGAGGGGACAGAAATCGAAGGCGTAGTATACTCGGACGGAGACGAGGTCAAGGGCGCAGGTCTTAAATGGCACCCCGAGGCATTCGCAGGTCAGGATCATACAATTGACGAATCCAAGGCTGTTGAGAAGAGCGCTGCAGAAATGCTCGAGCTTCTCAAAAACAGAGACATGATGGCAGGGGGCGAGGTCTACCTTGTTAAGGAGCCCCTCGTTCTCGAGTCAGACACTAAATATTACGGCAATCTTGCCGCTATCATAGCCGAGGGCGGTATCGTTATCAAGGACGTCTCCGAGATTGTTATCAAGGAGCTTGTGGTCAAGGGTAACGTGACCGTTGAAAATTCCACGGGCATCACATTCTTCAAGCTCGACCTCAAGGCAGGCGACGTCGGTGTAACGGTCGACGAAGCATCAAAGAGAGTTGCCTTCAAGAGCAGTAAGATCTACGCGACCGATACGGCAGTTAAGTCCGACGCAGATGCCACTTCCTTCTATCAGTGCTATCTTTCCGCTGACAAGGGTGCTGTTCTTACAGGCGACGACGTAATAGTACAGGATACTCACGTTTCCGCCAAAGCTCTCGGTATCTCCGCGTGCGGAGCATACTGCACGGTAAGAAGCTGCCTTGTCGAAGCCGATATGGGCGGCGTCGGAATAAGCCTTGGCGAGGGTGCTGTCAACGGAATAGTTACTCTCTGCTCGGTCAAGAACGTCCAGAACTCAATCACCGTCTCGGGCGGTTATAACTGCGTAGTGCTTCTCAACAGCGCGATCAAAGTTATCGGAGATAACAACGTAAACCTCTACGTAGTTGAGAACAAGCTCGGCGGTACTATCCGCCTTGCCAATAACGAATACCTCCTTTGCAACGGCAATACCTTCAAGGCGGACGCTCTCCAACATCCCGTTGTAAATGATAATAACGCCTTTGTTAACGGTGATAACCTCCACGACGTAAACGCTCGCGTTGAATACGGCGCAAACGAGGAGGTCCTCCCCCACACCAACAAGGATCTCTTCCTTGAGATGGAAAGGCGCGAGTTCGTCACCACCGACCTCTCGCAGTACAAGAGCTACAACGTAAACAACTACGTTCGCTCCATGGCAAAGACAGACCCGTTCGTAATTATCACACCCGGTGCGTATAACACAAACGTAGCGGTAAGATTTGACGCAGCTCAGTCAAACACCACGCTTTACGCGTTCGGAGTATATCTCGAAAAGCCCTCAAAGCTCCAGGTAATCTACATCAACGGCGCTTCAAACGTAAATATCAAGGGTGTCACCATGGGATACTCATTCCAGTCGGCAGGCCAGATCCACGTGCTTGATAAGATAGGTGACAACAAGCTTCTCACGGTTACGAACGCAGGCTACGTTGACGATTACGGAAGATCGGATACTGAAAACTTCGACGGCTCGACCTCATATATGCACAAGGCAGGCGAGCTTATGCCCTGGAACAACATCTCGGGCTATTACAGTATCGTAAATAAGAACGAAGACGGCACTATCGTGATTCAGCTCACGGGAAAGGATGCGGCAAAGATATACACCAGCATCGGCAAGGGAGATATCTTCTCCTGCCGTCTCTCGGGCGATAACTCAAATACCGTTTACATCACGGCATCTCACGGAATCCATATGGAGGACTGCGTAATCTACGGCTACTCCTCCGCACTCGGAGTAGTTGCAAACGCGAGATCGAGCGATATGTCGCTCTTGCGTATGCATAACACCGCGCACAGTCCTTACATAATCAGTGAGGAGACCTACAATAAATACCTCGAGCTTGAGCAGACCTATGACGTTGACCTCGAGATCTCTATCGACGAGAAGGGCAGATACCGCGGCGGTATCCCGAGAATAGGCTCTGTCGACGCAACGCATATTCAGGGCGCTACCACGGGTATGGATGCCACCTCCTGCATATTCGAGCTGATGTGTGACGACGGATCCAACCAGCGTTCCTCCAGCGCGCGACTCGCAGGCTATCACGATAACGGCGACGGCACAACCACGGTTTACTTCAAGGGAAGCGTCTCCGAGACCTATTGGAATATCGCGACAAACGCGCGCAAAGACTCCGCTACTCCCTCGTCCTGCACTATCCCGAATAAGGGCGAAAGAATTTACGCATACTCCTCTACCGGTCATATCCTCTTTGATACCGTAACTCTTTCGGCAGCGACGAAGGTGACCTCCTCCCCGCTCTGCCACGTAGCCCACGTTGACAAGCTTGTCAACTCCGAGATAAAAGAGGGTGACGTTACCGAGATCAACGGCTCCTTCACCACCCCCCCGAAGTGTACCGACGGTCTTTGCGACGTCTGCGGCAAGGTCACTCACATCGATGAATTCAGAGACGGCCGCTGCGACCTCTGCGACGCAAAGGTTCACGACGACTGGACAAAGGACGGTTTTTGCGACGTGTCGGGATGCGACTATAAGGTCGACGGACTCAAGGACGAGAACGGCGACGGACTCAACGACGAGGACGGACTCGCTATCATCGCCGACCGCTTCTATATCTCACAGTTCAACCCCTCCACAGGCTACTACGAGGCTACCTCAGGCTACGCTATGGAGAAATGGTACAAGATCTCATATAAGACCGCAATTTACGAGGTACTCGTGGCTACCGACTCTCTCGACAAGAGAGCTATGGAGGTCATAGGCGGCATGGATCTCACCGATAACGATTACAGAATGGACAACAAGGTCCTCTTTGATAACCTCAGCGCAAACTGTATCGGCTTTACCTTCGACAACGTCCTCGTTCAGAACAAGGTCGCGCGCGGAATCCTCTGCAAGACCCATAACGCAACCATAAAGAACTGCACCTTCCGTGCCTTCACCTCGTCAGGCGTTCTGATGTCGGTCGAGACCACCTGGGGCGAGAGCACCGTTCCGAGAAACGTTATCATCTCGAACTGTCTCTTTGACGACACGGGACGAAGCCACGGAGTTGAAAGTAACCTCGGATATTCCTGCATAGTTATTTCGGGACTTGGCGCGACCAACGGAAAGCCCGTTGACGTCACAAAGGAATCGCTTCCCTGCAAGGAGATCAGCATTATAGGCAATAAGTTCATCAACACGAACAACAACTATACCATCTCGATCACCGCGGCGCAGGATATCCTCATCAAGGACAATGTCTTTGAGGCTCGCCCCGAGGACACCGAAAAGAAATATGGCAAGGCGATCCACATCAACGGCGCTATGGACGTTGAGATCACCGGCAATACTTATTCAGTATTCGCCGAGGGAGACGTGACGAAGGCGATCGTCGCACTGAACTACAAGAATCTCAAGGGCTCCGACGTAGAGGGTGTATTCCCCGAATCCAAGGACCCCGTAGTTGCACAGTAAAATATAAGATAAATATATCAATTCATCCCCGGGCATGCTCGGGGATGAATTTGTCTTTTAAATAAAAAAATTACTTCCCCTGCCACCTCAATATCGATATCTTATCGATTTGTCATTGACAAGCACCGTAAAAAATGCTACAATCAAATAAATAGACAATACAATTCCACCGCAATTTATATATTGGGGGTTTATTATGAAAAAAAGATTGATATCCATTATCCTCTCACTAGCCCTTTCGCTGAGTACCGCCGCTATGCTCGCCTCATGTAACGACGAGGTCGAGGGAGGCGAAACTGACACCGAGGCAGGAAGTATCGCGGAAACAGAGAGTGAAAGCACCGCGGAAACCGAATCCGAGGGTGTGACCGACAAGGAGCCCGAGTCAGAATCCTCCCCCGAGGATGAAACTCCCCCCGAGGACGCTCTCTTCGGCAACGGTGACGAGATAAAGGAGGCAGGCGCTCAGCTTAAGGACAGCACCTTCTCGCTCAATGCGTTCGAGATAGACGAGTCGGCGGCGGTCGATATCACTCCCGACGAGCTCAAGGCTCTGCTTGTTGACAAGAAGGCTCTGACCGGCACTGAGGTATTCAGAGTTAAGGAGCCCTTAGTGCTTGATTCCGATACAAAATATTACGGCAACTTCGCCGCAGTTATTGCTGAAGGCGGCATTATCATCAAGGACGCTTCCGAGATAGTTATCAAGGAGCTTTTGGTCAAGGGTAACGTTACCGTTGAAAATTCGACGGGCATCACATTCTTCAAGCTCGGACTTCTCGCGTCGGGCATCGGTGTCGACGTTGACGACAGATCAAGCGATATCGCAATCAAGACCTGCCGTATCGTATCCGACGATATAGCCTTCAGGTGCGGCGCTTCTCTCGTTTCCTGCTCGCAGAACTATTTCTCCGCGAACAAGGGTATCGTGACGTCGGGCAGCGATTTTGCTATCATCACCTCGCATATCGTCGCAACCGGCGCAGGTATAGTCAGCTCGGGTAAATATTTCACCGCGAGAAACTGTAACGTTGAGGTCGCAAGCCACGGTGTCGGATTTGATCTTACCGACGGATCCTACAACGCGCTCGTAGCTCACAACGTAGTAAAGGGCGTGCAGGATTCCATCCGCGTAACGAACGGATTTAACTGCGTAGTCCTTCTCAACAGCGCAGTCAGCATTACCGGTGTAGGCAACACCAACCTCTACGTTGTCGAGAACAAGCTCGGCGGTCTTATCAAGCTTGAAAACAACAACTATCTGCTTTGCAACGGTAACAGCTTCGTAAACGACGGACAGTCTCACGCTTTGGTTGACAAAAACAACACAAACTGCAACGGAAACAATATTCACGACATATCCGCCCGTCAGGAGCACGGCGCGAACGAGGAGCTTCTTCCCCACACCAACAAGGACCTCTTTATCGGTATGGAAAGACGCGACGTTGTAAGAGATATCTCGCTTGCTAAGAGCTACACCATCACAAACTACATCCGCTCACTCTCTATGACCGAGTCCACCATTATAATTGCCCCCGGTGTATACAACACCTCTTCGAATATGGTGCTTGGCAAGGCTCATTCAAATACTACCCTCTACGCTTACGGCGTATATCAGGAAAAGACCTCGCTTGGCGGAATCATTCAGTTCAATCAGTCACAGAATTATACGGTCAAGGGCTTGACGATGGGATATACACATCAGTCATCGGGTCAGGTATACGTTCTTGAAAAGCTTGGGGATGAAAAGGTTCGCGTTGTCACCAACGCGGGATACCTAAACGATTTCGGACGCTCGAATACCGCTATATTCAGCGGAAGCTGGAACAACATGTTCAAAGCCGATTCGCTCGTTCCCTGGATAGATATATCGGGTAACTATGAGTTTATCTCAAAGGAAGATGACGGCACTATGATCTTCCGTCTCACCGGTAATGATGCGGGCAAGATCTACACTACCACCGATCCCGGTGATGTATGGTGCTGCCGACTTGCGGGAGATAACCGCTCATCGATCGCAGTCTACACCGCAATAAACACCACGATGGAGGACTGCGTAATGTACGGCTATGCCGCGGCTCTCGCTATGTCTACCGCGCACCTTACCGACGGACTTACGCTCCACCGCTATCACAATACTACACATTCGGGCTATGAGATAGACAAGGAGACCTACGACAAGTACGTTCAGCTCGGGGAAACATACGGTGTTGACCTTGAGGTCTACGTCGACGAATACGGCAGATACCGCGGCGGCGCATCGCGCGAGGGCTCGGTTGATGCTACGCATATCTCGCAATCGGTAAGAGGCGCGGACGCGACCTCCTGCATCTTCGAGGGAATGAGCGACGACGGCTCCAACCAGCGCTCGTCCAGCTCACGTCTTGCCGGAATCGTTGACAACGGCGACGGTACCGCATCGGTATATATAAAGGGTTCTATCGCAGAGGTCTACTTCACATACTATCTCAACAGAGGCTCGGCAAGCGCTTCGACCACGATGACTCCCCGTAAGGGTGACAGAATTTATGCCTACGGCTCGCAGGGCGACATCATCTTCGACGAGACAACGCTCACTGCCGCAACACCCGCATCGGATATTTCAAGAATTCACGCTTTGCACTCCGCATGCTCGACAAATAACGGAATATGCACGACCTGCGGCACCGTGACCCATGTCGACAACAAGCCAAGAGACGGCGCGTGCGACAACTGTGGTGCGCACGTACACTACGACTCAAACAAGAACTACCTTTGCGACGTATCGGGATGTAAGACCTATGAGATCCCGGACGAGAACAAGGACCAGATCTGTGACGTAGATAACGGTGTGATCATCACCAACAGACTCGCTCCTCCCAAGTTTAACAATGCGAACGGAACACTTTCCTTCGACGTAAACTATAACGGCACCATATATACCTATAATACAACGATCTATGAGTTCAAGATCAGCTCGGCTAACGTAAATTGGGATGCTGTAGAGAAATATAATCTCTCCTCCAACGAGTACGCAATGACCGACAAGATCCTCGTAGATAACCTCTCGGCAAACTCAGGTTATTTCACGTTTGATAACGTGCTTATCCAGAACGCCCGCGCTCGCGGAGTCGTATGTAAAACGGTCAACGCGACCGTCAAGCACTGCACCTTCCGCAACCTCGCGGCTGCAGGCGTGCTTATGTCGGTCGAAACGACCTGGGGCGAGAGTACCGTGGCGCAGGATATCACCGTTGAGGGATGTCTCTTTGAAAATACAGGCTATTACTTCAATACCCAGAACGACACCAAGAGAGCTTCTCTCTCGGTTCAGGGTCTCGGCGGACAGAGCGTCGCAAGCACAGAGATAAACGAGACTAATCTTCCCTGCCGTAACATCACGATCCGCGGAAACAAGTTCAACGGAACAAGTAATAACTACTACCTCTCGGTTTACTCCGCACAGAACGTAATAATCGAGAATAACGTATTCTGTGAAAAGGAAGGCGAATCCGAAAGAAAGATCTCTAAGGCGATCCTGATCATGGGTTGCTTGAACGTCAAGATCTCGGGTAATACATACTCAAAATTCGCAAACGGCGATGTGACCAAGGTGATCGTTGCAAACAATTACAAGGGACTTACCGGAAGCGATGTCGAGGGTGTCTTCCCCGTCGAGAAGCTCACGCAATAAAGCAATTCACAATCAATAATCCAATTCCACCCCGTCCTCGGTCTCCCCGAGGACGGGGCTTTCTTTCAAATTTTGATTTGTCGGTGCCTTCGGCGAGTCGCTTTTTGAAAAAAAGCTCCGCAAAAACTTTCAATACGCTTCGCACTGTAGGGCGGGGGCTTGCTCCCGCCGTGAAAACCTTTTAAATTCAACGAAACGGCGGGAGCAAGCCCCCGCCCTACATTGTAGATCGTTCGCTAAACCGCAATTTTTCATTTTTTCAAATCTTGATTTGTCGAACGGTCTGGATTTTCTTCACTGCAACAAATTTCCTTACGATTTCGCCTTGCGTCGTAGGGACCGACGTCCTCGGCGGTCCGCAAAGCAAACGCCTATAAAACCATTATGTCTGAAAAGAAAGAATCGTATCGAAACGGACCGCCGAGGACGTCGGTCCCTACGGTTTTAAAATGCCGATTGATTTATAGCCGTGAAAAAATTAGATACCGTTTGAAATATTCAAACTCCCCGCTAAACCCCAATTTGTCAATTTGTCTATATTTTCGGTTAGATATTCTTGACAAATAGCAAAGTTTACGAAATATTCAAATTATATACACCACTGATCGTTGACGGATCTGTTAATGTGTGATATAATGTATTAAATATCCTATAATGGAGAATTATAGGCACACATCAGCAATATTCATAAAAAAACGGAGGGACCTTATGAAAAGAAGATTACTTTCGATCATTATTGCTCTTACAATGCTTTTGTCATCATTTGCGGCGCTTACAGCCTGCAACAATGATGTAAACGAGGGCGAGACTTCCACCGAGGGCGGCACCCGGGCTGAGACCGAGGGCATCACCGGTGAGCTTGACTCAACCGACGAGTCGGAAACAAACGCACCCGATGACGGCGAGTCAGAAACCACCGGCGGTGAAAAAGAGACCGAACCCAATCCCGATCTTGATGACATCACGTATCAGAACGGTGAGGAGATCAAGGACGCAGGAACACAGTGGGACGAGGATGTTTTCGCTCTCACAGAAAACACCATCGACGAGTCCAAGGCAGTTGACAAGACGGCTGCCGAGCTTCTTGAGCTTCTCAAGAACAAGGACGCGCTCGCAGAGGGTCAGGTATACCGCGTAACCGAGCCTCTCGTTCTTACCTCTGAAACTAAATATTACGGTAACCTTGCGGCAGTTATCGCCGAGGGCGGTATTGTTATCAAGGACGTGAACGACGTCGTTGTCAAGGAGCTTATCATCAAGGGTGATATCACTATTGAGAACTCCCAGAGTGTCACCTTCTTCAAGATCGACGTAAAGGGCGGCTCTACTGCTCTTTCGATCGACGGGGCAAGCTCAAAGGTTTCTCTTAAGAACTGTAAGCTCTATGCCGAGGATATCGCGATCGATTCCAAGGCAGAGACTCTTTCGATCTACCGCGCTCACCTTGAGGCAAAGAAGGGTCTTATCTCCGTCGGTAACGAAATGGCTATACATGACTCCCGCATAGTTGCATCCGAGATAGGTATCTCCTCTATCGGTGAGTACTGCACGGCAAAGAACAACTCTCTCGAGATGACAAAGGACGGTGTCGGCATCGATTTCGGTGCAGGCTCGTATAACGGTCTCATCGCGCTCAATAGCATAAAGGACACTCAGATCTCCATTAAGGTGAGTGATGGCTTCAACTGTGTAGTTCTTCTCAACAGTGCTATCCGCATCATTGGTGAAGGCAACACGAACCTCTACGTTGTAGACAACAAGCTCGGCGGCGCTATTGAGCTTAAAAACAACGAATATCTCCTCTGTGACGGTAACAAGTACGTAAACGACGGCTTGGATCACCCCACAGTCAATACAAATAACACCGAGTACAACGGTGACAACCTCCACGACGTAAACTCCCGCGCTGACTATGGCGCAAAGGAGGAGCTCCTTCCACACACAAACAAGGACCTCTTCGTCGGAATGGAGAGACACGGCAAGGTAAGAGACGCTTCTCTTACAAAGAGCTACTCCTTCAATAACTATATGAGAACGATGGGTAGAAAGAATTCTGTCGTTATCGTTCCTCCCGGTGCATACACTACAAGTGAGGTGCTCATTCTCGACGCAACTCATTCCAATACAACGTACTATGCCTTTGGCGTATATCAGGAGAAGGATTCTCTTGAGAGAGTATTCGAGATCAGCGGCGGAAGCAATATCACCGTAAGAGGACTTACGGTAGGCTATCAGTTCCAGTCCTCAGGTCAGGTCTACGTGCTTGAAAAGCTCCCCGACCAGAAGCTCCGTGTTGTTACTAACGCAGGCTACATCAATGAATTTGGAAAGAGTAATACCAACATATTCAACACCGGCATGTGCGATATATTCCACGATGAAGAGCTCTATCCGTGGAAGTCGAGCGTTGGATACAATTTCATTGAAAAGTGTGATGACGGAACTATGATCCTTCAGTACACAGGCAGCGCAAAGGAGTTTGCCACTATCGACCTCGGCGGCGTACTTGCTTGCCGTCTTGCAGGCGACAACTCGCGCTCAATTTACCTCAGCGGTCAAAACCTTAAGATGAAGGACTGCGTGCTTTACGGTTACGCGGCAGCACTCGCTGTCGTTTCGGGCGGACGCGGCACCTCCAACATCTCTCTTGAAAGATTCCACAACACCGTTCACTCAGGCTACCTCATCGACGAGGAGACATATAACCGCTATGCTGAGCTTGAGGAGACGTACGGCGTTGACCTTGAGATCTATATCGACGAAGAGAACAGATACCGCGGCGGTACACCCCGCGTAGGCTCTGTTGACGCTACCCATATCTCAGGCGGACAGGTCGGTGTAAACGTTATCTCCAGCCTCTTTGAGTCAATGTGTGACGACGGCTCCAACCAGCGCGGATCTTCCTCGCGTCTTGCGGGCTACCACGACAACGGTGACGGAACGACCACTCTTTACTATAAGGGCACACTCTCACAGACCTATTACGGAATCAACATCGGCAAGAATCTCACCGGCGCAACTCCCACAAACACTAACCCTCTCAAGGCAGGCGATAAGCTCTTCGTTTATGCCTCCAACGGTCATATAGCATTCGAGGGTAACGTTCTTACCGACTCGGTCAACATGGGCAAGCTTCCCGAATGCACGGTAGATCACGGCGAGGAGGGACATTCTCACTGCGGTCTCCATATGTACCACACCGATGCTAATGCCGACTGCATATGCGACGACGAGAGCTGCAAGGCTATGCTCCATGCCGACATCAAGACCGGCGGAGCTGCAGGCAGAGACGGCAAGTGTGACAATTGCGGAATCAAGGTATACACCGACTTTAATAAGGACGACGGCTACGACGGAAGCGGAAACGGCAAGTGTGACGTTACCGGCACCGCGATCGTTGATGAGAACGGCGACGGAATTGACGACGTAGACGGTACTCCCATCATCACCACGATGGTAGTTAACGATAAATACAATGACGCTAACTCAAATCTTACGTATCAGGCACTCTACACACAGACGACAGGCGCAAGGGCGATAATCACATACACTACTCAGATCAAGGGTGTAACCGTCAGAACAGAGGACGTTAACTTTGATGCGTTCGAGGGATACGAGCTCGCAGATAACAACTACTTTATGGAGGAGAAGATCCTCTTCGATAACCATAGCCTTAACAGCGCGGGCTTCGTATTTGACAATACGATGGTAAGACATACCCGCTCAAGAGGTATTCTTGTAAAAACAATTGACGCGACTATCAAGAACTGCACCTTCCGTGATCACGGTATGACTGCCATTCTCCTCTCTGTCGAGACGACCTGGGGCGAGAGCACGGTTCCTTCGAACATCACGGTTCAGGGTTGTCTCTTTGATAATACGGGATGCCTGCTCGGGTACGAGAACAATCTCACCCAGGCTCCTATCGCGATCCAGGGCCTTGGCGACCTTTCGGGCACAGTAGAAATATCCGAGGACACGCTTCCCTGCCGAAATATCAACATCATCGGAAACAAGTTTGTTAACATTCAGAACAACTACTGTATCACGATGTCGGCGGCGCAGGGCATCACCGTCAAGGACAACGTATTCACCGCTCGCGATGGCGACAATATCAACGGTAAATACGGTAAGGCGATCTTCATCAACGGATGCGCAAACGTAAACATCTCCGGAAACACCTACTCTGAGGTAGTCAACGGAGACGTAACAAAGGCAGTAATCGGATACAATTACGTCGGTCTTACAGGTACCGACGTAGTCGACGGCGAGGGCAACAGACTTCTCCCCGAGGAAAAAGATCCAATGCCGTAAAAATTACATAAAAAGCTTTTCTCGGCGTGCTTCGGCACGCCGAGCTTTTTGTTCCTCTTTTTTGCACTCTTTTTCCAAAATCGATTGACTTTTGTTTTTTTGTGTGTTACAATGAAAAAAAGGGGTTTTCCCTTTTGAAATATATGATTTTTAAGTAAAACTATCGGTAAGTTCCCGAGTCTGGAGGTAATTATGAAGGCATACGAATTTGCCGCGCTCATCGAAGGCGGCGACACAACCTTTAAGGACTCTCTTTCTCTCGAAGGAGGCATATACGACGGTCACGGCGCGACCCTGACACTCAAAAACGGACTGTGTATCGACGGTGACGGCGTTACGCTCAAGAATTTCACCGTCAAGGGTAATATATCAGTCAACGGAAGCTATTTTACCCTTGAGGATTGCTCTGTTATTTCATCCGAGACCGCAATAGAGGTCTGCGGCTCGCATTTTATCTGTAAGAACAATACCGTCAAGGGGGCTCAGACCTCGCTCTCACTTCAGGCAGGCTCTCGCTTCTGCCTTGTCGCAAATAACCGCTTCGACGGTGACGTTTGCCTCGATAAGAGCTTTAACTCAGTGCTTCTCTTCAACGAGGCGTTCAATATCTCGTCCACATCGTCGAAGAATGTTTATATCGTTGAAAATACCGCTCGCGGCGGCATCACGCTCACCGAAAACGAGTATCTCATCTGTGACAGAAACACATTTGAATACGTTATGGACGTTGACAATACAGGCGTCAACGGTGACAGCGTGACAGAGATTTACGACAGAGCCGAGTGCGGCGCGCTTCGCCGCCTGCTCCCCCACACAAACAAGGACCAGTTTGTCGGCGAGGAGCGTGTGAATGGCGTCGGCTCTCTTCCCTTCGCGGAATTTCTCAAGCGCGAGGCGGCAAATAATGACGTCGTTATCATCCCTCCCGGTGTATATACCGTAAGCGATACATTTGAACTTGAGGGCTTTGTAAATAAGGATATCTTTGCATACGGCGTATGCGTTGAGATGACAGAGTACAAGCCGATAATCGAGATCAAGAAATTTGAAAACGTAAATATCCGCGGCCTCACCCTCTCCTATTCGCTCCAGAGCTGCGGTCAGATACACGTCCTCGAGCAGATCGACGAGGAGACGCTTTTGGCGGTCAGCGCGGCGGGACTTGACGACGAGTTCGGCAAGACCGATACCGCTCGCTTCAGCGCAGGCTTTACCGACGTATTCAGAGCAGGCGAGATCTACCCCTGGGGATCGACGGGCAGCGGCTACGAGATCGAGAAAAACGGCGACGGGACCTTCACCCTCACACTCAAAAAGCTTGTCGGTGAGATACATGCGGGCGACGCTATCGTCTGCCGTCTTGGCGGCTCGAACAAGCACACGCTGAGAATGAACGATTGCAAGGATCTGCACTTTACCGACCTCGTGGTCTACGGCTACGCGGCGGCTCTCGCAGTTGTTGGTGGCGGCAGAAACGACAACGTGACCTTCACCCGTTGGCATAATACGAACAAGTCCGCGCCCGTCATCGACCGCGAGGACTATTACAGATACAAATACCTCGAGGAGCAGTACGGGGTCGATCTCGGCGTCTATATCGACACCGAGGGCAGATACAGAGGCACAACTCCTCTTGTCGGCTCGGTCGATGCAACTCACGTAGTAGGTGCCGTCCGCGGCTTTGACGTGACCTCCTCTATCCTTGAGGCAATGGTGGACGACGGATCGAATCAGCGTTCGTCAAGCTCGCGTCTTGCGGATATAAAGGACAACGGCGACGGCACGACCACCTTGACCTACAAGGGATATCTTGCCGAGGTATATTACAGAATGAACGCATATCTCTGCAATTGCTCCCCCTTTATCAAGGGAGACAGGATCCGCGTTTATACCTCAAAGGGTGTTCTCGTCTGCGATACGAGGACGCTCTCTGATGCCGAGATCGTCGGAGACCACGAATTCACCATCACGAATACCAAGGGCGAGCCTAAGGTATATCAGAGCAAATACCGCACAGTTACGGTTGAAACCGCAGCGGTCAATTTTGCCGCACTTGAGGGCTACGACCTCTCTGACGACCACTATGAAATGAAAAACAAGGTGCTTGTCGACAACCTCAGCCGCAACAGCTGTGACTTTACCTTTGATAACGTCATAGTTCAAAACACGCGTTCAAGAGGAATGCTTATGAAGTCTACGGGCGTGACCGCAAAAAACTGCACCTTCAAAAACCTCGCGCACACCGCTCTCTATCTCTCTACCGAAAAGGAATGGGGAGAGAGTACGGTCTGCAGCGATATCACGATACAGAATTGCGTTATCGACCATACGGGATTCATCAATAACTACGATTGGCTTCCCTTCTTAGCTCCCGTGTCAATAGTCGGACCCGAATCAGAGGTGACCCGCGAGACTCTGCTCTGTAAAAATATCACAGTAGATGGCAACAGATTCCTCAATAATACCCACGACTACCAGGTCACCGTCGACCACGCGCAAAACGTAAAGATCAGAAATAATTACTTCGCGCCCGGTCTCTACGAAAACCAGACCAAGCCGAGAAAGGTAATTCTCGTAAGATCGTCGATCGACGTAGAAATATCGGATAACCGCTATTCGCCCTACCTCGAGGCAGATATGTCTCGCAAGATCACGGTGATCAACTCCGAAAACGTCTTCGGAACCGACCTGCAATAATTTCAAATTTTGATTTTGCGGTGAGACGAACAATCCCTCAGTCACGCGCAAGGCGTGACAGCTCCCTTTACACAAGGGAGCTTTGTTGGTGGATGTTCGTACGCATTATAGATGTGAAAACCTTTTAAATTTAAAGAAAATTTCACTATATCCACGTTCTCCACCTTTCAGGTAAAGCTCCCTTGTGTAAAGGGAGCTGGCGCGCCTCCGTGCGCGTCTGAGGGATTGTTCGCGTCCCCGACAAACCCCAATTTATCCACCAAGATACTCAGGAGGTCATTATGAATAATCTTCTCATTGATAGCAAAAACGCCATTCTCCTTGGGAAGGAGATCGAGGGCGACGTCACCGTCAAAGCACGCGGCGTAATAATCAGAAACTGCAAAATAAACGGAAACCTTTATCTTGAAGGCAGCATGAACTGCCTCATCGCGCAAAACGTGGTGAGCGGCGAAATAACAGTTCGCAGCACTTATAACTGCTCAATTGTGCTCAATAAGGCGCAGAATATCATCTGTCAGGACAACACAAACGTCTACGTCATCGAAAATGATGCCAATTCCCTCACCCTTGAGAGAAACGTCTATATAATTGCGGATAACAATACGTATTCCGCGCTTTTCGCCGATAATAATATCAATATGAACGGCGATACCCTGACCGACGTAAACGAGCGCGCAAAAGAGGGCGCTCTTCCCAAAAACCAGCCCCACACAAACCGCGAGCTCTTCGTCGAAATGGAAAGACAGACCACCGTGCGCGACGGCGAGACAGATTCCCTTCCGCTTAATAAATACCTCCAGGAGGCGGCAAAAACAAGCGACGTCGTGATCGTTCCCCCCGGGGCATATGCCGTATCAGCGATCACTACAGTAAATGAGCCCTGCATCAATACAAAATACTACCTGTACGGTGTTTATCTTGAGATGACCGAGCGCGCACCCCTTTTCAACGTCGACGGATCAAAAAATATTGAGGTCCTCGGACTCACGGTCGGCTACAGTCAACAGTCCTGCGGTCAGGCGCACGTCCTCAAGCAAACGGGAGACAGCGAGTTTATTATAGTCCCCTCCGCAGGCTCTATCGACGATTTCGCATCGACCAACACGGCAGAGTTTGCCCCCGCAGTCGAGCTTATTCCCGAGGGTAAAAGATCGACCACGTACTTTGTCGGTCCTAATACAATAGAAAAGAACCCCGACGGTACGATGACCTTTACACTTACAACAAACAACACTAAAGGGCGCATTTCTGCGGGCGATATGCTCTGCTGCCGTATAGGCGGCGGGAACAAGTTCTCACTCCGCATTAATAACTCCAAAAACATTCTCTTCCGTGATTTCACCATCTACGGATACGCGGCAGCTCTCGCGATCATCGGAGAAGGAACGAGCGAGCGAGTACGCTTTGAAAGAATGCACAATACCGTCCATACGGGTCCCATCATCGATAAAGAAACATACTGGAAATATAAGGCTCTCGAAGCAGAATACGGAGTTGATCTTCACGTCAGCATCGACTTTCTCGGCAGATACCGCGGATGTCCCTCGGCGATAGGCTCAGTAGACGCGCTCCACGTTATCGGAGCCAAGACGGGATTTGACGTTGTCTCCTCAATTCTTGAGCAGATGACCGACGACGGGGCTAATCAGCACGCGGCAAGCTCGCGCCTCGCAAAAATAACCGATAACGGAGACGGAACATCAACCATCCGCTATAAGTCAAGCCTCTCCGAGGTCTATTTCAGAATGGGTGCGGGTGCGAGCAACTGCATCAACTTCTCAAAGGGCGACAGAGTCTTTATGTATAACTCTAACGGTCAGCGCGTCTGCGACACTCCCGCTCTCTCGGATGCCCATCTCATAGAGGAGAGCGTCGTCAGTGTCTCTGACGATAAAATGACAAGAGACGTAAAGATCAAGCTATATGAAATGGCGGTCGCGACAGAGGCGCTTAATCTTGCCTGCCTTGATGGATATGACCTGAATGACGACCATTACAGAATGGACAATAAGGTGCTTGTAGATAACCTCAGCCGCAACAGCGTCGGCTATATCTACGACAACGTAACGATAAAGAATACACGCTCGCGCGGTATTCTCTTCAAGACTATGAACGTCACCGCGCAGAACTGCACATTCAAGAACCTCGCTCATACGGGATGTCTCTTGTCTGTCGAATACGTATGGGGAGAAAGCACCGTCGGCTGTGACGCCGCGATAAAAAATTGTATTTTTGATAACGTGGGATATATAAACAACTACGATTATTATCTCCCCTTGTCCCCTATCTCGATCGTCGGATTTTCAAAAACCGTGTCCGAGGATACCCTGCTATATAAGAATATCCTCATTGAGGGCAACCGCTTCAAAAATAATACCCACGACTACCAGATAAACGTAAACTCCGCAGAAAACGTGCGGATAATCAATAACGTCTTTGAGCCTAACCAAAAAGAAAACGATATGAAGCCTAAAAAAGTCATCAATATCGATACCGCAATGAATATCGAGATCTCGGGCAATAAATATTCGCACTTCTTAAAGGATATCAAAGACGGAATCGATGCAAAGAACTATAAAAACGTCCACGGCACCGATATCACCCTCAACGACGACGTAGAATAAACTCCTTCATTTCAAATTTTGATTTATCGGGGAGGCGAACAATCCCTCAGTCACGCGCAAGGCGTGACAGCTCCCTTTACACAAGGGAGCTTTGTTGGTGGATGTTCGTACGCATTATAGATGTGAAAACCCTTTAAAATTTAAAGGAAATTTCACTATATCCGCGTTCTCCACCTTTCAGGTAAAGCTCCCTTGTGTAAAGGGAGCTGGCGCGCCTCCGTGCGCGTCTGAGGGATTGTTCGCGTTCCCGCTAAACCCCAATTTATAAGCCTTTTCAGCACGAACACGGAGGTAATTATGAGAAACATTTTAACGAACAACGAGATAATTTTCTGTCAGGAGATAAGCGAGGACGTTACCGTCAAAGCCACGGGCGTCATCATCCAAAACTGCAAAATAAACGGTAACATCTACCTTGAAAACGCAACCAACTGCCTTGTGGCTCAGAACGAGATAAACGGCAATATCACCGCTAAGAACACATATAACTCGGTAATTCTTCTCAATAAGGCGCAAAATATCACCGCCGAGAGCAATACAAATCTTTACGTAGTCGAAAACACCCTCTCGGGTACGCTCGTACTTAAAGATAATAACTACCTCTTAGCAGATGCAAATGCCTCCGGAGAAACAATATCCGAAAATAACGAAAACTTCAACGGTGACAATATCACCGCCGTCAATTCCCGTCTCCCCCACGGAGCTGACCTTGACTTGCTCCCGCACGCAAATAAGGAGCTCTTTGTCGGTATGCCGAGACGCGAATCTGTCAACGCCCACGATACCGACGGTAGCGAGAGCATCGAAAAATATATCATAAACCGCGCAAAAGGCGGCACTGTCATAGTTCCCCCCGGAGCGTACGAAGCTCCCGAGCCCGTAAGACTCAATGCAGATGCATCAGGCTCGACTATCTATGCCTTCGGCGCATTTATGGAGATGCTCCCCTACGGAAACGCCTTTGTCATAACCAACGGAAATAACATCACCGTCAAAGGACTCGTCATAGGCTACGCACAACAACCTTGCGGACAGGTAACGCTTATCGAGGAGATCGATAAATACACCTTCCTCGCTCTCCCCTACGCAGGCTCGATAGACGGATTTGGCAAGACCGACACAAAATTCTTCAGCGGCGGCTTTACCGACATTTTCGCCGAGGGCATGAACTACCCCTGGGGAACGCTTGGCGGAGCGTATGATATCGAAAAGCTCGAGAACGGACTCTATAAGATCAGGATATGGGATAGCTATCCCTTCAAGGACGACATAAAGAAGGGCACAAGACTTGCAAACCGCCTCGTCGGACCCGATAAGATATCCATCCTTATGAATTACTCGAAAAATATTCTCTTCAAGGATATCTTCTTATACTGCCATTCCGCCTGCCTCGCTGCAGTAGCAGGAGGTGCGAGCGAGAATATCCACTTCTACCGCTGGTACAACGGAAACGAGGCGGCTCGGATCATAGACAAGGCGACCTATGACCGCTACCGCGCGATAGAAGAAAAATACGGTGTCACAGGTGAGGTCTATATCGACTCTCTCGGCAGATACCGCGGAGGCACTCCCCTCATCTGCTCCTCCGACGCGACTCACATCAACGGATGCCGCCGCGGAGTAGATGCCACCTCCTGCCTATTTGAGTCAATGTGCGACGACGGATCGAACCAGCGCGCGTCAAGCTCGCGCCTTGCGGGAGTCACCGATAACGGCGACGGCACAACCACACTCTACTATAAGGGTAGCGTCTCGCAGATCTATTGCCTCAACTTCTTCAACGAAAATAACCCCCGCCCCACCCCAAGCAAGTGTCAACCCATATCGAAGGGCGACAGAGTGCTTATATATACGGGAACGGGAGTCACCTTCTGCGATACCGAAGCCCTCTCTGACGAGATCGCCGTGGAGGACTACGACTTTATCATCTCCCCCGAGGGCAAAACACCTCGCCACTACTACGACACGGTAAAGAAATTCACCGTCGCAACGAGCGCGCTCAATATGGCGGCGATAGAGGGCTTTGACCTCTCGGACAACCACTACGATATGAAAAACAAGGTGCTTGTCGACAATCTCAGCCGCAACAGCGCAGGCTTCCATTTCGATAACGTGTTGGTCAGAAATACGCGCTCTCGCGGAATTTTGGTCAAGACCGTAGGCGCGACTGTTGAACACTGTACCTTCCAAAATCTCGGACACACGGGAGTTCTCCTCTCGGTCGAGTTCGTCTGGGGCGAGAGCTCTGTCAGCCAGGATATCACGGTCAAAAAATGTCTTTTTGATAACGTGGGCTTTATAAATAAAGGTATCGCAAACAAGACCCTTGCCCCCGTAGCGATCAAGGGACTTTCCTCCACAGTCGACGAAAAGTCGCTCCTCTACAAGAACATCCTCATCGAGGGCAATCGCTTTATAAACAATCAAAATAACTACGCCGTAACGGTGAACTCCGCGCAGGACGTCCGTATCGTGAACAACGTCTTTGAGGAGTCTGTCGGAGAGTCCGAGGGATACTCGAGAATGGTCATCGACGTCGAGACCTCTATGAATGTTGAGATCTCTGATAACAAATACTCCAAATATCTCGCCAATATTGAGGACGGCATCAGCGCGAAAAACTTTAAAAATATCCACGGCACCGATATCACCCTCAACGACGACGTAGAATAAACTCCTGCATTTCAAATTTTGATTTATCGGGGAGACGAACAATCCCTCAGTCACGCGCAAGGCGTGACAGCTCCCTTTACACAAGGGAGCTTTGTTGGTGGATGTTCGTACGCATTATAGATGTGAAACCCTTTTAAATTTAAAGAAAATTTCACTATATCCACGTTCTCCACCTTTCAGGTAAAGCTCCCTTGTGTAAAGGGAGCTGGCGCGCCTCCGTGCGCGTCTGAGGGATTGTTCGCCTCCCCGCTAAACCGCAATTTTCAACACAGAGAGAAATAAAAAATGATAAGATACGAAAAAATCAGCATGCCTGCGGCATCGATGGGTGAAGTAAACCCACTTGCCGACATAGGAAACATTGAATACATCCACGCGGGATACGAGACAACGGACAACATTTCCCCCGCCGAGCGCGAGCGCATCGGCAAGGGAATGATCCATACGATCCTTCCCTACACCATCGAGGACAACTTCGACAGGGTAAGAAAAATTCGCGAATTTGACGCGGCGATACTTGAAAACGAGTATTTACGCGCGACCTTCATTCCCTCTCTCGGCGCGCGTCTCTGGTCGCTCTACGACAAAGAGCAAAAGCGCGAATTACTCTACGTCAATCCCGTATTCCAGCCCGCCAATTTAGCGATAAGGAACGCGTGGTTTGCGGGCGGCGTTGAGTTCAACGTCGGAATAAAGGGACACAATCCGCTGACCTGCGACCCCTATTTCTCCCGTATCGCAAGGACCGCGGACGGGCAAGAGGTATTGCAGGCTTACGAATACGAGCGCATACGCGGTCTCGTCTTCGGCATTGAGGCGTATCTTCCCGAGGGCTCGAGGGTGCTTTATATCCGCGACACCGTCGAGAACGTAAGCGGATCTGACACCTATTCATATTGGTGGTCAAACATTGCCGTTCCCGAAACTCCCGACACGCGCGTGATAGTTCCCACTACGCGCTCCTTCCTCTCGACCTACGACGAGGGACATTACGTCCTTGACAAGGTAGATATACCCTATATCGACGACGTCGACGTAAGCAGACCGACAAATCTTCACCGCTCTCTCGATTTCTTCTATGAGATACCCGAGGAGTCGGACGAGCGCTGGGTAGCCGCAGTTGACGGCGAGGGCTACGGCTTGGCGCAGTTTTCCACCCGAGAGATGCTCGGCAGAAAAATGTTCCTCTGGGGACAGAGCGCGGGCGGCAGAAATTGGTGCGACTTCCTCTCTGACGGCTCGTCGAGCTACATCGAGATACAGGCAGGCAGAGCCTACACTCAGCTCGAGCATATACTTATGAAAAAGGGCGAGAGGTGGAGCTTTACCGAGGGATACACGGGAATATCCTGTGACAAAGCTCGCGCTCACTCGCAAAATTGGAGCGAGGCGATAGACGAGGCGGCGGCTAATATCCGCAAAAACCTCGGTCGCGACGACCTCGACGCGGCTCTCCGCGACGTTTTCCCCACGGATTTCGTCTCCTACGATCTTCTTTCGCTCGGATCTCCCTTCGCGTACCTCGAGGAGCTTGAGCGAGGAGAAAAGCTATCGGATAAATTCGATTTTTACAAGGAATCGGCGAGCATCCTCTCGTTCGATTTTGAAAAGCTCGTACGTGACGGTTATCTTCCCGAGAAGATGCCCGATCAGTATCCTCTCTCCTACGTTTCTGGCAAGGAATGGTACGAAAGACTCAAAAACAGCACCGCCACCCCCAACGGAGAGCATTGGTACACGTATTATCACCTCGGTGTCGTCGCGTATCAGCTGAAGCTCGTCGACGAGGCGAGGGCGTATTTTGAAAGGTCAAATTCACTTTGCGAAAACGCCTGGAGCACGCGAAATCTCGCACTCCTCAGCCTTTATGCAAAGGACACAAAGACCGCCGCGGACAAGATGACGCGCGCGATAGCTCTCTGTCCCGATTGCCCAAATCTCTACCCCGACGCGATGAAATGCTACCTTGCCCACAAGCAGTACGATGCGGCAGTGAGCTGCTTTGATAACGCCCCCGAAAATGTACGGGCTCGCGGCAGAATGCAGCTTCTCTGCGCCGTCGCTCTTATCTCGCTCGGCGAATACGACAAGGCGTGCGCCTACGTTAATCCCGAATTCAGGATGGACGATATGCGCGAGGGCGAGATATCACTATCCCACGTCTGGGAGGACCTATATTGCGCTATTTTGCGCGAAAAACACCCCGAAATGAGCCAAAAAGAGCTTATTTCACTCCAAAAAGAAATTTATCCCCTGCCGCGTCACCTCGATTTCCGTATGCATGACGAGGACGAGCAAGGGCTTTAAGGGAAAGGATAACATTATGACAACACAAGATTTTGAGAGATTGGTCGGCACTCCTCACGTCAGCGAGCCGATAGTACTTGAAAACGGTATATACGACGGACACGGCGGCGTCCTCCACGCCGACGGCGGTATCATAATCGACCGCGCAGGCTCTATCCTCCGCAACGTCACTATATACGGCAGCATCGCCGTAACGGGCAGAAACGCCGTTATCCAGAACTGTAAGATCAAGGCAGACACCTACGCGATCTTCGCCTCGGGATGCGACGTGGTGATCAGAAACAACGAGATCGACGCGCCGAGCGCTATTATGATCGAGCCGGGCGCTCAAAACATCCTCATCGCGCAGAATAATACCCACGGAGACGTAAAAATAGACGGCGCGCTCAACTGCTCGGTCGTTCTTAATAAAGCTAACAAGATAAGCGTTGAGTCCTCCACGAGCGTCTACCTCTCGGCGAACGATTTCGAGGGCAAGGCTACGCTGAAGAATAACGACTACCTCCTCTGCGACAACAACGCGGCAAGCGTGTTCGACGTATCTGGCAACAAAAATACCAACGGTGACAATATAACCGACGTAAACGCGCGCGCAGAGTACGGCGCAAACGAGGATATCCTCCCCCACACCAACAAGAACCTCTTTGCAGGTATGCCAAGAAAAAAGACAGTCCTTGACGCAGACTACGACGAGATGCTCGACTTCACAGAGTACATCAAGAGAGAAGCGACCTCAAACCACATAGTCATCATTCCCCCCGGCGCATACGCGGTCGACCGCGAGATCTGGCTCGGCGCGGAATGCTCGAACTGCAAGATCTATGCCTACGGCGTATTTGCCGAGAAGACAGAGTATGCCGGCACCTATACGGTAAGCGGTGTTGAAAACCTCGAGCTTCACGGTATCACCACGGGCTACGCTCAGCAGTCCTGCGGTCAGGTACACGTGCTTGACGTGATCGACGATTGCACCTTCCTCGCAATCACCGCGGCGGGTATGCTCGACGATTTCGGCAAGAGCGATACCTCGCGCTTCCACGCGGGATTTGTCAATATCTTCAGGGCAGGTCATATAGAGCCCTACGGCAGCTTCGGCGGTAACTACGAGATCGAAAAGCTCGACGGTGGCGTTATGAAATTCACTATCCCCGAGAACCACGACAAGGTCGGCAAGGTATATAAGGGAGATATCCTTACCTGCCGTATGGCGCTTCCCTTCCTCCGCTCCATCTACTTCGAGAACTGCAAGAACGTGCTTGTTAAGGACACCGTGCTGTACGGTTATTCCTCCGCGCTCGCTATAGTTATGTCGGGTGACTCTCAGAACGTGCGTATGGTAAGATGGCACGACACGGCGAAATTCTCTCCTGCGATCGAGGAGGCAACATATTCAAAATATAAGGCTCTTGAGGAAAAATACGGCGTTGATCTCGAGGTATACATCGACGACAGAGGCCGTTGGCGCGGCTCGACTCCGAGACTCAGCTCTATGGACTCATCTCACATCACAGGCTCGCGCGAGGGTCTGTCCTGTATCAGCTGCATTATGGAAAATATGTGCGACGACGCAACCAACCAGCGAGCTTCAAGTGCGCGCCTGCACTCCCTCACCGACCTTGGCGACGGCAGGACCTCGCTGAAATACAAGCACTGCGCGACCGAGGTGTATTTCAACATCGACAGAAAGCCCACCGCGCGCGGCTCTCTCTGCCCTCCATTCAAGGCAGGCGACCATATTCTCGCCTACGCGTCGAGCGGTAGAACGCTATGTAACACCCACACTCTCTCCGCTACCGAAAAGGTCGGCGAGCTTGAGTATACCATCACGGCTCCATCTCACTCAAAGGATTATACCGCGGATATATTTGAGATCATAGTTCCCACGGCGGACGTTGATTTCTCTGTCATTGAGGGACTCGATCTCGAGGACAATCACTACCGACTTGACAACAAGGTATTTGTTGATAACCTTGACAGAAACAGCGCAGGCTACCTCTTCGACAACGTGCTTATGCAGAACGCGAGAGCGCGCGGCGCACTCGTCAAGACGGTCGACGCGACGGTTCGTAATTGCACCTTCAGAAATCTCCTCCACTCCGCGGTAATGTTCTCCGCAGAGCCATCCTGGGGAGAAAGCTCGGTGCCGCAAAACGTAGCTATCGAAAAGTGCCTCTTCGATCATACGGGTTATACCAACGAGGACTACGGCAACCGCCGCTATACGCCTATATCTGTCTACGGTCAGGGTACTCTGCTCGACAGAGACGCGCTTCTCTACCGTGACCTTTCTGTCCGTGAGTGCAAGTTCAAGAATATCTATACCGAGGTCTTCGTCTATATCAACGCAGCTCAGAAGGTCACTATCGAGAATAATATCTTCGAGAGAAGCGAGAACAGCCCCTATAAGGATTCTCCCCTCATCCTCGACGTAACCCTCGCAGCAGACGTCACCTTCAAGGGTAATACCTACCCCTGCGACGCAAAAGCCGAGGACAGAATCACAGGTCAGAGATACCAAAACGTCTCATTCGAGGGCGTATTACTCTCTAAGGATTAATAAATTGCGGTTTATGGGAGAGGCGAACAATCCCTCAGTCTCGCATTCGCTCGACAGCTCCCTTTACACAAGGGAGCTTTACCTCAAAGGTGAAAAACGAGGATGTAGTGACGTTTTTCCTTCAAATTAAAGGGTTTTTATGTCTACAAAGCGCACAAACATCCACCAATAAAGCTCCCTTGTGTAAAGGGAGCTGTCACGCCTTGTGCGTGACTGAGGGATTGTTCATCTCACCGATAAATCAAAATTTGAAAGTGTACAAATTGCGGTTTATCGGTGGGATAATAATTACAAACGCATTTAAAATGTTTCACGGCTATAAGTCAAACGACACCAAATAACCGTAGGGACCGACGTCCTCGGCGGTCCGCTTCGATACGATTGTTTCTTTTCAGCCATAAGGGTTTTGTAGGCGTTTGCTTTGCGGACCGCCGAGGACGTCGGTCCCTACGGCGCAAAGCGTACCGTGGAGTAAATTTATAGCCGTGAAATTCAATTTAAACAGTTCGCTAAATCAAAATTATAAAGTGTACAAATTGCGGTTTAGCGAACGGTCTACACTGTAGGGCGGGGGCTTGCTCCCGCCGTGAAAACCTTTTAAATTCAACGAAACGGCGGGAGCAAGCCCCCGCCCTACAGTGCGAAGCGTATTGAAAGTTTTTGCGGAGCTTTTTTCAAAAAGCGACACGCGTCCCCCGTCTCCCCGCACCGACAAATCAAAATTTGAAAAACCACACCTGCGGGTGTGGTTTTTTTATGTTTCGAGGTTATTTTTTCTATATTCTGTTGGGGTCATACCGAAATGCTTTTTAAATGCTCGGGAAAAATAGAGGGGGTCGTCAAATCCGCAACGCTCTGCGACCGACGAGACCGAGAGTGCGGTGTCCGAGAGCATCATTTTCGCCTCACGCAGTCGGTAATCGCTCCTGTATCTCTGCGGTGTCACGCCGTACACGGCGCGGAACGAACGGATAAAATGCGCGGCTGTCATGCCGTATCTTGCGGCAATATCGCCAACGCTTATGTCCTCGCTTTCGAGCGAACGGCGTGCGCCCGAAAAGGGCTGCGCAGCACTTTTCGGAGATGCGATAAGCTCGAAAAGCGCCCTCGTAAGCGAGACTATATACGGCGATTCCCTGTCGCTGCCGTGTGTCAAAAGGTCGTAGATAAGACGAAAAAGCGCGTCTGTCTCCTGCTTTTTTCCGTTTGAGGGATGAAAGCCCGAGCATAGACCGATCTCGGCAAGATCCTTCTCCATATTCCGACCCGTGAAATGCATCCAATAGTAAAGAGAGTCACCGTCGGCGCAATATGTGTATTTTTGCGCCTCGCCCGGAAAATAAACGTAGCTGTCACCGCCGCGAAGTATCCTGCCCCCGACCTCTATCTCACCCGAGGCAACGTAAAGCAGATGGAAATCCTCCCTGCCTCGTGGACGGCTTACCGTCGCATCCTGGGGCAGAGCGCGCTGATACCCGAAATTGTTGAGATAGAGCGGCACCTCTCTGCCTGCCCTCTGATCGTATCCTGCGCCAAACAGCGCGAAATATCTTACCATAGCTCCCCCATAAATCAAAAAAGTCCGTCTGTTTTCCATAATTATAACACAAAATATCAATTTTGTCCATATATACACCAAAATTCCATTGAAAATTCATTCCCGGAGTGCTATTATATGCTCATAGATCGATAAATTGGGGTTTATGGGAGAGGCGAACAATCCCTCAGTCTCGCATTCGCTCGACAGCTCCCTTTACACAAGGGAGCTTTACCTGAAAGGTGGAGAACGTGGATATAGTGAAATTTTCTTTAAATTTAAAAGGTTTTCACACCTATAATGCGTACGAACATCCACCAACAAAGCTCCCTTGTGTAAAGGGAGCTGTCACGCCTTGTGCGTGACTGAGGGATTGTTCGAACTCACCGATAAATCAAAATTTGAAACTCTTTGGAGGTCAGAAAATGAGAGAAAAGATATGCATTGACAAGGGCTGGATGTTCCACAGAGGAGACATAAAAATTGACTTTCCCAACGTAAAGGCGGCGGCGTACAATCGCGCCAAGACCGAGAGGATGCTCTGGGGGCCTGCGGCGCGCGATTACGACACGGGCGCGTACGCAAGGGAGAGATGGGACAAGGTCGATCTTCCTCACGACTACGTTGTGGAAAACGAGACAGAGGAGAGATACAACAACGCGCTCGGATATTTGAAATACGACAACGCGTGGTACAGAAAGAGCTTCACGCTCACCGAAGCCGACCGCGACAAGAGGCTCACTCTTTATTTCGAGGGCATCGCAACTTATGCGACGATATACCTCAACGGTTGCCTTTTAAAGCGTAATTTTTGCGGCTACACCTCGTTCGAGGTCGACATCACCGACTTTGCCCGCTTTGACTGTGAAAATATCCTCGCCGTCTACGTAAACACCGAGGAGCATGAGAGCTGGTGGTACGAGGGAGGCGGTATCTACCGCCACGTCTGGCTCTGCAAGACCGACCTTGTATCTGTTGACCTCTGGGGAGTTTATGCCAAGCCTAAAAAGATCTCCGACACAGTCTGGGAGGTCGAGACCGAGACCACGCTCCGCAACGACACCGACAAGCGTCAGCTCGTCACACTGAACGGCGAGATATGCGACGGAAAAGGCAAAGTCGTTGCCTGCGCAACGTCTCGCGGATATATAACCGAGCGCGACAAAAAGGTCTTTAAATACACCTTTTCTCTCTCCTCTCCCCTACTGTGGTCGCCCGAGGAGCCGAATTTATACACGGTAAAGACCCACGTTCTGCGCGGCAATAACGAGGTCGATTCGACCGACACCCGTATCGGATTCCGCGAGGCATACGCCGACCCCGTACGCGGACTCTTCATCAACGGCAAAAAATACAAGATACAAGGACTTTGCGGTCACGCCGACTGCGGACTTTTGGGCAAGGCAGTCTCGGATAATATCCACCGCTACAAGGTCAGACTTATGAAGGAAATGGGCGCCAACGGCTACCGCACGAGCCACTATCCGCAAGCCGAGGCGCTTATGGACGCGCTCGACGAAAACGGCTTTATCGTAATGGCTGAGACGCGCTGGTTCGATTCAAGCGACGAGGGCAAGGCTCAGCTTGAGATGCTTATGAAGAGAGACAGAAACCGCCCGTCAATCTTTTTCTGGTCACTCGGGAACGAGGAATTCTATCACGCCAACGAGAACGGCAGAAGGATAGTAAAAAATCTCCTCGCCTATGCCAAAAAGCTCGACAACACGAGAATGATAATGACCGCCGTCGACCGCACGCCGCACAACGCCGCGGTGCTTGAGGAGCTTGACGTGGTCGGAGTGAACTACAACTGGGACGCCTACGGCGCGATACACGAAAAATTCCCGAAAAAGCCCGTGATCTCAAGTGAAAACTGCGCCACGGGTACGACGCGCGGATATTATTTCGATGACGGTGTGTACGTGACGGGCTACGACCACGATGCAAACCGAATGTTCCGCAGCCGAGAGTTCACCTGGAAATTTATTATGGAGCGAGATTGGATGATGGGCGGCTATCAATGGATCGCCTTTGAGCATCGCGGAGAGGCGACCTGGCCCCGAATCTGCTCGCAGAGCGGCGCGATCGACCTCTATATGCAGAAAAAGGACCCGTTCTATCAGAATATGTCGCATTGGACGACCTCTCCTATGGTACACCTTCTGCCCCATTGGAATTTCAAGGGGCTTGAGGGTGAGCCTGTAAAGGTCTTTGCCTACACGAACACCCCCACCCTCGAGCTTTTCCTTAATGGCGAGAGTCAGGGCAGGCGCGAGATCGAAAAATACGGTCACGGAGAGTGGGTAGTTCCATACGCCCCCGGCAAGCTCGAGGTCGTGGCATACGACACTGACGGCAATATAGTTGCTCGCGACTCAAAAACGACCACGGGAGAGCCCAAAAAGCTTATGCTCAAGCTCGATACTCCCGATATTAAAGCCAACGGGCAGGACGTCGCTATCGTTACCTGCTATGCGGTCGACGAAAACGGACTCGAGGTTCCCGACGCTGCTCCGACCGTCCGCTTCTACTCAAATTCGCTCGGATGTATCTATTCGACGGGCTCGGATATCGCTGACCACTCCTCCCTCCTTCTCCCCATAAGAAAAATGCGGGCAGGCAGGATCGGTGCCGCGGTCAAGATAGGTAATACCTCGGGTGAGCTCAGAATATACGCCGAGTCCGACGGCCTCGATACCGCCGTCCTGAAAATCAACGTCGATCAGTAATATAATTTCAAATTTTGATTTGGCGGTGTGTTCGAACAATCCCTCAGTCTCGCATTCGCTCGACAGCTTCCTTTACACAAGGGAGCTTCACCTAAAAGGTTGAGAACGAGGCTGCAGTGAGTTTCACTTTATCCGTAAAGGATTTCACGGCTACAAAGCGCACAAACGTCCACCAACAAAGCTCCCTTGTGTAAAGGGAGCTGGCGCGCCTCCGTGCGCGTCTGAGGGATTGTTCGCGTCCCCTATAAACCGCAATTTATAAAAAAAGAGGTAAAAAAATGAAGAGCTTTAGAATTGAAAAGGATCACATATACGTTGACGGGAGACCCGAGAAGATAGTTTCGGGAGCGATGCACTATTTCCGCATTCATCCCGACTATTGGTACGACCGTTTACTCAAGCTTCGCGAATGCGGCTGCAACTGCGTGGAGACGTACGTCGCGTGGAATCTGCACGAAAAGACAGAGGGCGAGTTTGACTTTTCGGGCTGGCTCGACCTCGGCAAATTCATCGATATGGCAGAGGAGATGGGACTTTTCGTCATCGTCCGCCCGGGACCCTTCATCTGCTCGGAATGGGATATGGGAGGATTGCCGTGGTGGCTGCTCAAATACCGCGACATTCAGCTTCGCTGCTCACATCCTCTCTATCTTGAGAAGATCACACCATATCTTAAAAGGGTGTGCGAGATAATGCGCCCCCGACTTATCACGAACGGCGGCAGCATCATAATGGTGCAGGTCGAGAACGAATACGGCGACGTTGCCGACGACACGGCATATATGGAATACGTAAGAGACGTCCTTATTGCCGAAGGAATAGATTGCGATCTGTTCATTTCCACGGGCGCGAGCCGAGCCTCGCTTTTCACGGGAGTCCCCGAAGGCGTTTACGCATCGGTCAACTACCGCAGAGAGAGCGCGGAAGCCTTGACAACGCTTAAAAAATGCTATCCTGATCAGCCCGGAATGGTAATGGAGCTTTGGAACGGAAAGGCTATGCACTGGGGCGAGGAATTTCTCAGGCGAAACGTCGACGAGGTCGCGGAATCTGTCGACAAGGCGCTCGAGTACGGTGACCTCCTGAATCTCTATATGTTCCACGGCGGCACGACCTTCGGCTTTATGAACGGCGCGAATGACTTTGGCAAGTACGTCGTGCAGATGTCGAGCTACGACGTTGACGCACCGCTCAACGAGTACGGCAAGCGCACCTCAAAATACTACGCCGAGCAACAGGTCATCTGTAAGTGGCGCAAAATTGCACCCCAAAGTACCGCCAAGGACCCCATAATCGCCACCTATTCCGATATAAAATATATCGGTGCGGCTCCCCTCTCTGCATCCTTTGCCAAAACACCTCCGAGATGTATAAGCTCGGTAACTCCTCTCTCTATGGAGGAATGTGACCAGGGATACGGCTATATCGTGTATGAAACGACGGTCCACTCCTTTAGTGACGTTGCTACGATGACCTTCACCGAGATCCACGACGTAGCGCACATATACGTTGACGGAGTATATACAAAGACTATATACCGCGACGACACAGACAAGACATTCAGGATCGGTCGCGAGGGCGACGTCAGAATATCGGTATTAGTGGAAAATCTCGGACGCGTCAACGCGGGCTGGAGAATATATGACAAAAAGGGCTTGCTCGGTAATATCTTCGCCAACGGACAGAGACAGCACTTCGGATACAATATGTACCCGATCCCGCTTGACACTCTCCCCGAGACATACGATGCCGATCCCGTCCCCAACACACCCACCTTCTACAAGTACGTGTTCAATGCCGACAAGCCGCAGGACACCGTCCTTCACCCCGAGGGATTTACGAGAGGAGTCGCCTTTATCAACGGCTTCAACCTCGGCAGACATTGGAAGATAGTTTGCTCGGACAATAAGCTCTTCATCCCCGCTCCCTTTATCAAGGAGGGCGAGAACGAGATCGTCATATTTGACGTGCTTCCCTCGAGAGCGGAAAAGTCCATAAGACTTTCAGAGTTTTAAGCAAAAAAAATCACGGGATATGGCGTTGTGTTCCTAAGGACACAACGCCAACTCTATTCGCCTACGGCGAGTTCTATTGCATCGCAGTGATATTCGGCCCCAGCCGAGTGGTATTCGCTACGCGAGTTTTGAAGGCGAATAGAATATAACTGCTCTGCCTGCAGAGCAATATCACTTTTGCGAAGCGAAAATATCACGCTGTTGCAAAGCGACAGCATATCACTAAAAACTATCAGGAAGAGCGCACTTACTCACCACCGAAAGTGGTAGTGCTATACAAAAGAGCCGATACGGAATCAAATCCATATCGGCTTTTTTACTGTCCTTTAGCACCCGTAGCTATTTCCCCGTGATTTTTTCTTCTATACTTATTTACCAAGCTCGAAGGAGAGCTTGTAGAGCTTTTCCATCTTGAGTCTTCTCTGCGCGCAAGCAGCCTTCATTTCCTCGACTTGTGCCGCGGTGTACTTATCAAGGTCGCCGTCCTTGAGCTTGCCCTTATACATACGGTCGAGAACAAGCGCGTAGTTGATATCGATATCGGTGATCATACCGTTCTTTATAGCCATTACAACGTTGCTCTTTCCCTCAAGCAAGCAGCTTACTGCCTCTGCGCCGAACTGAGTAGCATGGAGACGGTCGCGAAGTGTGGGCGAGCCGCCGCGCACGATATGACCGAGGCGGGCAAACTTTGTCTCTATTCCCGTCTCTGCCTCGAGCTTCTTAACGAATTCCTCGCTGTACTTGTTGCCGCCGTTGTTGAGAGACATTCCCTCGGCAAATACACCGATCATACCTCTCTTGCCGTGCTCTCTTGCCTCTCTGAACTTGCTGATCGCATATTCCTCGTCAAACTCAAACTCGGGAATAGCAATAACAACAGCTCCTGCCGCAACGCCCGCGTAAAGCGCGATCATACCGCAGTCACGTCCCATGACCTCGATGATGTTACATCTCGCGTGTGACTCGCAGGTCTCTCTGAGCGCGCCGACCATTCCGACAACGGTGTTCATCGCGGTGTCAAAGCCTATTGTGTACTCGGTTGCGGTAATATCGTTATCGATAGTACAGGGTATGCCTATCGAGGGGATACCGTGGTTTGTAAGATCCGTTGCTCCGCGGAAGGTTCCGTCTCCGCCGAGAGCTACGATAGCGTCTATCTGATTGTCCTCGCAGGTCTTTATAGCCTTTGCCATTCCCTCTGCCGTCTTGAATTCGGGGCAACGGGAGGAATAGAGGATAGTTCCGCCAAGAGTGATGATATTTGATACCGAACGGTTATCAAGAGGACGGAGGTCTCCGTTAATAAGTCCCGCATATCCGCCCTGAATACCGACGACCTCAATGCCCTCGTAAAGAGCCTTTCTCGCAACCGCTCTGATAGCGGCGTTCATACCGGGCGCGTCTCCACCCGAAGCAAGTATACCGATTTTTCTGAATTTTGCCATTTTTTCGCTTCCTTTCAATTCACGCCTGCCGATCGCTTTATAATCAAATGTCAATCGGCGTGTATTTTCTCTGTAAACCAAACTACCCATATTGTAATACTTTTTTCCCCAAAAATCAATAGCTTATCAAAAATTTAACAAAATTATTCCATAATTCTACAACACCTTCAAAATTCTGTTGAAAAAAAGGGGGTTTTGTAGTATAATTAATAAAAATCGGCATAAAGCACGAAAAAAGGGGTGAGAGAATGGCACTTTGCAATATCTGTCCGCGCAAATGCGGAGTTGACCGTGAGAGCGGCAGGGTTGGCGTATGCCACTCCCCTTACGACTTTTCGGTCTCGAAGATCATGCTCCACGAGTGGGAGGAGCCCTGTCTTGTCGGAAATAGCGGCGCGGGGACTATATTTTTCTCGGGCTGCAATCTTGGTTGCATATATTGCCAGAACAGAAAAATAAGCCGAGGGGGCTGCGGCGAGACAATGACCGATGCCGAGCTTGAAGGTGCGATATTCTCTCTTGAGGAGCGCGGAGCCGCCTGCATCGAATTCGTCACCCCGACACATTATTCGGACAGGCTTTGCGACCTGCTCTCGAAAATAAAACACCGTCTCTCCGTCCCCGTGGTCTGGAACAGCGGAGGATACGAGAGCGTTGAGACTCTGCGTTCCCTTGAAGGTCTTATTGATATTTATATGCCCGATTTCAAATATTTTTCCCCCGAGACAGCGAAAAAATACTCCTTTGCGGAGGATTATTGCTCGGTCGCGCTCGATGCTCTTCGCGAGTACGTGCGTCAGGTCGGAAAACCGCATTACGATGGAAGCGGAAAGCTACTTCACGGAGTCATCGTCCGTCACCTCATTCTTCCCTCTCATCGCGCGGACTCGATAAAGATACTTGAGCTTATCGCAAGTGAGATAGGCGCGAAGAACGTTATTTTGAGCCTTATGGGGCAGTATACGCCCGATTTTTACCTTGAGGAGAGCGAGGGCAAGGAGACCGTTTACAAAAATCTCTGCCGCAGATTAACCTCCTTTGAGTACGACAGTGTGCTATCGGCGGCGCAGGATCTCGGCTTTGAGGGATACTTTCAGAGCCTCTCCTCCGCAAGCAAAAAATACACACCCGATTTCTGAATACCACAGACTTACACGGCTTGTTGAAAAAAGCCGTGTTTTTCTTTGAAAAATATATGTTTTTTTTGAATTTTCCTATTGCATTCGCCAATAGAATATGATATAATTAAGCAGTTAACGGTTAACGCGTTAACTTTTCTTTTGGAATAAATTCAGATTTTATGAAGGGAGAGATCTTTTTGACGGAAAAAAACAACCTTGAAGCCTTGACAACACCTCGTGACGAGCGCGAGATAATCCATAAATTCATACAGACCAACCGTCTGCACAGACGTGTCATCGAGAGGTGGGCTGAGAGAGCCGATCTCCAATGCGCCTGCCACCGCATGCTTATGCATATCTCAAGGGTCGACAATATCCCCTCGCAAAAGGAGCTTGCCGATCACTTCAAGATAAGCCCCGCCGCAGTAGCCACAACACTTAAAAAGCTCGAAGCGGACGGCTATATCGAACGTAACCGTTGCCCCGACGGCAAGGACAGCCGTATCAACGAGATATGCGTCACCGAGCTTGGCCGTACAGTTGCCGAGGATGCTGAAAAATATTTCAGATACGTTGACAAAACGACGCTCGACGGCTTTACCGACGAGGAGATAGATACTCTTATCTCTCTGCTCGAGCGTATGCAGGAAAATCTACACAAGATCGAGGATTGCTCCTCGTTAAGCTAAGAAAGGATACCCAGAGATGAAAAAATGGATGAAATACGTAAAGCCATACCTGCTTTACTTTATTTTAGGACCGCTCTGTATGATCATCGAGGTCATAGGTGAGGTGCTTATGCCCCTCTACCTTGCCGAGGTCATAAACGGCGCGGTCTACGGCACGCTCACCACCGAGTCAAGCCTATGGGCTATGGTCAAGATGATCGGCACGGCGATAATGATGATGATAGGCGGTGTCGGCGGATCATATTTCGGTGCGAAGGCATCGGTAAACTTTGCGGCAGACCTGCGCGCAGACCTTTTCAGAAAGGTACAGACATACAGCTTTGCCAACATAGATAAGTTCTCGACAGGCTCGCTCGTAACAAGACTTACCAACGACGTCACCCAGCTCCAGAACTTCGTAAATATGATGCTCCGTATGATGCTCCGCTCCCCCGGAATGCTCATCGGCGGCGTTATTATGGCGATAAAACTCAGCCCCTCGCTCTCGATAGTTATGGCGGTCACTATCCCCCTGCTTCTGCTTGCTATCACCTTTATCATCGCTCGCGGTATGCCCCGATTCTCCAAGATGCAGACCAAGATCGATACCCTCAACTCTACGGTGCAGGAGAACATCACCAACGTCCGCGTTGTAAAGTCCTTCGTGCGCGAGGATTTTGAGACCGAAAAATTCGGCAAGGCTAACTCCGAGCTAAAGGGCGCGGGTATGTCTGCTATGAAGAATATGATCTTTATGCAGCCCGTTCAGACCTTCTTTATGTATATCACGACCGGACTCGTTATCTGGTTTGGAAGCCAGCTCGTTATAAATAACTACGACGCGGGAATCACTAATTTCAGTGTCGGTGAGCTTTCCTCATTTATCAACTACGTCTCGCAGATCCTATTCTCTCTTATGATGGTCACGATGATGCTTATGATCTCCTCCCGTGCACTCGCGTCGGCTAAGCGTATCCGCGAGGTGCTTGACGAGGACATCGACATCAAGGACGCTGACGGCATTGACACAGATGCAAAAATTGAGGGCGGTAAAATCGAATTCCGAGGCGTGGCCTACCGCTACTACAAGAACAGCGCAGAGCCTGTTCTCTCGGATATCAACCTCACGATCGAGGCGGGACAGACGGTCGGTATCATCGGCTCAACGGGATGCGGCAAGACCACTCTCGTCTCGCTCATTCCCCGTCTCTACGACGCTGACGAGGGCGAGATCCTCATCGACGGCAAGAACGTCAAGGATTACTCGCTCTACCACCTGCGCGAGGGTGTCGGAATGGTGCTTCAGAAGAACGTCCTCTTCTCGGGTACTATCGAGGACAACCTCCGTTGGGGTAACGAAAACGCGACCGACGAGGAGATGATGGCGGCGGCTGAGAGCGCTCAGGCGGATAAGTTCGTCAAGAACTTTACAAACGGCTATCAGACAGAGCTCGGTCAGGGCGGCGTTAACGTCTCGGGCGGACAGAAGCAAAGACTCTGTATCGCTCGCGCGCTTCTCAAAAATCCCAAGATAATCATTCTCGACGACTCGACGAGCGCGGTAGACACCGCGACCGAGGCGCAGATCCGCAAAGCGTTTTCAAACGAGCTTGCGGCATCTACCAAGATAATCATCGCGCAGAGAATATCCTCCGTCAAGGATGCGGATATGATCGTCGTTATGGACGACGGCAGGATCACGGGTGTCGGCACTCACGATTCTCTTCTTTCGTCCAACACCGAATACCAGGAGATCTATAACTCGCAGATCTCCGGAAAGGCAGGTGCTTGATCATGGCAAGAAGTCTTGAAACACTCCAGAAGCAGTATCACAGCACCCACAAGCCCGGCGCGCCCCAGATGGGTGGCGGCGGTCCTCGCGGAGGTCGCGGCGGCGGTCAGCGCGGTATGGGCGGCAAGCCCAAGAATATGAAGAAGACTGTCGGAAGACTCCTTCGCTACGTCGGTAAATACAAGGCTCTTCTCTTCGTCGTCCTCATATTTATGATGCTCAACACGGTAGCCTCCCTCGTCGGCGGTTACATGACAAGACCCATTATCAATCAGCTCTCGGAATACGTCGGTCTCGAGGTCGACCGTGAGACACTCTCAAGCCCCATCTATCAGGCTCTTGACACTGCTATCCGCGCGCTCAAGGACAGCGCGGTCGGATTCATCGGCGGTATGGTAGGCGACGGCTTTAATGAAAAGGCTACGGCGGTAATGTTCTATATCGCCGCGACCATTATGATACTCGTCTGTATATACGCCTTTACGATACTGACAAACTATCTCCAGGCGAGAGTTATGGTGACTATCTCGCAAAACTCGATCGAAAAGATCAGAAACGACCTCTTTACAAAGCTCCAGAAGCTCCCCGTCAGGTTTTTCGACACGCATCCCACGGGTGAGGTCATGTCCCGCTTTACAAATGACGTCGACAATATCGACGTTATGCTCAATAACTCCTTGACCAGCATAGTATCGGGCGTTATCTCGCTCGTCGGCACCTTTGTATTTATGGTAACGACGAATATCTGGCTGACTCTCATCACCGTAGTATTCGTTCCCTTTTTCGCTATCGGAGGCGCAAAGATCGCGGGCGCGTCAAGAAAATATTACTCGGGTCAGCAGGCGGCGCTCGGCGCGGCAAACGGCTACGTTGAGGAGACCGTTACCGGTCAGAAGGTCGTTAAGGTATTCAACCACGAATCGACCTGCTGCGAGGAATTCGAGACCCTTAACGAGGACCTCCGCGACAAGCAGATGAAGGCTCAGTTCTACGGCGGAATCATGGGTCCCATTATGCACAACACGAGTATGATAAGCTACTCTGTCACCATCGGTGTCGGCGGAATACTCATGGTCATGGGCAGACTTGACCCCGGTGCGCTCCAGCTCTTCGCACAGTACTCAAAGCAGTTCAGCATGCCGATAAACAATATCTCTCAGCAGACCGCGGCTATCTTCTCTGCCCTTGCAGGCGCGGAGCGCGTGTTCGCGGTCATGGACGAGGCTCCCGAGACCCCCGACGGCGAGGGCGCGATAGATATGCCCGATATGAAGGGCGACGTCGTATTTGAGAACGTTACCTTCGGATATAATCCCGACAAGGTCATACTCAAAAATCTCACGCTCTACGCGCATCCCGGTCAGAAGATCGCCTTTGTTGGCTCGACGGGCGCAGGTAAGACCACCGTCACCAATCTTTTGAGCAGATTCTACGATATCGAGTCGGGTACGATCACCATCGACGGTGTCAATATCAAGGACATCAAGCGCGACTCGCTCCGCTCGAATATCGCGATGGTGCTTCAGGATACCCACCTCTTTACGGGAACCGTCATGGAGAATATCCGCTACGGCAGACCCGATGCAACTGACGACGAGGTCGTGCAGGCGGCTAAGACCGCAAGCGCGCACAGCTTTATTATGCGCCTTGAGAACGGCTACGACACTATGCTCGAGGGCGATGGCGCCAACCTCTCTCAGGGTCAGCGTCAGCTTCTCAATATCGCGCGTGCCGCTCTTTCAAAGGCTCCCATCCTCGTCCTCGACGAGGCAACAAGCTCGGTCGATACCCGTACCGAGCGCCATATCGAGCATGGTATGGACAGACTTATGGCAACCCGTACTACCTTCGTTATCGCGCACAGACTCTCGACCGTCCGTAACTCAAACGCCATTATGGTGCTTGAGCAGGGCGAGATAATCGAGCGCGGTACCCACGAGCAGCTGCTCGAAATGAAGGGCAGATACTACGAGCTCTATACAGGCAAGCGCGAGCTTGATTAATTGCTTTTTTTCCAAAAACAGAGGAAGCTTCGGTTTCCTCTGTTTTTTGTTAATTGCAATTTAACGAGGAGACAATCCCTCAGTCGCCTATGGCGACAGCTCCCTTTACACAAGGGAGCTTTGTTGGTGGACGTTTGTGCGCTTTGTAGCCGTGAAATCATTTACGGATAAAGTGAAACTCACTACAGCCTCGTTCTCAACCTTTGAGGTGAAGCTCCCTTGTGTAAAGGGAGCTGTCGAGCGAATGCGAGACTGAGGGATTGTTCGAACGCCCCGACAAATCAAAATTTAAAGGTCAGATTATTTTGCCGCTTCGCCAAGCGAGCGGGCAACGGCGGCTTCGAAGAATTCGCGCCAATGCTGATCCTCGGCGCTCTCCGCTTTAGATATAGAGTAGCTTGGATTAGTTTTATTTTGTTTAGATATAGCCCAAGCCCCCCTTGAAGCCCCCTTGGTGGCACCCGATTGATCTTCGGTCTGATTTTTCTTGATGCTCGCGCCAATAGAACCGTACGCGCTGTACTCGAGCCGACGGTCGATGCAAGGGAAGATCATCGTTGCGACGGGTTTGGCTTTTCCCTTGAATTCCATAGGCTTTTCGCCATATATCTGATACCTGTATACCGCCCAAAGTATCCTCTTAAAATCGCTTGCGCTGAGGTCTTGCATAGCCTCAAACCATTCGTTGTAGATGAGAACGCCCTTATGTACTTGTCCCATTTTTTACTCCTTTTTTAAAAAAAATTATATGAATTTTTTGTGACCACGAGGTAATTCGAGTGCAATTTGATTGCAACCCGAGGTCAATTGCGATCAGTTCCGCAACAACATTATAGCACATTTGTTCTGTTTTGTCGGCTCCAAAATGGAAAAAATTTTTTTTCATCCTCGAAATGGGGAAAAAATTTGTAATCTTTCAAGTATATAAATTGGGGTTTTACGAATAGCCTTCTCCAGCGGAGAAGGGGGACCACCGAAGGTGGTGGATGAGGAGGTCGCCATTAGGATGTATTTCACGGGAGCGGTGTGGATTTTGTCTTTTCGCGCAAAGATTCTTATGCATCGGAACAAGGTCTTTACACGGACGCGAAGCCCACAAAAGGGCGACCTCCTCATCCACCGCTAACGCGGTCCCCCTTCCCCGCTGGGGAAGGCTAAAGGCACCGATAAATCAAAATTTGAAACAAAAAAAGGGCTGACGGTGTCAGCCCTTTTGGGTGTAGATTATTTTCTTGTTACGAGGGCTCTAACAAGCTCGCGGAATTCGAGCTTATAGGGGTCGGTAAGTGTGAGGGAGTCGAGCTCCTCGAGTACGTCCTCAATCGAGATCTCGCCGTCGTAGCTGAGGTTGCGGAGAAGCGCTGTAAGCTCGATTACCGCTCCGATAAAGCGTGTGTCCTCGCTCGGCTGTACCGCAATGTCCTGACCGCCTACGGTATACTCATTAAGGAGGCTGATAGGCTCACCGGGGTTCTTATAGCGCACTCTGAGCGTCATATAGGTCGCGCCGTCACTGTCATTGGGCTTGAGCTTTAACTCATAGCAGACAGTTACCTGGTGCGAGGCTCCTACCTCGCCTGCGTCCTTTGTATCGTCCTCAAAATCATCCTTGTCAAGGACTCTGTTATCGTATCCGATAAGGCGGTATGCCTCTACGTATGCGGGATCGAACTCCACCTGGAGCTTTACGTCGTTCGCGACGGTATAAAGCGTACCCGTGAGGTCTGTTCCGAATACCTTCTCTGCCTCGCTCTCGCCGTCGATGTAATAATACACACCGTTTCCGTTATCAGCGAGCGCTTCCATTCTGTCGTCACGGTAGTTGCCCGTTCCAAAGCCGAGAACCGAGAGGTATATTCCCTGATCTCTCTTTTCCTCGATGTACTTTGTCAGCTCGGTCGCGGAAGAAATACCAACGTTGAGGTCACCGTCCGATGCCATGATTATACGGTTATTTCCACCCTCGATAAAGTGCTTTTCGGCGATCTGATAAGCCATGGTAAGTCCTGCCTCGCCGTTAGTCGAGCCCGAAGCCTTAAGAGAGTTTATCGCGTTCATTATCGTCTCGGTATCAGCACCCTTGCAGCCGTCAAGCACGACTGCCTCATGTCCCGAATAGGTTACGATAGAAACCGTGTCATTGGGTCCGAGATTGCCAACGAGATAGGAGAATGCCTTCTGAAGCAGGGGAAGCTTATCTGTCGACGACATAGATCCCGAAACGTCAATGAGGAATATGAGGTTATTTCCCTTGGTGTTTACCACGTTCTCTGCCTGGAGCGTTACGCGGAAAAGCATCGTGTTCTCGTCCCACGGACAAGGCGCGATCTCGGTAACAACTCCGAAAAGCTCGTTCTCTGCGGGCTGGGGTACGTCGTATCTGAAGTAATTTATGAACTCTTCGGTTCTGAACGCAGAGTTGCCTCTGAGCATGCTGAATGCATATCCGCTGTTGACAAGCTTGCGGAAGAACGTGTACGATGCCGTGTCAACGTCCGCCGAGAAGGTTGAATACTTGTTGTCGCTTGTATTTGTAAAGGGCTTTGTGATAAAGGGGTTCTCGGGAACTATTACGTCGCATGGATGATCGGTCTCGTTTTCAACGCCTGTGTTCACCTCGGTCTCGTTTTCAACGCCTGTGTTCACCTCGGTCTCGCCCTTTTCAGCATCGTCACCCCCATCGGGAGGCGTAGGATCACCAACTTCAGGCTCGCTGGGTTTCATTTCCTCCTCGGGCTCCATATCCACGCCACCTTCTATTTCGGCATCACCCGGCATACTGTAATCGGGAGCCTCCTCATCATTCCAGTTATCGCCGAGAGATCCGTCCGGGATGCCGCCCAAAGATCCCGTAGAGCCGTTGATAATGCTGCCTTCGCCTTTATTATCACCGTTGCCGCCGTTCAGGATCCCGTCATATCCGTTATCCACTCTGTCGCCACCCATATTCGCATTCTCGTCGGCCTTCGACGCGTCGCAAGCGATAAACGAGAAGGTCAGGAGAAGCGCAAGCATAAGTGCAAATACCTTAATAAACTTTTTCATAACAAAACCATCCTTTCGAAATTTAATTTCAGCTTAAGATCCCTTGTATTCTTGTGACGAATTCCTCTGAGGGGATTATCTCGGGTTCGTAATCAAACACCTCGGTCGAAATATTGCCCGATGTAGCTACGAGATATGGGGAGATCACCCTGCCGTCTCCGAGAAGCACCCAGACTCTGCAATTGAGCTCGGGCGACTCGGCTCCGACGTAGTATCCGCATCCGATCTCGACCTTGAGGCTTTCAAGCTCTGCCCCTTCTATTCCCTCGCTGACGTAGTATCCTCCGTCACCGGAATACTGCCAGACCACGTGCGCCATACCGTCAAAATACGGGAGCGTGTCGGCATCTGCGAGGTACTCGTATCCATCTCCGCCCTCGATTGAGCTGAGGAAGGAATCAAGCGTACCCGTCTGCGCAGGTGCTTGGGGTGCGTCGTTGAATTCGGGTGCGACACTGTCTCCCTTCTTTTCGTCGGCAAGCCTGCCGATCACTCCAAGTCCCATCATAATCGTCAGGAATACCGCGACCGTTGCCGCAAGGATCACAAGCCTTGAGCCTGCTCTCCGTCTCGGTCGGTACGCCAGCGCCTCGGCAAGAAGAGTGTCGTCGATCTCTCCGATGCCCTCAAGGAGCATTTCGGCTTTTATTATCTTTTCATTATTCATAACAAGCCCTCCTCCTCAAGTAATTTTCTGAGATCAAGTCTCATTCTGTGCAGCGCGGTCTTTACGCGTGACTCGCCCGAGCCTACCTTTAAGGCGACCTCCTCGATCGACTTCGAATAGAAATAGCGCAGAATAAACATCGCTCTCTTCTCTCTGTCGCAGGAATAAAGGAATTTGTTGATTATCTCCTTTATCCGCTCGCTGTCGCTCCCAAGCCACTCCTCCTCGACGTCGGGTATACATTCGGTAAGCTCCGCGCAGAGATTGTCTATTCCTCCGCGCCGCTCCGTGTGTCTTCGGCGGAAGCAGTCTATCGAGATTCGTCTCACTATCTTGGACAGAAACGCTCCGAGATAGTCGGGTCTGGCTGTCGGCATCGAGTTCCAGGCATCTATGTACGTGTCGTTGACACATTCCTCCGCATCCTCCCTTGAGGAAAGCAAGGAATATGACAATGAGCTTAACATCCTGCCGTACTTTTTGTCCGACTCGCTTATCGCCGCCTCGTCGCGCGCCCAATAGAGATCAACTATTTTCGAGTCTTCCATGGCGGTCTCCTTTTCTTTTTTTCGGGCTTCAACCTATATGTCGCAAAAAAATGTGGATGGTTACATTTTTTTGCTATTTTTTTCAAATTTTTTTCTAAGCCTTCACCCGTTGACTTTATCTTACCATATTATTTATATTGTGTCAATGATAAATTGCGGTTTATGTGGGAGGCGAACAATCCCTCAGTCTCGCATTCGCTCGACAGCTCCCTTTACACAAGGGAGCTTTACCTGAAAGGTGGGGAACGTGGATATAGTGAAGTTTTCTTTAAATTTAAAAGGGTTTCACATCTATGATGCGTACGAACATCCACCAACAAAGCTCCCTTGTGTAAAGGGAGCTGTCACGCCTTGTGCGTGACTGAGGGATTGTTCGAACTCACCGCCAAATCAAAATTTGAAAATGACTTTTTTTGATGTTCATAAATTGCAATTGAAAAATCCCCCGGGGAGTGATATACTTACACTAAGCTCACGGCAGACACGCGGAGGTGAAAATATGGATCAATTAAAGCAAAAATGGCTTGACGCGCTCGGCAAGCCTTCATATACAAAGACCTACGGCAAGGCTACGCTCGTCTCTTCCTTCTCGACCGACGAATTCGACGCCGAATGGTACCGTCAGGAAAACGGAGATGGCAAAACGCAGCGCGTGCTGATGCTTCTTCCCAAGCACCTCGAGGAAAACTCGCCCGCAATCGTTATTCCCTTCTATTTTCCCGAGGCTCTGCTTGCCTTTGATCACGCAACCGGCGAGGAGCTCGAATATTACAAGGGGCTTGAAATGATGCTCCACCTCGTTCGCCGCGGATACGTGGTCATTTCCGCGGACGCTTATCATTTGAATTATATCGACAGCGACAAGGATCGCAGAGACTTTACTCGCTGGCAGGACGCTGCGAATTCGCTCCGCGCCGACCATCCCTATTACAGCGGTATGGGTAAGCTTGTTGATGACACAAGGCTTTTGATCGATCTGCTCGACTCGGATGGTCGAGTTGACAGCTCACGCATCGGCATTGCGGGACACTCGCTCGGGGGTAAGATGGCATTCTACACGGGCTGCCTGGACGAGCGGATCAAGGTAATTGTCGCAAGTGATTTCGGCATTGGATGGCATCAGACGAATTGGAAGGACGATTGGTATTGGGGCAAGGATGCAAAGAGGCTCGAGGAGGCTGGATTTGACCATTCCGAGCTGCTCACGATCGCCCAAAAGCCATTCTGTCTCATCGCAGGCCTCTATGACACCGACGAGAGCCTCGAGATCGCACTCCGCGCCGACGGATACGAAAACGACGGCGAAAAGCTCAAGTTCATTAACCACGCTACGGGTCACCGCCCCCCTATGTGGACGCTCGACCAAGGGTATGATTTCCTTGATAAGTGGTTGAAATAAAAAATAAGGAAGAGATGAAAGTCTCTTCCTTTTTTGATGAATTGCGGTTTATCGTGGAGGCGAACAATCCCTCAGACGCGCACGGAGGCGCGCCAGCTCCCTTTACACAAGGGAGCTTTGTTGGTGGACGTTTGTGCGCTTTGTAGCCGTGAAACCCTTTACGGATAAAGTGAAACTCACTGCAGCCTCGTTCTCAACCTTTTAGGTGAAGCTCCCTTGTGTAAAGGGAGCTGTCGAGCGAATGCGAGACTGAGGGATTGTTCGAACTCACCGATAAATCAAAATTTGAAAAAGGGGCTGACGGTGTCAGCCCCTTTGGGTTTAATAATTATCTTACTCTTTCACCGAGAGGTGTATCCTCTGCGAGGAATACGACGCGTACGGTCTCCTCGCCCGATGCGAGGATCATTCCGTTCGACTCGATTCCGCAGAGCGTTGCGGGCTTAAGGTTAGCCACGACGATGATCTTCTTTCCGATGAGATCCTCGGGCTGATACCACTTTGCGATACCGGAAACTACCTGTCTTTCCTCGTATCCGAGGTCGATCTTGAGCTTGAGGAGCTTCTTTGCCTTCGGCACCTTCTCGCACTCGATTATCTTCGCGGTACGAAGCTCAACGCCCATAAAGTCCTCGATGCCTATAAGCGCGCATCCCTCGGGCTTTTCAGGCTTCTCCTCTGCCTTTGCCGCAGCCTCAGCCGCCGCCTTCTTCGCCGCCATCTCTGCTTCAAGCTCAGAGAGCATCTTTGCCTCGTCGATACGCGCGAACATAACGCGAGAATCGCCTACGACACTTCCTGCCTCGATCTTACCGAAGCACTTTACGCATCCGACCGTCGTGTAGTCGGTCTTATCAGTACCGATGGTTGCGAGTATCTCCTCTGCCGTTGCGGGAATGAAGGGCTTGAGCAGCACAGCACCCCAACGGATCGCCTCAAGGAGGTTATAGAGGACGGTGCCGAGTCTCTCTCTCTGCGCTTCGTCCTTCGCGAGCGTCCAGGGAGTAGTCTCGTCTATATACTTATTCGCTCTTGAGAGCATCTCGAATACACACTCGAGCGCGTCGGCGATTCTGAACGCATCCATATTCTTGACAACGCCATCGTAAGCCTTTGCGCAAGCCGCCTTAAGCTCCTCGTCGAGAGCTTCGGGAGCTGTGGGCGCCTGAACGACCTTATCAAAATACTTCTTCTGCATATCAAGCGTACGCTTAACGAGGTTTCCGAGGTTATTTACAAGGTCGGTGTTATATCTCTTGATAACCGTCTCGTATGTGATGCTACCGTCGGATGCGAAGGGCATCTCGGAGAGCGCGTAGTATCTTACGCCGTCGATTCCGAAGCGGTCCGCTAGCTCGTCGGCATAGATCACGTTGCCGCGCGACTTGGACATCTTATCCGCGCCGAAGTTAAACCAGGGATGACCGAATATCTGCTTAGGAAGCGGAATATCGAGAGCCATCAAGAAGATAGGCCAATAGATAGTGTGGAAGCGGAGGATGTCCTTACCGATAACGTGGACGTCCGCAGGCCAATATTTCTTGAACTTCTCGCTCTGCTCCTCAAACGACTTATCGGGGTCGTAACCGATAGCCGTGATGTAGTTGGTGAGCGCGTCGAGCCATACGTAGGTTACGTGACGGGGATCGAAGTCAACGGGGATACCCCACGAGAAGGAGGTACGCGAAACACAGAGGTCCTGGAGTCCGCCCTCGACCTTGAGGAAGTTGTTGACCATCTCCTTCTTTCTCGACTCGGGCTGAATGAACTCGGGATTTGCTTCGATGTGAGCCATAAGTCTGTCGGCGTACTTGCTCATCTTGAAGAAGTAAGCCTCCTCCTCAGCCTTCGCGACGGGTCTGCCGCAGTCGGGACACTTGCCGCCCTCTGCCTGAGTCTCTGTGAAGAAGGACTCGCAGGGGGTACAGTACCAGCCCTCGTACTTTCCTTTATATATATCGCCCTGCTCGTAGAATTTCTTGAATATCTTCTGAACTACCGCCTCGTGATAATCGTCGGTCGTGCGGATAAAGTGATCGTAATTTACGTTCATCTTGTCCCAAAGCTCACGGATCTCGCCCGCTACGCCGTCAACGTATGCCTTAGGCGTGATACCTGCCGCCTTTGCAAGCTCCTCGATCTTCTGTCCGTGCTCGTCGGTACCCGTACACATAAATACGTCGTATCCCATCTCTCTCTTATAGCGAGCCATAGCGTCTGTTGCTATTGCCTCGTAGGTGTTTCCGAAGTGGGGCTTTTTCGACGCGTACGCGATAGCCGTTGTGATGTAATACTTCTGTTTGTCTGCCATTTTTCTTTACCTTACACTCTGCGAATGGGCAGAGTGCCTTTCTTATATTTTCTTGCCTTGGAAGATGACTTCCTTGACATTATATTCTTCATCAAGTATGAGCATATTCGCTCTCTTGCCCGTATCGATCGAGCCGAGAGTGCCGTACGCTCCGATCATTTTTGCCGGGGATGCCGTCGCGCAATAGAGCGCCTCGGAAAAGGGTATCTCCGCAAAAGCCGAAAGATTCTTCACTCCGTCAATAAGACCTAACGTGCTACCCGCGATCGCGCCCTCGTGCGTTCTTGCGCGTCCGTCCCTGACCGTGACGGGGAGACCCGCAATGAAGTATTCTCCGTCGGGCATTCCCGTTGCCTCCATCGAGTCTGTGATGAGGACAATTTTTTCCTTTTTTAATTTATATGCCATTCTGACCGCCTCGGGAGAGACGTGAAATCCGTCGCATATCAGCTCGCAGAAAACTCCGTCGGTGAGAAGCCCCGCGCCGACCGATCCGCCGTCTCTGTGGTGGAAGGGCGACATAGCGTTATAGGTGTGAGTGAGGGATATAGCTCCGCGCTCAAAGGCTCTCTGCCCCTCGGCAAAGGTCGCGTCGGAATGTGCAAGACCGAGCGTAGCTCCACCCTCAAGTGCTGCGGTGGTAAAGTCTCCGCTCTCGTCAAGCTCGAGCGCCGCGCTGACGTGCGCGAAACCCGTTTTCTTCATCTCCTTTACAAGAGCCGAGATCTCGCTCGCATCGGGCTTTGCTAGAAGGCTTGCCGCGTGCGCGCCCCTTCTCTTTTCATTGAGATATCTACCCTCAAGGTGTACTCCGATAAACGCGCTCTCGCCGCTCTTCAGCTCTGCCACTCTTTCTATCGAGGTATACAGATCATCAAGCGTCGCAGACGCTAACGTTGCCATAACAGAGGTGACTCCGCTATTTACGTAAGACTCCGACATCCTTTTTAGCACTTCAACGTCAGCGGTGTTGAAGTCTCCGCCCGCGCGACCGTGGGTGTGAACGTCGATGAGTCCGGGAATCAGATAATTGCCATCAAGGTCAATGATGTTCTCAAATTCGCCCGAAGGAGTTGCGTCTGTGAAATATACGCCGTCAATAATACCGTCCGCTACCGTGACCGCGCCCGACATAAAGCATTTCTGCTCACTTACGTATATTTTGCCGTTTTTATAAAGTACACTCATCTCTCTCACCTCCAAAATAGCACATATATATGTATTATATCAAATAATTGGTAATTTTACAAGAGATTTATAAAATATTGTTCCATAATTCGATAAATTGGGGTTTATGGGAGAGGCGAACAATCCCTCAGACGCGCACGGAGGCGCGCCAGCTCCCTTTACACAAGGGAGCTTTACCTGAATGGTGGAGAACGCGGATATAGTGAAGTTTTCTTTAAATTTAAAAGGTTTTCACATCTATAAAGCGTACGAACATCCACCAACAAGCTCCCTTGTGTAAAGGGAGCTGTCGAGCGAATGCGAGACTGAGGGATTGTTCGAACTCACTGACAAATCAAAATTTGAAGCTATTCTGACGTAAAATCACCTTTTTTATGTTATTTGTAAATAAAAGTATTACCTTGTAAAAATAGGATATATTGGATATTTTTAGGCGGTGTTTGTTAATTAAATGTCACAGATTCTTGACATTTTTTTGTCAGTGGCAATTTTTTATAAAATGCCCCAAAATTCGACGCTCCGATTTAGTGCAATTTTCACATAGGGGTTTTAAAAAACTATTGCAATTCAAAGAAAAATCTGCTATAATAATGGTGTAAAAGTCTGCCCTGAGGAAAACCGTCAGGATTTTTCGTCTCGCGTAGATATAATTTAGTTTAATAATTTTATTTATTTTGCCCAAAATACGGCAACAGAAAGGAAGACACCATGAAAATTCTTGTCATCAATGCAGGAAGCAGCTCGCTCAAGTATCAGCTTTTTGATATGTCCACGGGCGCTGTTCTTGCAAAGGGCTTGTGCGAGAAGATCGGTCTTACCGGTGCTATCACCCACAAGCGTCCCGGTAAGGAAAACTACGAAGAGGACTACCCTATGCCCACTCACAACGAGGCGATCGCTCTCGTGCTCAAGCTTCTCACAGATCCTGAGCTCGGCGTTATCGCGGACGTTGACGAGATCAGCGCGGTAGGTCACCGCTTCGCTCACGGCGGCAAGCTCACAAAGTCCTGCTTCCTCGGCGAAGAAGAGATCAAGTACATCGAATCCATCATCCCGATCAACCCCCTCCACGGTCCTCCCGCACTCAAGGGTGTTGCGGCTTGTAAGGCAGTTCTCCCGAACAAGCCTCACGTAGGTGTATTCGACACCTCCTTCTACTCCGGCTTTGACAAGAAGTCCTACGTATATCCCCTCCCCTACGAGTGGTACGAGAAGTACGGTGTTCGCCGCTACGGCTTCCACGGTACGTCCCACCGCTTTGTATCCGCTAAGGCTTGCGAGTTCCTTGGAATGGACTACGCTACAAGCAAGATCATATCCTGCCACATCGGCTCCGGCTCCTCTATCACCGCTATCGACTGCGGCAAGGCTGTTGACACCTCCATGGGCTTTACTCCCCAGGAAGGTCTTCCTATGGGTACACGCTGCGGTACTATCGACCCCTCTATCGTATCCTACGTTTGCGAGCAGAGCGGCATGAGCGTTGCTGAGGTAAACGACGCACTCAATAAGAAGTCCGGCCTTCTCGGTGTTTCGGGCGTTTCCAACGACGCACGTTACGTATGGGATGCGGCTGACCAGGGCAACGAGCGCGCACAGCTTGCTATGGACCTTCTCGTTCACAATGCAAAGAAGATCATCGGATCGTACGTTGCAGAGATGAACGGCATTGATATCCTTATCTTCACCGCAGGTCTCGGCGAGAACGACAGACGCGCGCGTCAGCTCATCGGCGACAATATGGAATACCTCGGAATCAAGATGGACAAGGACGCTAACATGAACGGTCCCAGAGGCGAGAACATCGTTATAAGCGCTCCCGACTCCAAGGTCAAGGTTGTCGTTATCCCCACCGACGAGGAGTACATGATCGCTTCCGACACGTACGATCTCGTTAAATAATCACGAAAATAAAAAATTTATATAATATTTGAAAGGAAACACGAAAATGGCACAGTCATCCTTTGAAATCAAAAAAGAAATCTGCGACATTGGTAAAAGAATTTATGACCACGGCTTCGTAGCTGCTAACGACGGTAACATCTCCGTTAAGGTTGGCCCCAACGAGTTCTACTGCACTCCTACCGGCGTATCCAAGGGCTATATGACCCCCGATATGATCATCAAGGTAGACGGCAAGGGCAACAAGATCGACGGTAAGCTCAACCCCTCCTCCGAGATCAAGATGCACATGAGAGTTTATCAGGAGCGTCCCGACGTTAACGCTGTCGTTCACGCTCATCCCCCCGTTGCTACCGCTTTCACGGTTGCAGGCGTAGAGCTTGACCAGTACATCCTTCCCGAGGCTATTCTTACTATCGGTAACGTTCCTACCTGCGATTACGGTATGCCCTCCACCATGGAGATCCCGGATTCGCTTATGCCCTACATCCAGAAGCACGATGCGTTCCTTCTTAAGAACCACGGCGCTCTTACAGTAGGTAACACACTTCTCCGCGCTTGCTTCACAATGGAAGAGGTAGAGTTCAACGCAAAGATCAACCTCTACGCTCGCCAGATCGGTGTTGGTAAGAACGCTAACATCGAGGAGATCTCCTGCCACGAGCTTGAGAGACTTATGGAGCTTCGTAAGAAGATGGGTCTCCCCGGAAAGCACCCCGGATGCAAGTCCTGCCCCAACAAGGGTACCCCTAACTGCAAATGTGCTGACGGTAAGTGCAGCTGCGGCGATCACGGTTCTTCCGACGATGCAGTAGTAGCAGAGATCACACGCAAGGTTCTCGCCGCTCTCGGAAGATAATTCGATAGCATCGAATTTCTGAGAAAGGAGAACCCAAAATGGCATTAAATCTTACAGAATCTCAGATAAACGCAATCGTTGCAAACGTCATTTCTGAGATGAAGAAGCCTGCCGCACCCGCGCAGGAAAGGAAGGCTTGGGACTCCACACAGTACAACGGACGTAAGCTCATCGGAGTTTACGAGACTATGGAAGAGGCGATAGAGGTCGCAAACGCGGGCTACACCGCTGTTCGCGCGATGTCGGTCGCTCAGAGAGAGAAGATAATCACCGCTATCCGCGATCTCACAAGAGCCGAGGCGCAGACAATGGCTGCTCTCGGAGTTGCTGAGACCAAGATGGGTCGAGTTGATCACAAGTACGCAAAGCACGTGCTCGTTGCGGACAAGACCCCCGGAACCGAGGACATTATCGAGGAGGCTAAGACGGGCGACAGCGGTCTTACCCTCACCGAGATGGCTCCCTTCGGTGTGGTCGGTGCTATCACTCCCTCAACCAACCCTTCTGAAACAGTTATTTGTAACAGTATAGGCATGATCGCCGCAGGTAACGGCGTTGTATTCAACCCCCACCCCGGTGCGATCGCAACCTCCAACTACGCAGTTGACCTCGTCAACCGCGCGGTATACAGTGCCGGAGGTCCCCGCGTGCTTGTTGCGAGCGTGGTAAAGCCCACCCTCGACACGGCAAGCGTTATGTATAAGCATCCCTCAATAAAGCTTCTCGTTTGTACGGGAGGCCCCGGAGTCGTTAAGGCTGTTCTCTCCTCCGGAAAGAAGGCTATCGGCGCGGGCGCGGGCAATCCCCCCGTTATCGTCGACGACACCGCTGATATCGATAAGGCTGCAAAGGACATCATCGATGGATGCACCTTCGATAACAACCTCCCCTGCATCGCAGAAAAGGAAGTTTTCGTATTTGACAACGTCGCTGACAGACTTATCGCAGGTATGCAGAAAAACGGATGCATAAAGCTCACACGCCAGCAGGCAGACGAGCTTGCAAAGGTCGTTCTCGTTGAAAAGACCGACAAGAACGGCAAGGTAAAGAAGATAGTCAACCGCGATTGCGTCGGACGCGATTGCAGGGTCATCCTTGAAAAGATCGGAATCAAGGTAGGCAGCGACATCCGTTGCGCTATCGCAGAGGTTCCCTTCGAGCATGATTTTATCCAGGAAGAGCTTATGATGCCCATCCTCGGTATAGTCAGAGTCAAGGATATTAACGAGGCTATCACACTTGCGGTAAAGGCGGAGCACGGTAACCGCCACACCGCTCATATGCACTCCAAGAACATCGACAACCTCACCGCGTTCGCACGCGCCGTTGAGACCACGATCTTCGTCAAGAACGCTCCCTCCTATGCGGGAATCGGATTTGGCGGCGAGGGTCACACGACCTTTACCATCGCAGGTCCTACGGGTGAGGGTATCACAAGCGCAAGAAGCTTTACAAGAAAGCGTCGCTGCGTTATGGTCGACAGCTTCAGAATAATCTAAGAAAGGAAGACAGAAGAATGGATATTACAGCTTCCCAGATCGAAAGCATCGTTCGCTCCGTGATAAGCTCGATGGGCGGAACTGCTCCTCGCGCGCATGGTCCCATCCCCACAACTGCTCACGTTGCGATGCTTACCGATACAAAGAAGATAGAAGTTAAAGAGCTTCCCATTCCCCCTCTCGGTGACGATGATATTCTCATCAAGGTCGAGGGCGCGGGTATCTGCGGAACCGACGTTCACGAGTGGAAGTCCGATCCCTTCGGTCTCATCCCCGTAGTTCTCGGTCACGAGGGCACGGGTGAGGTCGTTGCAGTCGGAAAGAACGTCAAGGTCGACACCGCAGGAAAGCCCTTAAAGGTAGGCGACAAGATCGTTACCTCGGTTATCAGCTGCGGCGAATGCTACGCTTGCCGTATGGTTCCCGGCAGAACGAATCTCTGTGACAACCAGGGAGTTTTCGGACTCATCGGCGACAAGAGAGGCGAGGCTGAGGGCAACAGAGTCAACGGTTGGTTTGCTGATTATATGGTGATCAAGGGCGGACTCGGAGCTACATATTTCCAGGTCAACGAGCTTGATCTTAAGCAGAGAATGATCCTCGAGCTTGCGTGCGTTTGCGTTCACGCGCTTGAGAGAGGTCAGAAAACAGGACTTCTCAACTTCGGCTCCAAGGTTCTCGTTCAGGGCTGCGGACCTGTTGGTCTCGTTATGATCACGGTTCTCCGCGCGGCAGGTATCAACCACATCATCGCAGTTGACGGAAACGAGGACAGACTCAAGGTTGCACAGAAGATGGGCGCAAAGACGACTATCTGCTTCCGCAGACCCGACGAGGATACTCTTGACAAGAGAGTTGCAAAGGTCAAGGCGGTCGCTAACGGCGTCGGCGTTGATTTCGCATATCAGTGCACGGGCGCTCCCGTAGCGGCAGCTGACATTTACAGCTACATCCGTCGCGGCGGCGGCATGTGCGAGATGGGCTTCTTCGTTAACAACGGCGAGTATCAGGTCAACCCCCACTTCGCTATGTGCAACAAGGAGATCGACATCGTAGGCTCTTGGGACTACTCCGCTGAGGACTACCCCAAGACCGTGGCATTCCTAAAGCAGTGCCGCGAGATGAACATCCCGATCGAGGATCTCATCACTCACTCCTTCCCTCTCGACAAGATGAACGAGGCTATGGAGACAAACGTTGCTCAGGCAGGTATCAAGATCTGCTACATCAACGAGAACTGACATATCGGGGTGACCGAATATGGCAGCACTCGGTATGATAGAGGTCTACGGCTACACGACCTCGATAATAGTTGCGGACACCGTGGCAAAGACGGCGGACGTAAAAGTCGTAGCCATTGACAAGAACAAGCCCGCAAATGCGGATGCTTGTCCCGTACCGCTGGTTATGGTAGTCAAGTTTATGGGTAACGCAGGCGCGGTCCAGTCGGCTCTCGACGCGGGAGTAGCTGAGGCGGAGCGTCGCGGACTCTACATCACCTCGAAGATGATCGCGGGTCTTGACGATCAGGTACAGTGGTTCGCAGATCTTACCGCAACGGGTAAGGATAAATTCAGAAACCTCGACAAATAAGTCGGGAGAAATAAACAAGTTTAAAAAATATTAGAAATAAAAAGGAGAAAACAATCATGAATGAAGCACTCGGAATGGTAGAGACCAGAGGACTTGTAGCTGCAATCGAGGCAGCAGATGCTATGGTAAAGGCAGCAAACGTACAGCTTATCGGCTCTGAGAAGATCGGTAGCGGACTCGTATCCGTTATGGTTCGCGGCGACGTTGGCGCAGTTAAGGCTGCAGTTGAGGCCGGCGGCGCAGCAGCAGCTCGTCTCGGCGAGGTTGTTGCAACTCACGTTATCCCCAGACCCCACACAGACGTTAACAAGCTCCTCCCCACACTCGGTTAATTTTTGTAAGACAAAAATTAACGTGAAATTTGTCCTTTGGACAAGTGAAATATTGCTACGCAATGTGAAATACGCCTTCGGCGTGTGAAATGTCGCTTGCATACAAGCTACATGAATATTTGCGAACGCAACGGGAAGCTTGTCCAAGGGCAGATCAATCTATTTAGGAGACAGGCTATGGAAAATGCAATTGCATTGCTTGAGGTTCAAGCTATGGTAACGGCTATCGTCGGTCTTGACGCTATGGTCAAGGCTGCTAACGTAAAGCTCATCCACGTTGAAAAGCGTCTGGGTGGCAGACTCGTTACGGTCGTCGTTGAAGGCTCAGTCTCGGCTGTCACTGCCGCACTTGAGGCGGGAGTCGAGGCCGCCAAAGCTGTCGGTCGTGTTGCGTGCGCAGAGGTAATCGCACGTCCGCATGCCGACATTATGAGATTTATTAAAACCGATAAGGTTTGAGTTGAATTTTTCCGTCTTACGGCGTTGCTCCTCAAAAGCGGCTCGACTTACGCAGGTAAGTCATCACCCGGGCTTTTGCGGTGCGCCTTGTCAGGCGAAAAAAATTCCAACTCAATTAACAACAAAAAAATCGGGTTATTCCCGTTAAAATTTAAAAAAATTTATCCAAAAAGGAGATTTTAACTATGAACGAAGCATTAGGAATGGTTGAGACCAGAGGTCTCGTAGCAGCGATCGAGGCAGCAGATGCTATGGTTAAGGCTGCAAACGTACAGCTTATCGGCTCTGAGAAGATCGGTAGCGGACTCGTTTCCGTTATGGTTCGCGGCGACGTTGGCGCTGTAAAGGCTGCTGTTGAGGCAGGCGGCGCAGCTGCAGCTAACCTCGGTGAGGTTGTTGCAACTCACGTTATTCCCCGTCCTCACACCGACGTTAACAAGCTTCTCCCCACACTCGGCTAATATAAGTCGAAGCAAGTGGCGCGCTTTGCGCGCAACGCGTTTCCTGCCCGATCTTCGGGCAGGAAACGGGAGATTGTTTCAATATGAAGATTACCGAGCCCTATCGGCACGCTTCATATTGAAATAATCGTACTTTAATCGAAAGGAAACAGAAAAATGAGCATTTCAAATGTTGAGATCGAAGCTATCGTCAAAAAAATAGTTTCCGAAATGAACGGCGGCTCTCAGAATGCCTCCTCACCCGCAAAAACCGGCTACGAAATTCCCGTTGGAATCTCCAACAGACACATTCATCTGACACAGGAGCATCTTGAGATACTTTTCGGCAAGGGATATACCCTTACACACTTAAAGGATCTCTCCCAGCCCGGTCAGTACGCTTGCAAGGAGACCCTCACCATCGTCGGTCCCTCCATGCGCTCGATCGAGGGTGTTCGCGTGCTCGGTCCTCTCCGTCGCGCAAGCCAGGTAGAGATCTCGGTCACGGATTCCTACGTTCTCAAGGTCAAGCCCCCCGTCCGTGAGTCGGGTAAGCTCCAGGGCTCCGCTCCCATCACCATCATAGGTCCTAAGGGTATAGTTCAGCTTAGTGAGGGCTGCATAATCGCAAACCGTCACATCCACATGTCTCCCGACGATGCCGCTCACTTTGGCGTTAAAGACGGAGATTACATCGACGTTGATGCTACTACGGGAACAAAGCGCACACGCTGGTTTGACGTTCAGGTCCGCGTTCACAAGGACTTCCGTCTTGAAATGCACGTTGATACAGACGACGCGAACGCAGTTGGATTCAAGAACGGATCTACCGTTGTCCCGGTCAAATAATTATTTGAGGTAAAGAAGATGTTAAGAGGAAAAGTAATAGGAAATATCGTTTCGACAAACAAGCTCGACAAGCTCGTTGGCTTTAAGTTCCTTGAAATACAGCTTATCGAAAACACAAAGCTCACAGACAAGTACATCGTCGCAGTTGACCGTACTGTAAGCGCGGGAATCGGCGAAGAAGTTCTTATCACGACCGGAAGCGGTGCGAGAATGGCACTTTGCGACGAGAGCTGCCCGATCGACGCTGTCGTCGTCGGAGTTGTCGACAAAAATCAATAATCAATTGCAAAATAAACCCGTTGTTTATTTTTGATTTAAAAAGCACAAAAATCATAAACTGTAAACCGTTTTTACGGCGAAAGGCAGGCAAATGTCAAACATAGATCTTAAGGCATTGCTGCAGAATGCAGGCATCGTAGGTGCGGGCGGCGCAGGCTTCCCTACCTATGCAAAGCTCTCGGACGACGCGGATCTTCTCTGTGTCAACTGCTCCGAGTGTGAGCCTTTGATGTATACCGACTTCATCCTCAACCGCGAGGAGATGACGAAAATAGTCAAGGGTGCCGAGCTCATTATGGCGGCAAGCAACATAAAGCATACATATCTTGCGATCAAGGTCCATCGCGCCGAGGCGCTCGGATATGACGACGGTCAGGTGCTTGGAGAAAACGTCTCGGTAAAGTATCTGCCGAGCGTCTACCCCATCGGTGACGAGATCGGACTTATCTACGAGACCACGGGAAGACTTATCAAGGCGGGCAACCTACCGATAACCAAGGGAGTTATCGTTATGAACGCCGAGACGGTCTACAACGTCTACGAGGCGATCGCAAACGGACGCCCCGTGACCGAAAAGTGGGTCACAGTTGCGGGCGATATTCCCGAAAAATTCTTAATAAAGACACCCATCGGCATGAGAGTGTCGGAAATTCTTAGAAAGCTCGGCATCAAGGTCGACTCGGATCACGTTATGATCGAGGGCGGACCCTCTATGGGCTCTATCGTCTCTCCCGACAAGGCTGTCATCAGAAAAACGACGAAATCAATCCTTATTCTCCCCAAGACCACGCGTTGCGTTGAGAATAAGCAGACGAACATAGACGATATGCTCCGTCGCGCCGCATCCGCGTGCTGCGGATGCACAAGATGCACTGAGATGTGCCCCCGATATCAGCTTGGATACCCCATCGAGCCTCATAAGCTCATCCGCGCCGCTCTCAACAGCGCCGCAACCGATTATCCCGAGCTTATCGCGACCGCATCGCTCTGCTGCTCCTGCGGAGTCTGCGCAGAGGTCTGCTGTCAGGACATCTCCCCGAAGGACGTTATTTTGAGCCTCAAGGGAATCCTCGCGAAGAATAAGATAAAGTTCGTCGCGGACAAGGATTATCCCGTCAATTCCGACCGTCCTTACCGTATGATCCAATCGGGCAAGTGGAAGGATATGCTCGGAGTACTTAAATTTGACGCTATCCCGACATACGTTCCAAAGAAAATGAAGGCGGAGCGAGTGGAGATACTCACCTCCCAGCACATCGGTGCGCCGTCTATCCCCTCCGTCAAGGTCGGAGACACGGTAAAGGAGGGCGACCTCATCGCCACTGCGGGACAGGGACTCTCTGTTCCTCAGTACGCATCGATCTCGGGTAAGGTCGTATCCTGCGACCCCACCAAGATCGTAATAGAAGCATAAATCGGCATTATCGCATTAATATAGAAAGGTATACATCAGAATGTATCAGGCAGTTGGTGTAATTGAGCTTAAAAGCATTTCAAAGGGTATAGAGGCGACCGACGCGGCTCTCAAGAGCGCGGGCGTTACCCTCATTTCCGCTCGCGCGGCTTGTCCAGGCAAGTTTGAGATGATCCTCACGGGTACTATATCAAACGTGACGAGCGCGGTCGAGCACGTCAAGAGCCGCTTTGACGACAAGCTCGTTGACGTCTCCATTATGGGACGTATCGACGAGCAGGTCATCACCGCTCTTTTCGGCACGGTACTTACGGAAAAGAAAGGAAGCCTCGGCGTAATAGAGACCTTCTCTGCTGCTTCCATCATCAAGGCGGCTGATATCGCCGTCAAGACTGCAAAGGTCGAGATATTCGAGCTTCGCGCCTCCCGCGGTATGGGCGGCAAGGGCATTTGCCTTATCACCGGCGAGGTCGGCGACGTGACCGCCGCAGTCGAGGCAGGAAGCCAGCACGCAAAGGATCAGGGCGTTTTCTGCAACAGCGCAGTTATTCCCGCCCCCCACGAGCTTCTCTGGAGTCAGATCTAAGGGGATGCGAGAGGATGCGAGGGGATGCGAAGGGATGCGAGGAGATGCATTTGGGGAACTTTTTTAGGAAAAGTTCCCCAAGCCCCTCAAAACCTTCCAAAAAATTGGTTTGGTTTAAGACTTTTTATTGAACTAAACCGTGTAGCACTTGCATAGTCTCTCTGCTACCGTGTTGCAAGTGTATTTTGAGTCGTTAAATTAATAAATTAATAAATTAATAAATTAATAAATTAATAAATTAATAAATTAATAATAGAGACCTCCTCGGAGTCCTTTTCAGGAAAGTTTTTGGAGGTTTGGAACCTTTTTTCAAAAAGGTTCCAAGAAAGGCTTCTTATGAGTCAAATTAAATTTGTTATTGAAAAAAGCCCGAGAATACAGAGGCTTATAGATCATTTATACGCAAAGATGCCCGAGATCGAGGCAGACCGCGCCGAGCTTATAACCGAGAGCTACAAGGCAACGGAGGGTCTTCCGATCATCAGGCGCCGTTCTGCCGCGTTCAAGCACATTATGGAGAATATTCCGATAGTCATCCGTCCCGAGGAGCTTATCGTGGGTAGTAACTCGATAGCTCCCAGAGGATGCCAGACCTTCCCCGAGTATTCGTTTGAGTGGCTTGAAAAGGAGTACGACACCGTTGCCACACGTGAGGCTGACCCCTTCTACATCTCTCCCGAGACCGTCGAGAGACTCAAGAAGGTCTACCCTTACTGGAAGGGCAAGACCGTCAGCGATCTCGCGGCGCAGAGCATGGACGAGAAGGTGCTTGACGTATTCCTCAATCACGGCATTTTCACGGTAGGAAACTACTTCTACAACGGAATAGGACACATAAACGTAGATTACGCGAAGGTTATTAACTCGGGTCTTGAGGGCGTAATGGCAGAGTGCCGCGAGGCTCTCTCAAAGCTCTACATAGGCAGCGGAGATTATCTGCGCCGCAAGGCTTTCCTTGAGTCGGCGATCGAGAGCTGCGAGGCTGTAATTACCTATGCTAAGAGATACAGCGCACTCGCGAAAAAGGAAGCCGACGCTTGCAGTGACTCTACCCGTCGCGCAGAGCTTATCCGCATAAGCGAGACCTGCGCTCACGTTCCCGCAAAACCCGCGCGCTCCTTCTACGAGGCTTGCCAGGCGTTCTGGTTCATTCAGCAGCTCCTTCAGTGTGAGTCGAGCGGACACTCGATCTCTCCCGGACGCTTTGACCAGTATATGTATCCTCTCTTCAAAAAGGACATTGACAGCGGCAAGGAAACCCTTACGTCCGCTCAGGAATATATCGATTGCATCTGGGTCAAGCTCAATGACCTTAACAAGGTCCGCGACGCGGCTTCCGCAGAGGGATTTGCGGGCTACGGTCTCTTCCAGAACCTCATCGTAGGCGGTCAGGACGAGGACGGTGTTGACGTTACAAACGAGCTTTCCTATATGTGCATGGAGGCGACGGTTCACGTTCGTCTTCCTCAGCCCTCTCTTTCCATCCGCGTATGGAACAAGACCCCCCACGATCTTCTCATCAAGGCGGCGGCGGTCACACGCGAGGGCTTGGGTGTTCCCGCATTCTATAACGACGAGGTCATCATCCCCTCGATCATGTCGAGAGGTCTTACCCTTCAGGATGCGCGCGACTACTGTATAATCGGTTGCGTTGAGCCTCAGAAGGGCGCAAGAACAGACGGCTGGCACGATGCGGCATTCTTCAATATGTGCCGTCCGCTCGAGCTTGTATTTTCTAACGGATACGACAAGGGCGAGCTTATCGGTCTCCAGACCGGTGACGTCGAGAAGATGACCACATTCGAGGAATTCTTCGAGGCTTACAAGGCTCAAGAGCTTTATATGATAGAAATGATGGTCCACGCCGACAACGCGGTCGACTACGCGCACAGCGTTCGCTGTCCTCTCCCCTTCCAGTCCTGCCTCTGCAACGACTGTATCGAGCGCGGAATCTCGCTCCAGGAGGGTGGCGCGCACTACAACTTCACAGGACCTCAGGGCTTCGGTATCGCAAATATGACTGACGCGCTCCTCGCTATGAAGACACTCGTATTCGAGGAAAAGAAGGTCACAATGGCGGAGATGAAGCAGGCGCTTGCCGACAACTTCGGCAAGGGACTTATCCCCAAGAAGGCGCTTGAGCTTACGACCGAGGTTGCCCGTCAGCTCGATGCTAACGGCATACAGGTAAACGAGGATATGATCCGCGCGATCTATCAGAACATCACGACCGCCGAGAGCGTTCCCGCCGACAGAAAGGCGAGATATCAGGAGATACTTGATATGATCGCTGCTCTTCCCAAATACGGAAACGACATTCCCGAGGTAGACGCGTTCGCACGCGAGGTCGGAAACACGTACACAAAGCCCTTTGAAAACTTCACAAACAACCGCGGCGGTATGTTCCAGGCAGGTCTTTACCCTGTTTCGGCTAACGTTCCGCTCGGATATCAGACCGGCGCAACGCCTGACGGCAGACTTGCTTACACTCCCATTGCGGACGGTGTAGGCCCCGCTTCGGGCAGAGACGTCAAGGGTCCGACCGCAACGGCTAACTCCGTCGCGCGTCTCGACCACGGTATCGCCTCAAACGGTACTCTCTTTAACCAGAAATTCCACCCCTCCGCGCTCGCGGGTATGGGCGGACTTGAAAAATTCGTCGCTTACCTTCGCGGTTACTTCGACCAGAAGGGTATGCACGTTCAGTACAACGTAGTTTCTAAGGAAACATTGCTCGACGCGCAGAAGAACCCCGAAAAGTATAAGACCCTCGTGGTCCGCGTCGCAGGCTACAGCGCACTCTTTACTACCCTTTCCCGTTCGCTCCAGGACGACATCATCAACCGTACCGAGCAGGCGGGATTGTGATTGGGAAGGAGGCGTTCGAGAACCCTTTTTTGAGGAAAAAGGGTTCTCGAGCTCTCCCAAAAACCTTCAAGCATATTTTATTTCAGCTAAGACGGATTATCGATTTATACCGTGGCGCACGTGCGTAGCTCTCGGGCTTACGTGTTGCGAATCAAATTGTTATTATTGCTCTTTACGGTCAATATCCGCTTTCACGGGAAAGTTTAGCTTTGTCCGTTTGAAAGTTTTTGGAATTCTTAAAACCTTTTTTCCAAAAAGGTTTTAAGCCGTCGGAGACAAGAAAGGAGGCTGTCGTGAAAGACATATACAACCAGACGGGACGCATATTCGACATACAGAGATATTCTCTTCATGACGGTCCCGGAATCAGAACCATAGTATTTTTAAAGGGCTGCTACCTCAGATGTAAATGGTGCTGCAACCCCGAATCGCAGGAATATGCGATACAGGAGATGACCCGTGCGGGTAAAAAAGAGATCATGGGTCGCGACGTTACGGTCGGCGAGCTTATGGACGAAATAAGCAAGGACAGGATCTACTACGCGCGAAGCGGCGGCGGAATCACGCTTTCGGGCGGCGAGTGTATGGCTCAGCCCGATTTCTCGGAGGCTCTTTTGCGCGCCTGCCACGATTACGGCTTCAATACCGCCATCGAGACAACGGCGTTCGCAAGTCACGACGTAGTCGCGAGACTTCTTCCACACGTTGACCATTTCCTTATGGACATCAAGCACATGGACTCGCACAAGCACGAGCAGTTCACGGGCAAGCCTAACGAACAGATACTAAAGAACGCGAGATTTATCGCGGAAAACGCGCGCGATCTTATCATCCGCGTACCTACCGTTCCTACCTTCAACGCGACTCCCGATGAAATTTCGGCGATCGCGAGGTTTGCTTCAAGCCTGCCGGGCGTCAAGGAGCTTCACCTGCTCCCCTATCACCGTCTCGGACAGGACAAGTACACGGGACTCGGCCGAAATTATCTTATGGACGGCATCGAGCCGCCGACGAACGATCTAATGGCTGAGCTTTTAAAGGTTGCAAAGAGAGCCGCCCCAAATCTGCACGTACAGATAGGAGGCTAAAACATGAAAAGATTTCTTGTTTTGTTGCTCGCCGTTCTGGCAGTATTTATACTCTTCGTTTCATGTGACGGCAAAAAAGCTGCCGAAACAGAAAGCAAAACTGAAGCCGACACCGAATCAGTTTCCAAGTCTGACGCAATATACGGCACGTATATTCGAGAAAACGACAACGGATATGATTCCTTTTCGATCACTCTGCACGAGGACGGAACCTATACGTACTACGAGACGATGATCAGCAGTCACTTGGGACACGGTGAATATACCATTGAAGGCAATCTGATCACCCTGATCGACACGCAGATCCCCACATACAGCAGCTCCGCTACTTATGAATTTAAATTCGAATACCGCGACGGCAAGCTTATATATCTCGCTGCAAAGTCCGATCAGTTTATGTACGTACATATTCCCGACGGCGCGGAATTTGAGCGCTTCGAGATTGAAGTAGAAACGAAAAAACCAGAATAACAATACCCCATTCGGAGGTTAACAATGTCTAATTCATTTGAATTTCAAGATAAAATGCGAATAGTTCAGGAGCTGGTGCCGGGTCGTCAGATCACTCTGGCGCACATCATCGCCAATCCCGACCCCACGCTCTATCAGAAGCTCGGACTTGATCCCAAGCTTGACTATGAGAAGGCTGCCATCGGTGTACTCACCGTCAGCCCCGCCGAAACCGCGGTCATTACAGCCGATATAGCGCTCAAATCCTCGGGTGCAGACCTCGGATTCGTCGACCGTTTTTCGGGTACGCTCATAATCACCGGCAAGGTCGCGGAGGTCGAGGCTTCGTTTACGGCTATTACCGAGTATTTCAGAAATACACTCAAATTCACAGTCTGCGAGATGACGAGAACCTGATGAAAAAGCTCATTTTGATGGGTAGAGTTGCCGCGGGCAAGACAACGCTCACGCAAGCCCTCAAGGGCGAGCAGCTCCACTACTGCAAAACGCAGTACATAAATTATATGGACACTATAATAGACACGCCCGGCGAATACACCGAGGTTCACACCCTGGCGGCGGCTCTGGCGGTCTACTCATACGAGGCGGACGTGATAGGTCTTGTCGTTAGCGCGAACGAGCCATTCTGCGTTTTTCCGCCCAACTGCACTCACCACGTTAACCGCGACGTTATAGGAATAATTTCCGGAATTGACAAGGAAGATGCAAATATTCCGCTTGCGGAGCGCTGGCTGCTTAACTGCGGAGTGCAAAAGGAAAAGTTATTCTACGTCAGCTCATATACCCGCGAGGGACTTGATACAATAATCGATTACCTAAATAAATAATTATGACCGTTTCGTAATTTGTGAGGGCGACCTCCACAGCCTATGCAAGCGGTCCCCCTTCCCCGCTGGGGAAGGCGAAAGGGGAAAATATGTCAAAGACCAAAACCATCTGCTTTGCCAACAACAAGGGCGGAAGCGGAAAATCCACCACCTGCGCGAACATCGGCTATTCGCTCTCGACGCTCGGCAAACGCGTGCTTCTCATCGACGCTGATATGCAGATGAACCTCACGCTCCAGTTTTTTGACGACGAGACCTCGCTTGAAATGGCGAAAAGCGGCAAAAATATTTACGTCGGCGTGACAGAACAAAAGGATCTTTCGGATTTTGTCGTGCCGACCGAATACGAAGGGCTTGATATGATCCCCTCCTCGACTCTTATGAGCGGGATCGAGTTCCAGCTCTTTACAAAGTGGCAGAGAGAATTTATTCTCCGTCAGGGACTTAAGTCGATCAAGGAATCGGGCAAGTATGATTACATACTCATCGACGCGCCTCCCACGCTCGGCTGCTGGGTAATGAACATCATGTGCGCGTCTGATTACCTCGTAATTCCCGTTGAGGCATCGCCCTGGGGGCTTTTCGGACTTGCGAATATGTTTGAATTCTACGAGCAGGTCAAGCTGATATCCCCCACGCTTAATCTTATGGGAATTGCTATCACGAAGGCGAGCGAACGCAAGAATTACTTCAAGCAGACCGTCGAAACACTCTCGTCGCTTGATAACGTAAGACTCTTCGAAACAATAATCCGCATCGACTCAAACGTCGAGTGGTCGCAGGATAACTCAAAGCCCGTTATGGTCTATAAGAGATCAAGCCGCGCGGCACAGGAATATTTTGAAATGGCAAAGGAGATCGAAAAATATGTCGATAGGTAAGTCCAGCATCACAAAGAGAGTCGCAAAGGTCGCAGAGCCCGAGGCGGCAAAGGAAAAGAACATAGCTCCCGAGCTTGTCGCAACGGTTGCGGCAGCACCAAAGGTAGCACCAAAGGCAGAGCCAAAGAAGGCTCCCGCGAAGAAAGCCTCTTCCGAGGCGGCAAAGAAGCCCGCAGCCTCCACCGCGAAAAAGCCTGCGGCAAAGAAGCCTGCAACGCCCAAGAAGGAGACACTCACTCCTCCAACCGAGGCGCCCTCGACACCCTTGGTCGACAGCACGGTGCTCGCAAACGTCTCGCCCGAGACTGTTGCCGCCGTTACGGGTCACAAGGAAAACAGCGGATTTGAAAAGGTCCAGCTCGGCGAAAAAATGCCCGTACATTTACTTTAATATCACAAAACGGAGAGATTTTTCTCTCCGTTTTTGTTTGTCAAATTGCGGTTTACGGGGATTGTTCGTCTCCCCACTAAATCAAAATTTGAAATCAAATCGCAAAATTGATATTGAGTTAACAATAATATCTTATAATTAAAAAAATATTTTTCGAGGTAAAAAATGAAAAAATATCAGGCATCAATACACCCCGACGACGACGCGCATTACGAAAAGATGGGGCTTGTCAAGGACAAGATCGAGCTTTGGGAGGACGCTATGCGTACCGACGGCTCGAAGGGTACCTACGAATGGTGGTACTACGACTCACACTACCCCGACGGCACTATTCTCGTTATCTTTTTCTTCTCAAAATCCCCCATCGCCGTCGACGGTCCCATAAAGCCGACCGCGACCGCCGAGCTTACCCTTCCCGACGGAACGAAATATTCCGAGGAGGTATACGCGAGCATAGAGGACAGCTTTTACTCAAAGGAAAAATGCGATATAAGGATCGGCGAGTGCAAAACGAGCGGCGATCTCTCTCACTACGACGTAGTATTCAAGGGCGAGAGGATCCAAGCCACGCTTTCGCTTGACGGCACTGTCCCCGCTTGGCGTTCGCAGACGGGCAGTATACTATTTGGAGACAACGAGGAACATTATTTTGCTTGGCTCCCCGCAATTCCCGAGGGACGCGCGGTCGCTGACGTCACGTATGAAGGTAATTCCCTTCACCTCGAGGGCAGCGGCTACCACGACCACAACTGGGGCAATATCTCAATGCTTTCACTTATGCACCATTGGTATTGGGGCAGAGCCAAGATCGGAGATTACAAGGTCATATCTGCTTGGATCACGGGCGAGCGCAAGTACGGCTACAAGGATTTTGACGTCTTTATGCTTGCAAAGGGCAATAAGATCATCGGTGATAACTCAAATCACACTCTCAGATTTCTTTCGACCGACGAGTATACAGACGAGCATACGGGCAAGCCCGTCTACAACAATGTAGTGTACGAATACCTGACACCCTATGGCGAGAATTACCGTATCACGTATTCCCGCAAGGGAGATATCGCCTCGCAGAGGTTTATCGACCTACTCCCGCCCGTCCTTAAGATTGGAGCGAAGATCGTGGGCTTCTCGGGAGCCTACCTCAGATTCTTCGGTGAGGCTTCGATCGAAAGGATCGAAAACGGCGTGACCGTCGAAAAGGTCACCGAGCCGAGCGCCGTCTGGGAGCTGATGTATTTCGGTAAATCCGCCGCAGATAAAAAATACAAAAAATAAACGCAAAAACGGAGAGATTTTTCTCTCCGTTTTTGTTTGTCAAATTGGGGTTTGTCAGTGTGATAAGCCTTCCCCAGCGGGGAAGGGGGACCGCGTTAGCGGTGGATGAGGAGGTCGCCCTTTCAAGGGCTTTTCGTCTGTAAAAAAGCTTTGTTTCGTTGCAAAAGAATCCTTATGCCACAAAACAAAATCCACGATACACCCGTGGCGCGCGTCCTAATGGCGACCTCCTCATCCACCACCTTCGGTGGTCCCCCTTCTCCGCTGGAGAAGGCTATTCGCAACAGTTAGACAAATCAAAATTTGAATTTCTTAATTACGTTATTACGTTGTTAATACTGTTTTAAAAATTTTCTCTTTTTTATTGACAAATCCCTTTTCGCGTGTTATAATTATAGCAACACTTGAACAATTATTCAATTGTTGTTAGAAAGGAGTTAAATTATGTCACACGGTCACGGCAATATTCCGCTCTGCACCGAGCGCGAAGCACACCACGAGGTCATCGATAAGATATCCCTCCCTGACGATGAGCATCTTTTTGATCTCGCGGAGTTTTTCTCAGTTATGGGAGACAGCACGCGTATAAAGATCCTCTATCTTCTCTTTGAGGGCGAGCTATGCGTATGCGATATATCTGAAAAGCTGTCTATGACAATGTCGGCAATCTCCCACCAGCTCCGTATTCTGAAAAACGCGAGACTGGTAAAATACCGCAAGAGCGGAAAAAGCGTATTCTATTCCCTTGACGACGAGCATATCAAAACTATCATCAATATGGGAAACGAGCATATTAACGAAATGTTTGGAGGTAACGTATGAAAAAGGTATTTGAGCTTGAGGATCTCGACTGTGCGAACTGCGCGGCGAAGATGGAGGCGGCGATAAACAAGATCGACGGAGTTATCGAGGCTAAGGTCAGCTTTATGACCCAGAAGTTGACGATCGAGGCTGATGAGAAGGATTTCGACAAGATCTTAAAGGCGGCGCAGAAGGCAATAAAGAAGGTCGAGCCCGACTGCAGAATAATCTTATAAATAAAGAATGAAGAGAAAAGACAAAAAACAGCTGTGTCGGATAGTTGTCTCAGCCCTCCTGCTCGCGCTGATCTCAGCGATAGAGAAAATATGGAGTTTTCCTTTTTCTCTCAAGGCTTTCGGCTTTGATCTCCTACCGCTTCTCGCCTATCTGATCCCATATATCCCGGTTGGATACGCGGTTCTTTTCAAGGCGGCGAGAAATATTGCGCACGGTCAGGTGTTCGACGAGAATTTTCTTATGTCTATCGCAACCGTTGGCGCGTTCGCGACAGGAGAGTATGCTGAGGCGGTCTTCGTAATGCTCTTCTACCAGGTCGGCGAGCTTTTCGAGCATATCGCCGTTGGCAAGAGCCGAAACGCGATAAAGAGCCTGCTCTCTATCCGTGCGGACACCGCATATATAGAAAAGGAAGACGGCGAGCTTTATGAGGTCGAGTGCGAGGAGATATCGGTCGGCGATATAATCACGGTCAAGGCGGGCGGCAGAATTCCGCTTGACGGAGTCATAGTCGAGGGAAAAAGCGCGCTGAACACCGTCGCTCTTACGGGAGAATCGTTGCCAAGAGAGGTAAACGTAGGCGACGAAGCCCTCTCGGGCTGTGTAAACGAGGGGGGAATGCTCAAAATCAGAGTCACAAAGCCCTTTTCAGAATCAACCGTATCAAGAATCCTCGCGCTCGTCGAAAATTCAGCGGAAAATAAGTCGAAAAGCGAGGATTTTATCACGCGCTTCGCGCGCATCTACACCCCCGCGGTGGTTATCGGAGCTGCATTGCTCGCAATCCTCCCCCCCGTTTTCATCGGAGTCGGCGACGCGTCGGTCTGGCGCGAATGGGTGATGAGAGCGATGACGTTTCTCGTCATTTCCTGCCCCTGCGCGCTCGTGATCTCGGTTCCACTCTCATATTTTGGAGGAATCGGCTCGGCATCAAGGCGCGGAATACTTATCAAGGGCTCAAATTATCTTGACGCGCTTTCCCGTTGCGACACGGTGGTTTTTGATAAAACGGGAACTCTCACCGAGGGTGTTTTCAAGGTGACAGAGGTCTCAGCCACGGCAGGCGAAACAGAAAAAAGCATACTTTCAATCGCATCTGCCGCAGAAAAGTACTCAACTCACCCGATCGCCGGGGCGATCCGCAAATATTGCGAGGAAAACGGCATCGAGGAATCGGGATCGCTCAGGGATATCGAGGAGATCTCGGGTTTTGGAGTCAAGGCAGGGTGCGACGGTGGCATCTTGCTCGTCGGTAATACCAGAATGATGAGAGATAATGGCATAAATACCCCCGAAATACTCGGTGGAGCGGCGGTTTTCATCGCATTTAACGAAAAATACCTCGGTCACATTCTGCTTGCAGATCTTCCAAAAGCAAATGCGCGCGAATCGGTTGAAAAAATGAAAAAGATCGGCATCAAAAACGCGATCATGCTCTCGGGAGACAGAAAAAGCGAGGCGGAATACGTCGCAAGCACACTTTCGCTCGACTCATACCGCGCCGAGCTGCTCCCGGGCGACAAGGTATCCTCTCTTGAGGACGTGATAAAAGGCTCGAGCGGACTCGTCGCATACGTCGGAGATGGCATAAACGACGCTCCCGTCCTTGCGCGCGCTGACGTCGGGATCGCTATGGGCGCGCTCGGCTCGGATGCCGCGATCGAGGCGGCGGATATCGTTCTTATGGACGACAATCTCGACAAAATAAGCGACGCGATCCTTCTCTCAAGAAGAACCCGTCGCATAGTTATGCAAAATATAGTCTTTGCGCTCGGTGTCAAAGCAGCCGCGCTCATCCTCGGCGCGCTCGGACTCGTCGGTCTCGGTGTTGCAATATTTGCAGACGTAGGTGTAGCGGTGATAGCAATACTAAACTCGATGAGAAATTTAAAGCAATAAAAATATTCCTCACCGTTATCGGTGAGGAATTATTTTATTTTTCTGCGGTTACTATATAGCATCCTGTATTATCGGGAGATATCACGCAGGATTCAAAGTTATCGGGCAAGACAATGCACCCGTCAACCGACTTCTGCCTTGATACAAGGTATCCGTCGATCTCGTACCACTGCCCTATCTCAAGCCCCCCGATATATTCCTCGAGCGTTGTGTGATTATTATAAATCACGTCCGAGTGCGGATGCCCCACGTATCTTATATGCCAGGGCTCGAAGCGGATACCCGTAACGTCCTCTCCGTATGACGGATAACGGATAATAAAGCCGTACTTCCAGGAATGTGAGTTGACGAATCTGCCCGCCGCGGATTTTACAAAGGCATCGCCAGAATATTTTGCAACGTAGACATCAAGCGCGAGTCCTGTCTGATGCTCACTCGCGCCCGGAAGCGTTGCGGTGAGAGGATCCTCTCTGTAAAGCTCCTCCTGCTCCTCCGCCGTACGGAAATCGCTTGAAACGTAGAGCTTCTTCCCTGTCTTCTCGCTGACCGCAGCCGAAAGACGCGCATAAGACTCAAGCATGCATCTGCTCATATAAACGGTGGTGTCCTTATATTCAAGAACATCCGCCTCATAGTCCTCGGGTAACGTATACTCGGTATTTACGAGCATAAGGCTCTGATCCAGCGTGATCCTCGGGTCTGCCGCAATTTCGTCAAAAGAATAGGACGTGCAGACAACGTCGGTCCCGTTTATGCCGATGCTTTGGCGAAACCAGCCCCGAGTCTCTGCGAAAACGTATATCTTATGGTAATTCACCGCCACAGCCACGATAGCTGCGATAAGCAAGATCGCGCAAGAAGCAACGGTGATCAATATTTTTAGCTTTTTTGTCATTTTCCTGTTTTTTTACAATTATTCCTCGGTCTTGCCCGTCAGCGCACCGTTACCCTCGGCAACATCTATTCCGCTCACCGAAACAGGGTGCAAGGACGTGCAGCCGCCAAAGGTATCCTTGCCGATCTTCTTCACGCCTCCAAGCGACACCTCTTCAAGTGCTATGCAGCCGTAAAATGTAGATGGCTCAAGAGCCGAAAGCGTATCGGGCAAGCTGATCCTTTTGAGCGACTCGCATCCAAAAAAGGCTTGCATTCCAAGGCTTTCAAGAGACTCGCCAAGATTTGCCGACACCATAGCGTCGCAGCCGAAGAAGGCATCGTCCATAATTTTTGTCACTCGGTCCGGAAGAGTAATGCTCGCAAGCGAGCGGCAGGCGTAAAACGCCCTTGCTCCGACCGTTTCAAGCGACTCGGGGAGCGTCACGCTCGTAATATATTTGCACGAAGCGAATGCAAACGAAGGAATAGCCGTGCTTCCCTCCGCTACCGTCACGTTACGAAGCGAGAGCGGTACGAAATCCCCGTTATAATCGTGGTCGCTCGCACCGAATATTCTGCCGAGATAGTCGCCCTCGGACATATTCAGCGTGATCGAATTGAGCGCGGAGCAGGAGAAAAAAGCTCCGTCTCCGATTTTTCCAACACCCGAGCAATCAATTGCGTAAAGCGACGTGCAATACGCGAAGCTATATTCGCCCACACTCTCAACGCCGTCGCCTAGCGAGACGTACACGAGATCGGCACATTCGTAGAGGGCAAGATCGCCTATCTCACTCACACTGTCGGGCAGGATCAGCGCGGAAAGAGTCTTGCATCCGCGAAGCGCATACTGAGCGATCTCTTCTGCTCCGTCGCCCAAAATGAGCATATCAAGGCTTGCGGGAACGGTGATCGCGTTTTCGTCATACGAATCCGCGCCAAAGATATGACCGAGATAATTCTTTTCTTCGCCGTCACCGATAAAGGGCAGACGGAGAGTTGAAAGTCCGTCGCACTCGGAAAAAACGCCCTTCTCCATATTTTTTACGCTGTCGGGAATATACACCGCGCGGAGCGCAGAGCCTGAAAAAGTCCCCTCGCACAGCTTCACAACGGACACGCCGTCGATGCTCTCGGGCAGGACTACTATATTTCCGTCTCCAATGTATTTTTTGATTACAACACCCGTGTCATCAAGCTCATAGAGGAAATCCGAGGCGGCCGCCTCGGAATAATCCTTGAATGCAAGCGTTGCGTTCTCTTCGTATTCGAGATATCGCCCGTACAGCTCGCTGTCCTTACCGGTGTCGACCACGGGCTTGAAATCATCCGCGGGGATCGGCGCTTTTCCGCCTTCTCCGCTCTTCGCCTGACATCCTATCGCCAAAAGCGACAAAAGGAGACATAAAAGAGACGCAAGAATCTTCTTATTCTTCATTTTCCTCAAGCTCCTTCTTTTCGCTCGATGCTCTGATCATATGGTAAGAAAAAACGATCAGAAACGGGATTATCTGCGCCAAGAACCAGCCGATGCATCCGTCGTATTTTTCAGGGGACTCTCCCTTGACGAACGGAAGCATGGCAAGATAGGTAAAGGCGCAGACGACCGCGATGATAACAGCCTTCTGCTTCTGCGTTTTAACGGGAAGATACTCTCCGTAGGAATAGACCGCGGTAAGTATCACCGCAACGGCTATCACCGGCGGCAGATACGAGCCGTAGCGCAAAAGCCACGCAGTATGCTCCATATCTCCCTTCGCCTCATACTCAGCAAGCTTTTCGGGAACGGTATTGTTGTAGATCGCCAGCATAATGCACATAACCGCACAAAGCCCGACTATGCACAGGGCGACCTTCAATATCCCGTTCGCCATTTTATTTTTTTCCGACAACTTGTTTTTAGCACTCATTCTTTTTTTATTTCCTTAAAGATCAGATTTGCTTGTGAACGCTCTTGTACTCATCGTAGTAGCGGTAATACGGACACCCCTTTGTGTTGCCGCCGAGAAAATCGATCATCTCATCCTCGTCAAGCGACATCGAGCAAACGTACTCTCCCCACTCCTCGTCATAATCGTAAAACTCACAGCTCTCACAATTTCTTGCGACGTACTTTGGCGCCGGAGCCGCGCTGTTTTTATTGTTCTCCATGATAAGCCCCTCAAAGATTGCCCTTGTCAAACGCCTCGGGGAGGATGTCTCCGAGCGTATACGTCTTTATCTCGTTTCCGTCGCAGAGCAATATCTCAAAATCGGCATTGCAGAATTCCGCCATCACCTGGCGGCAGATGCCGCAGGGAGCGCAGAAAGCCGATAGCTCCTCTCCTCTTTTCGCGCCTACTATCGCGATCGCGGTAAAATCCTTCTTGCCTTCCATTACAGCGTGGAAGAATGCTGTCCTCTCGGCGCAGTTGGTCGCTCCGTAGGAGGAATTTTCAATATTCGCGCCCTCGTATATACTTCCGTCTGCGCAGAGCAGAGCTGCTCCCACGCAAAAGGAGGAATAAGGCGAGTATGCTTTGAGTCTCGCCTCAGCCGCGCGACCGACGAGCATTTTTTTATCGTAACTCATTATACACCTCTTCAGTTTTTCTTAAGCTCCGAGCCCTCGACGAAATATGCCGCCTCGGTGTCGGCACAGTTGAGGAAGAAGGCAAGCGGAAACATCTCCATCGCCTTTCCGACGTTTCCGGGATTATCCTTGTCAGCCGAGAATCCCATATGGTAACGGATGGCGAACGCCTCGTCGCGAGTGAGTCTCATATATCCCGACACGATATACACTGACTTTTCGCCGTGTCCGTAAGGAAGGTTGTCGTCCACCGTGTAGAAAGGCACGGACTCCCACTTTCCCATCTCGTTTTTGACGTTTCTGAAGCTCACGTTATAGAAATTTATCTTGCACACGTCGTGAAGGAGCGCGGCTATCGCAATGCTCTCCTCGCTGTACTCGATACCGTACATCTCCTTGATCCTCGGACGGCTCATAATGTCGCAAAGGCAGTCGTATACGTTGAGACTGTGCTCAAGGAGTCCTCCCTCGTAATTTCCGTGAAAGCGCGTCGAGGCGGGAGCGGTGAAAAAGTCGCTTCCCTCCGAGCAAAGATAGGCTAAAAGCTTATCTGCGCCCTCTCTCTTTATTTTTGTTTTGTAAATTTCGATAAATCTTTCCCTGTTCGTCATTATCATCCCTCGTTCTTTGAACATATTTATACGATTATATTTTACAATACAAAGCCGGCTTTGTCAAGAGATTTTCTCAATATCCCCTCTTGCCGAAAAGCAATCGGAAGAGAAGCTTGCGCAAAAGCTCCGCGGGAAAAACGAGCAGAGCCACAGCCGCGGTCACCAAAAGCTCACGCAGAGTCAGAGGTGATGTGCGAAGCACCGCTCCGCCGAGATAAACGAAGAGTATCTGTATCGCAAGCACCGCCGCCATTATGAAGATAAACGCCTTATTTTTCGTGATGCCCGAAAAGAGCTTCAACCGATCGGTGCGCGCGTTGAAGCAATTGAATACCGAGGCAAAGATAAAGAGCGCGAAAAAGCCCGTGAGCAGATAAATGTTATCGCTTGCCGCGCGGAAATTGCACGTCAACTCGGGAAGCTTCAAAAAAGCGATGCAAAGCGCCACGGTGAAGGCTCCCGAGAGCAATATCTCGTTGATCATATACCAGTTGAGTATCGGCTCGTCTCTCCTCTTCGGCTTTTCCTGCATATAAGATTCAAGCGGAGCCTCTCCCGCAAAGGCAAGACCGCCAAGCGTATCCATAATTATATTTATCCAGAGCATCTGCACGACGGTGACAGGCGAATCAAAGCCCAAAAACGGTCCTATTACCGACACTCCGACCGCCGACAGATTCATAATAAGCTGAAGCGAAATGAACTTTCTGATGCTCTTGAAAACCGTTCTGCCGTAAAGCACCGCGCGGCATATCGACGCGAGATTGTTATCGATTATGATGATATCCCCCGCATCCTTTGCAACCTGCGTGCCGCTTCCCATAGAAAAGCCCACGTCGGCGCGCTTGAGCGCGGGCGCGTCGTTGATGCCGTCTCCCGTCATACCGACGACTAAATTCAGCTCCTGTGAGAGCCGCACAAGTCGGCTCTTGTCATTCGGCAACGCGCGCGCCACCACCGAGAGCCGAGGGATAAGCCCCCTGACCTCAGAATCCGACATCAGGGCAAGCTCCTCGCCCGTGACCACCGCATCCCGTCCACGCCGTCTGATACCGCAACGCTCTGCAATGCTCATAGCGGTCTCTTTGTTGTCTCCGGTTATCATTACCACGCCTATCCCCGCGCGTGTCAGTCGCTCAACCGCCCCTCTCGCCTCATCGCGGATCCTGTCCTCAAGGGTGACAAGACAGATAAGCGTCAAGTCCTCAAATATCCTCGAATCGCTGCAGGATGAAAGATTCGCGCCGTCCCCCTCGGCTATCGCGACGACTCTTTTACCCTCGCGTGTCAGCCTTGAGCATATATCCTCGATCGTCTTTCTGTCAAGCGCGCGTACCCGTCCGTCCGAACCAATATATCCGCTTGCATTTTTGATTATCCTCTCCGGCGCGCCCTTTATAAGCAATCTTCGCTTTCCCTCGTACTCTACAAGAGCCGCGGAATATTTGCGCGAGCTGTCAAATTCAAGTCTGTCGATCAGCTCAAAGCGCGGCTGCCTTGTCCCCGACCTTATCGCAGACTGCATAATTGCTCTGTCGGTAGAGTTTCCCCCGAGCGCATCACGCGCTCCCCTTGAGCTTCTTCCCGCCACGCTTGACGAATTCGCAAACGCGCCGAGCAAGTACGCGCTATATCCCCTCTCGCACTCGCGAAATGCGGAAAGCGAGCCAAATCGCTCCCCGTCAGCCAAGTATATCTCACCGACCGAGAGCTTTCCCTCGGTCAGAGTTCCCGTCTTGTCGGTAAAGAGGATATTCATACTCCCTGCCGCCTCGATGCCAACGGGCTTGCGCACAAGCACCTTGTCCTTGATCATTCTTTTAATATTTGATGAAAGCACTACCGCTATCATCATCGGAAGCCCCTCGGGAACGGCGCAGATCACGACGGTAAGAGCGAGAGTCAGCGCGTGAAAAAGATGCGAGAAAAGGTAGGAGAGGCTTGTCAGCTTGTACTTTATTATGTCGACGTCAAACGCGCTGTCGATCACAAAAATATTGAAAAGGTATGCAAGCGCAACGGCAAGCGCAAGTATATATCCGAGAACGCTTATCTGCCTTGCAAGCTTTTCAAGCCTTATCTTCAGCGGACTTGAGCGCGTATCTGTCTGTATCTCACGCGAGATTCCACCCAGCATCGTAGAGTCTCCGACGCGAGTGACCTCAATTATTCCGCTCCCCGAGATCACCGTGCAGCCGCGCAGACAGAAGTATTGAGATGCAGGAGTCATATCCTCCTTATCGCCCTCGGCTCTCGGGCGCTTTTTTATTTCTCGGCTCTCCCCTGTCATCGCCGCTTGGTCGAGGATCAGCTTGCCCGAAATAAGTACTCCGTCGGCGGAAATCTGTTCCCCCGCACTCACCGTGAGCATATCACCCACCACCACGTCTCCAACGTCTATCTCAACCGTCTCGCCCGAGCGTATCACCCGACAGAGCGATTGACCACCCTCGCGCTTCAATCTCTCAAATGCCGCCTGAGAGCCCTGCTCGGAAATCGTTGAGATAAGGGTCGCGAGCAGTATAGACACCGCTATTCCTGCCGTCTCTACCCAGTTCGCGCGCTTGAACATAAAGATGACGTTGATTATAAGCGCGCCTATCAGTATCCGCACGACGGGGTCGCCGAGATTTTCAAGGAACTTTCGCATAAAGCTCTTTCTCTTGACGTCCGACATAATATTTGTACCGTGCGTTTTTCTCGATGCCGCGACCTCGCTTTCAGATAGTCCCACTATCGTAGACGTACACATTTTTTCTTTTATCTCCAAACCGAAAATAATGATCACTCCCTTTGCCTTTGTCCTTAAGTATATATATGTCAAAGGCAAAAAAATAATACCGAGGATTATCCCCGATTAGATCAGATACGCTTTTCCGCTCCCCCGCGAACTCCCCATTTGAGCAAAATCTCTTGACAATTTGCCGCTCGGATGATATAATGTTAGCGAAGGCTCAACAGTATAGCCGTTGAGCAAAGAAGTGCTTTCCGTAACCGCGGAAAGCCACCAAAACCAAGAAAGGAAAGGCTACTATTATGAAAAGAAGACACATTTTGACACTTATTCTGTGCCTTATGCTCGCTATGAGTATGCTTCTCACCGCGTGCAACACCTCAGATAAGAAGGATGACGGCAAGGACAATGATAAAGGCGGCTCCAAGACAGGTGACGTTCAGGCGATCATTGACGATATCGGCTCACTCAATCTCGGCACACTCATCGAAGAGCTCGATAAGACCGCCGATATGTCTCTCTCCGATGCTCTTAAGGATATAGCTTGCGAGGGTAAATTCAACGTAAACGCAGGCGGACAGACTATGTCCGGCTACGTAGGACTCAAGGATGGAGTAATCAAGGCCGACGCTATGGGCGAGACCGTATATATGGTTATCTCCGGCAACGATATGATCGCTCTCACTCCCTCCTACCTCGGCGGCTACAACGTTGACGTGGAAAGCGGCGACAGCATCACTGAAGATCTTGAGGAATCCGTTTCCGACAAGACGCTCGATCTTCTCGCAGAGTTCAGACTTCCCGCTATCAAGGAATCTCAGCTTACAAAGGAAGACGGCTTATACGTAGTTTCCGAGGATTACTACGATGCAGTTGCCAAGAAGGTCATCGATACCTACCTGGCTCTTATGAAGGAATCCGGTGTTCCCTCCGATGCTCTCCCCTCAGGCGACGATTACGATGAGATCGTGGATATGGTAAACGGCATCATCGATGCTCTCAACCTCAAGCTCGGATTTGCGGTTGATAACGGCAAGATCTCCGGCATCGCTCTCTCAGTTGACACAAAGCTCAGCGAGATCGCAAAGGTGGTTGAGGCTGAAATGGATGCTGAAGACGACGGCCCTATCAAGGCAGACGTAAGAATCGACTTCGATCCCGAAACCCTCGTTATCAAGCACGCAAAGATAAATGCTGAGATTACAGCAGAGGGCAGACAGGCAAAGATCAATGCCGATCTCACCGCGATCCTTGATAAGGACAATATGCCCGTAGGTCTCAATGCAACACTTGACTGCACTGTTCCCGCAAACGAGTACGACTACGTTGAGTACGGCGAGCCCGACGAGTGGGGCGACTATGAATATGCGGACATCAATATCAATGGTTCCGCAGAGGTAAAGATAAGCATCTTTATGGATCTCTCAAAGCTCTCCTCCGACGGTGAAGCAACAGTTGTTGATGCAACCGTAGAGTATTCCTCCAAGTTCACAAGCTGCACAGCAGAGATCTTCGACGAGGATACGTATGAATACGCTGAGATCGATCCCTCCTCTATCGGAGTTGAAGTAGACTTTGCGGACTACAACCAGACAGGAAAGATCCTCCTCAAGGTTCAGACAACCGGCAAGAACGCTATCTCCTTCACCCTCTCCGCTCAGACCAACGGTGAGACGGTCAACCTTTCAGGTGATGCAAGCATCGATCCCGAGAAGGCTGACAACTTCGGCACACTTCCCGCAGAGATCACATCTATCAAGAACGATGCTGACTTCGCCGAGAAGTATTACGCGGTCAAGGATATCGCATACGAGCTTGAAGAAGCGTTCTACTACGTAAGCTCCGACGAGTTCTCATACGAGGATTCCTTCCTCTACACAGATGCCGAGAGCGGTCTTTACGTATACTTCGAGAGCATTTACAGCTATCCCGAGATCCTCACCTCCGCTCCCGCGGACGATTGCATCCCCGTATCTATCGATCCCCTTACAGGTGAGCTTGTATTCAATTAATTTTTGAATATTAACAGTAATAAAAACATAACCGCCGTGTCCGATTCGGACACGGCGGTGTTCTTTATTATCATTAATATCTGTCGGAAAGAGACTGATAATCTCTCGGCTTTGCGATACACTTGTACGCAGGACGGATGATCTTATTCGAGGTGCAATACTCCTCCATACGGTGAGCGCACCAGCCTGCAACTCTCGCGATAGCGAAGAGAGGGGTATACATCTCGACGGGTATGTCGAGCATACGGTAAACGAGTCCGGAATAAAGGTCGACGTTCGCGCACATATCCTTGTCAACTCCCTTATAAGCTCTGAAAAGCTCGGGGGTTATGCGCTCGATCTTCTCGAGAAGCTCAAAGTCGTCGCCGTATCCCTTCTCAAAGGCAAGCTTTTTCGCGTAGGTCTTGAGCATCTCGGCACGCGGGTCGCTCTTGGTATAGATCGCGTGACCCATACCGTAGATAAGTCCGGAGCCGTCGTATGCTTCTCCGTTGAGTATCTTGAGCAGGAACGCGGCGACCTCACCGTCGTCCTTGATATTGACAACGTTCTCCTTGATGCAGTCGAACATCTCCTGCACCTTTATGTTCGCTCCTCCGTGACGGGGACCCTTGAGCGCGCCGATAGCCGCGCTGATAGCAGAATAGGTATCTGTTCCCGAGCTTGAAAGCACGCGGCAGGTAAATGTCGAGCAGTTACCTCCTCCATGCTCGGCGTGGACCGCGAGGCAGAGGTCAAGAAGTCTTGCCTCCTCCTTGGTGTAGCTCTTGTCGGGACGAAGCACGCGCAAAAAGTTCTCCGCAGTGGTCAGATTGTCCTTGGGGTTGTGGATATTAAGGCTCTTGTCGTTGAAGGCATTCTGGTATACCGCGTATGATTGCGCCGCGATAACCGGTAGACGTGCAACAAGCTCCATGCTTTGATGAAGCATATTCTCAAGGCTGGTATCGTCGGGATTATCGTCGTATGAGTAGAGTGAAAGCGTTGCCGATGCCATCTTGTTCATTATCGAGCGCGAGGGCGCCTTCATGATAATGTCCTCGGTAAATCTCGGGGGGAGACGTCTGTATGCCGCCAGAAGCTCGTTGAATTCGTTAAGCTCCTGCTCTGTCGGAAGGTGTCCGAAGAAAAGAAGAAAAGCGCACTCCTCAAAGCCGAATCTGTCCTCTTTCACGAAGTTATTTACAAGCGTTGCGATCTCGTATCCGCGGTACTCAAGCCGTCCCGTGTCGGGGCATTTATCACCCTCACTCATAACGTATCCGTGAACGTTACCGATTCTCGTAACACCCGCGGTGACACCTGAGCCATCCGCTTCTCTGAGTCCTCTCTTGACTCTGTAATTATCGAATGCCTGCTTGGGTATGACGTACGCGCTTCTCGCGTCGTCAAGCATCGCCTGAAATTCCTTTTCTATATCCTCATCGTGATCGCTCTGATGGTTCTTCGAATAAAGCTGCATCACAATCCTCCTTGCCTTCTCCCTCCCCTCTTTACGGGTGGAGACAAAAATGTACTGCGTTAATGCCTTATTATAACGCTTAATATCAAAATTTGCAATTAACAAATTGTAAACTTTCACATTTTGGTATCAAAGCACAATAAAACACCCAAAAATTGCAAGTTCTTGGGTGTTTTTATTCAATTTCGATTGATTTTACGATCTGTCGACCGTCGTCACCGTGAAGAATACCTCATTGTATTCGCTTACACGCTTCGCGATCTCGCGCTTGAGCTCCAAGTCGCTCATTTTTAGCTCAAAGGGCGCATTGACGTCAAAGATAAGATTTGTGTGAGTCACTCCCCTGACAAACCTGAAATCATGAATATCAAGCCTCTCATCGATCTCTTTGACAAGGGCGCGAACAACGTCACGCATCTCGCTGACCTCTTTGTCGTTCGTCACGATCGGGTCCATGTGGATATTCGACTGAATTCCAAGCTCGGTGTTGAGCCGTCTCTCAATAGAGTCGATCATATCGTGAGAGTCAAATACGCTCCTGTCTCCGTCGACCTCGATGTGAAGAGTCACGATCGTGCGCCCCGGTCCGTAGCTGTGTACCACCATATCGTGAATGCCGAGCGCGTCGGGAAACTCTGACACGATCTTCTTTACGCTTTCAACAATCTCGGGGTCTGCGCTCTCACCAAGTATGGCATTCTTGGTCTCGTTGAGTATCTTGATGCCCGCGATAAATATGATCACCGCAACGATCACACCCATATATCCGTCGGCATCAAAGCCCGTAAATCTGAACACAAGCATCGCAATCAGCACCGCCGCAGTCGCGATAGCATCAGAAAGCGAGTCCGCCGCGGTCGCCTTCATAACCGACGAGCCTATCCTGTCGGCAAGCCGCCTGTTGAAAAGGCAGAGCCAGAGCTTTACGAATACCGACACACCGAGAACAATTATCATAAGCCAGGAAAACGTGGTCTTGATCTCGGGATCGAATATCTTTGCCACAGATTCACTCAGCACGTTCCAGCCCACGAGCAGAATGAAAAATGAAACGATCATCGAAGCGACGTATTCTATCCTCGCGTGACCGAAGGGGTGGTCGCGGTCGGCAGGCTTTGCCGCCATTTTAAAGCTGATAAATGAAATGATCTGCGAGCCCGCATCGGACAAGTTGTTGATACCGTCCGCGGTCAGCGAGATCGCGCCGAATAAAAGTCCGACAACGCATTTCCCCGCCGCCAGAATCAGATTGAGAATAATTCCGACCACGCTTCCAAGCGTGCCGTACGCGCGTCTCACCTCGGGCGAGCGCACGTTTTCTCTGTCCTTAATAAATAACCTACATAAGATCTCTGTCAATTAAAGCACCTCAAATAACTTTTTCTAAAATCATTAATCAAGTATTACAAAACCTCGCTCAAAGCATAACCAATCCTCGAGAAACGGGAGTGCTTGAACGCGAAAAATGGAAAAACAAGCCGCGCAAAAACTTTTCGAGACAAGGCGCACCGCAAAAAGCAAAGCGATGGCGTAGTTCCCTACGTCGAGCTGCTTTTGAGGAGCAACGCAGTATCGGGAAGATTTTGATGGCTTTATTCGCCCGTTTCCAAAAAACAGTAGTTTGGCAATAAGAAGCCGTGCAAAAACTTTTCGAGACAAGGCGCACCGCAAAAAGCAAAGCGATGGCGTAGTTCCCTACGTCGAGCTGCTTTTGAGGAGCAACGCAGTATCGGGAAGATTTTGATGGCTTTATTCACCCGTTTCCAAAAAACAGTAGTTTGGCAATAAGAAGCCG
>SVRT01000004.1:119973-133123 GCA_015064685.1 Oscillospiraceae bacterium
CAAAAAGCAAAGCGATGGCGTAGTTCCCTACGTCGAGCTGCTTTTGAGGAGCAACGCAGTATCGGGAAGATTTTGATGGCTTTATTCACCCGTTTCCAAAAAACAGTAGTTTGGCAATAAGAAGCCGTGCAAAAACTTTTCGAGACAAGGCGCACCGCAAAAAGCAAAGCGATGGCGTAGTTCCCTACGTCGAGCTGCTTTTGAGGAGCAACGCAGTATCGGGAAGATTTTGATGGCTTTATTCACCCGTTTCCAAAAAACAGTAGTTTGGCAATAAGAAGCCGCGCAAAAACTTTTCGAGACAAGGCGCACCGCAAAAAGCAAAGCGATGGCGTAGTTCCCTACGTCGAGCTGCTTTTGAGGAGCAACGCAGTATCGGGAAGATTTTGATGGTTTTATTCGCCCGTTTCCAAAAAACAGTAGTGTGGCAATAAGAAGCCGCGCAAAAACTTTTCGAGACAAGGCGCACCGCAAAAAGCAAAGCGAAGGCGTAGTTCCCTACGTCGAGCTGCTTTTGAGGAGCAACGCAGTATCGGGAAGTTTTTGAAGGCTTCACTCGTCGCCCGTTCCCCAGTATTTTCTGTCCAAGCTGCGAAACTGTATCGCCTCCGCAATATGCTCCGCCCCGATTATCTCGCTTCTGTCAAGGTCTGCAATAGTCCTTGCCACCCTCATAATTCTGTCGTAGCCGCGAGCAGAAAGCCCCATAGAATCGTACGCTACGCGTAAAAGCTCCATAGCATCCTCGTCCGCCTTGCAATATTTGCGGATTCCCGCGGGATCAAGCGACGCATTGTTCGGGTAGGCATCTCCCATCCTCGCTCTCGCAAACTCGCGCGCCGCGATGACGCGCTCGCGTATCGTCTCGCTCCTCTCCGCGCTCTCGGTATTGTCCGAGATCTCGGAATAGCTCAGCGACGGCAGCTCGATCTGTATATCTATTCTGTCAAGCATAGGTCCGCTTATGCGCGAAATATATCTCTTAACGTCAAGGGGCTTGCAGGTGCATTTTCTCGTCGGATGACCGAAATAGCCGCAACGGCAGGGGTTCATCGCGCCAACGAGCATAAAGCTACACGGAAACGTCACACGCCCGCTTGCACGTGTGATGGTAACGCGTCTGTCCTCAAGAGGCTGACGGAGCGCATCGGTCACCTGCTTTGGAAACTCGGGAAGCTCGTCAAGGAACAAAACTCCGTTGTCCGCGAGAGACACCTCGCCCGGCATCGGATTTATTCCTCCGCCAACCAAGCTGACCGCGCTCATCGTATGGTGAGGAGAGCGGAAGGGTCGCGCAGAGATAAGCGAGACACCGTCGGGCAAAGTTCCCGATACCGAGTGTATCTTGGTCGTCTCTATCGCCTCGGGAAAGGTCAAGGGCGGCAGTATCGTGGGAAGTCTTTTGGCAAGCATCGACTTGCCTGTACCGGGAGGGCCTATAAGCAGAATATTGTGTCCGCCCGTCGCGGCGATCTCCATAGCTCTCTTTGCCTGAGCCTGACCCTTAACGTCAGAAAAATCTATACTGTAATTAGCGGTCGCAGAAAAGAACTCGTCTCTGTCGTAGTCTATCGGCGCGATAGGCTCGCTGCCGTTGAGATGAGCGACGAGAGACCTCATATCCTTTACGGGATATACCTTGATGCCCTCCACTGCCGCCGCCTCGCGAGCGTTTTCCAGAGGTGCATAGAATTCCTTGAACCCCGCATCACGCGCCGCAACGCACATAGAAAGCACACCGCGTACTGAGCGAATGTTACCCGAAAGAGAAAGCTCTCCGACAAAGCATTTGTCCGACACGTCAAGGTCGCTCTTGACTATCCCCGCGCACTTCATAATGCCTATGAGGATGGCAACGTCGTAAGCCGAGCCCTCCTTTTTTCTGTCCGCAGGCGCGAGATTTACCATAAACGAGGTCTCGGGGAAACGGAAGCCACTGTTCTGACAAGCGGTGCGGACTCTATCCTTTGCCTCCTTGACGGCGGCATCGGGCAAGCCGACAAGCTCAAAATTCGGCAGCTTGGGCTGACTGTCAGCCTCGACCGTCACAATATATCCGTCTATTCCGAATATTCCCGCGGTAAAAATCTGTGATAGCATCTCTTTCTCCTTGTTTCTCTTTTTAGTCAAAACACAAAAATATTATACCATATGCAACCAAAAAACGCAATAAGATTACAAAATCTTTTTGCTTTTTGTCTCCCGCACAGCCGCCAAACAATGTAAATAAATAAAATGTTTACAAAAGAGGGTGCCAAAGTAGCTTCTGGGGTATTGACAATTATTTTATTTTGAGGTATAATTACGGTGTATACTTTTGTAAAGTACCTATTTCGGAGGTTCAAAATGAAAAAAATTACTCTCGTACTTCTTTCTGTGCTTCTCACACTCTCTCTTTGCGCTTGTGTAGCTGAAGAGGAGGATGCCAGCAATATCGACGCGTATGCCGCACCCGATTATACGGAAAACATCGGAACCGGAACAGTCACATTTGAGGACGGACACGCGGAGACCGCCGTTATAGTCGGATATAGCGGACTTTCAACTGTACATAAAGTAGTTATCCCCGAGGAGATCGCGGAGCGCGAGGTCAGTGGAATCGGCGACGAGGCTTTTTATCAGCTCTCTACTATTAAGTCAATTTCTCTTCCCTCCACCGTTACATACATAGGTAAATTCGCATTCTCAGGATGCACCTCTCTTGAAACTATCAGGATTCCCGCATCCGTTACATACATTGATGAATGCGCATTCCAGGGATGCACTTCTCTTAAGAGCGTTATTTTTGAAGGCAATTCTGTCGAGTCAATCGGCGACTTCGCTTTTCTTGGTTGCACAGCTCTTGAATCCATCAGTCTTCCCAGCGGTCTTAAGTCCATTGGCAATCAGGCATTTGGCAAGTGCGCGGCTATAACCTCTATCAAAGCTCCCTCAACTCTTGAAAGCATTGGAAACCTCTGTTTCTACGAATGCCCCGGGCTCGATGCAGAGGGCGCTCTTGAGCTTTCCGCTTCCATCAAGGAGATCGGTGATTTCGCATTCACCGGTATCAGCAAGGATTATATAGTCGCTCCCGAGGGATCCTATGCAGCTGAGTATGTCGCACAGATGGCAGAGGATGAAACCGAGGACGAGGCAGAAGACGAAACCGAAGCTTAATTTGTTTTATATTTATGAAAATGTATGCGGCAGAGCATAGGATGCTCTGCCGCATTTTAATTTTGTCTTTTTAAATTATGATTCATTTTTTGAAGCTTCATCCTGCATTCTCTGCTCCACCGCAACAACGACCGTCATCTCTGCGGCAAGTATCGAATCGGAGGTCAGCGTACAGCCTGCGGCTCTAACGTGTCCGCCTCCGCCGTAATGCGCGCAGATCTCGGAGACGTCGAAATCGCATGACGAGCGCATCGACACACGGAATTTATTCTCCTCCGTGGGCTGCTTGATCACCGCCGCGACCTCTACGCCCTTTACGCATCTCGCGACGTCAACGAGGGTCTCGAGATTCTCGTCAGTCGCGCCGTACTGCGCCTTGAGATCGTACGGAAAGGTGATAATAGCGATACGTCCGCCCGAATAGAAGTTCATCCTCTCAAAGCCCGCATGCTCGACCTGCATCTGCTTTAAGCTCTTGATTCCGAAAAGGCGGTGATTTATATCAGCTCCGTCAACTCCGCTCTCGATAAGTCTTGCCGCGAGGATATGTGTCGAGGGAGACACGTTACTGTAACGAAAGCACCCCGTATCCGAGCTTATCGCGGTATAGATAAGCTCTGACACCCGCTTCGGCATCTCTGCCTTCGCCATAGACAGAAGTCTGTCTATCACCAAGCATAGCACCTCTCCGCAGGAGGACGCGCCGGGCAGGACGTAATTGTCCGCATAGGGCGTTCCCTTGCCGTGATGGTCTATCATTATGTCTATCTTGTCCTTGTAGATCTCGTAAAGATCTCCGAGCTGCGAGGGTGACGCAGTGTCTACGCTCACAACAAGATCAAATTCCATCCCCTCGGGAATGCTGCTCGGAAGAACGCTCTCCTGGGAATCCGAGAGTGCGAAAAGTAATCTCTCGGGCGCCTCGGACGCGCAGATGCACCACGCGCTCTTACCTAAAGACAAAAGCGTGTGCTTCAAGGCAAATGCCGAGCCTATCGCGTCTCCGTCGGGATTGATATGGAACAGAACAAGCACGCTTCCGGCATCGAAAAGCCTTTGCGCGACCTCACTCTCACTCAGTGAAACGAATTTGTTCTCCGCCTCAGTCATTAGCCTCTCCATCACTCTCTTCCTCATCGGGATCTGTTATCGTGATACCCTCAAGTATCTTCGATATCTTCGCGCCGTACTCGATAGAGCCGTCCTCGATGAAGGTAAGCTCGGGAGTGATGCGAAGATTCATTCTCTTTGCTATCTGTCCGCGAATAAAGCCTGAGCTTGATGCAAGACCCTTTCTGACCTCCTTCTTGTCACCCATAAGCGCGGAATAATACACCTTTGCGTATTTAAGATCGGGTGTAACCTCCGCTCCTGTAACGCTGATGAACGCGCCCGAGACTCTGGGATCCTTGACGTCACGAAGTATCATTGCGATCTCCTTCTGAAGCTCGTCGTTTATTCTTCCCTGTCTGTATTTTGCCATTTTTTCCTCCGTGCCGCGCAGTGCGGCTTAATATATTATTATCAATTTTTTCCTTGTTTTATTCCTGTTGCGCAAAACTGTCGATAAAATCCCGTATGCTGAGGATATGCTCCTTGACACCCTCAAGCGCCTCATCTGCATACTCGGGTATTGCGGTACACCTGACGCGTCCGTCCTCGGCTCTAATATCAATTGGAATACCGTAGCTCTCCGCTATGCTCACAAAGAGATCCGCGGCGGGATGCTTCTCTCCACTCCTTGTATCAAAAGAGATATCAAGTGTTACGTGACCGTTTCCGCAAAAGGCGTGAGCTTGCACCTCTCCGTCACGGGAATACGATCTTGCCGCCATTGCCATAAACACTAGGCATCCGATGCAAAATCCCATCGAGAACACTCTGCCTCTGTCCGAGCTGCAAGGGCTTATGTCTGATACCGTAAGAGCGAGCCTCACCGAAAAAAGCTCACCGATGCACGATGCAAGCTCCTCGAGCGCGGATGCTCCGAAGGCTCTTCCCTTTTCCGATACGTCCCCGAGCGCCAGTGCCTCTCTTATCACACGCGACGAATCATAGCACTCCTCGCCAAATGGCTTGGTTGTATCATATCCTCGCGCAAGCTCGAGCGATAACGGTGATGCCGCCGCGCCCTCAAGCCCGTGCCCAAACCAAAAAGCCATAAGCTCCTCCGCGGGTGCATCGAAGCAAAGAGCAAGGCACATAGACGTGTCGAACACACCGCCTCTTATAACGGCTATCGGAAGATATTTTCCGCTACGTCTGCCGACGAGAGTGAGCGGCTCGTCAACACTTTCGGTAAGCATCGCATCTGCGAATTCAAGCTCGCCTTGCGGCAGATCAAAAAGCGATAAAAAGTCCTCTCCGACGCAAGACGAAGCGTCTGTTGACCCTATGATCCTCCACATACTGCCCAAAGCGGCAGATAACAAATAAACGTGACTCACAATTTTCATCCGGCGCGTGTCCATTCCCCATATTACAAATTGACGGACACGTACTCCGCCTTATATGATTATACAGTAAAAAACCCGTTTTGTCAAGGGATATGAGAGCTTTGAGCAAGAGAGCGAAGCGAAAGAACGTAATTTTCAGCTCTGTGAGCATCAATTCGCGACCATCTTCCCACCTCGCCTATCTCGAGCATCTCACCAACGTGTCTGAAGCCAAGAATGCTCGGCGGCAGATGGGTAACAAGATCGTCAAGATTGCGAATGACGTAAAATCCGCTCCACCTCTCCCTCTCCCTCGGCACGCGCCCGTATATCACCCTCGGACAGCCGAAGGCGAAGCTGAATATCCTACCGCGCAGGTCGTGACGGTTGTACCACAGATATTCGTGACATAAAAGAGAGAGCGCCGCGCCGTGACTGTACCCGACGCATATTATCTCTCTGAAATCAAGATCAAGCAAAGCACCCTCAATATACGGTAAAATACTCCTCCAGACACGCAAAAAGCCTCCGTGACAGTACCACACCTCGCTCATATCCCTGTATGGCGCGACCGCGTCGCTTGTGCTGTGCGACCGTGCCGCAAAATCGAGATTATTCTCCCAATCCTCAAGCCCGTCGCTCTTTTCAAAAAGCACGAAAAGCCTCTCTCCGTCCCTCTTTAAGCAAAAGCTTCCTCCTCCGTCCACCGTTACGTAATCCGCATTTACACACAACTCAAAAAGTGCCAAAAGTCCGTCCGCTCGCATGATCCGCCTCCCCTTTTTTCATCAATATATGCAAAGCGAACGTTCAACTCCACAGTATGGTAAAAAGATAAATTATTTGGCTTTTTATGTTGACTTTTGGCACAAACCGTAGTAGAATAAAGATAACAAATTTTAAATAAGTGAGGTACAGACAAATGAAGCTTTCAAGACTCCTATCTCTCATCCTTGCGCTCGTTATGATCGTATCGCTTTTCGCGTGCGATTCGGGCAAAAAGAACGAGAACGATAAGACAAATGAAAACAAGACCGAAGCTCCCACATCGGCACCTACCGAGGCTCCCGAGACCGATCCCGCAACCGAGCCCGAGGCTGATCCCGAGACTGATCCCGAGACTGATCCTGAGACCGACCCCGAGACCGATCCTGAGACCGATCCTGAGACCGACCCCGAGACCGATCCTGAGACCGATCCTGAGACCGACCCCGAGACCAACCCCGAGACCGACCCCGAGGACAAGCCCGACGACATCAAGGTCATCACTGTCGCAGAAGCTCTTGAGCTTTGCGGCGAGCCCGGAAATATCACCGAGGAAAGATACTACATCCGCGCGATCGTAAAAACAGTCTCCAATCCCCAGTACGGCGAGATGATCATCTACGACGAGACGGGCGAGATCTACGTTTACGGAACATATAGCGCAGACGGCTCCAAGACCTTCACAGAGCTTGATGAAACACCCACAAAGGGCGACGAGGTGCTTCTCCACTGTATCCTCCAGAACTATGACGGAACAAAGGAAGTCAAGAACGCAAGACTTATCGAGTTCAAGTCCAACCAGGGCAATTTTGACGTTTCTGAGTACACCGCGGCAACTATCGCCGAGGCAAGAGACGCAGAGATCGGCGCAAAGCTTATCGTATCCGGTGTGGTTGCACGCATCACGTACGCTAGCGGAATGAAGCCCAACGGCTTTATTCTCGTAAACGGCGCTGATTCCATCTACGTATACGACGGAGATGCCGCAGGCAGACTCAAGATCGGTAACAAGGTAGAGATCGCCGCATCCAAGACCTACTGGATTCTTGAAGATGAACAGTACAATGCGGCAACTCACGGCTACAAGGGCTGCAATCAGCTTGAGGATGCTACTATCATCTCCAACGACGAGGGTAATAACGAGTGGATCTCCGCATCCTTCCCCACCACAACTGTTAAGGAGATCATGGACAACCCCATTTCCAATGATATTACCACACAGATCTACAAAGTAACCGCACTTGTAAAGAAAGTTCTCGGAAACGGATTTGTAAACTACTACATTAATGACCTCGACGGAACAACAGGCTCATATTCATATACACAGTGCAACGGAAACGACTTTGCTTGGCTCGACGAATTCGACGGCAAGATCTGCACTGTATACCTTGTTGTTCTTAACGCAAAATCCAATGCGGCAGGATGTCTCTACCGTTTCCTCCCCGTAAAGGTCGTTTACGAAAACTTTGTTTTCGATACCAATAATACCGCAAAACACGCGGTTAAATACTACGGTGTTGATCAGTTCGCGGCGCTCTACACGGGCGACCCCGCGCTTGAGCTTGTCACAAGCGTTTCCTCCGAGCTTCTCGGATTTGAAAATGCTACTCTCTCCTATGCTTCAAGCGACGAGAGCATTATTACGATCAGCACAGCCGACGGCAAGACAGTAATGAACTGCCTTAAGAGCGGAGAAGCAACTATTACGATTACAGGCGCATACAACGGTAATGAATACAGCGAAACCGTAACTGTCAAGGTAGACATTCCGGAGGAAGAAATTCCCTCAATCACAGTCAGCGAAGCGATCGCAAGCGAGATCGGTGAAGAAATAACCGTAAAGGGTATCGTTGCTTCATCCGTCGCAAATAAGAACGCAGGCTTCTACCTCATCGATGAAACAGGTGTTATCACAGTCCTCACAGACACCGCCACCATGGCAACAATCAAGATCGGTGATGAGATCATCATCAAGGGCACAAGAGGTCTTTCCAAGGACACAGACGGACAGATATACATAAACAATGCAGAGCTTTTGCAGAACAACTACGGCGACAATGCTTACTCTACCGCACCGTTCATCACAGGTAAGACGTTGGCTGACGTTATCGCACTCAACGGAGATACCGCTCATACCACAGAGGTATACGTTATCACCGCGTCGATCGTTCGCGAGACAACCGCATACTCCACTAACACATTTGTTGTTGACGGAGATAGCAGATTTATGCTATATGCAGGCGGAAAGGGACAGTACGCTTGGCTTGATGACTACGCAGGTCAGACACTTACCATTGAGCTTGCAATATGTGACTGGAATAATAAAGGCAACAAGGGTTGCATTCTCTCCATCACAACAGCAGACGGAACACAGATCTTCAACGAGATCAATTTCAGCAAATAATCATAAAACAACAAGAGCGGCTCGCGTTTTCACGCGAGCCGCTTTACATTTAATAATTCTATCCGAATCCGTCAGATCTCCTCAAGCATCATTCCCGACGTGTAAAGGTCGGAAAAGATCGGATTTGAGGATAATTCCACCGTAACGGCATCTCTTGCCAATCTCTCTGCCACTTTCCTCGCGCCGCGGTCAAGCAATAGCCGTACAGCACCCGCGAGAGCCGCGTTTCCGACCACATTTGCTTTATCCTTCAATGCGCGCGGAATAAGGCCTATCCTTGAAGCGCTCTCTAAATTAAGATAGCTTCCGAATCCGCCCGCGATATATATCCTTGAAATATTGTTTATATCAATTTTTTCGGTTTTGATAAGCGTCATAATACCCGCGCATATAGCGCTTTTGGCAAGCTGAAGCATACGGATATCCCTCGGCGTAAGAAATACGGGATCAAGGACTGTAAATTCATCCTCCTCAAGGTATCCGTCATCCTCTATTATCTCCTCTTCAAGCATACAAGCGACCGCGTCAACAAGTCCGCTTCCGCATATGCCCACGGGCGACGTGTCACCTATGACGTGCGCCTTGATGCTGCCGTCCTCGATATACACTTTATCGATAGCACCCGCAGCACCTCTCATACCCATCGTTATGCCAACACCCTCAAAGGCGGGACCTGCCGCGGTCGAGCAGACGGTCAGTCTGCCGTTATTTGTCTGCGCGATCTCTCCGTTCGTTCCGATATCGGTGAGTATTGCGCACTCGCTCTTCAAAAGCCCGGTCGCAATTATTGCGCAGGTGGTGTCAGCCCCAACGAACGCCGAAATGCAGGGCGGCAGATAAACGAATGTATCTTCTTCAAGGCTTGAAAGCCCAAGCTCCCCCGCCCCGAAATACTCTCCGAAAAGTCTTTTTGCCTCAAAGGGCGCGTGTGAAAACGGCTCTGCAGACTCTCCGACAAGGAGCGAGAGCATGACCGTATTACCCGTCACGACAACGCCGTCTATCTCTCTCGGATCAATAAAAGCCACCTTTGAAAGCTTACCTATCATTCCGTCAAGAGCCTGTCTTATAGCCAGCATAAGCTCACGATCCTTTCCCGAGAGCGCCGCTTCGACACGTGAAATAACGTCCGCCGCCCACGCTCTTTGAGGATTTATCTCGGCGGTCTCGGCAAGCAGAGATCCGTCCGCGCCGTATAGCCTTGCGGCAAGCGTCGTAGTGCCGATATCTATCGCCACGCCGTACCGTTCGAATATAGGATCAAGCTCAAAATCCTCCGTCGCGCCGCTTGTGATTATCTGCTCGCGCGATATTTTATCATTCGTCTCGATCTCGCAATCCCCAAGCGCACGGGTAAGACAGGCAAGACGGACACCGCGCTCTGTCTCACCGCGCGTGAGAAGCTTAAGCTCACTCTCACTTGGCGCGGAAAGAAAGCCCTTCGCCACGACTCTGCATTTTCCGCATCTTCCGTGACCGCCACAGGGCTTTTCTCCTCTGATTATCTCCGATAATAGGTTCCCCGCCTCGGCTTGTACCTTCACGCCGTTGACGGTGACCGTGATCAATTTACTCATTCTCTTCTCCGCCGATCTTGAACAGCACCGCTCCGAAATAGGTGACCGTGTTCTGACCGTTGATGTATTTCATTCCCGCCGAGCGCGCAAGCTCCGATACGTTTATGCAATAAGCCTCAAGTGACGGCATTGCCTTTTCGGGAAACCTGCAGGGCTCTCCGTCTATCTTCGCGCAGCACTCGCACACACCGCAGCCGCCCGCTCCGAGGTGTAAAACGCTTTTTATTCCAAGCTCCTCAAACACCTCGCGCAGAGATTGAGCTAGCGGGTAGCTCTTCTTTTTTGCCTCGACCATTCCTTCAAAGTCGAAGCTGTCCTCAAGCTCGCTCACGGTCTGATATACGAGCGCGTAGTCGTATTTGCCGACTTGTGCCATAAGCAGATCCGCATCCCCTACGTCGGGAGGACACATATAGCATTTCCCATACGCACCGCAAGCGTTCGACTCACACATCGAGCGAAAGGATGCGTCAAGAGAAATGTCCTCGACCTTGATAACGCCCGACTTGTACGCGCCGAAGCGCAACGGTGCGGAGATTATCCTTTCAAATAGCTTTTGTGTATTGATCATTTTATTCACCGCGCCCCGCGTAAAATTCATCGACCGCGGCAAAAAACGCGTCGATGTTCTCCCACGGAGTCAGAGGAGGTATATCACAGCCCGAGGATATCACGAAATTGTCGTACTGACAGCATTTTTCCATAATATCAAGCGTCGTCTGTCTCACCGTCGCTTTGTCTCCCATACGAAGCACGCCCGCAGGGTCTACGTTACCCATAACGACGACGTCGGAGGGCATTTTCTCAAGCATCTCCGCCATATCCACGGCGTTTCCGAAATGGTAAGCCGCCGCGCCGAAGGAAAGAAAGGATTCTATCATCCTCGGCGTATTTCCTCCGCAGTTGTGATATATGAGAATAAAATCATCGTCCTGGACCGCGTCTATCACGCGCTTGACGTAGGGCGAGGAAAACTCCTCCTCAAGCGAGGGGGACAGCAAGCCCGAAACAGGCTCAGCCATAACTATTCCGTTCGCTCCCGCCGCCTTGTACGCCTTGGCGTATTCGATCAGAAACTCGGTAACCTTTTCAAGCACCGTATGGACCATATCGGGGTCGTCGTAGCAATCCACCATTATCTCGGTCACGTCAAGAAGACGCGCCGCCAGAGAAAACGGACCTATCATACCCGCAAGCACGGGGCGGTCGGTGATCATCTTTGTCGCCTTTTTTATAGCGTCGATGTAGATATCCGTTCTTCCGCTTCCGACGCGGGGAACGGCAAGAGCCTCCGCTTCGTCCATATCGCTGACTATCCTTCCCTTGACCGTAGGCACCTCATCGTCAGACACGACGACCGTCGCTCCAAAGCACTCCGCCTCAAGAGAAAGGTCCATAAAGCTGACCGCCGCCGCGGCATCGGTCCTATCTGCTATCGCCTTCATTCCCTCAGCCTGCAGCTCGCTGTCCGAGATCAGCTCACGGACGCTTACGCCGAGCAGAGAGACACAGGGGAAGGAGAGTATGGGCATAGCCTTCTTTTTATGCTCGCCCTTAAGTCCCTCGATCCATTCCTTCATATTGTATTTCATCTATAAACCTCTGAAAGCATCAAATTACACGCCGATCTTCTTTATCTCCTCGGCGTAATACTGTACCAGCTCAAAGCGAGAGCCGGGCATAATTCTGTGGTCGGGACAAGGAATAAATCCGCCCATTGCACTAAGTCTCTTGAGTCTCTCGATCTCAGCGTCGACCGCCGCCTTATCCTTACGGAGCGCAGTCTTATCCATGCCGCCGACACCGAGTATCCTCTCGCCCCACTTGTTTCTCGCCGCCTCAAACTGATCTCCCCAAGTACCTATCTCTATCGGGAACATTACGTTGACACCGTTCTCGATCCAGGTCGGGATGAGCTTTTCGGTAACTCCGTCGCAATCAAGCGAGATTATATCTATGCCGTGCTTGTGACAAAGCTCGTTTCTCTTTTTATAGTGCTTTGCGCAAAGCTCGTCAAAGAGAGTGGGAGAGAGCAGAGGCCCGCTCTTAAAGCAGATATCCTCCCAATAGTGCGCGAAATCAAATCTCGCGCCCGTCTCAAAGACCGCCTCGACACACTTGTACTGCATATCTGCAAAGGTGTCGATTATGTCGGCGAACAGCTCCTCGTCCTCGTCGTACATAAGATAGCTCATTCCAACGACCGTAGTGATCTCCCTGAGCTGACCGAGTACGCTTCCGAGATGCAGACCTACGGGAAGCTCCTTATTTCTCGTCTCGTTGAAGCTCTTGAGCCACTCACTCGCAACTCTGTCGGGAGAGAATTGCATTCTGTGTCTGTAAAGCGTTTCAAACGCTTCTCTGTCCTTCAGAAGATAATCGTCCTCCGAAGGAATAGACACGACTCCGGGCTTTATCCTCTCGATAACGCCGTTTTCGTTCATCACACGGTGAGAGCCATCGGGCAATATCTCAAGCTCTTTTCTCTCAAACGCGGGATACAGTCCCGAGTTCCAACCGACCGTGTTGTACCAGTTACAGTCCCAGCCGAGGATCTTATCAAGCTCCTGCTGAGCGGGCGAGCTGTCGGCAGCCGCCGCTATCGCCATCTCCTTTGAGATGTGTCCCTGCTCCGCCCACTCAAGAAGCAGCTCGTTCCAATATCCGAAATGCACCGCAGGCATACGGTCGACGTCCTTGTAGTGCAAAATATTCATACAACGCTCGCGTGTATTCATAGCTTATCTCCCAATTATGTATAAGTGATCAAAATGCTTGCCGATCAATTATGCACGGCAAAGCTCGACCGC
>SVRT01000005.1 GCA_015064685.1 Oscillospiraceae bacterium
AGGTTTCGCCGCGTGCGCGCGGCGACCAACGCTCCGCGCGTTGGATTGGCGGTCGCTTTTTGGAAAAAGCGACGTAAAAACTTTCATTCGCTTCGCACTAAACCGTTCGACAAATCAAAATTTGAAACATAAAAGTGCTTGGCGTAATGCCAAGCACTTTTGTGTTATAATATTTCGAGAATGATCGCCGATCTTTTATCTTTAAGCGTAACGTTGACACCGCCGCAAACGCGCGTGACAGTAGCCTTGTTCTTCTTCGGAAAGATCACGCGCACGTTTTTATATTCAGTGTCGACGGGGATGAACACCGTGTCATCCTCCGAGTCCATTCTCCAGACCGCCATTCTCACGCACGTGGGTGTTTTGAACGCCGAGCAAAAGAAGGGATCTGTCTGCTTTGCGATTCCGAGTGGGTAGAAGGGAACGGAAAGAGGAATCTCGTGCCGATACGTTTTGTAGCAATCAATACCTTCCTTGACGATAGCCATCTGATCATCATTCCAATCAAATATCTTGCCCGAGAGGTGAATTCTTTGCAAAAGCGCGTTCACCATATTCATAACGACGGTATTTTCGTCAGCCTCTCCTCTGGGATAAGCCCAGACCGCGCTTTGCTCGGGAAGAACGGCAGTCGCGGACTTGGATGCAATATTTGCGTTCCAGATGTAATTCGTCTGGTCGCTTGTCGATTGGATAGAGAGGATGGAGAGCTGCTTGTAGTCGATCCTCATACCGCCGCTCGCACAGTTTTCGATAATGAGATCGGGATACTTGCGGCTTATCTCGCAAAGCCAACCGTATAAGGCGCGGCTATGCTCAAGCAGACCATCGCCAACGCTGTCGGCATTGTATTCGGTTCCGACACCGCTGTCTTGATTGTAGTCGAACTTGAAATACCCGATTCCGTAGTCGCGAATAAGCCTGTCGACCACCGCAGTTGCGTGATCGCGCACGATCTTCGAGCGAAAATCAAGCTGATAACGCCCGCGGGTCTTGACTCTCTTACCGTGTCGCATAAAGAAGCACTCGTCGGGCCAGGCTTTCGCTAAGGGACAGTTGATGCCCATAACCTCTATTTCTACCCATATTCCGGGTATCATACCGCGTTCGCGCACGTGATCAAAGACCGCTTTAAGTCCGTGGGGAAAACGCTTTTCGCACTCGATCCATTCTCCGATATTGTCCATCCAGCCCCAGGTCTTTTCCTCGTGCCAGCCCGCATCCATGCAGTAATATTGCGCGCCCGCCTCTGCCGCGAGATCGATTATCGGGATCTCGTTTTCCTCGGTCGGGTTTGCGCCGAGACAGTTCATATAGTCGTTGAAGATGACGGGAATATTCGCGTTTGCACTGTTCATCTTGTAAATATGGCGGCGATAGGCGGTCATCTCTGCCAGCGCACCGTCAAAGCTCTCGCCGAGTGCGATGCAGACCTTGACCGACTCAAAGTCTTCGCCTTTTTCAAGCTCCTTGTACCATCCGTGTTCGTTGTCGGTGGGACCCGAGAGATTTAAATAGAGCATATTCGATATGCCCGATATCTCCCATTCCCAGGAGCCGTTGTTTTCTATCTGCCAAAGATAAACTTGATTTAGCTCGGTGTTCTCAATAGCGCCCATCGGGATGTATTCCTTGGTCGACCACGTTCCGCAGTTTGAGACGAGAATGCGCTTGCTCGTTGCAACTACGACGTTTTCGTGTCCAAGCTCCGCGGGAGTGAAGGATCGCCAATTGAATTCCTTGTTCCAGGTGTTGTGGCAGATGTGATAGCGGATATTTTCTTCAATAGGGAGCTTTCCATCGTCAAATCCCGTGTATGTGAAGGAGGAAACGTACTGAAGACCGAGCGGCTCATCGGCAATGTTTGTAACGGATGTCCACGCCCTCACCGCCGATGCATCTCGGTAGAATTGATAATGCGAGACAACTCTCATCCTTGAGTCCTTCTGCACTATTTCGAGCTTATCTCCAAGCTCGTTTTCATAATACTCGTGTGAGTCGTATTTCAGCGTATAATCGCCCGAGCATCCCGTGTTTTTAAAGATGTGATTGTCCATCTTGTTCTCGCCCAAGACCTGAATATTGACGATCTTGCGCTTCTCGGGAGCTTTGATTCTATCCTTGTCCTCATCTCTGAGGGAGAAGTGTTTGAGGATGACAGAGCCATCCTCGCACACCTCGAAAAGGATCTTAATATTTCTCTGTGAAAAATCAAGTATCATTTCTTCTCCTTTTGGTTAAAAAACCTCAACTATCACAGCCGTGAACTGCTCGGGGAGCGTTACCTTAACACCACCATCAACTCTTTCAATAGTCGCTCCGTTGTCAAGAGGATAGCGCACGCGAACACCCTGCTTGTCGGTGTTAAGCGGAATATAGAGAGTGTCGCTCTCGCTGTCCATTCTCCAGACTCCGAGACGGATGCAGGAGGAAGTCTTGTATGCTGAGCAGAATACCTTGTCCGACGCGTGAGGAATTCCTAAGGGATAGAAGGGGATCGATTCGGGAATCTCGTGTCTGTATGACTTGTAGACCTCAATAGCCTCCTTGACGTATGACATCTGCTCCTTGTTCCAGCCAAATATCTGACCCGAGAGGTGGATTCTCTGAAGAAGAGCGTTTACCATATTCATCTGTATCTCGTTCTTGTCCGCCTTGGCGAGAGGGTAAGCCCAGACCGCGCTTTGCTCGGGGAGAACTGCAGTCGATGACTTAGCCGCAATGTTTGCATTGAGCTTATAGTTTGTCTGGTCACTCGTCGACTGGATGGGAAGGAGAGAGAGCATCTTGTAATCCATTCTCATGCCGCCGCTCGCACAGTTTTCAACAATGAGATGGGGATATTTTTCCATTATCTCGCATAGCCAGGAGAAGTGCGCGCGGTTGCACTCAAGCAATCCGTCGCCAAAGCTGTCCGAGTTGACCTCTGTGCCGATACCACCCTCTATGTTGTAGTCTGTCTTTATGTATCCTATTCCGTACTCGCGTATAAGACGGTCAACAACGCCCGTAGCGAATTCGCGTACGTCGGGATTTCTGAAGTCAAGCTGATAACGGCCGTGGTCGATAACTCTCTTGCCGTGACGCATAAAGAAGCGATCGTCGGGCCAGACCTTTGCAAGAGGACAGTTTATTCCCATAACTTCTATCTCAAGCCAGATTCCGGGAACCATACCCTTGGATTTGATGTAATCGAATACGTATTTGAGTCCGTGAGGGAATCTCCACTCGCAGGGCATCCACTCACCGACAGTCTCCCACCAGGTGCCGTCGGCGTACCAGCCCGCATCCATACAGTAGTATTCCGCGCCTGCCTCTGCAGCAAGGTCGATAACGGGAATTTCCTTTTCCTCTGTTGGATTTGCGCCAAGACAGTTCATATAGTCGTTGAATATGACCGCCATAGAAGCATTGCGCTCTTGATTTATAAAGAGCTTGCGGCGGTATGCGGTCATTTCGGCGAGAGCGGAGTCAAAGTCCTCGCCAAGAGCGATGCAGGCGGTGACGGATTCAAAGCTCTCGTTCGGAGCGAGCTCCTTGTACCAATGGCTTTCGTTTTCGGTAGGTCCCGAGAGCTTGAAATAAAGCATGTCGGACGTTCCCGAGATCTCCCAGTGCCAGGAGCCGTTGTTCTCGATCTGCCAGAGGTACGCACAGCCCACCTCGGTGTTGACTACAGCCGCCATAGGCACGTATTCCTTGGTTGACCAGGTTCCGCTTGAGGATATGGCAATTCTCTTGCTTGCCGCACCGCCAATGCCCTCGATTCCGAGATCGGAAAGGGAGTATTTTCTCCAATCAAGCTCGCGGCACCAGCAGTTGTGAGGAATATACACCTCAAGGTTTTCGTTAGGTGTAAGCATGCCGTCATTGAATCCGTGATAGGAGAAGGAGGAAACGTATTCAAGACCCACGTTTTCCTCACAAATATTCGTGATAACGCTCCAGGCTCTTACCGCTGCAATGTTCTTATAGAACTGATAGTGAGCAACCGCGCGAAGCTTGTCGTCCTCAAGTGTGATCTCAAGCTTATTGCCAAGCTCATTTTCATAGTATTCGTGAGATATGTATTTAAGTGTAAAATCCGCGGAATTTCCGGTGTGCTTGAAGAAGTGGTGATCGTTGGGGTTGTCGCCCGAGACGTGAACGTTAACGACGGATGCCTTGGGGTTTGTTTTGTTCTTTGCAACCACCTCGTCCTTCTTACCGAAGTGCCTCAGAACGATCGCGCCGCCCTCTGTCACCTCAAATATCATTTTAAATCCGTTTTGTGAATAATCAAGTATCATTTTACGTCCTTTCCGCCCGTCGGGGCAAAGTGTGATTATTTTAATGCCTACGGGCACCATATTCTGGTAAATTCGACGTCTCCCTCCTTGAGAGACTCGATCTTTCTAAGCGAGATGCCGTTTGAGGAAGCATCCGCGAAAAGCCCCTTAGCATCCCGATAAAACTTTGTGGGAATACTTCTGGCGCTTATGTTTTCCGGTGGGTCAAACGGGATCTTGATCCACCTGCTGGGTCCGTCGTCCTCAAAGTAGCCCATTGAGACGTCCTCGCCATCTCCGATCATCTCGAATGCCTTCTCGAGGCTGCTTGCGTATGCTATGTAAGCAAAGTCAATATATTGAGAAGGGAATCGGATCTTATAAAAAATGTGAAAATGAACGTTTCCGCCGAAGAAATCTCCGTCCTTTGTCGGCAGGAATGACTTAAAAAGCTGCTTGGATCTGTGCAGATCCATAATAATAACGTGCCAGCGCTCATCGGTCTCAAGAATTGTCCAGGTCAGATCATCGTGATCGGGATTATGCTTGTCGGTGCAGGCGAACATCGGCATCCAGGGGGGATTGTCCGCTCTGTTGGTGCGGTACTTCATAACGAGAAGATGACCGCTTTTCTGTCCCGTCTGGTCAAAGCACGCTGAAAACGCGGGAGCCTTCATTCGACTTACCGAGCCCTCCGTTTGCGCCTGCCTGCGATATTTTGCGGGCGTTGTGTTTTCAAGCTCCTTGAATCGCGCGATAAAGTGACTTGATGAAGAAAATCCGGTTTCGTACGCGATATAAGTGATACTCTTGTCGGTCGTCAGCAAAAGAGTTTTCGCTCTGCCTATTTTAAGCTGGAGGAGATACTCTCCGAATTTAACCCCCACGGTGTTTTTGAAGAGTGTGGAGAAGTACGCCAGACTGAGTCCGCAATGCTCTGCAACGTCTTGCTCGGTGACCGAGGCGAAATTGTCCGAGGTATAGGAGAGTGCGCTGTTTATTGCGTCGTTTGAAAACTTACCGCCCTTGTGTCGCTCTGTTTTGTCGTTGGATCTTGCGAGAATGGTAAATATCTTTAGAATATTTGCTCTTATCATAAGCTCGTACCCCGAGGATTTTCTTGTCCATTCGCGCATAACGTCCCCAAATATTTCGCTTATTCCGGAGGAGGAAAGCTCGTTTTTAAGATAAAGCCTTTTCTTGTCATTAAGTGCGAGAAACTGATTGAAAAATTTATATTCCGAGAAGGTCTGGTCGGATGAGAAAAGAATGTTGGGCAAAAGCTTGATGCTATAGTAATGTCCTGATCCGATAATGCTTTGCGAGTGCTTTTCTCCGGGGCTGATTATAATAAGATCGCCGCTTGAAAGGGAAAAGGATGTTCGTTCTATCTCCAAGGAGACGCTTGCGTCCACCGAATAAACAAGCTCGATATTTGTATGCACGTGCGTAGAGCTGTAAGTGGAATGAAATGGGTCTACGGCATCGACCTCCGAGCAAAAAACACCCCTGTCATCAAGTGAACTGAGTTGCTTTATACTTTTCGACAATTTTTGCGCCCTCCTTCCTTTTATTATAATGTATTGCCAACCGAAATCGAAAAAATATGATATTTTTATGTAATTATATTGTATCACTCAAATATAGTAAATGATATAATCAAATTGTAAACTTTCCAATAACAATCAATAAATCTGATGTTTTTTGGTGCATTTACACAAAATCCCTTAAAAAGGAGAAAAAAGTATGAAAAAAACAATGTGGATCAGACTTTTCACCGCTCTGATAGCGACGGTTATGCTCCTGTCTCTCTTTGCGTGCAATGACACAGAGATCCCGGCAGAAACCGAAGGAAACGGCGGCAATGCCGAAACAGAGGGCGAAAACACAAATTATGATGAGATCTATAACGATCCTTACGCGGTTTATGAAAAGCTCACCTCTCAGGGCTACACGGGTACCTTTGAAGAGTGGGTGGCGTCCCTCAAGGGCGCTGACGGAAAGTCTGCGTATGAGATCGCGGTTGCCAACGGCTTTACGGGCAGCGAGGCGGAATGGATCAGCTCTCTCGCAGGAAGTGCGGGAAGCGACGGTAAATCCGCGTACGAGCTTGCCGTAGAGAACGGCTACGAGGGAACGATCGAGCAGTGGATAGCTTCTCTTGCAGGAAAAGACGGAGCCGACGGCAAGAACGGTAAGGATGGTAAAGACGGCGTTACACCTCACATCGGTGCAAATGGCAACTGGTGGATAGGTAAGACCGACACCGGTGTAAAGGCGTCGGGCGGCGCTTCGGGATCGGGCGTTGCCGACGACAGCATCATCTCTCTCAACAAGGATATGGAACCCTACGTTATCCAGGGCGCATCGGGCAGACCCGAGGCGTTTGGAGATAAATACGAGGTTCTTCAGTTTGTCCACGCATCGGATATGCACAAGCGAGACGATATGTGGAGAAGAATGGTAGAGTGGATCAACTACTACGACAAGTACGTGACGTTTGCTATCCACACGGGCGACTATGTTGGCGGAACACAGGCTGAATTTGTAGATATGTACGAAAAGGGCGGAGATTGTGACGTTCCGATCCTCAACCTCCCCGGAAACCACGATACGATGCTTCCCGGCGTCAGCAAGCAGCAGACCGCAACAAAGAAGAGTGTATACGATATAATCTGCGGTACACAGTGCAAGGATTGGGGAGTAACATTTATGCCCGGCGAATACTCGATGGCATATTACGGAGATTTCCCCGACTCTAATATCAGACTTATCGCCTTCGACCAGTATTATGACATAGACGAGCAAAAGGAATGGGCAAAGGGACTCCTTGACGACGCGCTGGCAAAGGGGCTTCACGTTATAACCGCTATGCACGAGCCCAGCGGAAATATCGCGTTCCCGCTTGACACTTCATTCCATACATATAACTACGACCTTTACAGTGTTCTTGGAAAGCACCCGATAGAGGACGTTATCTCTGACTTCATCAAGAAGGGTGGAGTACACATCGTCAACCTCGTCGGACACGAGCACCACGATCTCTGCGGTTATACCCTCGGCGGAGTTCTCAATATCGCCGTTGAGTCGGGAACACCTTGGGATTATTGGTGTGACGGAGTCAGAGTTGAGGGAACAAAAACGTACGATTCCTTCAACGTAGTGTCTGTTGACGTAAACGCAGGAGTTCTCAAGGTGGTCAGAATCGGTAATAACACCGATCCCTATATGAGAACAAAGGAACCCCTCTGCTACGATTACATAAATAAGGAGATAATCGCGGGAGGAACTGTTCAGGGAGAAGGCTCTTCCTCTTCGGGACTTCCCGAGGATAACTATGAGGTGCCCGAATTTGTTAACGCTTATCTCGATCCCGTTTACCTTGCGGCACGCCCTGCGGGAGCTACCTATCAGGTAACCGACAATGGAATCAAGACCGAGAATGACGTGATGTATACAAGAATCTCGGGACAGGACAAGGTCGGACAGATCTTCTGGTCAAGAATAGGCTTTGACGGCACAGGCGCACCCTGGCCGGCGGCACAGATCAATCCCATAGAAGTAGGAAAAGCCAGGTATCTCGTCCTTAAGATGAGAGGACAGGTAAACATATCTAATATTGATTTTGCGATCGGAACTATCGTGGGCGATGCAACTCATGAAAATATCGCAAATATGAAACACGGCGGCATTAAGATCCCTCAGAATAAGCTTTCGGCAGATGAATGGTCGTATTTCGTTTTTGACCTTTCGGGTACGTACGGAGACTATTGGGTAGCCGATTCCGAGGGTAACTACAAGGTCTGCTATCTCCAGTTCACGATGAACGGCACTTTTGCGTCTGATATGTATCTTGACTTGGCGTCAATGGCGTTCCTTGACAACTGGGACGAGGTCGCAGACTACCTCGACGTAGATACAGTAGATATGGTATACACGTCCAACGCTTCAGCAAAGGTTGATGTAGAGACCGGAAAATGTAAGGATGCTCACGCTATAAGCGAAAAGGTAAACGGCAACAAGTATTCATACGGGTGTGTTCTTTGCGGCGCGGTGATGTACCAGACCGAGATCCCCGAGTCTGTAAACTGGTATTCGCCCCTCGGCGCGATGAACCTTTATCAGAATAAGCTCGAATATTATCTCTATGATTCCGAAAACAACGTTCTTTTCAACAGATATTCGGGAAATAGAGGAGACCACCTTAATATAACCGGCGGAAAGAGCGCGGGCTCTGCGACCGGCGCAAGCTTCGAGACAGGTAATTATCTCGTTATGAAATACCGCGCATCCTCTGACGGATCTATAGGTCTTAATGCAAGCACCAACGGTTCAAGAGCATTGGTAGGAACTCAGGCGGCAGCAGATCTGCCCGCAAATGAATGGAGAGTGGCTGTAATAGATCTCTCGCACGTGGCAGCGTACGCGCGCGGCACAACGGCACCGATCTATATTATGCTTACGACAGGCGGAACTCATTACACGTTTGACATAGCGTATGCGGCAGTAGTCGACTCGGTAGACGAGGCAAGAGCACTTATCACAGACGAGACCTATGAGCTTTATACGGGCGGATGGTCGAATCATGAGTCTTACGTTACCGAAACCGGTAATAAGGTTAGCAACGGTGATGATACTCCCACAGCTCCCACAGAAGCAGAGACATCGTCCCCCGATTATCAGCTCTCCGCAGATGAGATCGAGTCCGCGGCAAACGCAAACGGCTATGCACTCGGCGCGGTCGAGAAAAAGAACGACGGAGACTTCGACTACGTAAGAGTATTCAACAACGACACAAGCACAGCAAACGCATATTGGGCACACTCCTATGCGAATGCTAACGGTAACAGCGGACAGTATCTTATCTTCAAATACCGCACCAACGTAACTTCGGGCTGGTTGCAGTTCGCGACGAGTACAGGCGAGCTTGTTGATGATTATTTCAAGAAAGATACACAGAGATCCTGGTACGTAATGCCGGTCGATGAAAATTGGCACGTGGTTATAGTTGATCTGGGCCAATCCGTTGCTGACAGCAGTACTCCGATCTTTTCCGCATATGGAAACGGTGATTATGCTGCGAAATTTATAGGCTTCAGACCCTTCTACAACAGCGCGGCAAAGGCAGACGCGTATATGGATTTCGCATATATCAAATGGGCAGCAAGTCTCGACGAGGCGTATGAGCTTATAGGTGAAGAGACAAATATTGATTCGGGTTACTATAAGGGCGGCAAGTGGTATCCCCTTGCATAAAAGCGGATTTTAAAAAATTTATAATAAGTAGGGAAGAATTATGAAAAAAGAATACGTATCCCCGAGCGTTATCCTCACGTACGTGTCTTGCGATATAATAACGTACAGCGAGACCGAGGAGTGGAACGGACCTGTAATTGAAGCGGGAAATCAAGACGAGGTATAATGGGGGAAAGAGAAATGAAATTATTTAAAAGAAGTACGTTTATAATAGCCGTGATAGCACTTGTTGCCCTCCTTGCGGTAACGGCAATAGCGGGTGCTGCTCTTCTCACCTCGGGTGGAGCAGTGGACCACGGCGAAAAATACGAATTTGCCCAGGCAAGTGTTTCAGGCAAGGTAAACCTTAAGTTTTATTACAGCACCCTCGGCAGTGCGGAATACGTAAAAGCCGAGGTTGTAGATCCCGTGACGAAAGAGATCGATAACAGCTACACAATTGAACTCAACGAGATCAAAAAGGTGACCGTTCCCGCGTCCGTAACGGGAAGTGAAGACAAGGAATGCTACTGTGTAACAGTACCCGTAGCACCCTCTCAGATGACTCATACCGTTCGCGTATACATGGGTAGCGAGGCAGGAGTTGGAGAGGCACTTGAGTATTCTGTGGCTGAATACTGTAACGATGTTCTCGCAGATGCAAGTCTTGCAAGCTATCACAACTCGATGCGTGCGCTCCTCAACTGGGGAGCTATGGCGCAGGGCGCGTTCTCTGATGCAAGCGATGTGCTTGCAAACGAGGGAATATATGCTCTTGATACGAACCCTATACACGGAGTTACCTCGATTGGCTTCACAGAGGGCTCGGTTACCGAGAGTGAGAGCATCAAGGGAGACATCCTCACACTTTCAATTGAGCCCAACGATATCGTTTTTCGTTTTTATGTAAACTACACAGGAGAGGGAACACTCTCTGCAACTGTATCCAAAAACGGCTCAGATGAAAAGAACGCAGGAATCGTCAATCTTGGAGAAGGAAGATACAGAGTTGACATTACAAACGTGGGTGTGGCAGTATTTGATGCCGCATATACCGTAAAGGTAACAGACGGAGCTGAGACCTTCTCGGCGACAAAGAGCGTTATGGAATATCTTTCCGCGCTCAAATCAAACGAGGAATACAGTGACGTTGCAAGATCTATGTACCAGCTTTACGTTCTTGCAATGGATAAAGCAAACGCAAGCTGCCAACACCAGTACGCGCACCGTCTCAGCGCGGATGCTGATAACTCCTATGCACAGTGCTCGATCTGCTTTGAGGTAATGGGCAATGCGGTCAGCAACAAGATCGATAAATATATGCCCGCAGAGCAACTCGTTGAAAGAAAGTCAATGAACGGTACGGTTACGCTCACTGAGGAAACGGATACCGACGGAACTAAGTTTGTCCGCATCAGTAATATGATCGTGAACAACAACGGATGGGCATCGTGGAACCCGATTGTGGAGGATGGTGTGAACACATACACCTCGGGTCGTTACCTCGTAATGAAGATCAGAGTTAATGATAACGGACTGGGCCAGACAACTCACAAGCTTTATGTGTCAACACAAAGAGCCAATCTTTTGAATGAAACCCAAGGCGTTGCATTCAAGGCAACAGAGGACGCTCAGTGGCACGTTTCGGTTATTGACCTTGCGACTCGTGTTGGAAACTCGTCCGGCTCTGATTATACAGACAACGGAGACGGCACCTATTCGATCAAGTATCTCCAGTTAAGACCCTTCCCGGCACATCAGTCGGCTGAAGGCGTTGAGAATGCAACTATGGATATAGCATATATCGCTCTTTGCGATAATCTCAGCGATGTCGGCAGTCTTGTTTCGGAGAGGAATTATGAGTGGTCAACGGGGAACGCGGCTTGCGTGCTTCGAAACAGTAAGACGAATGTATGTGTAGCCCATCCCGAAATAAAGACAGAAGCTACCGCAACAAGCAACGCATATTCCTGCCCGCTTTGTTTGACAGACCTCGGAAGTGAGACTTTCCCGGAGAGCGCGAATAAGTACCTCGGCGCAGGCTATATAGGAACACGTCCGAGCGGAGGAACTTATAATATCACCGATAGCGGTCTTATCAACGAAAATGGAACTCTTTACCACAGATTTGCCGGAATGAACCAGACAGGCCAGATATTCTGGACTCGAATTGGCGGAAATAGCTCGGGTTCATGGCCCGCAGCACAAATAAATCCCGTCGATGTCGGAAATGCAAAATACCTGGTTTTGAAGATGAGAGGCAACATTAACATATCATCTCTTGCGCTTACCGTCGGAACGATAAACGGTGAAGCGACCTACGAAAACAGAGCAAATATGAAGTCGGGAGATATAAAGCTTCCTCAGGCTAACCTCAAAACGGACAAATGGACGTACTTTGTGCTTGATTTCGAAAAAACCTGGTCGGATAAATGGGTAGAAAATGAGGACGGAAACTATAACGTCGTATATCTCCAGTTTACCTTCTATTCAAGCGATTCTGCGAAATTCTCCACCGATTCCTACGTTGATCTGTCCTATATGGCGTTTGCCGATAGCTGGGCAGAGATAGGCGCGATTACGGGACAGGAAACCGTTGATCTTGTCAATGCAACCAATAGCTCAATTAAGGTTGAAGCTGATACGGGCTCCTGCGTAACCCACGCTGTAGCAGAGACTGTCAGCGGACAGACTTACACCTACAAGTGTTCAGTTTGTGAAAATACACTTTACACCAAGACGATAAGTGCGGACGTTAACTGGTATGCTTCCTTCACAGGCATGAGCAACTGGAGCACAAATTGCACAAAGACACTTAAATATGATCCCGTGGCAGATGTCGCATATGTATCCTATGCAGGATCCGGAGCAACTCACCTTAATCTTACAGGCGGAGGCGGAGCGGGAAGCGCGACGACCGGAAGCTATGATACGGGTAATTATCTCGTAATGATGTACCGCGGAAGCATGAGCGCGGGAACTGTGAATATGAAGGTAAGCTCTAACGGAGTAGTACACGGCGCTCTTACCGAAAATATCGGTGTTCGCGGAGGTACCGCTCTGCCGGCAAGCTGGACCGTAGCAGTCCTTGACCTGTCTGCTCAGGAAAACTACGTCTGCAACTCCACAGGACAGATCTACATGATGCTCAATCCCAGCGCGGCATACTCCTTCGATGTTGCTTATGTTGCGATAGTTGATGATCTTGGTGAGATACTCAGCGAGGGCGATGCATACGTTGATTATGGCACAAGCTTTGCAAATGCGGGAACCGCGAAAGAGTATGGAGTGTCGAACAAAGCAAGCGATGATTTCCAGCTTTCCGCACAGGATATTGCAAATGCGGCAAACACAAACGGTTATGCACTCGGATCTGTTGAAGTTAAGAACGACGAGGGATTTGACTACGTCAGAATCTATAACAACACCACAGGCACAGCAAACGGCTATTGGGCACATTCCTATGCCGACGCGGAAGGCAAGAGCGGACAGTATCTTATCTTTAAGTACCGCACCAACGTAACATCGGGATGGATGCAGTTTGCGACAAGCTCAAGCGCACTTGCAGGAGACTATTTCTCGCAACCGTCGCAGAGATCATGGTACGTCATGTCAAACGATACCCAGTGGCATACCGTTATCGTTGATATGGGTCAAAGCGTTGGAGATGACGGAGTGGCTCATTTCCTTGAAAACGGTGTTGAAGATCTTGCGGCACAGTTTGTAGGATTCAGACCCTTCTACAACAGCGCATCAAGAACCGATGCATATATGGACTTCGCTTACGTCAAGTGGGCTCTGACTCCCGAAGAAGCGGCAGAAGCGGTCAGCGGGGAGCCCAATGTTGATTTCGGTTACTATAGGGGCGGAAAATGGGTAAAACTCGAACTGCCTCAGTAATCAAAGGTAAATAACAAACAACAAAAGCCTCGGGCATCGCCCGAGGCTTTCTGTATAGTTAAAAGGTATTACTTGTTAGCAAAAACCTTCATAGCGGACATAACGTCAGCCTTCATACCGTTGATAGCGGCAACCTCTATGTCGTGATAGAAGGTCTTGTCGGAGAGAGCTGCAACCGCTGCTGCGCCCGCCTTAGCCATATAGGTGTAGTAGTTGATCTTGCGGATACCGAGGTCGATAACCTTCTTGTAGTCCTCAACGCTTACACCGCTTCCGCCGTGCATAACGAGCGGAACGTCAACGAGGGACTTGATCTTCTCAAGTCTGGGGAAGTCGAGCTTGGGAGCCTTGAGGTAAACGCCGTGAGCGGTACCGAACGCGCAAGCGAGCGCGTCAACGCCTGTCTCTTCAACGAACTTCTTAGCCTGGGCGGGATCGGTGTAGATGCTCTCGTCGGTGTCACCGGTAGCAGAGCCCTCGCGAGCGCCCATAGAGCCTATCTCAGCCTCAAGGGATGCGCCGTAAGCAAGAGAAAGCTCACGCGCGATGCAGGTGTTTGCGTAGTTGAGCTCCTCGTCGTATGCGCTTCCGTCGTACATAACGGAGGTGAATCCGAGGTCAAGACCTCTCTTTACGTAGTCGAGGTCGGTACCGTGGTCGAGGTGAACGCAGACCGGAACCTTAGCCTTGTCTGCGAACATAAGCATCATGGGAGCGACCTCGTCCATCTTGCAAAGTCCCATTTCTTCGTGAACCTGAGCATGCATGATGATAACGGGCTCGTTAAGCTCCTCAGCAGCCGCGATGATAGCGCGTGCGCTGGTCATGTTAGGTGTGTTGAAGGATCCGATAGCGCACTTGCGCGCCTCTGCGATCTTGAGTATTTCTTTAAGTGATACAAGCATTTTTTATTCCTCCGTGAATTTAAATGTTACGCTGTGAGTTTTCTTTGCGCCCGCGCCGAGAGTTTCAAGAAGTCCCTTCGCCCTCATAACGTCACGGCCGTCGGGAAGAGTGTTACCGGGCTCAACGCCTAGAACGTAGTCGTGAACACCCATCATCTTCCATTCGGTGAAGTATTTGAGAACGTCCGCGTCGTAGCACATAACGAGACCTTTCTTGAGATTGGGGTTGTAGACCTTGACCTCAGTGTTGCCCTGCATCTTATGGAAGTAGCAGCGCTCCTCATAGTCTGCCTGGGGCTTCTCCATATTCATCCAGTTAGCGATATCCTCGGCCGCGTGATCGTTTCTCGGTGTTACCTCTGTCGAGGGAATGGTAAGAACAGTGTTCTCGTCAAGAAGGGGATAGCCCACGTTAAAGTGATAGAGCATCTGAAGCGGAACCTCAGAAGCGCCGATGTTGGTTACGGTATCGGTGATCGTAAGCTCGTTTCTGTCGAGCGGAATGTAGAATTCGCGGTCGAGCAGGAGCTGACGGCCGAATATCTGAGCGTCGCGGATGCGAGCAATGATGTGGATAGCCTTGTCATCTGTCCAATAATTCACAAGCTCTGCGGGAGTGTTGCCGATAGTGCCGTGAAGGGGAGTTTCCTCGCCTGCATCGGTGCAGGGGGAGCCGACTGCGGTAAGGCCGCAGGTGGTAAGGAATCCGGCGGTGAATGACTTGAGAAATCCTGCGCCGACGGAGTCGTAGTATGCGGGAGCAACGTAACCGCAGGGTGAGAAGTAGCCGAAATTCACGCTCTTGAAGGAGAGACGGGAGATGTCGGCGCAACGGTCTGCCGAAACGGTAAATTCGAGACCGAGACCATTTTTAACGTTGAGAAGGCGCATTCCGTCGCCCTTGCCGCCAACGAGGCGGACCTCTTCAACGCCGTAAAGCTGACTTTCGTGTCCGATGTACTGATTCATCACTTTACCTCCTCAATTATGGGTCTTACCGCGCTGTAAATATTGCGGTAAGCATTGTAATATTTAGCATAAACAGCCATATTGTCCTCGTTAGGTAAGCAGGTCTGCTTTTCCTTTACGAAGACTGACTTGGCCTCATCAAGATCCTTATAAAGACCTATTCCGACACCGACTAGCATGCAGGTACCGCACGCGCCGACCTCCTTCGCGCAGAGCGAGGAGATAGGTCTGCCGAGAATATCAGCCTTGATCTGCATCCAGACCTTGCTGGTTGCGCCTCCGCCCGTGGCGTAGATCTTTTCGGGATGAATACCAAAAGCCTCGAGATGCTCAAGGTTAGTCTTCATCTCGTATGTAACGCCCTCCATAAGAGCCTTGTAAAGGTCTGATGCGGTATGCTCAAGAGTAAGACCGACAAACGCTGCCTTTGAGCCGTTGTCCATGTAGGGGTTAGCCGCGCCTGCAAAGTGAGGAAGAACAAGGATTCCCGTAGGCTTGTCACAAACGCTTCCGTCAAGCTCGGCGTAGATATTGCCCTTGCCCTCAAAGTTGCCCGCAAAGTTATCTCTGAACCACTTGAGCACCGCGCCGCCGGTGAAGGAGAGCGCGTAGCAAACGTAAGTACCCTCGTGAATGAATGGAACTACCGAATAGCCCTCATCGAAGAGTATCTCATTATCGGGAATAGAATCAAAAACGGGAACGATGCACTCAACGGTACCCGTGCCGTCCATGGCTTCGCCCGGCTTGAAGATTCCGCAACCAACCGTTGCGGCGACCTGGTCGTGCGAGCCGTTAACGATCTTCATGGAGTGATTGATGCCGAGAGCGGCCTTGAGCTCATCCTTAAGCTCACCCGCAACGTTACCTGCCGCAACAGGAGTAGAGAAGAGGGAGGAGTCAACTCCTGCCGCATTGAATATCTCCTCGCTCCACGTGCGTGTGCGGATATCAAGAGCCATAGTGCGCGCCGCGAGAGAATAGTCGATAGCGGCAACGCCCGAAAGCTTGTATACGATGTAGTCCTCCATAAGAAGAACGCGCTTGACGAGAGCGTACTTCTCGGGATAGTTTGCCTTGAGCCACATAAGCTTGGGCAAGCTATACATCTGGTTGGGCTTAACGCCCGAAATATCGATGAGCTTCTTCTCACCGAGAGCCGCGGTCAGAGCGGCACATTCAACCTCACCGCGAGGGTCGGTATAGAGCATGGACGGGAAGAGAGCGCGATCGCACTCGTCAAGTGCAACGAAGCTCTCTCCAAAGGAGGTCACGCCAACGGCGCTGATCTCGCACTGCTTTGATGCCTCGCCGATGACCTCAAGAACCGCGTCATAGATCATCTCCGCGTCAAACTCGTGCTCTCCGTCCTTGCGGCTTACCTTGTATTCGCGATAGGAGTTGCAAACAAAATTACCCTTATCGTCATAGACCGAAACCTTACAGCCGGTCGTACCGATATCAAGTCCGCCTATATACATGTTAGACCTCTTATCAGTTGTCGATGTCGATAAGCTCGTAGCCGAGGTATGTTGTGAACGCCTCGTCAAGAATAGCCTTCATGTGACCCATACCAACGGTGGTGTGGTGCTTGAAGCCGCCCTTTGCAAGTCTGATGAGCTTATCCTGGAGGTTCGGGATCTCTGCAACGCCGCCGCATCCGAAGAATTCCTTCTCGATGGGGTCTGAAGTGAACTTAGCCTCAGAGGTGTATACCTTGAGCTTGCCGTCCTCGGTGAAGCCGTTGGACATAGTCATATCGAACGCCGCAATGCGACCCTCGTTTGTACCCCAGCCGCTTCCGGGATCGCCCTTAGCGAACATCTTGTGCTCTGTAACTGTGCCCTTGCCTGCCATAAGAGTCTGTGCAACGGGTCCGCAGTGGAAGAGGATGACCTTGTTCTCGTCGTCGCCGTAGTTGTTGTTCCAGTCAAGGCAAGCGGTGGGCTTACCCGAAGCGAGAGCCATAGCGCGCATGGTGATAGCACTTGTAAGGTCGATCTCGCAGGAGCAAACTATGCCGCGGTCGTTGAGGTAGGAAATAAGAACGCAGGGGCAAACGCGGAGGATGGTCTCCATCTCGTTCCAGCAACGGAGAGTTACTGCGTCGAGGTGGTACTCGTCTATGTACTCGTCGATAACTACGGAGATCTTCGCGAGTGTGAGCATATTCTTCTCGGGAACAAGAGTAAAGTCTGTGTAAGCCTTGAGATCCTCAATACGAGCGAGGACCTTAGCGTCGTCGTCAGCCTTCTGACCTACCTTGAATACGAGCTCGGAGAGGTCGAAGGACTCAACGTTGATACCGTATCTCTGGAGAGTAACCTCGTCGAAGCGAACGGTCTTGAACGCGGTGGTTCTTGCACCGATGCAACCGAGGTTGAATCTCTTCATACCCTTAACAACGCGGCAGATAGCTGCGAAGTCGTCGAGGTTCTCACGGAACTTGGGGGTAAGGGGATCAACGACGTGGGGCTTCATAACTGTGAAGGGGATCTGATACTGATAGAAAACGTCGGTTACGGAGAACTTACCGCAGTAAGCGTCGCGGCGGTGCTTGAAGTCCATCTTGCCGATGGTATCGGGATAAGCCTGCATAAGGATCGGAACGCCCGCATCCTGAAGAGCGGCAACCGCACCGTTCTCGTCAATAAAGATAGGCATGCAGAGGATAACTCCGTCATACTCGCCCTCGTGGGACTTGAGCCAATCGTGGTAGAGTCTACCCTCGTCGCGAGTCTCAACTGCGCCGTAACGGGTAGCGTCCTTGTCCATAATAAGATAGTCGTAGCCTGCATCGGTAACGGCCTTTACCATATCCTCGCGAGCGCCCTCAATGAGCTCTGCGGGCATAAAGCCGCGGTTTCCGAAGTAGAGTGCGAATGTCTGCTTTTTCATAACAAAAATCTCCTTTGTGTTATAATTTTTATATTTATACTTGTATTTTACTATATCCTGTGTTATAATTATAGTCAACAATGTACGAAAAACTGTAAATTTGTACGGGGTGGTGGATTTTTATGTCGTTATTGTTCCGCGATATAGAGCTTGTAGAGCTTATGCAGGACTTTTACGTCCTGACAGGCATCCGAATCGCGCTTTTTGATGCCAACGGAGTCGAGCTTATCTCATATCCGAAGGGCGAGGCGACCTTCTGCCACTGTATGCGAAAGAATCCCGAATTCCTTGCAAAATGCCGTGAGAGTGACGAGAACGCCTTTGAAAAATGCCGCCAGACCAACAAGCTTCACATCTTTAAGTGCCACGCGGGACTTATCGAGGCGAGCGTACCAATGATAGAGGACGGCAAGATAATGGGATATATGATGCTCGGACGAATAACCGATAAGAAGAATAAGGTCGAGCTTGTCGGCGCGGTAATGTCAAGATGCCGCGGGTACGAGGCTGTCCCCGAAGTCGAGGAAAAGATAAAAAGGATAAAATACAGAAACGAAAAGCAGATACAGGCGGCGGCTAAGATACTCGACGCGTGCTGTGAGTACGTCAAGCTCCGCGAGATGGTGCATCCGTCGGGGAAGAGGCTTATCGATTCCGTGGAAAGGTTTATTGACGAGCATATTTCGGAGGAGATCACCGTCGAAAGACTCTGCGAGGAGTTCGATGTGAGTCGAACCAAGCTCTACGAGACGGTAAGACCCTACACGAACGGAGGAATAGCCGCGTACATCAAGCACAAAAGGCTTGAGCACGCAAAGAATCTGCTCAAGACCACCGATATGACCATACCGCAGATATCGGACGCCTCGGGCTTTTCGGATTATAACTACTTTTTGAGACTCTTCAAGCAGAAATACGGAATATCGACCAAGCAAATGAGAAAAGAAGAATAAAAAAAAGATAAAAAGGAGACGAAAATGAGAATAGCGCTTATCGCACACGACAAAAAGAAAAACGAAATAATCGAGCTTGCAAAGAAGTACAAGGACGTGCTTGCAGAGCACGAGCTTTACGCGACGGGAACCACCGGAACGCTCATTATGGGCGAGACACAGCTACCCATACACAGAATGAAGAGCGGCCCTATGGGCGGTGACCAGCAGATAGGCGCGATGCTCGCCGACGGAAAGCTTGACCTTATCATCTTCCTGCGCGACCCGCTTACCGCGCAGCCCCACGAGCCGGACGTCTCCGCGCTCCTTCGTCTCTGCGACGTGCAGAGATTGCCTCTTGCGACTAACGCAAGCAGCGCGACGGTCATGCTCGAGTGCATGAAGAACGGAATATATTTCAACAAATAAAAAATATGAGAGACCTTTGAGGAGAGGTCTCTCAATCTTTTATTTTTCAGAATTGTTTTTGTTGCGGCGGTGATCAATAAGTATTCTTGCTCCCGCGATGCTGTAAAGCGTGCAGGAGAGGATCATCATTGCGGTGGTCGCGAGAATGCAGACGGTAGAGATCTCCTCGGGGATCGCGACCCAGATAATATGCAGAAGCATAATGGCATAAAGAAGCACGGTATTCACCTTGCCGTGCCAATCCGCACTGTCCACGCGCTCGGTCTTTTTATATACGATCAGGCGAAGCACGAATGCGCCAACCTCTTTGACTACCATAACGGTTATCGGCAGAGCGATAAGAGGGAAGTTTGTCAGCAGACACAAAAGCATTGCAAGCTGTGTGAGCTTATCTGCGATCGGGTCGATAGCCTTTCCGAAATCGCTCACCATATTGAATTTTCTGGCGATAAAGCCGTCAACTATGTCGGTGAGACCCGAAACGAGGAATACTACCGTCGTCCACTCGGGAGACTTGACAAAAACGTACAGCCAGACTATCACGGGGATAAGGGCGAGTCTGAAGAATGAAAGAAGATTGGGGATAGTAAGTATCTGCCCCCGTGTTAATTTATCGCGAACTCTGAAATTTTCCGTGTTCGACATTCACACACCTCTTTCCAACTTGATTTGACAATTTATGCCTTATAAAAGATATTATAATACCGATTTTTGCCAAAGTCAAGCATTTTTATGTTAACATGTGTTAACTTAAGTTAAAAAAATCCCGTTACACGACAGGTAACGGGATTTTTGCGTGAATATCAGATAACGCGAACGCGAAGCACCGCGTCAATAGCCTTGAGCGCGTCGATGGAGGCATCTGCGGGCTTGCCGTTTACGTCGAGAAGTGTGTAGGCGATATCGCCGCGCGATTTGCTCGTCATATTCTCAATGTTGATGCCCTGCTCGGAGCAGAGAGCTGTAAACTTTGCAAGCATTGACGGAACGTTTTTGTGAAGCACGCACAAGCGGCAATCCGCGCTTCTCGGCATAGAGATCGCAGGGAAGTTGACGCTGTTCTTGATGTTTCCGTTTGCGATGTAATCGGAAAGCTCCATAGCCGCCATTACAGCGCAGTTGTCCTCGCTCTCCTCGGTCGATGCGCCGAGGTGAGGAATAGCAACAACACCGTCAACGCCGATGACCTCCTCGGTTGGGAAGTCGGTAACGTATGCCGCCACCTTGCCGCTCTCAAGAGCCTCCTTGAGGTCTGCCGCAACGACGAGATCGGCGCGGGAGAAGTTGAGGATGCGAACACCGTCCTTCATCTTCGCGATGGTCTCCTTGTTGATCATTCCCTTAGTCGTGGGAGTGGAGGGAACGTGAAGTGTAATATAGTCGGATGCGGCGTATACGTCATCGTACTGAGCCGCCTTGTTTATGTGATGGTTAAGATTCCAAGCGCCCTCGACAGAGAGGTAGGGGTCACAGCCGATAACGTCCATATGGAGGTGAACGGCGGTGTTTGCGACCATTCCGCCGATAGCTCCGAGACCGATAACTCCGAGAGTCTTTCCTCTCACCTCAACGCCGGCAAATTTGGACTTGCCCTTCTCAACCTGCTTTGCAACGTCCTCGGTAAGCGTTCCTGCCCACTTGATGCCGCCAACTACGTCACGGGACGCGAGCATAAGTCCGCAAATAACAAGTTCCTTTACCGCGTTCGCATTAGCTCCGGGGGTGTTGAAAACGACGATTCCCGCTTCGGTACAGCGGTCGATCGGGATGTTGTTAACGCCCGCTCCCGCTCTCGCGATTGCGCGAAGCTCGGGGTTGAATTCCATATCGAGCATATTCGCCGAGCGAACCATTATTCCGTAGGGAGCATCAACGTCCTCGCCTACGTTGAAAAGATTTCGGTCGAGCTTATCTGTGCCGACCTTGGCGATTTTATTGAGTAATTTTATGTTTTTGATCATTTCTTGGGGTTCTCCTGTGCGAATTTTTTCATAAATGCAACGAGAGCTTCAACACCTTCGTATGGCATAGCATTGTAGATGGAGGCTCTCATACCGCCAACGCTTCTGTGTCCCTTGAGGTTCTTGAGACCTGCCGCAGCTGCCTCGGAGGCAAACTTCTTATCAAGGTCGGCGTCGCCTGTAACGAAGGTAACGTTCATCATAGAGCGGGAGTCTGCCTTGACGGGGGCGATGTAGTAATCCTGCGAATCAAGGTAATCGTAAAGGAGCTTAGCCTTCTTTACGTTCATCTCTTTCATGACTTCAAGACCGCCGAGCTGTGCTATCCACTCATAAACGAGACCTGCCATATAGATAGCGTAGCAGGGTGGAGTGTTATACATAGAGTCGTTGTCAGCCATAGTTTTCCAATCAAGCATTGTGGGGATAGACTCGTCGGAAAGACCGAGAAGATCCTCGCGCACGATAACGAGAGTGAGACCTGCGGGAGCCATATTCTTCTGCGCTCCTGCGTAGATAACACCGAACTTCGTTACGTCAACGGGCTCTGAGATGATGCAGGAGGACATATCCGCAACGAGCGGAACGTCACCGCAATCGGGGATGTATCCGTACTTCGTGCCGTAGATGGTGTTGTTGAAGCAGATGTGGAGGTAGGAGGCATCCTGATCAACCATATCCCTTGTGATAGTGGGAACGTGGTCAAAGTTATCGTCCTTGGTGGTGGCGATGCACTTTGCGTTGATTCCCATCTTGACCGCTTCCTTGTACGCCTTGCCGGAGAACTGACCCGAAACGGCGTAAAGACCCTTCTTTGAGGGTGCGCGGTTGATAAGGTTGAGGGCAACAGACGAAAACTGTGTGGATGCGCCGCCCTGAAGGAAGAGCACCTTGTAATTGTCGGGTATATTCATTATTTTGCGCAGATCTGCCTCTGCCTTTTTGATGATTGCCTCGTAATCGGGAGATCGATGGCTCATCTCCATAACTGACATTCCCGAATTTCCGTAGCAAACAAGCTCACTCGCTGCTTTTTCAAGTACGGGCATGGGAAGCATGGAGGGGCCTGCTGAAAAGTTGTAAACTCTGTTCATAATCGTTCTCCGTTCTCTATCTTTGATAGTATTCTTTTGCATCCTTCAAGAAGAAAAATGCTTATCAACATTATAATCCCAAAAAATTATTTCGTCAATACGTTTTAGCAAATTAAAGCGCTAAATCGCGAAAGTTTGTCAAAAGTTACACAATCTTTCTCTCCGTGAAAGTGATTTTGTAAAATATACAGATAAACAAAGGAAAAATATAACAGTCGATATCTGTCAAAGGCTGTCGTGTGGACATATTATGATAGTGGGGGATGGTGCTTTGAGCAAAAAAATCCCCCGAAAAATTTCCCGATGTGTTTAAAACTGCTTCCGCGTTGTCAAAAATCAAAGCGTAGAAAGAAGTGCGCACGCAGGAAAGGAAATGGCAATGATACCTTCGATAAAACGAGGCGATATTTTTTATGCGGACCTAAGTCCCGTTGTAGGGAGCGAGCAGGGCGGACTCCGTCCGGTACTTATTATCCAGAACGACGTAGGAAACAAGTACAGCCCGACGGTGATAGCCGCTGCAATAACATCGCGTATGGGCAAGACAAAGCTCCCGACACATATAGATATCCACGCAGACAGAGTAGGGCTGTCAAAGGACTCGGTGGTGCTTCTAGAGCAGATAAGAACGCTTGATAAGCAGAGACTCAAGGAGAAGATGGGACACCTTGACACTGCAGTGATGAGCCGCGTGAACAATGCGATCGCCGTAAGCTTCGGGCTTGGAATGAGCCCCGAGGGATATGAGGGCGCGGCAGTAGCCACCCACGAGTCCGAAGCGGTCGCTACTCACGAGTCCGGAGCCGTGGCCTCGAGTGCGCGAGAGCGCGCGGATGGCGCGGATAAGGGGCTTTTGGGCTAAAATATCTCGGTTATTCGGCAAGCTTTGACCGAATAATCGAATTTTTATAGAATAACAGAAGAAAAATCGACAAAAAAATAACAAAATATTCCCCTCGGCTCTTGATTTTAAGTGAGGTTTGTGGTAGAATATTCACTGTAAGAAAAAAGAGCGGCGAAAATACCGCCGCGAAACATAATCACGAAAGGGAACAGAATATGGCACTTGTAACAACAAAGGAAATGTTCAAGAAGGCTTATGCGGGCGGTTACGCTATCGGAGCCTTCAACATCAACAATATGGAGATCATCCAGGCTATCACAGAGGCTGCAGAGGAAGTAAAGTCCCCTGTAATCCTTCAGGTATCTGCAGGCGCGCGTAAGTACGCAAAGCACGAGTATCTTCTCGCGCTCGCACAGGCGGCTGTAAAGGATAGCGGAATCGACCTTGCTCTTCACCTCGACCACGGCGCAGATTTCGAGATCTGCAAGGCTTGTATCGACGGTGGCTTCACATCCGTTATGATCGACGGTTCTCATCACGCATATGAGGACAATATCGCTCTTACCAGAAAGGTAGTTGAGTACGCGCACGCTCACGGCGTAGTCGTTGAGGGTGAGCTCGGAGTTCTTGCGGGCGTTGAGGATGACGTCGTTGCAGAGCATTCCTCCTACACACGTCCCGAGGAGGTTGAGGACTTCGTAAACAGAACAGGCGTTGACTCGCTTGCAATTTCTATCGGTACATCCCACGGTGCATACAAGTTCACTCCCAAGCAGTGCACAAGAAACGAGAAGGGAATCCTCGTTCCCCCTCCGCTCCGCTTTGACATTCTTGCAGAGATCGAGAAGAGACTCCCCGAGTTCCCGATCGTTCTCCACGGCGCGTCCAGCGTTCCTCAGGAGTGCGTAGCAGAGATCAACGCTCTCGGCGGCAAGCTTCCCGATGCAGTTGGTATCCCCGAGGAGCAGCTCCGTCAGGCTGCGAAGATGGCTGTTTGTAAGATCAATATCGACTCCGACATCCGTCTCGCTATGACCGCGGGAATCCGCCGCGTATTCAATAACGATCCCTCTATCTTCGACCCCAGAGGTTACCTCTCCGTTGCTCGTGAAGAGGTCAAGAAGATGGTCAAGCACAAGATCGTTAACGTTCTCGGATCCGATAACACACTTTAATTCGCAAGCTGAAATGGAGATACGGGACACTGATTTTCGGTGTCCCGTCATTTGATAAAAAATGAAATTTTCCTTAAATATAAAGACAAATTGGCACGATACGGACGCGAGACGAAACGTTCGCGCGTCAAAGATCGTTGAGTATATGCAGGAGACTGCAAACCGTCAATGCGAGGCGTCGGGACTTCCGCTCGAAAAATTGAGAGACGAAAAAGGGCTCGCGTTTATTCTCGGGGCGCTGTCTTTTAACTCGTATAAGCCGCTTCACGCCTATGACGAGATAGAGGTCAGGACCTGGTGCAAGGAGGCAAAAAGCTATATATTCCAAAGGTTTTTTGAGATAATCAGAGACGGAGAGATCGTTGCAGAGGCGGCAAGCACCTGGGTGCTTATCGACCTTGAAAAAAAGGCGATGGTGAGGGCGGATAACTACGATTTTTTGCAGGATAAGTTCTTCTACGACGAGCCTGTCGATCCCGAAAAAATGCTCAAAAAAGCCCGTATTCCAAAGGAATTTGAGCTTTATGAGGTCGGGAAAAGAAAGATCTCATATTCCGATATCGACTACAATATGCATATGAATAATACGCATTATCCCGATATGATATGCGACTTTTTAGAGGAAATGACCGACGGGGAAAACGGTTGGAGAGTTGCGGCAATGTCGCTTTCGTACATAAAGGAATCGCATCTCGGGGCGACTCTGACGGTGACGAGGAGCGAGCGGGCGGAGGACGGAACGGTGTATATTCGCACACTCAATGAGGCGGGGGAGACCTGCCTTGAAGCGGTCGTAAAGCTCGAAAAATAGGGCAAAAACAAAATGTATATATACATTTAAAATGAATAATTATACAGCGCGTGCCGCGTTTTTGCGGTGCGCGCTGTTTTTCTATGACGGAATCGTTAGCAAGAAATACCATATATTGACAATCAAGAGCGAGAATGATATAATGGAGATACCGAGGAAGATTATTCTTCACGTTATATTTGCCCGACACTGCCGCGTGACTTTTTTGTTGCAGGGAGACAGCAGTATTGTATCATCACCGTAAATAAAAATTGATTCGTATAGTAGTCGGAGCAGGCTTGCTATGTTTTTTTGCCGTTTGGAGGTGGAATTTGTGCTTTTATATCTTTTCTCGCTTGTAGAAGCCGACGATATTCCAAAAATTGAATACATATATAACAAATATCACTGCGACATGATGCGTCTCGCAAAGCATAGACTAAAGAAGGCGAAAATTACAAGCTATGCGACCGAGGCGGAGGACGTTGTGCAAAATGCTTTCGTCAAAATATCAAAGAACATTAAGCTGATCGATCTGGACGTCCCCGAAAGAGCGCTGAGGGCATATATTATGTCCATTGTTGCTAACGAATCGAGCAATTTTGTTGCGGATCACGAATACGTTGAATCCTTTGCCGAGGGGCAGTACAAGCTTAGCGAAAACGATTTTTTCGAGAGGCTATGCATCAAGGAACGTTATGATGAGGTAACAAGAACGATCGAGGCAATGGACGAAAAATACAGCATTACTCTTTTATACCGATATCACAAGGGAATGACGGTTAAGCAGATCGCCTCTCTTATGGGAATACCCGAGAAAACGGTATATACAAGACTTGAGAGGGGAAAGATGCTGTTACTTAAACTATTGGGGGAGGGCGAAGATGTATAGATCGGATGTAAAGCTATTCGGTGATGCGGTTTTGAACGGCATTATCAACAGGTTTGAGAAAGAAGCGACCTTGAATGAGGAAAACGACATCTGCTCAGACGCGCACAAGGAAGCGTTACGCGATATTATCAAAAAATCATGCGTTGATGAAAAAAGAAGCGCGAGAATCAGGCTGATAGCGGCATTGGTTGCCGCAGCGCTATTACTTGTCGGATGCGCGGCGTACGTCTATCGCAATGAGATCGGCTCTTTTGTAGAAGAGGTTTTTGCCGAATACGTAAACGTAGGCTTTTCGGATGATGATAAGGGCAACGTTAGCTTTAACGATAAAGAAAATAATGATAATCACGTCACAGAAATAGAGGAGGTATATAAGTTATCGTACGTTCCCGAGGGTTATGAGTTGATTGATACATTTATTAACGATACATATGTAGCGTATACGTACGTTAACGACAACGGAAGCGTAATATTATTTGACCAATGTCCATTGGGAGTATCACATAGTATAGGAATTGATAATGATATGGACGATGTTACCGTAATTGAGTACAACGGAATTGAATATTATGCAAGATCGAGCGAAACAATGCTTCACTATGTCTGGCATGATGACAAATACGCGATGATTTTAGATGTTCCAAACGAGATATCGCAGGATGAAGTGTTTAAAATAATTGATGAAATAAAATAAAACTGAAAAAGAATTTTTATATTTTGAAATTTTTGAAGAAAAATCTTCCTGAAAACAGTATTATATTATGAAAGGAGGTACAAAGGATAAAAAAGCAAAATGAAAACAAAAAAAGGAGGATTTAGGATGAAAAAATTTTTCAAAATGCTTTTAACGGGTTTTTTGGAGGAAATAAGCATGAAAAAAGCAACATCATTACTTTTAATTATCTGTTTCTTGATTTCCTTTAGCGCGTGTAATATAAAAAACGATATAGAAGACCGAAACAGCGAAAAACAGTTTGATACCGAAAAGCAGGTCGACACAGAAAAACAGGAAGACACTGAAAAAGAGAAGCCGAGTGATGATACTGACGATTCTAACTCGTTGGATAATATCGAACCGGATACGGATTATGACGAAATCCGAAACGAAGTTGAGTGCATATATATGACCTTGGAGGAAGTGATTCCGTCTGCAACCGATATTGTCAAGGCGAGATATCTTCGTGCGACTATGGATAACCACATGAGATGCTATTATGAATTTGAAGTAACAGAAAGCTTGCGAGGACTCGGACTTGAAGAGACAATTACTGTTGGTGTTCTGGTTGCTGACTGTTATATATCGGATAGAGGCATATCATTCTCAACGTATTCTTCGAGATATGAACAAGGTAAAGAATATCTTTTGTTACTTAAACGTTGGACATCGGTATATGATGATGGATATACTTTTGGATTTGTATCTGATAGCTTGGTCATACCTATAGGAGAAGATGGAAAGGGTTATTTGGCATCAGGCGAGAGCTTGATGTATGGATCAGATCTGTCAAACCATCTTGGCTCTACTGAAATTGCTGACAGCTTTGAAAAAGGAACGTTCGAGCAGTATGCTGTAAATGTTGTTAAAGACAATGTAATGGTACACGGTAACGATTATCTCGAGTCAACAGATATGAGTGAAATACTTCACGGTTCAGAGTATGTTTTAGAAGTAGAAATAAAGAATGTAGATTCGGAATACATCAGTGATAACAGAATAACGTGTGGATGCGAAATTGTGTCTGTTATTAAGGGAGCTTTTACAGAGGTTGCTACGAGTGTAACCTTTCCGGAGGGACCAATTGAAGTTGGGGATACTTATATAATAGCTGTAAATACGAGCAGTGGCTCTCAAAGATATTTAGTAATGTCAAGCAAAAACAGTGTTTACTCCATCGATCAAAAGGAAGAAATAATCGCAATTCTTTCCGACCAGTGAGATGAACACCCGCGGCGGCAATTGCCGCCGCGACTTCCCGAGGTGAAATGAACGTTAAAGGTTGATTATTTTATTTAAGAATATTGTAACCTTTTGGATACTTTTATCGACATATATTGTGAAGGAAAATATTTTTTACAAATGGAGGTAAATGAATATGAAAAAGCTAACGGTAAGGAGTTTTTTTCAGAACGCGCACCGCGGGAAAATCATTGTCAGATAATTCGGTATATGATTATGAGGAAGACCACATCCACCCTGTTTGGGATGACGAAATAATAGGCTATATTATTAGTTGCATTTTGCAATAAAAGGAGGATAAAGCATGAAGAAACGATTACCTATGTCATGTCTTGCCGTGATCATTAGCTTGGTTTTGTGTGCAGTTGCCATTGCTATTCCGTTACTTATTGTTAATGGGCAAAAATACAAATATCCCGATGGAATGACGGGCGAGTATTTTTATTCAACCTATACTCCTATGGAATACAACTATGCATTTTCGACTATTTACGGCAATGCGGCAGATAATGGAAATCCATATAGACACAACGGAAGGAGCTACCGCTTTTATGCTCTGTGTGATGTTTCTATAGACGATTACGCGGTTGGAATAGCGAAGGCCATGGGAAGTGGCACAAACTATGTCTTATATGCGGCAGAAGGTAGAGAGACGGATCTGATTGGCAATTACGGTATAGAGAAGATAAGCATTATCCTTCGAGATAACACCTACGATGAGGAAAAGAACATTGTTTATTATGGAAAAGGAACGTCTGCTAAACAGCTCGATTCGGTAGAAAACAAGAGCATTTGCGAGTCTATTAAAAAAAGCATATGTGATCGTGAGATGTATGTAAAAAAAGATAAAACCCTGTCAAACGGTATTGATCACGGCAAAAGGATTTACTGTATGGAGGACGAATATCTCAACACGCAGTTATATGTAAGAATATATTTTACATTAACTGATAACATATTTTGGGAATCAAATGTGATTTTATTCGAAGAACGGTATTTTCTCGCATCTTATCGTAATGATGGCAGAAGCAGTTACGATCTCATACCGCTTTCCGATGAGGTATCTGATTATTTAAAGGAGATTGTCTCTGAAAGTGGATATTCTTTTGCATACGAGTACAAACATGCGGAATAGCAACATCGAATAAATTATTCGTGATAATCTTGATAAGTTCAATCATTGAGTTATGGGAGGTAAATATGAAAAAAAGTATATTGATGTGTATAATAATATTTATACTGTTGAGCTCCGTTGTGTCCTGCGATGTTAAAGAAATGCCCGAAAATGATAGACAGACAACAAGAGAGGATGTTGAAGAAAATTTGGAGACGGATGGACAAACAAAGGGAGAAGACGTTAAAGATAACTTGGAGACAGACGAACAGACAATGGGAGAAAACAATGACGCATCTACAGGGGGTGACATAGACATATCTGTAGATCCTGCTTTTTCGGTTTTGACGGATATTGATGAATATCGCGAATACGTTTCTAAGCACGAGATGCCTAAAGATTTTATTCCATATGATAAATTGAGCTCGATTGGTGAATTTAGTTCGTTAACGTTCAGAGCAAGTCATTTTGATTATCACTATGAGCTTATCGATAAAAACGGTTTTATAGTAGTGATGTTTGTCAGCCTGCTCGAACCCGGAGAGGACCTTATTTCAGGTGACGTATCGGGCAGAGAGGTTTTGCGCCCGGATAAATTGGAGACGGAAAAAATAGTGTTCAATACGGAATTGGCCGAAAAAATTGTATTGTGTAATGACATCAAGTATATTTATGATCGCGATGGAAGGCTTAGGTACGTATCTTTCATCGCAGGAAGATATAAGATCACCTTTGAAGCCGGATATGTGTATAACGAGAAGGAAGGCAAATACGATCGGATGAGCTTTGCTGATTACAAGCCCGCAGTGGAAAATGCTTTGACAGTGCTTTTATCCGGAAACGAGGATAACGTCAGCCTTGAGGCAATGTTGGGCGGGACAATAACCGATTAACGCAAACAATGCTCACAAAGGACACTGCGGCGGCAATTGCCGCCGCGACTTCCCGAGGTGAAATGCGGTAAGAAGTTTATTTTTCAGAACGCGCACCGCGGGAATGGGAGATCGGTTTGTTAGAAACAAGCACTTATAAAGGAGAAAAGCAACCGCCGGGGCGGTTGCTTTTTTGACGAAAGAGGTTTTGAATAAATTGCGGTTTTACGAATAGCCTTCTCCAGCGGAGAAGGGGGACCACCGAAGGTGGTGGATGAGGAGGTCGCCATCAAGGTGTTCGACACGGGAATTTTGTGGATTTTGTCTTGTAGCATAAAGATTCTTTTGCAACGAAACAATGTCTTTAAAAGACGTGAAGTCCTTGATAGAATGCCCTCCTCATCCACCGCTAACGCGGTCCCCCTTCCCCGCTGGGGAAGGCTTATCACACCGATAAATCAAAATTTGAACTTGGAGCTGTGTGTTTTGCAGGGTGGCAAAAATATTTTTAAAAGTGCTTGACATTTTCCTACATTAGTGATATACTCTACTCTTGGTTTGCGATTTTTGCAAAAGACGAAGAGAAGAAAGGGTAGAGTATGAACAGACAACACGTAGCTCCGAGAAGACCGCAGCTTCATTTGCACGACGTATTACATGCGATAGGCATTGCGGGCGGCGCAATAGCTGAGTTTATAAAAAAGAATACTGTGCTTGTCATAGCGGCTGTTTTGGCGTTTGCCTCTTGCTTTATCGTAAAGCCCGATGCGGAATACCTCGGTTACTTTGACTTTAAGACGCTCACCTGTCTTTTCTGCACCTTGGCGGTCATTTGCGCGCTCAAAAATATCAGATTTTTCACCATTACCGCAAAGAAGATCGTCAAATGCGCCGGAAACACAAGAACGCTTGCGCTGGCACTCGTTTACATAACCTTTATCGGCTCGATGTTCTTAGCCAACGATATGGCGCTTCTGACGTTTTTGCCCCTCGGATACATCTCGCTCTCGGCAACGGGAAAAGAGAAGTACATGGCGCCGATCTTCATTTTCCAGAACATTGCCGCTAACCTTGGCGGTATGCTGACACCGTTCGGAAATCCGCAGAACCTATACATCTACACGAAATTCAATGTTCCCACGATGGAATTTATGTCCATCATGGCTCTGCCGTTCATTCTTTCCATTGTTCTTTTTACACTCTGCTGCTTCTTTATTCCCAAGGAGTCGCTTGAGCTTGACGGGAAGATCGAGGTTGTGGCGAGCAAGAAAAAAGCGATATTCTATCTTATTCTTTTTGCTTTCGCAATTCTCACGGTTTTCAGAATCGTTCCTTATTACATCTGCCTGCCCGTGACCGTTATTGCGGTCTTCTTTACCGATAGGGATGCGCTGAAGAAGGTCGACTATCCGCTTCTTCTCACCTTTGTTTGCTTTTTCTTGCTTGCGGGCAACGTCTCGAGGATCGGTGCGGTGAACGATTTCTTCTCCTGGTTGCTTCAGAAGAATACGCTTCTGACCGCCATCGGCTCCTGCCAGGTGATCAGTAACGTGCCGAGCGCGATACTGCTCTCCGAGTTTACGACAAACTACAAGGATCTCTTGCTCGGTGTCAATATCGGCGGCGTCGGAACGCTTATCTCCTCGCTTGCGAGCCTTATTACCTTCCGCGAGTACACCTCGCACGTCAAGGGGAAGACGGTGCAGTATATCGGTATGTTCTCCGCGTTCAATTTTGGATTTTTGATCGTGTTGACAGTATTTGCAATGCTTTTGATTTGAATATTTTACAGCCGAGGAAAAGCTCTTTCCTCGGCTGTTTTGATGGGGGATAAATTGCAATTTATCGGGGAGGCGAACAATCCCTCAGACGCGCACGGAGGCGCGCCAGCTCCCTTTACACAAGGGAGCTTTGTTGGTGGACGTTTGTGCGCTTTGTAGCCGTGAAATCCTTTACGGATAAAGTGAAGCTCACTGCAGCCTCGTTCTCAACCTTTGAGGTGAAGCTCCCTTGTGCAAAGGGAGCTGTCGAGCGAATGCGAGACTGAGGGATTGTTCGAACCCACCGCCAAATTAAAATTTGAAGTGTATATTTATGCAAAAAACACACGGGATTCCGTGTGCTTTTTGCTTTCGGTCAAAATCGTGTTTTTAGGCGATTTTAAGCGATTTTTTTGTTGTTTTTGGTTTTTATTCCTCGATGATGATGACGTCCTTGTTTTCGGGGGTTTTGAGGAGCTGGACGAGCTCGTATTCGCCGAAGAACTGCCAATGGTCGTAGTACATCTCCATCGCCTGCTCGCGCTTTCCGAACTCGACGCGGATGCGCTGGAACTCTTCTTCTGATTTTTCGTCGTGTCCGAGCGCTTTCTCGACCATCCACTCAGAGATGAGGTCGCAGAGGTCTGCGTGCTGCTCGAGAAGTCTGACCGAGACGGTCTGCACTCTCTCGTCAGAGTCGTAGTGGCTCTTTATAAGCTCGCGACCGCGCTTTGTCAGCTCCTTGATCGATGCGATCTTTTCGGCGCGCTTCGGGTCGTAGTAGACGCTCTTGCGCACGCTTGCACGGTTGAAGCTGAAGTAATCGTAGGGAAGGATGTCGGAGAACTCTTTTAAGTAGTCGTAGAACTCTCTCCAATCCTTGCCGTATGCGTGGGAGAAGTAATCCTCGACGATCTCGTCAAAGGGAATTGACATATCATAGGTGGTTCTTCCTGCGGTGTAGAATGCGAGACCGTTCGGGAAGAATACTCTCTGTGATCCGTCCTCGAGCGCACCGCCAAATCCGTTTTCCTTATAGAAGCGTGTGTCCTCGTAAATTCTTCTTGCGTTATCGAGCGAGGAGAGGTCGTAGGCGGGTGTGCGCCAGAAATGATATTCAAACGCGATCGCTTTACCGCCGAAGAATTTTCTCCACTCGTTTATATGGTCGACGTACTCGCCGAGGTCGCGGGGGAATTTGTTTTTGTTTCTGTTATATTCGCCCATCGGGGTCTTTGTCTCGGGGACTGTCATTCCGTAGTCGCGGAAGATGGGGGCGATGAGCAGGTGGAAACGGTCGGGGTTCTTTATATGCTCTGTTTCGGGTGCGTAGGTGGTATCGACGTAGGCGATGAATACTACGCGGGTGGTAAGTCCACGTGCGGTCATCTTTTCGTCGATCTCGTTGAGCAGCATTACGTACCAATCGGACGGTCTCTTCTTCTGGCACTCCTCGCACTCGCACTGGTTATTTGAGCCGTCCGAGAGCCAGACGTGTAGAAAATCCATATGGGTATGCTCGGCGGCAAAATCGACGACGTAGTCGGCGACTATGCTTCTTGCCTTTGCGTTCGACATGCAGAAGTTCGTGTATATGGGGAGGTTGCGGAAGAATTTGCGTTCACCGTCCATCATTGCCATATACTGCATTGCGTCCTTCTTTTCGGCTTCCTCGGGGCCGCCCTTTGAGTCGATGCCGAAGGGGTCGGTGGTAAAGCCGTGTCCCATTCCGTGATACTCGAGTCCGCGCTTTGATATTTCGGATTCGATATGCATCTTCCACGCGAGGCGGTTTTTGTAGCTTACTTCCTCTGAGGGGCGGTTCTCCTGATTTTTCAGGTGCTTATAAAACCAATTGTAGTAGCCAGAGACCTTGAACTCGTACATATACGCGTTGAGTCCGACCTTGGGGAGAAAGTCAATTATCTCGACGAGGTTCTGCTGTATCATCGCGCCCTCAGTCGCGTGACCGCGGAGGCGGACGTCGGCTTTATGGCGGTACTTTACGGGTACGATATTCTGCATCGGGATATACTCTCCGTCGACGCCGGGGAAGAGCCAGCGGCAGCCGTTATGACGGAGATATTCATAGACCGCAATGAGTATCGAGCGGTAGTTTGAGCCTGCGATGATGCCGCCCATATCGTCGCAATCGACGTAGATGATGTCGTCGAGCTCGACGTTCTCGGCGTCCGACGTATCAAGAGAGAAGTCTGACATAAGTCCGAGGCAGAAGCCGTCCTGTGCGTCGGGAGCGTAATTTATCGCGATATCGCCACACTCGGGCATCATCATACGGAGATATTTTTTTAGCTCCTCCGCTGCGAAGTCAACGGTGTGGTTTGACGTTATTTTGTTTATCGTGTACATTGTTTTCTCCTTGTGAGGGGAAGTGAATAGTGAATAGTGAAAAGTGAAGAGGTGAATTTGATCGATGCTCTGCATCAATCAAATTCCGCAGTCCAATCCTCGTCCCACGGATATTTCATTCTCATGACCTGACCGCCGCGCTTTACCGATTCCTCGGCGTAGATTCCGGGGAGGGTCATTGCGAGTCCCTGACGGAGCGAGATGGGGGCGGGCTTATTATTGATGACGGCGTCGAAGAAGTGGTCGAGCATTGCAAAGTCCATGCCGCCGTGTCCGACCGCCTTCGGGTTGTCCTTATATGCAGGGGGCATTTTCTCGCCGCTGATCTCGTGGAGCTTTGTGTCGAGCTCGCGCATTGAATTATAGCGGATATGAGCGTTGTCCATTCTCTCGATCTTCTCCATATAGCCCTCGGTGCCGAATACGCGGTAGTTGTGTCTTCCGCACTCGGCTCTGCAGCGACCGTTACGGAGGAGACGGACGATAACGCCGTCTTCGGTCTGGAACTGTGCCGCTACCATATCGTCCTTTTTCGATTCAGGTGTCTGGGGACCTGTGCCGAATGCGCTTACGTATCTGAGGTCGTTCTCAACTACGGTGAGAAGCGGACCGAGTGAATGTGTGCAGTAGCGGATGGGGGAGAGAAGCTTTCTCCAATCACCGTTTTCGTGGAGGTGCTTGCTTACCGCGTTGAGCTCCCAGTGGATATACTCCGCCTCAAGATAGTAGGGCTTGCCGAGGAGTCCCTTGTGGTAGAATTCCTGCAAAAGCACGCAGAATTTCTGCTCGTTGGGGTTTGCGCCGACCGAGACCATTGCCTTTGATTCCTGTGCGACCTTCCAGAGCATTTCCGCTTCCTTGAGGTTAGCGACTACGGGAATGTCGGTGAGGACGTTGATATTCTTTCTGAGTGCCTTTGCGATAAACTCTGCGTGTACGTCCGCGCCCGTTTCGACGATAACCACGTCAAGGTTTGCCTCGTCGAGCATCTTGTCGTAGCTGTCGTAGAATACGCACTCGGGGAAGTATTCGCTGATGGGCTTGTCGGAAAGCCACTGTGTTTCATAGAAGTTGTGAGGGAAGAGGTCACATGCCGCTGCAGGAATTACCTCGTCGAACGAGCCGCCTGCGAGCTTGAATACCTCTCTGCCACGGTGGCCGAGTCCGACCACGCCTACTCTTATCTGTTTCATGAAGGTTACCTCCAATTATTATTTTCGTTTTTATTATACTATCGCGATGTTTGATTGTAAAGAGAATTTTTCCGTTTTAATATGGAAAAAATCGCAATGTTTTAAAGAAATTCCCACCGTTCAAGGAATTTTGTTGAGGGATTTTTCGGGAAAAGGAAAGAAAGAGGAAAATGAAAAGTTGAGAGTGGACGTTTGGATGGGGATGAGAAATTGCGGTTTTACGAATAGCCTTCTCCAGCGGAGAAGGGGGACCACCGAAGGTGGTGGATGAGGAGGTCGCCATCAAGGTGTTCGACACGGGAATTTTGTGGATTTTGTCTTGTAGCATAAAGATTCTTTTGCAACGAAATCAAGCTTTTTTACAGACGCAAAGCCCTTGAAAGGGCGACCTCCTCATCCACCGCTAACGCGGTCCCCCTTCCCCGCTGGGGAAGGCTTAACACACCGACAAATCAAAATTTGAAAAAGGAACAGCGGCGCTGTTCCTTTTTTGTATTTTTAGTATTCGATATAGAGGATCGCGTCCTTGGGGAGAGTGAGAGCAGAGAGGTCTGCTTCGATCTCGTCGTGGATATGTTTTTCGTCGGTCATATAGATCTTTGCAGTTTTGTCTGCAAGTCCGAGGGTAAAGACGTTAAGAATTACGTCCTCACCTGAGTTATTTGAGACCGCGATTCCTCCGTTTTCTCCGTTCGTTGCGGCGAGGGCGTAGACGTCGTTGCCGACCACGTTGCATTCAACACACTTGCCGAGCGCGTAGAGCTGACCAAAGTTATAGAACGCGTAATATGCCTTGAAGGGAGAGCGGTCGAGCGGATTTACAGCGCCGCAGTAGGTCGACCACCAGCGGAAATCGTAGTACATACACATATCGGTGGGGGTAGCGTGCTGGCTGATCATTACACCGAGGATATTGGATGCGTCCTTGAGCTTTCCGCGCTCTGCAACACCGGGATTCCACTCGTTGAGGTGTATCTCGGTCTCGGTGTAGCCGTATTTGTCGAGGTACTGACGGGGGTAATTTGCAAAAATTATGTTATCCTTGAGTCCTGCGTAGGTATGCCAGCCGAAGAAGTCGATTGGAACCTTGCGCGCGCTCATATACTCAAGGAATTTATGGAAGAACTCGATGAAATAGTCAAAGCGGTTTGTGGAATGCGCTATGTTGGAAACGTCTACGTTATTGAGGTTATAGAATCCGCAGGAGCCGTAGCCGCCTATCTTGATATTGGGAAAACGGTTCTTCAAGTAGGTCGCGGCGGTCTCGTAGAGCTCGAAATACTGCTCCATCGTTCCGCGCCACATCTGATTGAGCTCGATCTCAGGGTAGTTATCGGGCTCGTTCCAGATCTCCCAATAGGTAATATTATACCGGAAGCCGTCTGCCCAGCCCTCGTTATAGTGTATTATGATATGCTCGCAAATGCGCGCCCATTTTGCATTATCCTTTGGAGGATAGATGCGATATGCCTTGATGTCGACGTAGTTTTCGATGGTTACGCCGAGGCGGTAGTAGGGCTCAACGCCGCTCTTTACCATTCTTTCAAGGAGAACGTCGGTGAACGCAAAATCGTAATTTGCGGGGTCGTTCTCGTCGGCATCGAAATCAGGAAAAACGTTGGGGATGTCGACGTATCTTGAGCCTCCGAAGCTACCTCCTGTGTCGTGAAGTCTGCCGAAGGGAATACGTGCAGCGGTCATTTTTTCGTCCCAGCCGTTGCTGTTGCGAGGAAGGGTGGGCATATTATTTACCGCGTGCATGGGCTTGATTTTGCCGCAGATATTTTCAAAGTTGACGTTGATCTTGACGTTTTGCATGTTTTTCTCCTTTTCTTTTGTCTACAAGAGAAGCGTTTGACTTGCCTGTTGACTTTATTATAGCAGAAAACTTTTATTTGTCAATGGAAAAGGACAAAAACGGTTATAAAAGCGTATGTATCTTTTGACACAAGGGATATCTCTTTTTGAGATATCCCTTTTCGTTTTAGCTTATTTTCCTCTCGGGAACATACGGTCACGGGGACCGAAATTGCGAGCGGAATCTCCTCCGGGTGTGCCGTCCTCGATACCGTGGGTCGCATGCTCGTATGCATCGCCTATCATACGCTCTGCATCGTCGATCATTCTTTCCGCGTCGTCGCCGACCGTGTTTGTGCCCGCCTCGCTCTTCGCTTCTGTGACGGTCTCGTTTGCGCCGCCGTCCGCGTTACCGCCTGTCGCGGTGTTTCCGCCGCAGGATACGAGAAGCGCGCTTGCACAGAGAGTGAGTGTCAGGGCTGCTGTAATTATGATCTTTTTCATTTCATACTCCAATGCCGTATTATCGGCAGGTCTTTTTTGCGGAGCTTTTGCTCCGCTTTTATATTTTGCCCCGAAAGAGTTGTATAAGTCGCAGTCTTGGGTGGTATTTAGTGGAATATGAGGCATTATTTTTAAATAAAATGAAAGCAGATTATGTGTTTTTGGGCGGAATCGAGGTGGGGACGGTGATTTATGAAAGGCTTTTAGCGATCTTTCTTTGCTTAGTTGCCCTTATGAATACAAGGGTAAATGTGTCGGACGGTGGAGCGTTCGCGCTTGGCGAAATTGATATATGCTCGGTGGAGCTGAGCGGCGGCGAGGTTGAGAATGGCATAATCGAGGTTGCGCTGAGCTTGGAGTGTGAGGACGGTTTTTGCGGTGTGTTGGCAGAGATTGAATACTGTCGGGAGGATTTTTTGCTGCTTTTTTGCGGAACGGACGGGGAAGAGATGAAGTGTTCGTTCTATGATGGGGAGGGGTGCGTGCGAATTTTGCTTGACGGAGCGGAGAATTATGCCAAGGAGACGGTCAGGCTTTATTTTGAGCGGAGAGACGGATTTTGGGGTGAAGGAGTATTTGAGGCCGTCAAGGTTGAGGTGTATCGATTTGATCCTGTCGGAGAGATCTGTTCTTCGGACGTTGATTTTATTTCCCCAAGCATTGAAATAGAAAAAGTCGGAGGCGAGGACGCTCCTGCGACTGTGTCGGTCGTTGAGGTGATGCTTTACCGAGGGGAAAGTGGAGAAATTGATTTGATGCTTAAGGGATCTGCTTCGGATTCATTTTTTGCGACGGGGTTTAGGATCTTTGCAATTGAGCTTGACGGCGCTGAAAGCGAGTCCCTGGAGGTGGTTGGCATAACACATGGAGGGCAATTCGAAAAATGGGTGCGATTGACCTTGCGCGGAAGCGTTTCGGTCGTGGTTACACCTCTTGCCTACAACAGACTCGGTGCAATTGAAGGAGATAAGCGCGTTTTTGTTTTCGAGGAATAATTCATAAATTGGGGTTTTACGAATAGCCTTCTCCAGCGGAGAAGGGGGACCACCGAAGGTGGTGGATGAGGAGGTCGCCATCAAGGTGTTCGACACGGGAGTTTTGTGGATTTTGTCTTGTAGCATAAAGATTCTTTTGCAACGAAACAAAGCTTTTTTACAGACGCAAAGCCCTTGAAAGGGCGACCTCCTCATCCACCGCTAACGCGGTCCCCCTTCCCCGCTGGGGAAGGCTAAACACACCGATAAATCAAAATTTGAAGGAGCGTAGAAAAAACCGCTTCGCGCGTGAGCCGTGCGAAGCGGTTTTTTGTTATGCGATCAGGTGATCGATGCGATGTACTCTGCGAGCTTTGCGGGGGTGTTGTGCTTGGGGTTGATGTCGATGTCGGCACCAAGTGCGTCCTCAAGCTGGAGAATAAGCTCTGCTAAGTCAAGTGAGTCAAGACCCATATCCGTAAAGGTCTGGTCTGCGCTGTACTCGGATTCGTCTCTGTCCTGATACTCGGCGATGATTTCGATGATTTTCTGTTCCATTTTTTACCTCTGTTTTAATATATAGATTTGTCGAAGTCGATTTTTTCTTCGTCGGCTCCCGAGGACCCGACCCGTATATTATATCAGCAAATTATTGATTTGTCAACATCTTTGCGCGAAATTCACAGAGAGGGGCGTTTTTGTCAGCTTGCGGAGCGCAACGCGAGAGTTACGGTATAATATTTTCCTGCGCGGAAGTAGGTTACGGAGACGGTATCGCCGCCGTTGAACTTATTGATGATATCCATTACCTGGTATATCGTTGACACGGTGTTTCCGTTTACCTCTGTCACGATATCGCCTTCCTTGAGGTGCTTTGATGCGTCCGAGCCTGCGCTTGTCGCACTGACGTAGACACCCGATTTTGCCGCATAGAAGGTTGTGTTGGGATTTGCCGCCGCGTACGCCTCGTCTACCACATTGACGCCGCTGCCCTCTTCATTGCTGAAGCTTTCGTAGAAGGTTCCCTCGACTACTCCGACACCGGTTATTCCGAGAAGGGGACGGGGGAGGGATATGCCTGAGCTTACGTCGTCCGCATGTCCGTTTTCGATGATTGCGTTCGCGTCGATAAGCACTCCGGTGGCGGGAAGGGCGAAGCCCATTCCTGCGCTATCTGATCTTTTGAGCGTTACTATTCCAACTACCTCGCCGCGGACGTTGATGAGAGGTCCGCCCGAGTTTCCGTGGTTAACGGGTGCATCTGTCTGCACCACGATCATTTTCTTTTCAAGCACGCCCTCGCTGTCGTATATCATAAGCTGGCGCTCGGGGCAGGAGACCACGCCCTGCGTTACGCTCCAGCTGTAATCCGTACCCTCGGGAGTGCCTATCGCATAGACCTTTTCGCCGTATCTTACCGCCTTTGAGTCGACGAATGCTGCGGCGCGAAGCCCTGTGCGCTCGATCTTGAGCACTGCTACGTCGTCGTCCTCGTGATAGCCGACGACCACTGCCTTTTCGGCCGTGATCTCTCCGTAGAGCTCTACTGTCACGCTGCTGCAGTCCTCGATCACGTGGTAATTGGTGATAATGTATCCGTTTTCGCTGATGATCACGCCGGTTCCCGTGCTTGTGCTTGTAACACCTGTGCCTCTGACGACAACAACGGAGTTTAAGAAATCCTCGAGCACGGTGGGCTCGATGTCGGTATCGGGGACGGTGGAATTCTGGTTAACTACGTTATTTACACTTTGCTTGACCGGGAAGAATCCGAGCATAAGCGAAAGTGCAAACGCTACGAGCAGCACGATAGAGCATGCCGACAGGATGCAGGAGAGGTGAAGCGCGGTAAAACGCTTTTTGTGCTCGGGCTGAGCCTCGGTTTTTATACTGTCTGTCTCGGGCTCAGCGGATATCTCGGGTTCGGTGTCCGTCTCGGGCTCGGCGGATATCTCGGGTTCGGTGTCCGTCTCGGGCTCGGCGGATATCTCGGGTTCGGTGTCCGTCTCAGGCTCGGCGGTTGGCTCTGCTTCGGAGTCCGTCCATTCCCAATTGAATGCCTGCGTGTCGTTCGCTGTATCGCCGGAAGAGTCTTCAGGCTCGGTCTGCTCCGCGGTATTCTGTTCTGTGGTTTTATCCGCCTCTGAGTTATCAAGACTTTCGTTGTTTTCTTTTTCCTCGGGATCGAAGGGGGTCTTTTCGTTTTCGTTCATAGCTTGCTCCAAATAACTTTTTCGAAATCATACGCCAACTCGTTGAGTTGGCGTATATAAGGGTTGATATTCAATTATATTATTGACCTCAGTTGAGTATCTCAAACTTGTAGCCTACGCCCCAGACCGTCTTTATTACCCATTTGTCCGAAACGCCCTCAAGCTTTTCGCGAAGTCTTTTGATATGCACGTCGACGGTTCTTGAGTCGCCGAGGTAGTCAAAGCCCCAGACCTTATCAAGAAGCTGGTCACGTGTGAATACTCTGTTATAATTGGAAGAGAGGAAGTAGAGAAGCTCGAGCTCCTTGGGGGGAATATCAACGCTCTTGCCCTTGAGCTTGAGCTCGTATTTCTCGTGGCTTATCTCGATGTTCTCAAATCTGATGACCTCGTCGTCTGTCTGCGGTACGCTTGAGCGGCAACGGCGGAGAACTGCTTTGATCCTTGCGGAGAGCTCCTTGTTGTCGATAGGCTTTACCATATAGTCGTCTGCTCCGAGCTCGAGTCCGAGAACCTTATCAAAGACCTCGCCCTTCGTGCTTATCATAATGATCGGCTTCTGCGAGCTTTCGCGGATCTCGCGGCAGACCTGCCAGCCGTCCTTCTTGGGAAGGGTGATATCAAGGACTGTGATATCGGGGTCGTACATCTTGAAGAAGCTGATGCCCTCGCTGCCGTCTGCGGCAACCTTTACGTCGTAGCCCTCGGTCTCAAAGAAGCTCTTTATAGCTTCTGATATTGCAACCTCGTCCTCGATGACGAGGATCTTTGTTTCCATCATTTTATTCTGTCCTCCTGATATATGTGTCGTTTCTCTGTAAACGGTAGAATACTGCCTCATAATAACATTGTACAGTATTATTTGGAATATTTTGTGAAAGCGAGTTGAATTCTTAACGAAATTTGCCGAAAAAATTAACTCTGTTAAATTTACGGACACATCAATTTCGAATTAAATTTATCGCGCGTTAACAATTATATCACAAAAAATTCGATTTGTACAGAGTTTTTTAAAAAAAAACGAAGAAATTTTTAATTTTTTTCGTACGGACACGTTTTTTGTGGGGGATTTTTTGAATAAGTCTTGAAAAAAGGGAAGAAATGTAATACAATGTAGTTACAGTGGTGAAATATAGCATTTTGCGGATAGGAAGCGGACAGGTGAGCTACCGTGGAGGCTCTGCTTTGCGATTGATTGAGATAAGAATACATAAGAAGAAAGGAAGGGAAATATGCCGAGTATACATTTGCCGTACGTTAATATCGCGCTTGATATGTTTGCGCTTGTAATAATGCTTATTGTTTTTGTGACGTGCATCAACGGTTTTTCGAAAAAGAAAAGGGGCGCGAGACATTTTTTGCTTTTACAGCTCTCGGTTATCATTGCGCTTATCGCCGATGCGGCGGGCTGGGCAGGTGAGGGTCATATCGGTCTGTCGACTATGGTCGTTGTTACAAATACTGTTGCGGCATGCGTTTGCCAGATAGCAATAATCAGCTTTATGGCGTATCTCACCGCAAGCCTTTATACGAACAGCCGCGCGGCAAACTGCGTTCTTAACATTTTCCGCGTTTTGTGTATCTTTTCGATCGCTTTTTGCATTGGAAACGCATTTTTCGGATACGCATACCTCGTGGATGGGCAGGGACATTACGTTCACAGCGAAAATGAGGTAATGGGGGTCGTTTATCTGCTTTTCCCGGCACTTTCCTTCTTTGCGATAATTCTGATGTCTCTTTTCGCAAAGAGAAGTGCGGAGGTCAACCGCTTTGCGTTTATCGTTTATACGCTTTTCCCTGCGGCGGGACTTGTGCTTGACCATCTCTTCCACGGGATATCCCTGACGTACATAGGTCTTACGGTCGGCGTTCTGACGATATATACGAGCATTTATATTAAAAGAGAAAAACAGCTTGAGGCACAGAAGAGCGCGCTTATGCTCTCGCAGATAAATCCTCATTTCATTTATAATACGCTGTCAACGATCGCTTCAATGTGCGATACCGCGCCAACTCAGGCGAAGTATCTTACTATTGATTTCTCGCAGTATCTCCGCAGAAATATCGGCACGTTGACGAGCGATGAGCTTATTCCGTTCGATCAGGAGATGGATCACGTGGCGTGCTATCTCAAGATCGAAAAGGCGAGGTTCAGGGAAAGACTCAATATCATATATTCAATACAGTGCAAGGATTTCAAGGTTCCGCCCCTTACGGTTCAGCCTATTGTTGAAAATGCCATCAAGCACGGCGTCACAAAGAAGGCAGAGGGCGGCACGGTAAAGATCTCCACCTATGACAACGGTACACATTACGTGATCGAGATCATTGACGACGGAGCCGGATTTGATACCGAGGCTGTTGAGACGCACGTCGGTCTTGAAAACGTACGCAGCAGGCTTGCGGCGATGTGTAAGGGAGATCTGACGGTCAAGAGCACCGAGGGAATTGGAACCAGAGTGACTATAGAGATACCTAAAAAGAAAGGAAAGCGGCGATGAATATACTTGCGGTTGACGATGAGTTTTATGCTCTTGAGCTTATGAAGAGATCGCTTGAGGAGGTTGCGGGCGGCTCTGTGATATACCTTTGCCGCGACGTGCGAGGCGCGCTGCAAACGGCGACTGAAAACAAGATCGACGTTGCTTTTCTTGACATACATATGCCCGAGATGAACGGTGTGGAGCTTGCGCGTGAGCTTAAGCGGCTCAATCCCAAGGTCAATATCGTATTTGCGACAGGATTCTCCGAATATATGAAGGAGGGAATAGACCTTCGCATGAGCGGATATATTATGAAGCCGGTCACTCCCGAGGCCGTGAGGGTAGAGCTTGAAAATCTCCGAAATCCGATCGAATGGAACCCGGAAAAGAGAATAAAGATACTTACCTTCGGAAACTTTGACGTTTTCGTGGACGGAAATCCCGTGAAGTTTGAGCGCAAGCAAGCCAGAGAGATACTCGCGTATCTTGTTGACAAGCGCGGAACGAGCGCGACATATCCCGAGCTTGCCGCGATGCTCTGGGAGGACGAGGAGTACGACAGGACCAAGCAGAAAAATCTGCAGGTATATGTTGCGAGTCTTGTTAAGAGCTTACACGCGGTCGACGTCAAGGATCTGATACTCAAGAACCGTCAGGGAATACTCGTGAACACGAGGATCGTTGATTGCGACTATTACAGATTCCTTGAGGGAGATACGCGTGCGATCAACTCGTTTACGGGGCAGTATATGAGCTCTTACTCCTGGGCGGAGTTCACGGTCGGATATCTTGAAAATCAGCTTCAGAAAATAGGCAAATGAATAATTGTTGACACCATTTCGAAAAAAATTTCGAGTTGGTGTCAATTTTTTTTATTTTTGTAGTCAGCGTGTAGTCATAGGGTGATAAAATCGCATTACAAGGCTCGAATTATCGGGTTTTTGGCGAAAACGAGCGGTTAGGGAACGCTCCAAATACAATTTTTCTGACAAAGGAGAAAAGAAAATGAAAAAGAGAAGAACACTAATTATCACAGCTTTACTTATCGCGGCATTGGCTCTCGGCATCGGTTATGCAGCTCTTTCCCGCGAGCTCGTAATCGGAAGTGAGGCAAACCTCGCTCCTGATGACACCGACTTTGATATCGTATTTACAAGCGCATCCATCGATAAGAGCGATTTCGGTAGCGCAAGCCTTACAGGTGACGCGAGTAACGCTACAACCGCTCATTACACTCTTACAGGTCTTTCCGCTAAGGGTGATACGGCTATAATGACATTCGTGATCAAGAACCGTACTCAGGACGTTAAGGCAACCCTTGCAAGCCTTTCTATGCTTCCCGGTACTCTTTACGTCGGCGATGGCACAAGCACCACAGGTAATCCCGCTGATTACTTTGATAAGGATGTCGTTATTACTGCTGAAGACGGCACCGTTCTCGCAGACAATGCGTATACCGCTTTCGACATTGCTGCACAGGAAAGCGTAACTGTTACTGTTACCGTTACACTTAAAGAAACTGTATCACAGAAGCTCACACTTACAGGTGCATCTATCGTTCTTAACTTCAGCGGTGAGGGCGGACATCCTGTAACTCCCTAATCGATTTTAATTTTTAAAGAGAAAAAGCACTGATCTGATCAGATAAGATAAGAAAGGAGGAGCGCGGATGAATAAGGATAAAAGAACGCTCTACGTTATATCTGTAATAAACTTTGCGCTCCTCTTTTCGGCGCTGTTTATCAACATCGGAAAGAGCAGCAGAATAGTCGCCGCGTGCATACTTGTACCGCTGGCGGTGATCAATTTCCTGCTCATTAAGAAAAGACGCTCGCTATCAATAAACAAAAAGGAAGTTTTGACGCTGATGAGCGTTGTTGCGGTCTTATACGTCGTTCTTATACAGATGACGGGACTGTTCTTCCGCTTTTACAAAAATCCCTATTTTGTAGATACGGAAAGATTACTTAACACCGTAATTCCGTTGATACTTATCATTGCAGCGACTGAAGTAATAAGATACGTAGCCTTGGCGCAGTCGGACCGATTTGCAGGTTTTATGGTATATCTTACCTGCGTGGTGTCGGAGACGCTGACGTTCTCAAATCTTGTGGGAATCACAGGCTTCAATCACTTTATGGATCTTATCGGACTGACACTTTTCCCGGCGATCAGTGCCAACGCGCTTTATCATTACGTATCCAAGAGGTACGGAATGGCACCGGTCATATCCTACCGAATGATAATGACGCTGTATATTTACTTTTTACCCGCAAAAACGGGTATGGAGGATGCACTCCAATCCTGCATCAAAATCGTTTTCCCGATCATAATGCTTGCGTTTGTGGCGGCTTTGTTTGAAAAGCAATCAAAGAGAGTTGGCAAAAAGAGCGGAGCGGTCGGAAAATTCTGCTCGGTCGTCGCCATTGCGTTTGTCGTTCTGATGGCGATGCTGGTCTCCAATCAGTTCAGGTTCGGAGCTTTGGTCATCGCAACCGACAGTATGACAGGCGAGATAAACAAGGGAGACGTTGTAATTTACGAGCGTTACGAAACACAAAGGATCGAAGAAGGACAGGTAATTGTCTTTAAAGATCAAAACACAAGAATAGTTCACAGGGTAGTCAGGATAGATAACATCGGAGGCGAGCTGAGGTATTACACCAAGGGAGACGCCAACAACGGTCTTGATATCGGATACCGTGTGGAAAGCGATATCGTCGGCTTGGTGAACGTTAAGCTTGCCTACGTCGGATATCCAACTCTGATGATCAGAGAATTAATTGAGAATTGAAGAAAGGAGGTTACATAAATGTCTGAATCCGAAAAGAAAAAACGCGGAAGATATCGCAAAAACCGTGAAAAATGGATATTTGCGCAGTCGGTCATTATTGCTGTCGTCGCGATAGCGGTGATTATTTCGGCGCTGGTCTCATATCAGCTCAATCAGAAATATTTCATCGGATATACAGAGTCGGGCAGTATTGATTACGACGTTTATCTGAAGGACAACGAATTTTACGATTCGCCGTATCTTGATAAGAATCAATCCTACGTTGCATCTCTTATCGATAGGATCATAACGAATTTTTATTATGATATCGACATGGATGCGGAGGACGTGAATTACCGTTATTCCTACACCATAACGTCAAGACTCGAGATCATCGACGACACCTCGGACGTGCCGATATTCAATCCCGAATACGAGCTCGTCAGCGTCAAGGACAAATCTCAGAACAGCTCAAACAGATTGACGATAAATGAGATCGTCGTTCTGAGCTATGATGAGTACAACGATCTTGCAAGCAAGTTCTTGGAGACTTACGATCTTGCAGGCGCGACCACAAGCAACATTGTTTTAACGTTGAAGGTCGATGTGCTCAGCGATTGCGAAGCGTTTACCGGAAGCAGCGTAGATACGTATTCCTCCGAATTACGTATACCTCTAACAACTAAGACAGTCAACATCAAAATGACGTCCTCGGTTCCTGATGCGGAGGCGAAGATGATCGCTTGCACAAGAGGCGCGGGAAGTGAGGTATTCAAGACCACGGCTATCGTGCTTGGAATCTCCGACATTTTGCTTGCACTCCTTCTTGTTGCATTCATTTATCTTACAAGAACCGATGACATTACTTACACCGCACGTGTCAAGAAGATCCTTTCTCAGTATAAGTCCTATATACAGAAGATCAAGAATCTTTTCGAGACCCGCGGATATCAGGTTGTTCTGGTTGATACATTTGATGAAATGCTTGAGATCAGAGATACCATCCAGGCACCTATCCTTATGCATGAAAATGAGGATAAGACCTGCGCTAAATTTATGATCCCCACGGACAGCAAGATCCTGTATCTTTATGAGATCAAGATCGAGGGATACACAGATCCCGAGCCTGAGCCCGAGCCCGAGCCTGCTCCCACAACGATCGTTAAGCCGAACATCACCAACGTTGTTCGCCCCATCGTTAAGGTAGTAGTTACTCCTCCGACACAAAAGCCCGATCCCGAGCCCGAAGCCGAAATCGAGACGGTAGTCGAGGAGGTCGAGGTTGAGGTTGAGGCTGAAGAGGGAGAAGCTCCCGAGGTCGTTGCTGTCGTTGAAGAAGAGATCGAGGAGGATTCCGACGTTGAGGATATCCTCGCATCTATCCCAAGTGCCGATGATGAGCTTTCCGATGAAAACACGGTAGAGGCTATCGACATTTTCTGGGAAGAAAGAACACATAAGACTTATTGCTACGACCCCGACGGAAATACCGTTGAGGAGGGTGACGTAGTTCTCGTTCCCACAAGAGACGAGGCCAGCGATAAGGACGTAATTCGTGAGGCAGAGGTCGTTCGCGGCAACTATAAGGTTGATCCCGCAACACTTGACCGTCCTCTCAAAAAGATTATTGGCGTTGTAAGACGCAAGGCGGAGCAGATCTTCACAGCAATGATAACTCCGACAGATGAAGACGAAGATCAGAAATAAGAGATAACGTAAAAGAAAGGTGAGTGATAAAATGAAAACTTGGAAAACAGTGGCAATTTGTATTTTGCTCTCCTTTCTTTGCGTTTTTTCCTCGATCGGATATGCTGCTATATCCAGATCGATGATGATCAACGGATATATCAGGACCGATATACCGTACGGACTTTTTATTGTCGATATCGAAGAGACAAGCAAAAGCAGAGTCGATCATTCCAGCGTCAGCTATCTGCAGTATTCGACCACGGTCGATTCGCTGATCGACAGATCAAGCAGTGGTGCCGGTGTGGTCACATACAGGATCAAGGTGCTCAACAATACCAATCTGACCTATTCCTACAGAGGACTCTATTATCAGACTAATCTTACGGGATATAACGGTAACAACTCCGTTGCAACCTCTAACGGTAACCAAAGGATCGGTGTCGTTTGCTCTCTTGCTAACGCTTCTGCCGCCGACAAGACGGTAGCTCCCGGAAAGACCTTGGAATTCACCGTTACCTACACGGTCGGCAACCGTATGAATTCCGGTACAGACTGGAAAACGCTTATTAACTTCCAGTTCGGTATCAACGTTGACGGAGAAAGAGAAGCGCTTGCGGTCGTTGAGTCCAAGTTCCTTGATATTCTTAACACGACCTCCACTTACGAGCAGCTTATCGATTCTCTTGACAACAAGTTTGACGGACGTCAGGAATGGACGTCGAACTATATCGGAAACGTTACAGGCTCATCGAGTGAGGACTCTATGGCTGTCAACACGCTTTTTGCGGGTCAGCTGCAAATAACGGTAGGTAAAGATCAAATGGATGCGACGGTTCTGATCAAGCACGAAAACCTTGACGGAAACACGCTCACGGGTGATGACTACGTCGCAACAAACGAAAATAACGGTGGAGTGTTCCGCGGCTACGGATGTGAAATGACCCTTTATCTTACGATCGACCCCTTGACCGCGGCAGGAAGATACGTTCCCGTATACGCGGTAGTATTTACCTGTGACAGAGACGAGGCGGGCAACAGGGTCGGAGACTGGTACAGAATCGGTACTACGTATGCCGGTACAGCGAACGTCGTTACTTACGACGGTGGAAACGGAACCGGATCCTTCGTTACCGATAACTGGATAGCAGATGCGGAAACCTATGAGCTGATCGAGGGATATTCCTTTGACATAAACGGTGACGTTTACCGACTTGACGGATATTCCCACAACATCGCACAGGGTGTAAGCATTAAAAACATCGTCACTGCAACCGATGCCGAGGCGGTAAGCACGCTTGAAAATCTGTTGGATGACGCAAAGAGAATTGCTGATAATCGGTCGTATGCCGGAGTCGGAATCGATATGATATATGAGGTCTACGGAGAGCTTTCGGATCTCTACACGGTAGATGAAAACGGCAATCACACGGTTGATCCCGATCTCACGATCGCTCAGCTTTCTCCCGCGATCCTCAACCTTTACAAGGTCGTTAACGACGCGCTTGTCAGAATTGAGGCGCTGAGCGCGGAATTGGCAGCAATGCAATAATCAAAAACGTAGGAATTCGTCAAGACACGGACGGGTTCCTACTTTTTCTTTTGCGAAATGAGTTGATAATTTGAGGGAGAGCTATTGAAAAATCTGAGTTTGTGTGATATAATGTAGAATGATGTATTGGGTTTTTTCGGCGATGCCGGGAAAACGGGAAAAATAAAGGAGAACAGATATATATGAAACTTGGAATCGTAGGACTTCCTAACGTAGGTAAGTCGACACTTTTTAATGCATTGACAAACGCGGGAGCGGAGAGCGCTAACTATCCCTTCTGCACTATCGAGCCGAACGTGGGAGTTGTTACCGTGCCGGATTCCCGTCTTGACGTGCTTGCCAAGATGTATGACCCTAAAAAGTACACACCTGCTATTATTCAGTTCGTTGACATTGCGGGTCTTGTTAAGGGCGCGTCTCAGGGTGAGGGTCTTGGTAACAAGTTCCTCTCGAATATCCGTGAGTGCGACGCGATAATTCACGTCGTTCGTTGCTTTGAGGATGACAATATCATTCACGTTGACGGTTCTGTCAACCCTATGCGCGATCTTGAGACCATCAATATGGAGCTTATCTTCTCGGATATGGAGATGGTAGAGCGCCGTATAGACAGAACAAAGAAGGCTATGAAGGGCGACAAGACGCTTGCAGGCGAGCTTGCTCTCTTTGAGCGCATTTACGCGACGCTTGAGCAGGGTCTTTGCGCGAGAACGATGGAGCTTAGCGAGGATGAGCTTGCTTGTCTTTACGACACGCCTCTGCTCACGATGAAGCCCGTTATCTACGTCGCAAACGTATCCGAAGATGACGTCAGCGGCGAGCCCACCGATAACGAGGCTTATATGGCTCTTAAGGCATTTGCCGAGACAGAGAAGAGCGGCGTTATCGCTGTTTGTGCCGGCATTGAGGCTGAGATCGCAGAGCTTGACGGAGACGAAAAGCAGATGTTCCTTGAGGATATGGGCATTGAGGAGAGCGGTCTTGACAAGCTGATCAAGGCGAGCTACTCGCTCCTCGGTCTCATCTCCTACCTCACCGCAGGTCCCGAGGAGGTTCGCGCTTGGACCATTACGCGCGGAACCAAGGCTCCTCAGGCGGCGGGAAAGATCCACTCTGATTTCGAGCGCGGATTCATTCGCGCAGAGGTCATCGCCTTCGACGATCTCGTCGCTTGCGGCAACATGGTCGCGGCTAAAGAGGCGGGCCTTGTTCGTTCCGAGGGTAAGGAGTACGTTATGAAGGACGGAGACATCGTTCTTTTCAGATTTAACGTGTAAAAGAGTTTGATGATGAGAGGGGGAGAAGTCCCTTTTTGGGAAAAGTGACTTCTCCCCCTCTCAAACTCTCCCCCTCATCGCCAAAACCCTTTAAGAAAGAGGACTTGAGCAGACTGTAAAAAACGTTGTATTATTGAAACGGAAGTGTTTATATGAGAATGAGAAAGAAAAAGCACGGTGAGGAGAGGATCCTTGCCTGTGCGGAGTTACTTATTGCCGATCCTTCGGTTCTGAAGGATGATCCTGCGGCACCTTTTGCCGACAAGGAAAAGAAGCTTTGCCTTGAGATAGGCTGCGGAAAGGGTAATTTTGCCGTTGGAACGGCGGCAAAGGACACAGACTGCAATCTCATCGCCATGGAGCGAGTACGCGACGTTTGCTGTCTCGCGCTTGAAAAGGCGATGGCTTGCAAGGACGAAAGACCTGACAATCTTCGTTTTATTATCGGAGATGCCGATAATCTCGAAGAGTGGTTTCCCGAGAAGTGTCTTGACGTTCTTTATCTTAACTTCAGCGATCCCTGGCCAAAGGCGGGTCACGCGAAGCGTCGATTGACTCACAGAAACTATCTTGCAAAGTATAAAAAGCTACTCAAGGACGGCGGTCTGCTTATCTTCAAGACCGACAACGTGGGGCTTTTTGATTTTTCGCTTGAGGAATTTGAGGAGTTTGGCTGCAAGATCGAATGGATGACGCGCGATCTTCACAATTCCGAGAGGGCAGAGGGTAACGTTATGACCGAGTACGAGAAGAATTTCTCGGAGAAGGGCTTTACGATCAATTCGGCGATAGTCAGGTTTTAAGATATGAAGCATACGGAAATTGATAATTTGCCCGGCGGTGTGCTTGCTGTACACAAGTGCGCGGGGATGACCTCGCACGACGTTGTCAACCGCGTCCGCCGACTTTACGGTACGAAGCGAGTAGGTCACGCGGGGACGCTTGACCCGATGGCGACGGGTGTACTCGTCGTGCTGGTCGGACGCGCGGCGAAGGCTTGCGAGTACATTTCGTCTGACAGAAAGGCGTACAGGGCGGTTTTAAAGCTCGGAATCGTGACTGACACCGAGGATATTACGGGCGAGGTGCTCCGCGAGTGCGCGGAGATACCGAGTGCAGAACGCGTGATCGAAGCTTGTCGCTCATTTGTAGGTCAGATAAAGCAGATTCCGCCGATGTACTCTGCGCTAAAGGTTAACGGGCAGAAGCTTTACGATCTGGCGCGTCAGGGTGTCACGGTCGAGCGCGAGGCGAGAAATATAACGGTGTATTCGCTTTCGTGCGAGGCGACCGAGCGTGCGGATGAGTTTATTTTGGACGTTGAATGCAGCGGGGGCACGTATATAAGGACGCTTTGCGCGGATATTGGCGCGGCTCTCGGTTGCGGCGGTGTTATGGCGGCTCTTGAGAGGAGAGAGGCTTGCGGCATCGGTATTTGCGAGTGCGCGACGCTTGATGAGCTTGAGGCGATGAATGAAGAGGAGCGGCAGGCGAGACTTTTGCCTGTGGAGAGGTTGTTTTCAGAGCTTGACGCGGTCAGGCTTCCCGCGTTTTTTGAGAAGCTTTTCAGAGACGGTTGTCCTATATATCAGAAAAAAATCAGAACGGCGTTCGAGGTTGGCGCGAGGGTTCGCGTATGTGACGGGAATGGCAATTTCTTTGCTCTGGGCGAGGTCGTTGAGAGGGAAGAGGGCAGCGCTGTAAAGTCGGTGAAAATTTTTGAGTTGAAGTGAGGTAACGGTATGAATAATGCTGCTAAGTATCAGGAGAATATCATTTCGTCGGTAAATCAGAACGAAAAGGACGAGTTTATTTATCGCGCACAGGGAAGCAAGATAAGAGTTTTGTTCGTGGGTAACTCTATCACGCTTCACGGCAAGCTCCCTGAGGCGGGATGGAATCAGGATTGCGGCATGGCGGCGAGCTGTCTTGAGAAGGACTACGTGCATCTTGTCGTATCCAAAATAAAAGAAAAATATGATCCGAACGTGACGTTTGGTATTTTGCAGGTCGCGAACTACGAGCGCAGATTTTTGGAGGTCACTCCGCAAGAGCTCTACGGCGAAAAGCTTCCCGAGCATCTGATGGCGGATATCGTTATTATGTTCTTCGGTGCGAATACGAACAAGGAATACTACACTATGGAGAATCCGCCAAAGACGTTTGGGCAGGCTTATGAGGACTTGCGCAACTACCTTGATCTCGGCACGAATACATTCTATCACTCGATGGGCTTTTATATTCGCGAAGGTCTTGACGAGGCGAAGAAGGCGGTTGCGGACAAGTACTGCGAGGCATTTATCGACATTGAGGATATAAGACAGAGAGACGATACTCACGGGCGCTTCAATCACCCGGGTGACGTCGGAATGGCGGCTATTGCCGACCGGTTCTTTGAAGTCATTGAGCCGAAGGTAAAGAAAATTTGTGGGAAGTGATTTTTAAGAAATAGCAACCGCGCCCGCGGTTGCTTTTTTAATGGCAAATTGCGGTTTGTCGGGGAGGCGAACAATCCCTCAGACGCGCACGGAGGCGCGCCAGCTCCCTTTACACAAGGGAGCTTTACCTGAAAGGTGGAGAACGTGGATATAGTGAAGTTTTCTTTAAATTTAAAAGGTTTTCACATCTATAAAGCGTACGAACATCCACCAACAAAGCTCCCTTGTGTAAAGGGAGCTGTCACGCCTTGCGCGTGACTGAGGGATTGTTCGTCTCACCGATAAATCAAAATTTGAATGTGGTGATAAGCAAAAAGCACTTAAGGCGTGGTGTCTTAAGTGCTTTTGACTTTATGGGTTTATATTATTTCACGAATTCGTTGTAGATCGCTTTGAGGGTGGTTTCAAAGTCGCGCTCGTCGACGCCAACGATGATGTTAAGCTCGCAGGAGCCCTGGTCGATCATTTTGATGTTTACGCCCGCGTTTGAGACAGCGTTGAATACTCTTGCCGCCGTTCCGCGCGCTTTTACCATACCGCGTCCAACGACCGCTACGAGTGCAAGTCCGCTCTCAAGGGTCACGCTATCGGGCTTAGTCCTTCTGGTGATCGCTTGGATTATTCTGTCCTCGTTTCCTTCTATCTGTGCGTTCTGCACAACTACGCTCATTGTGTCGATTCCCGATGGGAGATGCTCAAAGGAAACGCCGAAGTCCTCGAGGGACTCGAGCACCTTGCGGCCGAATCCGATCTCGCTGTTCATCATATCCTTTTCGACGGTGATGACAGAGAATCCTTTCTTACCGGCGATACCTGTAATGACGTGCTCGGTATCATATCCCGATGCCTGAGATACGATCATTGTTCCTCTGTCCTCGGGGCGATTGGTATTCTTGATATTGATCGGGATGCCCGCGTATCTTACGGGGAAGATCGCATCCTCGTGGAGAACGGTCGCGCCCATATAAGAAAGCTCGCGAAGCTCACGGTAGGTAATTGTATCGATGATGCTGGGGTTTTTGATGATTCTGGGGTCCGCCATCATAAAGCCCGAGACGTCGGTCCAGTTCTCGTAGAGGTCAGCCTCTGCCGCGCGTGCGACGATAGAGCCTGTGATATCGGAGCCTCCGCGAGAGAAGGTAACAACTGTGCCGTTGGGGCTGATGCCATAAAATCCCGGGATAACGGCGTACTTATGATCCTTGAGCTCGATGGAGAGCATATCGTTGGTCTTTTCCTCGTCGAAGGTTCCGTTATCCTTAAAGTAGATAACGTTTTCGGCATCGATAAAGTCAAAGCCGAGGTATTTTGCAAGTATCATGCCGTTTAGGTACTCACCGCGGCTTGCGGCAAAGTCACGTCCCGAGCTATGGAGCACTGCGTTTTTGATATACTCGTACTCGCCCGAGAGATCGAGGTTGATGCCGAGCTCGGTTATGATAGAATTATATCTTGCCTTGATGTTTTCGTAATGCGCGTCTATGACCTCCATTGAGGCTCTTGCGCGGACGAGCTCGTAGAGCGTATAGAGCATGTCCGTTACCTTTGTGTCGTCCGAAAATCTCTTTCCGGGCGCGCTCGGTACAACGTAACGGCGGGAGGGATCTGCCTTTACAATTTCTGCTACCTGGCGGAAGTGCGCTGCATCAGCGAGCGACGAGCCTCCGAATTTTACTACCTTGATTGCCATAATATATTTATCCTTTCGTGGAAAAATGCAGATGAAATTTACTGTCAAGCGCAAAAAAGCGCATATATACAATTATTATATGAAAAAAGGCGTTTTTTGTCAATAGGGAAATATATATAAATTTTTTCGCGCTGTGGAAGAGGATTTCGGGAGGTTTGAGATAAATTACTATTGAGATTCGCTTGAAAATATGGTATAATCGGTATGTAAAGCAAAAACAAGGAGATCGATATGAAAAAATACATATACCCTGCGAATATTTTGCTCCCCTGTCTTGTGGGGGATAGCGGCACGCGTTGGGCGGTGGTTGCTTGCGATCAGTACACCAGCGAAAAGGAATATTGGGAAACGGCGGATTCCTTTGTCGGCGATGCGCCCAGCGCTCTCCGTCTTATGCTTCCCGAGGCTTATCTTGACAGGGAAGAAGAGGAAATACCGAAGATCAACGCGTCGATGCGCGAGTATCTTGACGGCGGTGTGCTGAAGGCTTACGAGAATTCGATGATATATCTTGAGCGCGAGCAGTCGGACGGAAAGATAAGGCGCGGGCTCGTTTGCGCGATCGATCTTGAGGATTATGATTATAAAAAAGGATCTGTGACTGTTACTCGCGCGACAGAGGGAACTGTTCTTGAAAGGATCCCTCCGAGAGTGGCGATCCGTCGCGGCGCGGAGATAGAGATGCCGCACATTATGATACTTATTGACGACCCTGAGAAAACCGTTATAGAGCCTTTGGCGAAAAATGCGGGCGGCTACCGCGTGGCATACGATTTCGACCTTATGGCGAAGAGCGGACACGCGAAGGGATATTTCGTTGATGAATCCGATTTCGACGGTATAAATGATGCTCTCGGCACGCTTTGTGCTGACGGCGTTATGCAGAAAAAATACGGTGTGGATGCCGCCCCGTTGCTCTTTGCGATCGGGGACGGAAATCACTCTCTGGCGAGCGCGAAGGCTCTTTACGAGGAGATAAAGGCTGAGATAGGCGAAGCTGCGGCGCTTGAGCATCCCGCGAGGTTTGCGCTTTGCGAGATAGTAAATCTTCACGATGAGGCGCTTGAATTCGAGCCTATTTACCGCGTCGTGTTCGGGGTTGATGCCGAGAAATTTATCGGTGAGCTTGAAAAATACGTCGATTCGCTCGACGGCGGTGCGGAGAGACAGGAGCTTGAGCTTGTCTGGTGTGCGGGCGAGAAGAAAATTGCGGTTGAAAATCCGATATCTCAGCTTGCGGTCGGAACGGTGCAGGCGTTTCTGGACGAGTACGTAAAGACGCACGAGGGTGTGTCGGTCGATTACATACACGGCATTGATAGCACCAAGGCTTTGGCGAGGCGCGACGGGGCTGTGGGTATTCTCTTTGACGGAATGGGTAAGGGAGAGCTTTTCAAGACCGTTATTTGCGACGGCGCTCTGCCGAGAAAGACATTCTCGATGGGACACGCGGCGGATAAGAGGTTTTACATTGAGTGCAGGAAGATAAGGTGAGGTTTATGGAGATAAAAGGGAAAAAGCTTTCTTCTATTGCTCTTGGTACTGCTATTTACGGCGGTGAGCGCGAGGCGGATGCTTTTCGCTTGATGGACGTTTACCGCGAATGCGGCGGAAACGTTTTTGATACTGCGCGGGTCTACGGAGAGAGTGAGAGCGTTATCGGGCGGTATCTTAAGTCGCGCGGATGCAGGAGTGAGGTTTTGATCTCGACCAAGGGCGGTCATTACGATCTTGTGACGCGAGAAAAGAGGATAAACCGCGAGGCGATATACTCCGACGTTGAGGTGAGCTTTAAAAATCTCGGCATTGACTATGCCGACGTTTACTGGCTTCACCGCGACGACACTGATATTCCTGTTTGTGAAATAATGGGGATTCTTGATGACCTTGTGAAAGAGGGCAAGATCCTTTCGATCGGTGTGTCAAACTGGACCTGCGAGAGAATAGCTGAGGCGAATCGGTTTGCCACGGAAAACGGTTTAGAGCCGATAATTGCAAGTCAGATAAAGTATTCTGCTGCTATAACTGTTCGTGAAAACGATCCGACGATGCTTTCGCTTGACGACTCGTCAAGGGCATTTTACGAAAAGGCAGAGATGCCTGTATTTGCTTACACCGCACAGGCGAAGGGGCTCTTTTCAAAGCTTGAGCGCTTGGGTGTTGACGGGATCTCCGACGGGCTGAGGCGAGAGTTTATATGTGACGAGACGTTGCGCAGGTTTTTTGCGATGAAAGAGGTGGCGAGAGAGCTTTGCCTGCCGATAAGTCAGGTGGCACTTGCCGTACTGCTATGCGATCCTGCGCTTGACGTTATACCGATAATCGGGGGAAAGACGCAGGAGCAGATAACCGAGTCTATGTTTGCTCTTGAAATACAACTTACGGATAATCAATATGAAAGGATAATGAAAGGATAAAACTATGAAAACCTACAATTTTAGAAATGCGCCTCTGCGTGTGTTTGGTTCCCCCTTGTTTTACAAGACAGGCAAGCTTGAGCGTATGCCTGAGGAGGTTGCTTCGGTCATCCACGCTCCCGAGCTTGCTAAGAGAAATCCCGGTGCGAGGGTCTGCTTTCGCACCAATGCGCCGAGCTTTAACGTAAAGATGGTGCTTGGCTCGAACAGAGTTGACATCGGAATGGCTATCTTCGGAGCGCAGTCTGCAGCGGTTATTATCGGCGATAGACAGAATCCATATTATGCGGGACTTGTTGGCCCATCGAGCTATGAGGAGCTTGTAATCGAAAGACAGATATATAAGAAGGGCGCAAACGGCGACATGGAGGACGTGACTATCTTCCTGCCTAGAAACGAGCCTGTGCTTGACGTTGAGATCTCTGTAGACGATGCATACGTTGTTGAAGAGCCTACTCCTTACCGTGACATCAAGCCCATCGTTTACTACGGCTCGTCGATTACGGAGGGCGGATGCTGCACGATCCCGATAAACGCGTACAACGCCATTATTTCCAACCGCCTCAATATTGATTATTATAATCTTGGCTTTTCGAGTAGTGCCAGAGGCGAGGATGAGGTCTGCGATTATATCAAAGATAATTTTGATATGAGCATTTTTGTATATGATTACGACCATAACGCTCCGACAAACCAGCATCTCGAGGACACACATGAGAGATTTTTCCTTCGTTTCCGTGAGAAGCATCCCGACGTTCCGGTTATTATGATGTCGCGCCCTTGGGCGACCTATGCTCCGGACGACGCGCGCCGCGCCACCATTCGCAAGACCTATGAGAGAGCGGTGGAAAGAGGGGATAAGAACGTTTACTTTATTGACGGAGAGACCTTCTTTAAGCCCGAGGAGGCTTATTTGTGTCTTGTTGACACGGTGCATCCCAATGATTTCGGCTTTCACTGCATGGCGGACAGAATTCAGCCCGTTATTGAGAAGATTCTTGGATTATGATTGCTCAAACATATGAGCATCATCTTGAGCTAAGGGAAGACAAATTTTGTCCATTTAAGTTCAAGAGTTGCGATGACGTTTACAATTCGGTCTGCAACTGGCACAACAATATCGAGCTTCTGCTCGTTACGGGCGGCTCGGGCCGTATTCAGTACGGTACGGATGATTTCCCGATCGAGGAGCATGATATTATTATCGTGAATTCCGATTCGTTGCACCGAGTATACAGTGACAGTGGGGTGAGCTTTACCTACGTTATTATTGACGAGAGCTTTTGCCTTGAAAACGGCGTCGGGACGAAGAGTCGCAGCTTTGAGCGATGCTTTAAGAACGATAAGGTCGAAACGATGCTGCTTGCATCTCACGCGTTGTTTGACGGGTATAAGAGGGAGTCAACTCCTATCAATGCCGCAAGGCTTCGTATGTCCGTTCTCGCGCTTTTGATAGAGCTTTGTGACCGTTACGCTACAGCGGCGGACGTTTCCGCGCGGCTGCACAGCGCATCGGAAAAATACGTTAAGGTCGCGCTTGAGTATCTTGCGGAGAATTACGCAGACCCGATATCCCTTGAGGAGATCGCCGCAAGGTGCGGAGTGACGAAATATCACCTGGCGAGAGTCTTTAAGGTCTATACCGGAGATACTATTTTCAGGTACGTGAATATCCTCCGCTGTAAACGGGCGGAAGCCTGTATTTCGTCCGGCATGACCGTGACCGAGGCGGCAAGAGAATGCGGATTTGAAAGCCCTTCGTATTTTTCAAGAACCTATAAGAGGCTGATGGGAAAGGTGCCGTCAGCAGAAAAAGAAAAATAAATCTTGATAATCAAAAATCACAAGGCGGTTGTCTTGTGATTTTTTTCGTAAATTGCGGTTTGTTGGGGCGCGGGGGGATGCGGGGGCGCGTGCCTCCGTAAGCACAGACTCCGCCTTCGGCTCCGCTAGTGCGGCGAGCCTGCAAAGCAGGCTTTCGCCATAAGCGGGTCGCTTTTTGAAAAAAGCTCCGCAAAAACTTCCCTTATATTAGGTCCTTTTAGGGTGAAGTAGGATTTTTCGCCACCAAAGGTGGCTAAAAAAATCCCTCACTGACGTTTTTGTATTGATAGGGTGTTAAACCCAGCCGATAAAAAACCTTTAACCATAAAGAAAAACTAAGTTAAAGAAAGCCTTTCAAACGTTTTTAAATACACTTGCAACACGATAGCAGTGGGGCTATGCAGATGCGACACGGTGTAGATTGATAAACTGTCTTGACTTGTATAAAATATACTTTGGGGTTTTGGGGGTGTGGGGGGCTTTTTTCCCTGGAAAAGCCCCCCACGCGCATCCCCCGCGTCCCCGACAAATCAAAATTTGAAAGGTGTTGCTGAGGAGGCAAAAAATAAAGAAATGACTTTAAAATATTGACAAAGCGGAGTATATTTGATATAATAAAATGTAATATGGGTAAATGTTGGCCGAAAGGAGGAATTGACGTGCAGAAGGTTACACTTTGTGCGCCGTCGAGGATATATTTTGATCATCCTGCGGGTAGATTTTCGTATTCTTCGATGGTGGATTATTTTGATAAGATCGGCATTGGCTCTATTGATATGTCGTTCGAGCACATAAAGACTCTTGACAGCGGTACGCGTGCGGTGCTTTACGCCGCGGCAAGACGCGCGAAAGAGAAGAAGATCGGACTCCCTGTGTGTCATCTTTCCTTTTACATGCCTGACCCGAGAAACGCAGAGAAGATGACCGAATACCAAAAGGAGCTTTTTTCCGGCATCGATGCGGCGGCTCTTATGGGGATAAGTCGCGCGGTTGTGCATCCGATCGCTATCTACCAAAAGGAGATAAGATACGGCGACTGGGTACGCGCGAACATGGCTTTTCTCGCTCCCGTGGTTGAATACGCGAGGGGGAAGGGTGTCAGAATCCTCATTGAGAACATGAAGAGCGATCGCGAGGCGCCCGACAATCATCTTTACGGCTCGTGCGCGCTCAACATTTCCTCGCTCGCCGAGAAGCTTGGTGCGGGGGTATGCTGGGACGTGGGTCATGCGAATATATCGGGCTTTAAGCAATCCGAGCAGCTTGAAATACTCAAGGGCAAGCTTGAGGTGCTGCACATTCACGACAACGACGGCTTACGCGACGCTCATCTGCCTCCTTTTGACGGCAACGTTGACTGGGAGGACGTAGCCTTCGGGCTCCGATGTTGCGGCTTTAGCGGAATACTTGATATTGAGGTCACGGCGTGGGCTCTTGACGGAGACGCGCGTGTCAGAGAGGACTTTGGACGCAAGGTTCTCGGCAGGGCAAGGCGTTTTATGGAGCTTGCCGATTTAATATGAAAATAAAGAATTGGAGACGATAGATCATGTTAATTTACAACTCACTTACAAGAAAAAGAGAAGAATTTATTCCGCGCGAGGAGGGCAAGGTCAGCATGTATACCTGCGGACCTACCGTTTATCACTTTGCGCACATAGGTAACCTCCGCACCTACATTATGGAGGACGTGCTTGAGAAGTATCTTACTTACTCGGGCTACGACGTTAACCGCGTTATGAACATCACCGACGTCGGCCATCTTTCAAGCGACGGTGACACCGGTGAGGACAAGATGCTCAAGGGCGCAAGGCGTGAGAAAAAGACGGTTCTTGAGATCGCGAAGTTCTATACCGACGCGTTCTTTGCGGACTGCAAAAAGCTCAACATTAAGGTGCCGAATACCGTTCAGCCTGCGACAGGCTGTATTGCCGAGTTTATCGCGCTTGTCGAGGGCCTGCTTGAAAAGGGCTACGCTTACGTTGCGGGCGGTAACGTTTACTTTGACACCTCCAAGCTCGATGAGTACTACAAGTTCAACGATTTCAACGAGGAGGACCTTGAGGTCGGTGTTCGTGAGGGCGTTGAGGGTGACGAGAACAAGAAAAACAAGGCGGATTTCGTGCTTTGGTTCACAAAGTCCAAGTTTGACGATCAGGAGCTTAAGTGGGATTCTCCTTGGGGCATCGGTTACCCCGGCTGGCACATTGAGTGCTCGGGAATCTCGATGAAGTATCTCGGTGAGTACCTTGACATTCACTGCGGTGGTATCGACAATCAGTTCCCCCATCATACAAACGAGATCGCGCAGAGTGAGGCTTATCTCGGTCACAAGTGGTGCAACTACTGGTTCCACGTTTACCATCTTAATACCAACTCGGGTAAGATGTCAAAGTCCAGCGGAGAGTTTTTGACGGTTTCGCTTCTTGAAAGCAAGGGCTACGATCCCTTGGTTTACAGATATTTCTGCTTGCAGTCACACTACCGCAAGTCGCTCGTATTCTCCTATGAGAATCTTGACAACGCGGTCACGGCGTATAATAAGCTGGTTGCAAGACTTGCACAGCTTGACCCCAAGGACGGTGAGATCGACGAGGCGGCATTTGCCGAGGGCAAGAAGCGCTTTACAGACGCGCTTGACAACGATCTTAACACATCGCTTGCAGTTACCGCGCTTTACGACGTATTGAAGCTCCGCACAAACGGTGCTACGAAGCTTGCGCTTATTGCTGATTTTGACCGCGTGCTTTCTATCGGTCTTTGCTCTGCTGCCGAGAAGGTGAGAAAAGAGAAGAAGGCTGCCGATGCCGAGGCGAACAAGGCGCCCGAATACGATATGAGCGACCCCTTGGTAGTTGAGGTGCTTGACCTCATTGAAAAGAGAAAACAGGCGAAGAAGGAGAAGAACTTTGCCGAGGCTGACCGCATCCGTCAATATCTTCTTGACAAGGGTGTTACCCTTATCGATGACAGAAGCGGTACTACGTTTAAGATCGGATAACTTTAATGGATAAGATAAAGGAACTTATACAAAAGCATCGTGAGATAGTGATGTATCTCGTTTTTGGAGTGCTGACGACACTTATCGGTTGGGTCGTTTACTTCGCCGTGCTTTGGGCGTGGAAGGGAATTTTCTCGCTTCCCGTTGACGATACGTCGAGCGGCATGTATATTGCCGGTTACACTGCGGCTCAGGTGATACAGTGGATCGCGGCGGTACTGTTTGCGTTCTTCACAAACCGCAAGTGGGTATTTACAGAGGCGGATAAGGACGTTTCCGTATGGCTTCAGCTTGTGAAGTTTTCGGGTGGGCGAGTAATAACCTTCTTTATTGACTACGTTGTCACACTGTTCGTTGCTATGGGTGTTGCGGCGCTTATTCCTGCGCTTACGAGCGTTACGCTTTTCGGTCGTGAGTGGAATCTCGCCGAGATAGGCTCAAAGGTTTTGGCGGCGGTGATAGTTATTATTTGCAATTACATTTTTTCTAAGATTTTTGTTTTCAAGAACAAAAAGGAGTGACTTTTATGCTTGGATTTACAGATTTCGAGGTCGTTGTTCCGAGTGGGAGAGATGCGGTGATACTGCATCTTACCGACCCACAGATGATAGATGCGGGGCAGTGCCGATCGCCCGAGCTTCTCGGTGCGAACCAGAAGATCAATTGGACGGCGGACAAGGCGGAGGAGCAATGCTTTGGATATATTCGCGAGACCGTTGAGGCGACGGATCCCGATCTGATAATAATTTCGGGAGATCTCGTTTACGGACGGTTTGACGACAACGGAAGCGCGCTTAAATCTTTTGCTGAATTTATGGGTACTCTTGGAGTGCCGTGGGCGCCCGTGTTCGGGAATCACGACAATGAGTCGAGGATGGGCGTTGATTGGCAATGCTCCGTTCTGGAGAATGCGAAAAACTGTCTTTTCAAGCAGGGTTGCCTTACCGGAAACGGCAATTATTCGGTTGGTATAGTGCAGGGCGGTACTCTTAAAAGAATTTTCTACATGCTTGACAACAACTGTTGCACCGATGCGTCGGACGAGACGCGAGCTAACGGACATTCGCCGCTGACATACCGTATTATGCCCGACCAGATGACTTGGATCGAGTCAACACTTAAAAAGGCGAGGGAGAGCTATCCCGAGGTCAAGGCATCCTTCGTTTTCCACCTGGCTTTCCATGCGGTGTACGTTGCGATGGAGAGATACGGCTTTAAGCTAAAAGAAGAACAAGAGATACGCATTGACACCCATCCCGATCACGGAGAGGGAGACTTCGGATATATCGGTGCAACCCCGGGCTCTACCGCAAACATTGACAGTGACGGTGCTTTCTTCAGAAAGATCAAGGAGCTCTGTGTGGATTCTGTATTTGTCGGTCACGAGCATGCCAAGAGCGCGAGCGTGGTTTACGAGGGCGTAAGATTTCAGTATGGACAGAAATCGTCGACCTACGACGGATATAACAATCTTTTGGAGGACGGCAGCATCGTTTATGCTTATTACAATGCAGGCAAGCCCCTGGTCGGCGGCACGGCTATGAAGATGCGCGAGACGGACGGTGTGATTTTTGACGGCAAAATTTATTTGTGTCAAAAGCGTTAAAAAATCATTGCAAAACTATTAAAAGTGGTTGACAAGGATAATTGCATATATTAAAATAATAATGTATACTGCGAAATTATGTCTTCCGCGTATGCGGAGGAAGGAGACAGATTATGTTTAAGAGTATGACCGCATTTGGCCGCGAGAGAGCGGACAGGAGCGGTAAGGATATTACGGTCGAGATAAAATCGGTAAACAACCGTTATTTCGATTGCTCTGTAAAGCTTCCGCATATTTATGCGCCGCTTGAGCAGAGAATAAAGCAGAGACTCAGCGAAAAGGGAATCTCGAGAGGAAAGGTTGACGTTGGCATTTTCGTCGATTTCGCGGAGGCTACAGACACCGAGATCCTCGTAAATCGCGAGTATGCGCAGAGATATATCAATGCTCTCAAGGCTTTGAAGGAGGAGTTCGGTCTTTCGGGCGAGATCACCGTTATGGAGGTCGCGCGTGACAGAGAGGTCTTCTCTATAAAGAAGCCCGAGGGAGACATGGAGGCTGAATGGCTTGATCTTTGCTCGGTGCTTGACGTTGCTATCGATCGCTTTATCGAGGCGAGACGGAGCGAGGGTGAGAGGATCGAGAAGGATCTTTGCGCGAAGATAGAGGGCATAAGAGCCAGAGTTGAAAAGATCGAGGCGGCTTCGGGTGATGATATAGGCGGATACAAGTCGCGCCTTGAGGAAAAGCTTCGCGCGGCGCTTGCAGACAACAACATTACTATGGATGAAAACCGCATCCTCACCGAGTGCGCGATCTATGCGGACCGCGCGGCGATCGACGAGGAGATAGTCAGACTGAAATCCCACTTTGATGCCTTTTACGGATACGTAGCGAAGGATGAGCCTGTGGGTCGAAGCCTTGACTTCCTCATTCAGGAGATGAACAGAGAGATCAACACGGTAGGCTCTAAATGCGGCAACTCAAGCATCGCTCATCTTGTGGTCGAGTGCAAGACCGAGATGGAAAAGGTGCGCGAGCAGATACAGAATATTGAATAAGGAGGCGGACCTATGAGATTTATCAACGTGGGCTACGGCAATATGATCGCCGTCGAGAGAATTATCACGCTTACAAGTCCCGATTCCGCTCCGATAAAGAGAATGATCCAGGACGCAAAGGATGCAGGGCGCGTTATAGACGTCAGCTGCGGCAGAAAAACGAGAGCGGTCATCATCACCGACTCCGACCACATCATTCTCTCCGCGCTTCAGGCGGAGACTATTGCAAACAGGCTTGAGGAAAATTACGTTTCCACGCCTGACGACGCGCTTTAAGCGACATAACTAAGTTTACATTTGTTTTTTAGCATACAGGAGGAAAAAAACATGCTTTATCCAACCATCAACGAGCTTACAAAGGGCGATTTTAACAGATACGAGCTCTCACTTGCTACCGCGAGATGCGCGCGCATTGTGACAGACGAGTATGTTAAGCAGCGCGAGGAGGCAGAGAAGGCTCAGACAGGTAACAAGGAAACAGATAAGCCCATCAACACGCTTATCAACAAGGAGCTTCGCGACGAGAAGGCTGTAAGAACCGCTATCCGCCGTATTCACGACGGTGAGTACGTTATCGTTCGCCGTCCCGAGGGCTACTTTGAGAGCCTCAGAAAGGAAGAGGAGCCTGAAGTGGAGGCGCCTATCGATCTTAAAAAGATCTTTGCTGAGGGTGACGATAGCGAGGACGAGGCTTCGGAAGAGGCTTAAGATAATACAGTCTGCGGCGCGGCTCATTTTTATGGGCGGCGCCTTGACGGCTTTTATGGGAAAGCGGATATAAGCGCAGAGTTAAGAGCGCAGAATTAAGATCAGCTGTGAAAGGAGAGGAAAAATGAGATTTGAGGAGAATCGCTCGTTTGAGTATGCGAGTGTGTATATTCTTGATAATCCGTACTGCATTGATGCGACGTACGATTATTTTATCCCTCTGTCGTTACGCGGCGAGATCGGACGGGGTTCATTCGTTGCCGTTCCGTTCGGCAGGTCAAATCGCCGCCAGATGGCTCTTGTCTCTGAGCTGACGCACGCTCCGTCCTACAAGGACGCAAAGCCTGTTGACAGTCTTATTTCTGACCGCGCTCCGCTTTCAGAGGAGATGATGCAGCTATCTCTCTTTATGAAGGAGCATACCCTTTGCACCGTCGGCGAGGCGGTGAGGTGCGCTGTTCCCGCGGCTGCCATCGGTAAGATGGACGAGTTCTATTATCCGATACCCACAAAGGGTCCTGATGCCTCTGCGGGTTTTACTCCCGCCGAGCTTTTCGTTTACGAATACATTCTCTCGAGTGGTGGCAAGACTATCGACTCGCTCAAGGCGAGATTCGGTGCGGCAAACGCGCGAGACGCGGTCGACAAGCTACATGCAAGGGGCTTTATTGGCAAGGAAATGACTGTCTCGAAGACCGTAAGCGAGGCATTTGAGAATTATTACGCGCTGGCGATAGGTCGCGACGAGGCTGAGGCTATCCTTGGCGGCACGTCGCAGATAAAGCTTCGCTCAAATATTCACAAGGCGATTCTCGGCGCGCTATTACATTCAGACGAGCCGCTTTCCGCTCAAAAGCTCAAGCAGGACTGCTCTGCCGGGCAGAGTCAGTTCAAATCTCTTATCGACAAGGGCATTATACGTCTTGAGCCGAGGAGAATACTACGTGACCGTCTTGCTCTCGACTCGGTCGAAGTCGACGTGCGCGAGATCGTGCTGAACCGTGAGCAAAGCGCGGCGCGCGATGAGATCGTCGGGCAGATAGAATCCGGAAAAGCCGCCGCGTCGCTTCTTTTTGGCGTGACCGGCAGCGGAAAGACAAGCGTTATTATCAGCGCGATCGACGCGTGCCTTGAGCGCGGACGCGGCGTTATTATGTTGCTTCCCGAGATCGCTCTGACTCCGCAGACCCTGAAGATATTCAGCTCGCGCTACGGTGACCGTGTGGCACTTATCCACTCGGGGCTGTCTGCGGGCGAGAGATACGATTCATACACGCGTATTCGTTCGGGCGAGGCTGATCTTGTAGTCGGCACGCGCTCGGCTGTATTTGCGCCTGTGCACGATCTCGGGCTTATCATCATAGACGAGGAGCACGAGAGCACCTACAAGTCGGACACGACTCCGAAATATCACGCGCGGGACATCGCACGGTTCCGCTGTGCCTACAACAGCGCAGTTATGCTTCTCTCAAGCGCGACCCCCTCTATTGAGAGCTACACCAAGGCTCTTGAGGGTAAATACAAGCTGCTAAAGCTCACAGAGCGTTACGGCGGCGCAACGCTTCCCGAGGTCAGGATATACGATATGCGAAATGAGCAGAGGTCGGGAAACACCTCTCCTATCGGCCGTTTGCTTCGTGAAAAGATGCAGGAGGTTGCGCAGCGGGATGAGCAGTCGATCCTCTTTTTGAACAGACGAGGCTACAACACGTCGGTCAGCTGTCGCTCCTGCGGTGAGACTCTGACCTGTCCGAATTGCTCGATCTCGTTAAATTATCACACCAAGCGCGGCACATACGACGACGGATTTTTGTTCTGTCACTTCTGCGGATTCAAGAGCAGAGTTCCCGAGATGTGTCCGTCCTGCTCCGGTGAGCATTTGCAGAAGATCGGCTTTGGTACGCAGAAGCTTGAGAGGGAGATCGGTGAGATATTGCCCGAAAAGCGAATTCTGCGAATGGATGCAGACTCGACGAGCACGAAAAACTCGCTGCCCGAGCTGCTGGCAAAATTCAAAAACCGTGAGGCTGACGTGCTTCTCGGCACGCAGATGGTGACCAAGGGTCACGATTTTCCCGACGTTACGCTTGTCGGTGTTCTTCTTGCCGACATGTCGATATATATGGATGACTATCACGCAAACGAGCGCACGTTCTCGATGCTCACTCAGGTAATCGGGCGCGCGGGACGGTCGGAGAAGAAGGGAGTTGCAGTCATTCAGACCAACAACCCCGACAACGATACCATACGTCTTGCCTGCGAGCAGAATTACGAGGCGTTTTACGAGTCTGAGATTAGGCTGAGAAAGCTTCTCGTTTTCCCGCCTTACTGCGATATTGCGCTTATCAACGTGTCCTGCGCGGATGAAAAGCAGGCGGTCATCGCCGCGGCGAGACTCCGCGAGGAGATAGACGCGTATTCGCGCGATGAATTCAAGGACGTAAGTCTGCTTGTCTTCGGTCCCTTTGAGTCTCCCGTTTACAAGGCAGAGGGCAAATATCGGATGAGGATAGTTATTAAATGCAGGCTGAACAAGAGAACGAGAGAATTCTTCTCGCGCCTGCTTACCGATTTTGGAAAGAACAACAAGAGCCGAGCGGTGATCTCGGTGAATCTCAATCCTACATCACTGTAGTTTTTTGAAAGGATGATATATTATGGCTAAATTGAAGATAGTTAAGATCGGTGACGAGGTGCTTCGTACAAGGTGCCGTCCCGTTGAAAAGATAACTCCGAGAACGCTCCAGCTTCTCGACGATATGGTGGAGACTATGAGAGAGGCTGACGGTGTCGGTCTTGCTGCACCTCAGGTGGGTATTCTCCGTCGCATCGTTGTAATTGAGGTCAACGAGGGCGAGGTGATTGAGCTTATCAATCCCAAGATCGTCGCTTTTGCGGGCGAGCAGGAGGGTATGGAGGGCTGTCTCTCTCTTCCCGGTCAGTGGGGTATCGTTAAGCGTCCTATGCACGTGACGGTGCGCGCTCTCAACCGCTACGGCGAGGAGGTTGAATACAGAGGAAGCGAGCTTCTGGCGCGTTGCTTCTGTCACGAGCTTGATCACCTTGACGGCAAGCTTTATTGCGACGTTGCAGACAGAATGCTTACCAAGGCTGAGGTAGAGGAGCTTCGCGGCTGATAGTGCTCTCTGAAAGGCAGGTTTTTGAATGAAGGTTTTATTTATGGGTACGCCCGATTTCGCGGTGCCGACACTCAAGGCGCTCTGCGACAGTGGCTACGACGTTATAGGTGTCATTACTCAGCCCGACAAGCCGAAGGGCAGAGGACATCATCTTATGCCTCCCCCTGTAAAGGAGTTTGCTATGGAGAGAGGCTTGGCGGTTTATCAGCCTCTTACGCTCAGGGGTGATGAGTTTGCATCCTTGCTCTCGCAGCTTGATCCTGAGGTGATCGTTGTCGTTGCGTACGGCAAGATATTGCCCGTGAACGTGCTTGAATACCCGAAATACAAGTGCGTGAACGTTCACGGCTCGCTTCTCCCCGAATATCGCGGTGCGGCTCCAATGCAGAGAGCTATAATAGATGGCAAAATCGAGACGGGTATTACCACTATGCTTATGGCGGCGGGACTTGACACGGGCGATATGCTCCTTAAGGAGACTGTCTCTATCGGTGAGGATGATAATTTTGAGGATATTCACGACAGACTCAGCGTTGTGGGTGCATCTCTTCTTATAAAGACTCTGGAGGGTCTTGAGGATGGCAGTATTGTTCCCGAAAAGCAGGACGACTCGCTCTCGACCTATGCGGCGAAGATAGAAAAGAGTGACTGTGAGCTTGATTTCTCGCTTGACGCGAAGGTTTTGCACGATCTTATCCGCGGTCTTTCTCCCATTCCGCTTTCCTTTACGCACACGCCTGACGGAAAGCTTTTGAAGGTTGTTAAGGGCAAGCTGTGTGACGCGGACAAGGTCTGCGGTGTTCCTGCGGGTACGGTGATTGAGGTTGACGAGGAGATAAAGGTTGCTTGTGGCAAGGGTATTTTGTCCTTGCTTACCGTTGTTCCCGAGGGCAAGGGAAGAATGAGCGCGGGCGATTTCGTTCGAGGTCGCAAGATCGCGGTCGGCGATATTTTGAAATAATAAGCTTTTTTTGAAGAAAATTCTGATTTTATTTTTGCTTTCGGTTGCCCAAAATAATAAAAAGATTATTTAGGCGGTGTTATCCGCGGAAAAGGTAATTTTATGTTTTTTGGTTTATTCTGGGGGGACTGGACGCTTATTTTGCTTATGCCCGCGATGATATTTGCGTTTGTGGCGCAGGCGAGAGTTCAGTCGACCTTTCAAAAATACGATAGAGTTCATTCTGAGAGAAGAATGACGGGCGCTGACGTTGCAAGGCGAATTCTTGACCTCAACGGGCTATATGACGTTAAGGTAGAGTACGTGCGCGGACATCTGAACGATCATTTTGATCCGAGAACTAACGTGATAAGGCTTTCCGACGCGACCTACGGCTCGACGAGCGTTGCCGCGATCGGTGTTGCTGCACACGAGGCGGGACACGCCGTTCAGCATGCGACGGGATATGCTCCGATAAGGCTTCGAGGCGCGATAATTCCCGTGACACAGTTCGGCTCGCGCCTTTCAATGCCGCTCTTTCTGATCGGACTTCTGATCACGGGCTTTGGTATGATCGATCCCGCTATCGGTGAGATCTTGATGTTCGGTGGGATTGTTTTGTTCTCGCTGAGTACTCTGTTTCAGCTGGTGACTCTGCCCGTTGAGTTTAACGCGTCCTCAAGGGCGCTTCGCACACTTGAGGAGAGCAATATTTTGTACGGCGACGAGATCGCAGGCGCAAAAGCTGTTCTCAGCGCCGCCGCGATGACCTACGTCGCTGCTCTGGCTACCTCGCTTGCGTACCTGCTCAGGTTTATTCTTATCGCCGCAGGTGCTTCGGGAAGAAGACGGTAAATTGCGGTTTATAGGGGACGCGGGGGGGATGCGGGGACGCGTGCCTCCGGCGGGTCGCTTTTTGAAAAAAGCTCCGCAAAAACTTCCCTTATATTAGGTCCTTTTAGGGTGGCGTAGGATTTTTCGCCGCAAGCGGCTAAAAAAATCCCTCACTGACCTTATCGTGTTGGAAAGATTTAGAACCCAACCGATGAAAAGGCTTTAAGCTTAAAGAAAAACCAAGTTGAGAAAAGCTTTTCAAACGATAATAAATACACTCGCAACACGATAGCAGTGGGGCTATGCAGGTGCGACACGGTGTAGATAGATAAACCGTCTTGACTTGTATAAAATATGCTTTGGGGTTTTGGGGGTGTGGGGGACTTTTTTCCCTGGAAAAGTCCCCCACGCGCATCCCCCGCGTCCCCGACAAATCAAAATTTGAAATGAAGACAAGGAGGTATTGCTCTATGGAGAGCGCAAGGAGTATTGCATACAAGATACTTTTGGACGCTATGAAGCGTTCGACTTTTTCGAATATTGCGCTTGACAGAGAGCTATCGAAGAGCGAGCTTTCAGGCGCGGACAAGGCATTATGCTCGGTCATTGTACTCGGTGTTACTGAGAGGGCTTTGACGCTTGATGCGATAATTGATTCGCTTGCCTCGAGACCTGAGGACGTTGATGTTGACGCGAGGGTACTCTTGAGGATGGGGATATATCAGATCGAGTATCTTGACCGTATTCCCGATCACGCGGCGGTCAACGAGACGGTCTCTCTTGCACCCAGGCGCATCAGGGGCTTTGTCAACGCGGTGCTGAGATCGTTTTTAAGGGCGAGGGAGAAGGGCGGAACAGATACGCTTTTCCCGAGCCGAGAGAGTGATCCTTTGGGATATCTTTCCTTGAAATATTCTTTCCCGATCGACGTTTGCCGTCAGTTTTGCGATATATACGGTATGGAGCGCACCGAGGCGATATTTGAGATATTCAACCGCGCGCCTAAGATGACCTTGCGCATAAACACTCTCAAGATCAGTCGGGACGACTATGCGAAATTGCTTGACGGTCAAGGAATCGCGTATGCGCTGTCTGAAAGACTTGAGGATGCGATATTATTGGACAGTGTAAGCTTTGCGTCTCTTCCCGGCGCTGACGGGGGATATTTCTTTATTCAGGATGAGGCATCGCAGATATGCGTTGAGGCTCTCGGTGCAGAGGAGGGCGAGCTTGTGATAGACACCTGCTCGTGTCCCGGCTCGAAGTCCTTTGGGACTGCGATAAGAATGAAAAATTGCGGAGAGATACGCTCCTTTGATCTGCACAAGAGCAAGCTTTCGCTTATTGAAACCGGAGCGGAGCGGCTTGGAATAGACATAATTAAGGTTGCTGAGAGGGACGGGCGCAAGCCTGATGAGTCGCTTTTCGGCAAGGCTGACAGGGTGCTTTGCGACGTGCCCTGCTCGGGTCTTGGCGTTATTGCGAAGAAGCCCGAGATAAGATACAAAAGCCTTGAGGATTTCTCACGCTTACCCGAGATACAGTACGGTATTCTTTCAGCTTCGGCAAATTACGTAAAGGTGGGTGGGTATCTCGTTTACTCGACCTGCACGGTATTGCCGAGCGAAAACATTGAGAACGTTAAAAGGTTTTTAGCCGAGCACGAAGAATTCGAGGCGCTCGATTTCGAGGTCGGTGGAAAGAGGAGCGAGGACGGAATGCTCTCACTTGCGCCCGACCTTGACGGATGCGACGGATTTTTCGTTGCAAAAATGAAACGCAAGGAATAATTTTTGAAGATGAAGAACATTTTATCATATACGCCCGAGGAGCTGAAGGCTCTGATGGGTGAGATAGGCGAGCCCGCGTACAGGGCGGGGCAGATATTCTCCCAGCTTCACAAGGGGATCTCGCTTGACGAGATGACCAACGTTGGCAAGGCGACAAAGGAAAAGCTTTCGCGCGTGGTCGACGTGGCGTTTCCCGGTGTGAGGAGAAAGCTTGTTTCAAGGCTTGACGGCACGGTCAAATATCTCTTTGAGCTGACTGACGGCAACTGCATTGAGTCTGTCGTTATGAGGTACGAGCACGGATACACCATCTGCATTTCCTCTCAGGTGGGCTGCAGGATGGGTTGTAAGTTCTGCGCGTCGACTCTTGCGGGTCGCGTGCGCGACCTTGAGGCAGGCGAGCTTCTCGGTCAGATAATCGCGGCGCAGAGGGATCTCGGCATCAGGATATCCAACGTGGTCATGATGGGCATTGGCGAGCCGCTTGACAACTTTGACAACGTTGTGAGATTTTTAAAGCTTGTTAATCTCCCCGAGGGAATAAACATAGGATACAGACATATTTCGCTCTCGACCTGCGGCGTAGTGCCGAAGATCTACGAGCTTGCGAAGCTTGATCTTCCGATCACGCTGTCAATATCGCTTCACGCGCCCGATGACGAGACTCGCTCGGCTATTATGCCCGTGAATAACACCTGGGGTGTCAGTGAGCTTCTTGATGCCTGCCGCGACTATTACAGAGTCACCGAGCGCAGGATGTCGTTTGAATACACGCTGATTTCGGGCAAGAACGATTCGGTCGAGTCCGCGGCGCACTTGGCGCGTGTGCTTAACTCTCATCTTCGCTCGAAGAGCGAGACTATGCCGATACACGTCAATCTGATTCCCGTAAACGAGGTTGAGGAGAGTGGATTCAAGAGCACGGGACGTGACGCGGTGCGCCGCTTTGCCGCCGAGCTTGAAAAGAAGGGAATACGCGCGACTATTCGCCGTACCCTTGGCTCTGACATAAACGCCTCCTGCGGTCAGCTTCGTCGCGAGGAGACAAAGGGAGAATAAAATAACCGTCTTCTACATATTTTCGGGTAATACTGAGCATTTGGAGGAGACGTATGAAAAAAAGAAAGAAAACTGATATTTCAGCCGAGATAAAGCAGATAAAAAGGCTTTTTCTTTGGGCTGTCGTTATGGCACTTATCTGCGCCGCGCTAACAATTTCGGTGCTGTTTTACTACTTTGTGCCGAGAGACCGTGACACGTATATTCTCACAGTACCCGCTTTTGTAGGGCTGGAGCAAGAAGATATTGGTGTTTGTGACGGAGTTGAGGTAACGCGTGAGTGGATCTACTCCGACGAGGTGGCTTGCGGTACGGTTATTTCACAGATACCGTACGCGGGCGCGAGACGGAAGGTGCATATAGGAGAGGTGTGTCCTGTCACCGTTTATATAAGTCTTGGAGAAAAGACTCAAAGGGTTCCTGCGATCATCGGACTCGATCAGCTTTCAGCTGCGGCGGCTCTGCGATCGATCGGTGTGAAGGTTAGGAGCGTTGCGATATACGGTGACGGCGAGGACGGTACAGTGATCGATACCTCTCCGAGGGTCGATTCCGATATCAAGTCGGGGGACACGGTGACGCTCTTCGTTTCAAGGAGGCGGGTGGAGTCACCCGTAAACGTGCCGAGCTTTATCGGGATGGAAAAGAGCGAGGCGGTGCGGCGCGCTCTGTCGCTCGGTTTGTTTATTGGATATATTGAGGATTTTGGGAAAGGCTCTTCCGTTTTTGCGCAGAGTATTCCCGAGGGCGCAAGCGTTTTGCGCGGAAGCTATATAAGCTTCAAGGCAGGCGGAGAAGGCGACGTGGGAGAAAGACCCTGGCCGCCGATCGCCTCAAATTAACAGAAAGAGGACGTTTAATGACAGGAAGGATAGTTGAGGGTGTTGGAGGACTTTACACCGTCAGAGTTGAGGAAAATGGCGAGATAAAAAAGATCGCTTGTCGCGCCAAGGGCGTTTTCAGACATGAGGGAATATCTCCGCTTGTTGGAGATATTGTTTCCGTCGATCTGTCCGCGGGCGAGGATAACGCGGTCATAGGCGAAATATTTGAGAGGGAAAACTCTCTTATCCGTCCGCCTATGGCTAATCTTGACTGCGTTTTCGTTGCTATGGCGGCGGCGAAGCCTATGCCTATGCTTGATATGACCGACAAGCTTATTGCCATACTTGAACACAATGATATCGAGCCTGTTATCGTTATCGGAAAGGGCGAGCTTGATCCCGGTCGTGCCGAGGAGATCAGGGAGATATACGAGAAGGCGGGATACCGCGCCTTTGTTCTCTCCTGTCAGACCGGTGAGGGAGTCGGAGAGATACGTGAGTTTATTTCGTCACGCAGAGGAATTATGGCTATGGCGGGGGCTTCGGGCGTTGGCAAGTCTACCTTGCTTAACCGTCTTTTCCCGACTCTTGAGTTAAGCACGGGAGGTGTCAGCCGCAAGACCGAGCGCGGAAGACATACGACTCGCGCGGTAACGCTTTACGATCTGGGTGACGGCTTGTTTTTCGCGGACACACCCGGATTCTCAATGCTCGATTTTGAGAGATTTGATTTCTTTGACGTGGAAGATCTTCCGCTTGCATTCAAGGAGATAAACGAGCGCATAGGTGAGTGCAAGTACACTAAATGCACGCATTTGCGCGAGGACGGATGCGCGATCGTTGAGGCGGTAAAGCGTGGGGAGATATCAAAGAGCAGACACGACAGCTACGTGTCGCTGTATGAGATACTTAAGAATAAGCACAAGTGGGATAAGTGAGCGAAGAGCGCGAGCTTGACCCGGAGAGGTTTTTATGAGAGCTTTTGTTTTTGGCGGTGGGGAGATATTTCCCGAGTACATAGAGGAGAGAGTGCAGGATGGTGATATAGTCGTCTGCGCAGATTCGGGCTACAAAAACGCTCTTTCTATGGGCGTCAAGGTCGACGTTCTGGTTGGAGATTTCGATTCTCTCGGGAGTGTTCCCGACGGGGATTTTGAGCTTGTAAGAGTGCCTGCGGAGAAAAATTCGACCGATACTCAGCTTGCCGTTGACATTGCCATTGAGCGCGGTGCAGATGAGATGATTATTGTTTCAAGCACCTCGGGTCGCGTTGATCACGCGCTCTCCGCGATGGCTATCCTCGAATATTTATGGACCAAGAGAATTCCTGCTGTCGTTGTAAACGGGCAGAACAGGGTGAGATTTATCCGCGACAGCGGCGCGATAATCATTCGTAGTCAGTACAAGTATTTTTCAGTGGTGACGCTTGATGCCGTTGCGAAAAAGGTTAGTATCGATGGCGCGAAGTATCCGCTTGTGAAAAAGGATATCGAGCGCGGCTTTCAGTTCGCCGTCTCGAATGAGATAGTTAAGAATGCGGCGCTGATAACCGTCAAAAAGGGCTCGGTCTATATCATTGAGTCGAGGGACGTTTGAAATTTCAAATTTTGATTTGTCGGGGACGCGGGGACGCGGGGGAGCGGGGACGCGGGTCGCTTTTTGAAAAAAGCTCCGCAAAAACTTCCCCTATATTAGGTCCTTTTAGGGTGAAGTAGGATTTTTCGCCGCAAGCGGCTAAAAAAATCCCTCACTGACGTTTTTGTATTGATAAGGTTTAGAACCCAGCCGATGAAAAACCTTTAAACTTAAAGAAAAACCATGTTAAGGAAAGCTCTTCAAACGATTTCAAATACACTCGCAACACGATAGCAGTGGGACTATGCAGGTGCGACACGGTGTAGATAGATAAACCGTCTTAACTTGTATAAAATATACTTTGGGGTTTTGGGGGTGTGGGGGACGTTTTTCCCTGGAAAAGTCCCCCACGCGCATCCCCCTCGCCTCCCCTATAAACCGCAATTTGGCGGACAAATGAAGAATAACCGAGGGAAAAGGCGAAGCATATAATAAAAGTGACAAAACGAGGTTGACTCGGGAAAGGAGTTGCTTTTATTATGAAGATAGTGCTTGTTCGCTCACCCGGATTTCTGTCCCCGATCTTGAGGAAGATATTCGGCATAAAAAAGGAAAAAAAGAGAAGATAGAGGCTTATAGATAGGCGTTGGAGATATTTATGGAAAAGGAAGTAAGATTTTTTCCCGTAACTGAAAAAGAGATGCGAGAGAGGGGCTGGGAGCGCCCCGACTTCGTTTACGTTTCGGGTGACGCGTACGTCGATCACCCGTCCTTTGGCGCGGCGCTCATCTGCCGAGTGCTGGAGGACCGCGGCTTTAGGATCGCGTTTCTGGCTCAGCCCGATTACAAGTCCTGCGAGGATTTCAAGAGATTCGGTCGCCCCAGGCTTGGCTTTTTAGTTAGCGCGGGAAACATCGACTCGATGGTGGCGCATTACACCGCCGCAAAGAGAAAGCGTACCTACGACTATTATTCCGCGGGCGGCAAGATGGGAAAGAGACCCGATCGCGCGTGCATTGTATATTCGAACCGCATACGCGAGGCTTACGGCGATGTGCCGATCATTCTCGGCGGTCTTGAGGCATCCCTTCGCAGATTTGCGCATTACGACTATTGGGACGACAAGGTGCGCCGTTCAATACTTGTTGACAGCCGCGCGGATATTCTGACGTACGGTATGGGAGAGAAGATCCTCGTTCGTTTGGCGGAGCTTCTCGACCGCGGTATACCGATCAAAAAGATCCGCGACGTGCGCGGAACGGTATATCTTTGTTCGCCCGAGGACAAGGTAAACTACCCCGTTGCCGCGACCTTTAACTACGACGAATTAAAGACAGACAAAAGAAAATACGCCGAGGCATTCGGCGTACAGTATAAAAACCAGGACTCGATAAACGGCAAGGCTATTTGTGAGATATACGACTCAAAGATGCTTGTGCAGAATCCGCCTATGCCACCGCTTGAAAGAGAAGAGCTTGACCAAGTCTATGCGCTTCCGTTTATGCGTGCTTATCACCCGACGTATGAGAGTGAGGGCGGTGTACCTGCTATTGAGGAGGTCAAATTCTCGATCACTCACAACCGCGGATGCTTTGGCGCATGTAATTTCTGTGCGCTTGCATTCCATCAAGGGCGAACCGTTCGCTCGAGGAGCGAAGAAAGTGTGCTTCGCGAGGCTCGCATTATTGCCGAGATGCCCGATTTCAAGGGCTACATACACGACGTTGGCGGTCCTACGGCAAATTTCCGTTATCCATCCTGCGACAAGCAGCTAAAGGACGGAGTGTGTCCGTCGAGAAAGTGTTTAGCGCCTACGCCGTGCAAGAATCTGAAGGTAGATCACAGCGAATATATGCATCTTGTATCCGAGATCGAGAAGATACCGAGGGTGAAGAAGGTATTTATCCGTTCGGGAATAAGATTTGACTATCTTATGCTTGATGAGAATGATGCGTTCTTTAAAAAGCTTGTTCGCGACAACGTTTCGGGTCAGCTCAAGGTCGCGCCCGAGCACTGCTCGTCACCCGTACTTCGTTGCATGGGCAAACCTGATTTTGAGGTCTACCAGGGATTCAGAAGAAGGTTTTTTGAGATCACCAAATCAATGGGCAAGGAGCAGTATTTGGTTCCTTATCTTATGTCGAGTCACCCCGGCTCGACGCTCAATGACGCTATAGAGCTGGCTCTTTGCTTAAAGCGCGACAAATACGCGCCCGAGCAGGTGCAGGACTATTATCCGACGCCGGGCACTGCATCGACGGTCATGTATTATACCGGTATAAATCCGCTTGATATGAAGCCTGTTTACGTTGTTACCGATTATCACGAAAAGCAGCTTCAGAGGGCGCTTTTGCAGTATAACAGACCCGAAAATGCCGATCTCGTCCGCGAGGCACTCGTCAAGGCGGGCAGAGAAGAGCTTATCGGCTTCGGTGAGGAATGCTTGGTGCGTCCTGCGGGCGCGAGAGGCGGAAATCATCAAGGCGCGAGAGGCGGTCAGGGAAAGAAGATCGGCTCGGTGAACGGTGCAAACGGCGGTGCGAGAGTGCAGTCGGGCAGCGCGAGAAAGCAAGGCGGTGTGCAGAAAAATAATGCGGGTGGAAACAAAAAGCCGCAAGCGGTCGCACAGAGAAGTGATGCGCCACAGCGGAAAGATGAAAAACCGACCTACAAAAAGGGTTGGGCAAAGCCGAAAAAGGCGACAAATAAGAAGAAAAAGTGATTTTTTAACTCCACCGACGGTTGATGTCTCCCCATTTCAACCGTTGGTGTGTGGATTTGTGTGAAAAATCGTGATATATTATTGTGAAAGGAGGAAGCGAGCTATGGATCAGATAAAGATCGGAAGATTCATTGCCGAGAGGCGAAAGATAAACAACTTAACGCAGGCGGAGCTTGCAGAGAGGCTCTCTATTACGGACAGGGCGGTCTCAAAATGGGAAAACGGCAGATCGATGCCCGATTCCTCTATTATGCTTGCTTTATGCAAGGAACTCAAAATAAGTGTAAACGATTTACTTAATGGGGAGGTAGTTGATATGGAAAGCTACAATGAAAAGGTTGAAAAGCAGTTGCTTGAGGTTATCAAGCAGAAGGAAGATGCGGACAGGAGACTTTTAGCTCTTGAATGGGTAGTTGGCATTTTGTCGGTCATAGTTCTGATCGTACCGATAATTATTGCAGCGTACGTTCAGATGGAGGATTGGCTGAGGGTTCTGCTTGTTTTCTCGGGATTTATTCCGTGTATCGTTGGTTTTTGCTGGGCTATTAAGATCGAGCAGGTCGCGGGATACTACAAGTGTGCTCATTGCGGTCATAAGTACGTTCCGATGATGAAAAGTGTGTTGTGGTCTATGCACATGGGCAGAACGAGATATATGCGTTGCCCCGAGTGCCAGAAGAAGTCCTGGCAGAAGAAGGTCATCAGTAGGGATTGAGAGCATATCAAAAAAATAATCAAAAACGGAGAAATCACACGGTTTCTCCGTTTTTTTGCTGAAAGGGCTTGACAGCGTAACAATGTTATGCTATAATAACACCGTAACAATGTTACGCAAAGGAGGGGCGAGATGGGAAATGAAAATCTTATCTCCAAAAGAGAGCTTTTGGAGAAGTACGGTATTTCCTACGGGGCGTTATACAGATGGAAGCGAAAGGGGTTGATCCCTGATGAGTGGTTTATCAAAAAGTCAACCGTCACGGGGCAGGAGACCTTTTTCCCCGAGAGGCTAGTTTGCGAGAGAGTCGAGATGATCCTCACCAAAAAGGAGGATGTTTTGCTTGACGAGCTTGCGCGCGAGCTTTCGGGCGAGGAGAAAAAGAATGAATTTATTGTTTTGAGTACGGAATACGGAGAGAAGAGCTTCAGGCTCTGTGACGTAAGGGCGATAAATATTGTTGACAGACATGGGAATAAGACGGATATTTTATCATACATACAAAAAGCATTGGATAAAAAGGAGTGAAGGGATATGAATATTTCGGGAAGCGGACATATTAGTGCAGGAGAGCATAACGAGAGAATATCGATAAGCGGAAGCGGCAGGGTGGACGGAAATATCCGTTGCATAGCGCTTCATTGCTCGGGCTCTGTCAGGGGAGAGGGAAATATTACCTGCTCCGAGGACGTGCGTGTGTCGGGCTCTGCTCATTTTAATAAGAGCGTGGATGCAGACGTTGTTTCCGTCAGCGGATCCGTGAAGGTTGGTGGTGACGTTACCGCTAAGACTGCGATAAAGATATCGGGTAGCTTTGGTTGCGGCGGAAGCCTTAAAGCCTCGCTTCTGAGCTGCTCGGGAGCTGTCGATATCGGCGGTGAAGCCGAGGCGGACGAGGTAAGGATCTCGGGCAGGATCAATTGCGCGGGGCTTCTGAATGCTGAAAAGATCGATATCAGAATGGACGGCTTTAATATCAACAGCAAAATAGGCTCTATTGGTGGCAGTGAGATAAAGATACATAATGACCGCAAAGGAGAGAAAATATCGCGCTTGCCCCTGCTTTCAAAGCTTGTAGGTGCAGGCGGTAAGATCATAGTGGACGAGCTTATCGAGGGCGATATTGTCGCAATCGAATGTGTCAAGGCACCCAGAGTTGTCGGTCGCGTGATAGCGATAGGCGCGGATTGCGAGATCGATCTTGTGCAGTATAGCGAGGAAATTGAGATCCATCCCGATGCAAAGGTGGAGAAAATTGAAAAAATATAAACTAACAAAAAAACAAGAACCGACGGCAGTCGGTTCTTGTTTTTGTATGAATATTAGTATCCTACCTTTTCCCAGCACTCGAAGGGAGCTGCGATCTCGTCGCTGATGTAGACCTGTGTTTTTTTGGTCTGGAGCATTGAGCTGGGTACTAAGGGCGTTACGGGTCCGTGTGTAACGAGACGGCTGGTCATTCTCTGCCAGGAGGAGAAGGTGCAGTTTGTGAGGAGTGCGTGGACCTCGATCCTCTCCTTTGCTCTCATTACGTCGATAGGACCTATGGTTGCTGCCTTCGGGGGAACGTTTGCGATGTCACCCGACTGACCGAAGCAACCGTGGAGAGAGTTCTGCATAATGGTCATGGGATGGAGGGTTACGATCTTTGCGGGCTGACTCAGCCACTCGTCGATGTCGCCGCTTCCCATAAACTCGGGGATAGGATCGACGAACGCAACGTGTCCTGCCCATCCGGGAGAGGTGGAGATAATGTCTGCGCCACCCTCGGAGATATCGTTGATTATCTTCGAGTAATCGTTGATGTTCTGATTCGTGGGGTAGTGGACGTTAGAGAGGGGCATGCGGAGCTTGGGATCGATCTGATATACGAAGTACTTGAGCATTGAGTGAACAAAGCCTGCCTCGTAGGTCTCGGGCGCGATGTTGCCGTCCTGGTCAGCCCACTCGTCCTCTGCAAAGATATGCACCTTGGAGCAGTCGACCTTGAAGTAGTTGATGAGCTGTGCCAAGGGAATATAGGTGTCGGGCTCGGGGTTGCCGAGGATCATAGTAAAGGTCCTGCCTGCTTCGCTTGCCTCCTTGAGACGAGTGAAAAGGGTGGAGATGAGAACGGGGTGGGGGTTCATCATTACCTTGACCTCGAATTCGGGATGCCACCAAGCCTCTCTCTTCTCAAGGTCCTTGCCCGAAAGCTTGCGGACTCTCTCGCAGACCTCTCTGTCCTTGAAGGGTACGAACTCTGCCGCGTTGAAGCTGAACTTCGTTGCGGGATCGAAAATTACGTCTTTCATTTTTTATTTCTCCTTTTAATAATTTGTTATTTAACCTGTTTTCCGCCAAGGAAAACTTTTTCTACGTTAAACTTATCGTCGACGATGATGATATCGGCGCGCATTCCGGGGGCGATCTCGCCGCGGTCGGTGAGTGAAAGAAGCGTGGCGGGGTTAGTAGAGGCGTATTTGAATGCCTGGCAGACCGACGCGCCTGTATGCATCATTATGTTTTTACAGGGTCCGTCGAGGATCATTTTGGAGCCTGCGATCTCTCCCGAAAAATCAAAGTTTATATCGTCCGCACCCTCGTAGAGGTCTCCGTCGGGAATAGGTCCGTGCTCGACGAAGGAGTCTGCGATGAGTATTATTTTGTCGTCGCCCTTGATCTTTTTTATGAGTCTTTGCATATATGGGTCGACATGGATGCCTATTTTATCGCATATTATTTCGACGTAGACAGAATCGTTATAGAGCGCGGTCTCGTCAACACACGCGGTACGGCACTCGGGGTAGCGATAAAGCGTTCCCGTCGCGTTGGTGTGGTGCGTTGCGAGCTTCAAGCCGTATTTTCTGAGCTTTTCGATGTCGCGCGGCTCTGCCTCACTGTGTGCGACCGAGAAGACCGCGTTCGGGTTTACGCTCTTGGCGTATTTCACGAACTCCTCGATATTATCTCTCTCGGGAGCTACGCACCAGACCCTTGCAAGCTCGCCTGCGGCATCGACTATCGGCGCGAATTTTTCTTTATTTACGGCGTCCTTCCAGGGATTGTTCTCGCGGTTGCAGCCGAATTTGGGGTTCAGATAGGGTCCCTCCATATAAAATCCGATGATGTTCGGCGCTTTGGGCATCGCGTCCTTGATCAGTTTGATCGCTTCGAGGTACTGCTCCGCCGTCATACTGAAATAGAGGGCGGGGAGGACGCTCGTGACACCGTGAGAGAGCAGAGTGCTTGCCGCCTTGACGGGGTCGTCACTGAAAAACGTTTCTCCGTCAGCATGGGTGTGTATATCGATAAGTCCGGGTCCTGCGTATTTTCCGTTTGCATCGATAATTTTCGTGTTTTTTGGGATCTGGACCTTTTTGCCGACCTCGACGATCTTATCGCTGTCAATGAGGATCGTGCCGTTCGGGATATAATAATCCGGCAAAACCACCGTTGCGTTCGTGATTGCGAGCATTTTTTGCCTCCTTTTTCATCTTATGCTTTGATTATATAACGAAAAAAACGCCTTGTCAACGGGTTTGAAAAACGAAAATTTTCGTCTTTTGTGCATCCGGGGTTGAAAATGCGGTGGAAAGAGTGTATAATATAGGCAAAAGAATCACTTTGGGGAGATTTATATGGATCTTAAAAAAATTGCTATGCTTGCCAACGTTTCTGTATCAACTGCATCGAAGGCTTTTTCGGGCAGCCGTGAAGTGAGTGAAAGCACGCGTGAGACTGTCTTTGCAATCGCCAAGGAGAACGGCTGCTTTGAAAAATACTACAAGCCAAAATACGAAAAGAGGGTCATAGCACTTTTATGTCCCGAGATACTCGGAATACACTACGGCAGGATGGCGACCGATATGGAGCGTGAGATAAGCGAGCGTGGGGATACTTTGATTCTTTCGGTTACCAATTTTTCGCACAGGACTCAAAGCGAGCTTATTGAGTATTACGTGAAATTCTGTCACGTAGACGGGATCATTATTATAGAGCCGAAGGGAAACATCAAAAGTATACAGGGCGTTCCGATCGTGAGGATAGATTTTGAAAATGAGCTGAGAAAGACCGATTGTGTCAAGACCGAGATCTCGCCCGCGATGGACGAGGCGATAGAGTATCTTCTCTCGCTTGGACACAGACGCATAGGATTTATCGGCGAACAATTCGCTACTCCCGAGGAGGAGTTCTTCCTGTCCGCGATGGTGAGAAACAGTCTTGAGATCAAAGACGGCGACGTTATAATAAGTGACCGTCGCTTTGAGGATGCGGGGTATTATGCGATGGATGAGATGCTTAAGAGAGATGAGCGCCCAACCGCCATTTTCGCCGCATACAGCCACATAGCGCTCGGTATTATGCAGAGGCTGAAGGAGGAGGGAATGTGCATTCCGCGAGATCTTTCGCTCATCTGCATGGACGACATTCAGGCAACTCAGTATTCTGATAAGAGGCTTTCATCGATAAAGATGCATCTGGACGAGCTTTCGCATTCGGCAGTGGAGATGCTCTACAAGAAAATTGAGGGTGGCGGTCAGAGTCCGCGCATTGAAATGACCGTGATACGCGAGTTTTCTGTGGGAGAGACGGTTGGAAAAGCATAATAATAGCCCTCGACGGATATGTCGAGGGCATCTTTTATCTGTATTGCTTTCTGTACTCAAGAGGGCTTCTGCCCGTTATTTCACGGAAGCGAAGGGAGAAATAACTGGGACTGTCAAATCCGCACTTGTGCCCGATATCCTCGACCGAGTCAGAGGAGTAGCGCAGGAGCTGCTTTGCGTGAGATACGCGGATATATTTCAGCTCGTCCATGACCGATCCGGTGTGATGCTTTGCAAAATATCGGCAGAGCGAGAACTTATCCATCTCGACCGCGTCCGCGACCTCATCGAGCGTGAGTGGGCGGTGGTAGTTCTTTATAAGGTAGTTGCGCACCTTGTCTATTATCTCGTCCGTGTTTTTTGTTATTGCGAAGAAAAGCTCGGCTATATAGCTATATCCGGCAGCGGAGAGGCGGAGGTCGTCAGTTTCCTCTGCCTGCGCGTATTCAAGAAGGCGTGCGGTCTCCTTTTCGAGCGAGTCGGGGCACCTGAATACATACGCGGCACTGTTGCCTAACGAGTAATTAATAATGCGGTCGTCGGCTTCGAAGGTCACCCAGCCCGTATGAAAGGTATCTCCTATGGCTCGGTATCCGTGGGGCGCGTTGTGTCTCATAAATATCCCCTCGCCCTCTGACAGTGTGAATGATTCTTCGCCAACAAAGAAGTGCCCCTTGCCTTTCTTTACCCATATGATCTGGTTCCATGTCGGACCCGGCTTGCGCGTTACGGAGTTTTGGTTGACATGCTCTCCGATGCTGCGAAGCTTGAAGGGGAGAGATGCGGGATGCCCAAAATTTGTATATTCTGTAATATCCATTTGCAATATCCTTTTGGTTTAATTGTAAAATAGCGGTTTATCGTTTTATTTTTTACAATATGATTATATCACGTGAGTTTTATTTTGCAAGGAAAACGGAATGGAGTTTACAGAAAATTCAAAAAAGCTCTTGCCGAGCAATGTGTGGCAAGAGCTTTTTATTTGTTTTAATGATTATTCTTCATCCTCGGGCTCAAGGTCGATCTCGTCCTCATCGAAGACCTCGCCGATCTCGCTTCCGCAAGCAGGGCAGGTAAGTGTCTCTTCGTCAAAAGCGGACTCGTCAAAGCATACGGTCTCGCCGCAGGAGGGGCAGAGGATCTCATAGTAGTCCTCGTCGTCGCAGTATTCGCATTCGCCGCAGATGTCGCAAGCGTCGCAATCACCGTCGCACTCGTCCTCGTCATCCCAATCCTCGTCCTCGTCGTCCATGTCAAGGAGAACCTCCTCAACGTCGCCAAGGTCCTCGTCAAGCTCCTCACAGTAGTCAGCGAGCTCGCCGATGTCATACTCAATGTCCTCGATCTCGAGTGCCATCTCCTCGCAGAGCTCGAGGAGCGCGTTTATGATCTTTGCCTCGGGTGTGTCCTTCTTGTCAAGTCCCATACCCTCGCAAAGTCCTTTGATATAAGCAGTTCTTTCGGTAAGTGTCATTTTTACGTCCTCACTTTTGTATTTATTGATTGGGGGCTGAAGTCATTCGGATGCAGAAGGCGTGATTTGTTTCTCGTAGCCGTACAAGAGTACGTCAGAGAGCCAAAGCGCGGCTAAAATGCCACATATTATTGAAGAAATCCGCCGTGATTTCGGCGGATTTCAACATTTTAATATGAAAACACCTCAAATTTAGGTTGTGCTTTATTAGCTATTTGAGTGGCTTTTGTTCTGCGCTGAATGAGTCAGCTCCTTATGCACGGGAGAGATACTCGCCTGTACGTGTATCGATCTTAAGAACGTCGCCTACGTTGATAAAGAGCGGAACCTTGATGACCGCGCCTGTCTCGAGCGTTGCGGGCTTAAGAGTGTTGGTTGCTGTGTTACCTGCAAAACCGGGATCGGTCTCTGTAACCTCGAGCTCAACGAAGATGGGGGGCTCAACGCCGAATACGTTGCCCTTGTAGGAAATGATCTTGCACATCATCTCTTCCTTAACGAACTTGAACGCGTCGCCAAGCTTGTCCGAGTTGAGGGGGAGCATATCGAACGTTTCCATATCCATGAAGTAGTAGAGATCGCCATCGTTGTAGGAATACTGCATATCCTTTCTCTCGATGTATGCGTTCTCATACTTGTCTGTGGGGCTGAACGTCTTCTCGACAACAGCACCGGAAATTACGTTCTTGAGCTTCGTACGAACGAAAGCTGCACCCTTACCGGGCTTTACGTGCTGGAACTCGATAACCTGGTATACGTTACCATCCATTTCAAATGTAATACCGTTTTTAAAATCGCCGGCTACTACCATAATCAGAATACCTCCAAAATGTTAATTTCGCCGAATTCCGAGTGCTCGGTTTGCGGCATTGCATAATTTTACAGTTCATTATATAACATTATCCCTGTTTTTTCAAGGGGGCGCAAATACAAATTTGTAAATTTTCTGTTACATACGGGGTTTTTGGTTGTTTTTTAGACTTCAAAGTGTGATTTTTTTGACCGTTTCGCCAGTAAGGGTCTTGATGGTGACCGAGTCACCGTCATATACGGCATAGGTTTTCGGATTGCCGTTCTTAGGCAGGCTGACAGACCCGGGGTTTACGCACATGATGCCGTTTTTGTCCTCAGCGGCGAGGATGTGGGTGTGTCCCGAGAGGAAGAGCGAGCCCTCGGGCATGGGGGGAAGGTCATCGGGGGAGTAGATATGGCCGTGGGACATATATATTGCTCGGTTATTAAACGAATCGAGGACGCAGGCGGTTGTTGACATTACGGGGAATGAAAGCACCATCTGGTCGACCTCTGCTTCGCAATTTCCTCTGACACAGACAAGCTTGTCCGCGAGTGCATTGAGCATTTCGATGACGGACTTGGGGGCGTAGCCTGAGGGGAGGTCGTTGCGGGGACCGTGGTATAGAATATCGCCGAGAAGAAGTATTTTTTCTGCGTTTTCGCGCTTGAAGGCGTCAAGGAGTGCTTGGCAGCACACAGCGTCGCCGTGTATATCGGAGGCTATGAGGAGTTTCATTTTTTTTCCTTTCTTGGTTGGGGTGTTTGATCAGACAGACGTCCGTTTTTTTTGCGTTCGCCACTTGAACGGATGGGGAGCCGTTTGTGAGTGATATTACGATCTGCCCGGTACCTTTGTCAGTATTATTATACTTGTGAAGGGATGTTTTGTCAAGGATTAAATTTTTGAACTGCTGCCGGGGAATTAATCACAAAAGGGTATCGCAAAGCGACACCCTTTTGTGATGTGTTATTGGACGGTTCCCGAATGAACTCTCATTACATCTCCGTTATCAAAGAAGCGTATGAAGTAATAGGTATCGCCGATAATATACATTGCTATTTTTTCGCCGAATTTAGTTTCACCTTGCGTTTCCAATAAATAGCAGCCTTTTTGACTCTTTATTTTATCAAGCTCCTCGGATATATTGGCGTTGACATAAGGTCCCGGGGCGAGCTGACTGAAATCGGGATCAAGGTTATCAACGTATGAAATTTGATCGTATAGAATATCATTCAAATAGATCTTTTCGTTGTCGATCCTGACGTTTATTGAATACATCCATGACAAGCCGATCTGTTGCAGAAAAGGATCCGCGCAAAATTCTATTACCGGGTCTGAAACGTCTGTATATTCGCCGATCTCGATTACTATCTTAGGCGCATTTCCGTTTTGTAAAGTGGTATTGACCCACTTTGTGACGGCTTCAAGGTCTTCTTCTAAAACCGAAATGATAATATCTCCGGTAACACTGTCAACATACCAAGAGGTAACTGCATATCCGTTCTCCCTGAGGTTATTAGCGGTTTTATCGGCGTATTCTTGTAAATCTGTCATTGACGTTTCCGCACTTGTGTAGACTACAACATCACCAAAATGAGCAAGAGTATCAGATATTGTTTTCATTTCTTCATCTGACGGAGAAACTAATTTGATATATAATTTATTTTTCTCAATATAGCATCCGCCGAACCATTTGGGATAATCTGTTCCATGTTTTGCTAAAAGATGGAACATAAGATAGTTATGGGCTTCTACTGCTTCCTTTTGCTCGGAAAACTTTGTAGTCAAGTCAGTCACCTTGAGCTCGTACTCTTGCTTGTCCTCTAAATACTTTACGTTTAGCGTAATAGTTTCCACGATCTCACGGCTTTCTTTATCGAGGATGTTAATTACGATATCTGTCGGTTCTGTAAACCAGCCAATGATCGAATATGCCCAGGGTTCGTCAGAGTGCTGAGTAGAGACGAGATACGCCACCATGATATGCTCATCTTTATTCCATTCAACAACAGTTTCATTGTAGGAAATGGATATATCAAACCGCTCGTATATAGCTTCATTGCTTTTGAGATCCGAGGGCTGAACAGTAAAATTAAACGTGGGCATATTATTTCCAAAAATATTATTTTTCGGCTCTCCCGAATTAAGACAGCTATCGGTAACATTCAATTGTGTTGATTCGCCGTTGGCTGCGTGCGCGGTTATTATGAAATAAGATGTGATCTTGTTTTCGAGCGTATCGGGTATACCCGGTGTACCGGGCATATCCGGAGAACGATATATAATTCCGAAGATACCCGCTATAACGATCAATGAAAAGGATGCCGCGATAGTTATATATTTGATCAAAGCGCTCCTTTTTTTCCTTTGTGATTTTTCGACCGGAGCAGCCGCTTCGATCATATCGGGGTCTATGTTGCCAAATTCCCGATACAGATCTTTATTTGTCATACGTTAAAGTCCTCCTTATGCAAATGAGTTTTGAGTTTGTTTCGTGTTCTGAGAAGAAGCATGCCGACCGTGCTTTCCTTCATTGAATATTCGTTTGCAATTTCGGCGATAGAGCTCGCGTACCAATACCTGCGTATGAATATATTGCGTGTTTTTTGGGGCAATCCTCTCAGAAAGGTATTTAAAGAATCACGCAAAGCAATACCCGACAAAGGATCCCCGTTTTCACTGCCGATTGGAAGACATTCTGCCAATTCCTCGAGCACGAGAGCCATTTGTCCTCTCTTTTTTGCGTGCTGCTCTTCATATCTGTTAAAGGCGAGCTGGCGGCTTATCATTCCGACGTAAGGCTTCAACTTCTCGGGGCGATTGGGCGGTATGGTTTTCCAGGTCTTTAAAAGCGTATCGTTTACGATCTCTTTTGCATCCTCGTCGTTCTCGAGGATCTGATAGGCGATATAGTGACAGTATCGACCGTACTTTTTCTCGGTTTCTGATATAGCAGATTCGGAACGTTCCCAATATAGATCTACTATTTGTATGTCGTCCATAAATGACACTCCTTTCGCATGTTTTCAAGCGCTTTCAACTACTATAACAGAAAAATGAATTGATGCATCACTCATTTGAAAAGCTTTTTCGTATAAACCTATTAAAAAATGTGATTTAAAAAATCACGGTGAAGCGCGAGCGACACCGTGATAGTTATGAAATCACCTCGTCTGTCCGTTACCGTTTACGAGGTATTTTTCGGTGGTGAGGGCATAGAGACCCATAGGGCCGCGGGCGTGGAGCTTTTGGGTCGAGATGCCGATCTCGGCGCCAAAGCCGAACTCTCCGCCGTCGGTAAAGCGTGTTGATGCGTTTACGTAGACTGCGGCGGCGTCGACGTATTTGCGGAATTTTTCTGCGTTTGCGACGTCGTTTGTGATAATTGCCTCGCTGTGTCCCGTGTTATATTTATTTATGTGGTCGATCGCCTCGTCGATAGAGGAGACGGTCTTGACGGCGAGGATATAGTCGTCGTACTCGGTCTCAAAGTCGCTCTCGGTTGCACGGATGGCGGTGGGGAGGATCTTGACCGTATTCTCGTCTCCGCGGATCTCGAGAGTGTAATTTTTGGCGACTGCGGCGGCGAATTGTGGCAAAAATTCCTCTGCGATCGCGCTATGTACGAGCATAGTTTCTATCGCGTTACAAACCGCGGGGCGCGAGCATTTCGCGTTTATTGCAACCTTGAGCGCCATATCTATGTCTGCGCTTTCGTCGACGTAGAGGTGGCAATTTCCCGCACCCGTTTCGATTACCGGCACCTTTGCATTATTTACAACGGCGTTTATTAGGCGCTTGCTGCCGCGTGGAATAAGGACGTCGACGAGCCCGCGCGCGGACATAAGCGCGTCTGCTCCCTCGTGACCGAAGGATGCGTCGATAAAGCCGAGGACGTCGGGCGAGATGCCGTTTTTTTCGATGCAGGAGCGCATAATTTCAATGAGGTGGGAATTCGTGCTTGCCGCCTCCTTTCCTCCGCGGAGGACAGTTGCGTTGCCCGTTTTGAGACAGAGCGCCGCGGCGTCGACCGTGACGTTCGGTCTTGCCTCGTATATGATCGCGACGACACCGAGGGGAACGCGCGTGCAATTTATCTCGAGTCCGTTCGGGGTCGTCCATCTCTCACCTGAGCCGATAGGATCTTTCAGTCCTATAAGCGCGCGGAGAGAATCGCAGATGCCCTTGATTCGCGTTTCATTGAGCATAAGGCGGTCGAGCATATGCTCTGGGACTCCGTTTTCTGCGGCTTTTGACAGGTCTTGCTTATTTGCCTCGATTATTGCTGTTGCGTTTGCATTCAGCGCGTCGGCTATATCCGAAAGGATCTTATTTTTTGTCTGTGTGCTTTGAGCGGCAAGCGTGCGCGAGGCTTTTTTCGCTCTCTCGCAGATGCCGAAAACTGTGCTTTGAATATTCATTTTTTCTCCGGAAATTATTCTTTTACAAGTATTTTTTCTATTTCAAGTATATAGACGCGGTGGAAATCGTCCGCAGGATAGTGCTTTATATGATCCGTGTCGATAAAGCACTCTTTTTTCAAGTTGTCTGCATAAGCCTTTTTGCATATCATTACAAGCTTTGCCTGATCGATGACGGGAACACCGTCTATCTCGGTGCAATCAAGCTTACATTCCTTGAGCTTGTCGAGGTCTCTTCCCGAATTTCTGCCGCAGAAGGTGAGCGCGGCGCGGTATTCCTCGGGCAGGATACAAAGGGAAATGCGGTCGGATCTCTCACACAGCCCATAGGTATAGCGTTGAGGACGGACGTATACTGTTGCGACGGGCTTGTTCCAGAGGACTCCAATTCCTCCCCAGCTTGCAGTCATTGCGCTGGCGCCACTCTCCTTCGTTTCGTCGGGAGCGGTTATGAGTATCCAATCCTTGCCTATAAGGCGAAAGGCGGAATCGTTGAGATTTTCAGGTGCTATTTCGCGAAAGCTTGACATATTTATCTCCTTGAACGATTTAGTTGACTAAATTATACCACTTTTTTTATAATAATTCAACGGGTATTGATAATATTTTAGCCTGCAAGAATATTTTATGCGCGATTTTTATTATTGATAAAAAAACGGGGCTGAATTTATCAGCCCCGAACGCTTTTATTTGTCTTTATATTCGATGGTGCATTCCTCTGTGAGGAGCCGGTCGACCTTTTCCATAAGGATGTTCTGACGGATACGGCTCTCTCCCATCTGCTCGATGATCTCGTCTGCGGTGTAGGTCTTATTTGCGGTGGAATACTGCTTTGCAAGCTCCTCTGCGGTGAGGCGGACCTCCTCGTCAGAAACAGAAAGCTTCTGTTGTGCGGCTACGGCATAGTAGATCATTACGTTCTTTGTCATATCCTTGGAATAGCCCGTAAGGACAGCCTTCCAGTCATCGCCCTCCTTGAGTCCCATATACCAGATGGCAAACTCGTCAAAGGTCTTGAAGCTCATTCCGTACATTGCGTACATCTGCATATAGTACTCAAACTGATCTATATACATCGCATACCAATAATCGACAGACTGCTGAGGATACTCGTGAACGGTAGCCTTCTCCATAAGATTGCTGATGACAGAGCCGAGAGCCTCGCTCTCTGCCTTTGCATCCGACTCCTCCTGGAGAGTCTTTTTTACGTGAGCCTTGTATTCTTCAACAGTTCCGTCAAACTTGACAGTGTTTTTAACGTAGTCTTCGGTGAGCTCGGGGATAGTGTACTGGACGACGTACTCGATCCATACCTCGAAAATTACTGCTTTTCCCGCGAGATCTGCATTGCCGTAGTTTTCGGGGAAGGTGACGTGGAGCTCATAAGGCATATCCTTGGAGGTGTCCTCGGGAATAATTCCGATAAGACCCTCTTCAAATCCCGGAATGAAGGAGCCCGAGCCGATAGAAAGCTCATAGGGCTTTGCATCGCTTGCGTTTGAGCCTCCGGAGAATGCCTTGCCGTCGAGATATCCCGTGTAGTAGATGAATGCGGAGTCGCCAAGCTTTACGGGCTGATCGGTCACCTGAGTGTCACCGTTGGTTTTTGTCTTCTTGCCGAAGCGCTCGTCTTCTATATACTGATCTACGGTGTCATCTCTAATAATATAGCTTGTGTCGAGAGTTACCTTTGAGTCAAGATAGTCGGACTCGGAAATCGTGATATACTTTGTGATATCTACGCTTGAAAAATCGAAGTCCTCAAGGGGAGCCTCGGTGCCGCTTTCGGTTTCGGTGCTTGTTCCGTTTGTTGTTCCGTTTCCTGCGTTAGTACCGCCTTCGCTTCCGTTCTTTGATTTATCGCATCCTGCGAATGCAGATGCCGAGAGAACAAGCGCGAGCGCGAGAATAAGCAGGCGTTTTAGTGCTTTTGTCATTTTTAATTTTTCCTTTCAATTATTCCAAGGAATATAATATACTATTCGCTCTCATAAATCAAGTACAATTTGAAAACTTTTTTGCGCGGAGCGGGATTTTATTGACATCATCAAAAGAAAATGCTATAATTGAGCAAAGAAACTCAGGGGAGGTGTGCTTGGTGAACGATTTAAAAATAATTGAATATGACACCGTAGGGTCGACTAATGCAGAGGCGAAAAATTATGCCGCGCGCACCGAGGATCACACACCCGTGCTTTTTGTTGCCCGTGAACAGAGCGCGGGCAGGGGAAGGCTTGGCAGGAGCTTTCTGAGCCGCAGAGGGCAGGGGATATATATGACGCTTCTGTACTTTACCGATGATGCTCTTTCCGATGCCATAAGCGTGACGAGCGCCGCCGCGGTGATAGTTGCTAATGCCATTGAGAATGCCGTAGGTGCGCCGATGATGATAAAATGGGTGAATGATATATACGATGCTCGCGGAAAGGTTGCAGGTATTCTTGCGGAGTCGGTATCTCTTGGCGGTGTAAACGCTATGATAGTCGGCGTTGGTATTAATACGGGGAGCGGTGATTTTCCCGAGGAGCTTAAAGGCATCGCCTCTAGTATAGGCGAGATAAGTGAGGGGCAGAGAAAAGACATAATTCTCTCCATCGCCAACGGACTTCTCGAGCATTCAAAAAATTGCACCGACAGAAGCTTTATGTCCGAATACCGCCGAAAAAGTATGCTCGATGGTGAGACGGTTGAGCTTTTCTCAGCGGGCGAGAGCCTCGGGATCGGTGTAGTTCAAGGTGTCAGCGACGATGGCGGACTCGTCGTCAGGCTCGATGGCGAGGACGGATGCCGTGTCCTGCGTACCGGTGAGGTAAGCGTCCGAAAAAGATAAATTGCGGTTTATATGGGATGCGCGTGGGGGGCTTTTCCAGGGAAAAAAGCCCCCCACACCCCCAAAACCCCAAAGCATATTTTATTCAAGTTAAGACGGTTTATCTATCTACACCGTGTCGCACCTGCATAGCCCCACTGCTATCGTGTTGCGAGTAAATATATAGTCGTTTGAAAAGCTTTCTTTAACTTAGTTTTTCTTTAATCTTAAAGGTTTTTCATCGGCTGGGTTCTAAACCTTATCAATACAAAAAGGTCAGTGAGGGATTTTTTTAGCCACCCTTGGTGGCGAAAAATCCTACGCCACCTTAAAAGGACCTAATATAAGGGAAGTTTTTGCGGAGCTTTTTTCAAAAAGCGACCCGCGTCCCCCGCTCCCCCGCCTCACCGACATATCAAAATTTGAAAAAGAAAAGAGACTCGGGGGAGTCTCTTTTTTATATTAGGTCGGAGATATTGATGACTTCTTTATTTTGTTTAAGGGCATACGCCATGGTATATGCGGTTCCGCCTCCGTTATGCTCGCAATAGGCGACACAGAGGTCTGCGCAGTCGACGAGGCGGCGGTTACGGTCGTGCATACAGTAGGATGTATAGTTCTCATGCACGTATTCGATGCTGTCGGCACATTCGAGGATCGCGTTGTATACGGCGCGGTCGTTTTCTCCCCACATTTTCGTCTGTGTCTTGCAGGGAAGTATGAGAGCGAGCTTTATATGAGGGAATTCCTTTTTCAGCCTGAGCACGGCGATAGCGGCGACGGTATCGAATCCAAGCGCGCCTCCCGCGTAAAAGCAGGTTGCCCCGTGGCGAATCAACGTGCGGAGTATCTGCTCAAGCACCGAGGGAATAAGTGTAGCGTGTGCCGCGTCGAGATTTCGGTGCCCTGTGAAGCAGACGTGCTCAATTTTTGGGGTTTCTGTATTGCTCATATCTGCCTCCTGTTCGTCATTTTTGGGATACAGACACATTATAGCACATTTGTTCGTATTTGTAAAGGGGATTACAAAAATTTTTTGAAAAAATTTCGACAAAAAAGCTCTTGGATCGACCATGTGTCGGTCCAAGAGCTTTAATACTTGATTAGTAATTCTGAGAATTGTTTTTGCGCCTTTTATTGCTTCAATGTCATCTCGCCGTATGAGGGAAGGGGCCAGGTCGACTCGGGGACGAGAGTTTCCGCTGCATCCACGGTTTTGCGCAGAGAGTTCATAAGAGGAATGACCTTTTCCTTGTAAGAGAAGGCTTCCTCGCGGAAATCCTTGAGGGATGCGGCGTGAGTTGCGGCATCGCGGAGGCGCTCCGCGGTATTGAATGCGTCCTCCGAGAGTCTTGAGAGGTCACCTATCACGCGGCGCTCAAGTCCGACAGGCGCGTTTGCGCCGAACACGCTCTGCTTGTCCTTTGCGGTGCGGGAGAGCGCTCCGATATATTCCTCAATTGCGGGGATTATCTTTTTATTGGTGATGTCGACCATCGTCTTTGCTTCGATGTCGATGACGTTCGAGTAGTTTTCGAACATTATCTCCTCTCTGGCGCGAAGCTCGATCTCGCTCATAACGCCAAACGAGGTAAAGAGTTCGATATTCTTCTGCTCGGTCAGACGCGAGAACGCATCGACAGAGGTCTTGAGATTGAGAAGTCCGCGGCGCTCTGCCTCCTCAGGCCACTTGGAGGAGTAGCCGTTGCCGTTGAAGATTATGCGCTTGTGAGCCTTGAAGGTCTCCTTTATGAGCTTTCTTGCAGCTGCCTCGACATCGGGCGCGCCTGTGAGGGTGTCTGCAAAGTCACGGAAGACTTTGGCTACCGCGGTATTTATCATAATATTTGCAAGAGAAATGTTCTGCGACGATCCGACCATTCTAAACTCGAACTTGTTACCAGTGAATGCGAAGGGGGAGGTTCTGTTTCTGTCGGTTGAGTCGTAACGGAAGGTGGGGACGCTTGGAACACCGAGGTCCATCGTGCGTCTTACCTTGTCGGTGTAGTCTGTTTCTCCTACGATCGCTTCGACAAGCTCCTCAAGCTCGTCGCCGAGAAATACCGAGACTATCGCGGGGGGAGCCTCGTCCGCGCCGAGACGGTGGTCGTTTCCTGCCGTTGCGACAGAGAGGCGAAGGAGATCCTGATAGTCGTCGACCGCCTTGATTATCGCAGCGAGGAAGAGAAGGAATTGTGTGTTTGAAGCGGGATTCTTGCCTGCGCTGAGCAGGTTTTTTCCCGTATCCGTGCCGAGCGACCAGTTATTATGCTTACCCGAGCCATTGATACCCGCGTAAGGCTTTTCGTGCAGAAGCGCGACGAGTCCGTGTCGCTCTGCGACCTTCTTTATCATCTCCATAACGATGAGGTTCTGGTCAACTGCTACATTCGTCGTGACGTATATCGGCGCGAGCTCGTGCTGCGAGGGCGCGACCTCGTTATGCTTGGTCTTTGAGGTGATGCCGAGCTTCCAGAGCTCCTCGTCGAGCTCGTGCATAAAGCTTGAGATTTTTGTTTTAAGCGGACCGTAGTAGTGATCCTCGAGCTGCTGGGATTTGGGCGCGGGTGTGCCGAAGAGGGTGCGTCCCGTATAGAGAAGGTCGTCGCGCTTATCGTAGTATTCTTTATTTATAAGGAAATACTCCTGCTCTGCGCCGACAGAGGTCGAAACGCGAGTTGCGGTATTGTCGCCAAAAAGTGAGAGCAGTCGCAGAGCCTGGTCGCTGATCGCGTCCATTGAGCGAAGAAGGGGCGTTTTTGTATCGAGCGCGTCGCCTGTGTATGAGCAGAACACGGTGGGTATGTAGAGGGTCTTGTCCTTGATAAAGGCATAAGACGAGGGGTCCCACGCGGTATATCCGCGCGCGTTACAGGTCTCACGGAGACCGCCCGAGGGGAAGGAGGATGCGTCGCTCTCGCCCTTTATAAGCTCCTTGCCCGAAAATTCCATTACGACCTTATCTCCGCCAATGGGGGAGATGAAGGAGTCATGCTTTTCGGCGGTTACGCTCGTCAAAGGCTGGAACCAGTGTGTATAGTGGGTCGCGCCCTTCTCAACCGCCCAATCCTTCATCGCGTTTGCGACGACGTTAGCGATCGAGACATCGATAGTCTTTCCCGTCTGTATGGTATATGTCAAGGATCTATATACGTCCTTGGGGAGCCTTTGGCGCATTACCGCGTCATTGAAGACCATACAACCGAATATCTCGGGGACATTTGACATAGCTTACCGCCTTTCTGTTATAAAAACAAATACTTTCCATTATATTTTGTATTATAAACCCAAAGGAGGCTTTTGTCAAGAATTTTTGTTGCGGCGGTTTGATTTTTGGCATTCGCGCCGATGCAAGAGCGTTTTTTGCGAATTATTCTATCATAATTACCGATACCGATATGTCGTCGCGCTCCTTTTCTGAGGGAAAATTCTTTACTGCGAGCGAGAGCAGGGAATCCTTGAGGCTCTCGCACTCGGCATCCTGCCCCAGCGCGTTTTTGTCCTTGCGCGACATATACTCGCAGAGATATTCGACAAGCCAGGGGCAATCCTCGCTGTCGGGGCAACATCCGTCGCTCATCATGATGATGATATCCCCCTTTTGAGTATCAAATTTACTGATGCGTGTGTCGGCGTTTTTGAGGATTCCTATCGGCATCGTTCTTGAATAGACCTTATAGACCGTGCCGCCGCGCGCTATATAAGTAGGTGCGGCTCCGCTTTTAAGAAAGGATGCCGTTCCGCTGATAAGGTCAAGCTCGCAGAGGTCGACAGTCGCGGAGCATTCGCCGCCGCTTCCCATATTCTCATTGCGAAGCACGTTGTTGAGCATTCTGACCGTAATATCCGAGCGGTTACCCGCTGAGAGCATTTTCTCGATAAACATTGAGCATACGCCCGAGATGAACGCAGCCTCGGATCCGCTTCCCATGCCGTCGCTGATCAGTGAATAGAAGTAAGAGGATGAGGTGATAAATGCGTTTGCCGTGTCTCCGCAGGGCTCTTCCTTATCCTCTATATCTGCAAAGGGATCTACGTAGAGCGAGCTTTTGTCAAGTACAGGCTCGACACTCTCCTTTGATGCGGAAATTCTCCCGTACGCGTATCTTGCGCGGTAGATGGGACGGGAGCTCATGTGCATTACAATGCCGTCGCTCCCGCTTTCAAAAATCGGGTCCGTAAGGCTCGAGCCAACCGTTTTTTCTGCCGAGAGACGTATAGAAGCCGCTCTTTTGGCGTTGATCTCCTTGACACCCTTCATTCCCTTGACGGTGATGCGGCGGCATCTTTTTCCGAAGACCACGACACCGCTTGAGCGGATGCCCTCGTCATAAAGCGCGTCAAGGAGCTTTTCCTGTGCCTCCTTGTCACATTCGTATTCCTCGGTGTCACATTCAAGCGCGTCGCGCAGGAGAGCGTTTATGTCATCGTAGCTCGAGGCGAGAAAGCCGAGCTTGTCATCCTTGATAACGCTTTCGGTCGCGTGGGAGAGGGAGGAGTTAAGGTGGTTTATTATTCTCTTTGAGCGGATGCACCTCTCCTCAAAGCCTGATATATCTCCTGCGCTCACCTCGCCCTTCTTATGCAATGCTCCTGCGGCTGATTTTATTGCGTCGAGCGTTGACTCATATTCGTCTCCCCAACACATATCTCTTCGCTGACACCCTTCGCAGTGCTTTTCAAAGGAAGCCTCGCACAGCTTTTTGATGCCGAGCGCATCGGGACGGCGACGGCGGTCGCTTAGCTTATAGAAGTTTTCGGACAGCACAGAGAATGCCTCAGACAGTGCGCCGAGACGCTCTCTGACCGCGGCGTTTTTGTTCTTTTCCGTGACCGCCTCTGCAAAATATACTCCTCCCGCGATAACCGCGCTTTTGTCAAACGGTGCGATTATCATTTCTTGGTACTTGTCTGCAAGCATATATACCGGGAGGGCGAGCAGGGTGGGGGGAAGGACACCGATGAGTCCCTGCGAGCCGCCGATGTAGTAGCACCAGACAACTATCGCCGCACAGACGACTGCAAGACCCGCGTTGCGCTTGAGCGCGGAGATGAGGAAAAATAAAATGGCACAGATGATAAAGAGCGGTGTATGTATCGGATCAAAGGCTAGTCCGCATATTGTTGCTATGGCGGCTCCGGGCAGAAGTCCTTGCGACGAGGTTATATAAAGCGTGATGAGCATTGCTAAAAACGGAGACATTGGCATTCCGATAATGCTCATTGAGTGAGACGCGAATACGCAGAGTGCGGAAATTGTGCCAACAGAGATAAGGGAGTGTATTCTATTACTCTGCCTTTTCTCTCCGAGCAGACCTGCGAACGTGACGGCTAACAGTGGGCAGGAAAGCATAAGTGTAAGCGTGGCATAGAGAGAATAGAACGAGAAATCACTGCGTATCAGAAGAAAGATGCCGCAGATAAGTCCGCTGATAAGTGCGGAGAGGCATTTTGCGCTTATGCTTTCACAAAAGAGCTTGACAGATTCCTTTTTTTTCGTGCTCGGTTGGAAGCCGTGTTTTACAGCGGCGCCTTGCCCTCCCGTGCGACCTGATGCCTCGGGTAAATGAGGGTTATATGCGATAAGCGCGGTCGAAGCTTGTCCCTCGCGCTTCGAATCCTCAAGCATTATCGGCACGTAGGTTACAAGTATGCGGACGAGGGGGACTGCGACAGATGTGAACATATACACCTCGGGAAGCCGCCCGGTTATTGCGAGAAGTCCAAGTCCGAGGGAGATGGGCAAAAGTCGCCGTCTGTCCGAGCAGAGAAGCGCGATACAGACAGGGTAAGTGCCAAAGAAAAGGCGCGCGCCTCCCGCGAGGTATGCAATGGCAGCTGTGAGCAAAAGCTCCACGAGGGCGGCAAGGCGAGCCTTGACCTCTATCTCGTCTTTTTCGCGCAGCTTTTGCAGGATATTCTTAAAAAAGGTTGTTTTTTTCTCTTTTTCATTCTGTTTTTCACTGTTTTTCATTTTTTTAGTCCTTCTTTTGAAAATAATGCGTTTAAGAATATTATAATGTGAGAGTTATGCGGATACTGTCGCATTATGGAAGGGAAAAAAATATTTTTGGATTTTTTTCGGATTTTTATTGACATATGCGGTGTAGGATGGTATAATACAGCCAGTACAGTTAATACAGATAATACAGATTTGCGGAGGAGGGATGAAATGCTGACCGATTTTTCGGGCAAGCAGGACGTATATCTTGAGATCGCGGAGCGGTACAAGGAATACATAAGGCTTGGAATAATAAAGAATGGAGAGAAGCTGCCGTCGGTCAGAAGCGCGGCGGGCGAGCTTGGCGTCAACCCGAACACGGTGGCGCGCGCTTATTCGCTTCTTGAGGCAGAGGGGTATATCCGCGCTTTGCCAAAAAAGGGAGCCTTCGTTATCTTCGAGGAGTCGGAGAGCGAGGAGCCCGACAAGAAAAACGTAATTATTGCCCTTAAGAATATGGGCGTATCACGGTCTACCTTACAGAAATGGATAGAGGAGGTGTACGGGGACGATGATCGAAATTAAAGGTGTGAGCCACAGTCTCGGTGGCAGGAAGATATTAAACAACATAGATCTTGTACTGCAAGAAGGCAGTGTCATGGGTCTTGTCGGTATAAACGGTGCGGGTAAGACGACGCTCTTGCGTCTTATTTCGGGTGTGTACAGAGCTGACGAGGGCGAGATACTGATCGACGGTGAGAGCGTTATGCACGAGAGCGCGAGAGAAAAGCTCTTCTTTTTGCCCGACGATCCCTATTTTACCTCGCATACTACGGGAAAGAATCTTTACGAGATGTATAACGTGTTTTATCCCGGGATGGACAGAGAGGTATTTCACCGATATATGGACGTCTTCAAGCTCGACGGGAGCAAGCCGATACGCAATTTTTCAAAGGGAATGAAGAGACAGCTCTTTATTGCGCTCGCGCTTGCCATCAAGCCGAAATATCTTTTACTTGACGAGGCGTTTGACGGGCTTGACCCTCTGGCGCGTCTTTCCTTTAAAAATGCGATAAACGAGGCGGTCGAGGAGAACGGCACGAGCGTGATAATATCGAGCCACTCCTTACGCGAGCTTGAGGATTTTTGCGACTCATACGCTTTGATCGATAAGAGCACGGTTTCGTCCTCGGGTGATCTTGCACAGAGAGTGAACAGCTTCTGCAAGTTCCAACTTGCCTTCCTTGAGGAGTTTGACGAGAGGATATTCGACGACTTGCCTGTGGTCGCAATAGAAAAAAGCGGACGCTTCGTCCGCATAGTGCTTGAAGGTGAGAGCGAGAAGATGCAATCGGCACTTGAGGCTCTCTCGCCTGTGATCGTTGAGCAGATGAAAATGGATTTCGAGGAGATGTTTATCCACGAGGTCGAGGAAAGGGGGCAGGGAAAATGACGGCATTTGGAAGATACCTTTTATACAGGCTTAAATCAAGCTTATGGCGGACGGTCTTTCTTACCTTACTGTCTCTTGTTTTTGCTTTGAGTGTGGCGGATGACTGCACGTCTGCTCAGACTGTTGAATACAAGACGACGGGGATATATATTCTTGCTCTGATCCTCGGTGTGTTTGCGACACTTATCCCGATCCTTGAGCTTTCGGGATTCAAAAACAGAAGAAACCTTGATACTCTCTATTTCTTCCCGATAAGCAGGGGAAAACTGGCGCTGGTACATTATCTTTCGGGCCTTGCGCAGATATTCGTTATTTATTCGGTCAGCTTCTTTTCGGTCTGGGCATTTCTTGCTATCAATACGAGCTGCTTTGCGCTCGGATATATGGTCGCGTATTACGCCTTATCGCTGATCTTAGGTCTTGTGATCTATTCGGTCATAGCATTTATTTTCACTGAGGCAAATACGGTAATAGACGGAATAATCTTTTGCGGTCTCTGGGCGCTAGTTCTGTTTTTGCTTATCTGGACTGTAAGGGTGGAGTTTGTCAGAGATCTGATAATTGAAACGAGGTATTGGGAGGAGACGTCTGATCTTGCTTCGTGGGGAACACTTTACACTCCGATCAACAATCTGACAGTCATATTCCAGGATCTGATCGAGGTAAACAGGACCGGTGAGGCGGCGATCTACGATTACACTGCTATAAACGCGGCAAGGTATATGAAGCAGATGTATATGTTCTTTATCTGGGGTGGAATCGGGATCGCGGCAGCGATAGGATATTTTATCTCCTTTACAAAGCGCGAGGCGCAAGCGGCGGGCGAGATCTCGACATCGATCTTCGGATACAGGCTGCTTATCCCTCTTTACGGATACATGCTTCTCTTAGTATATAACGAGATCGATATTATGACGGTCGTCATAGTCGCGCTGATGCTGGTAGGATACATCATTTATCGAAGAGGAATAAGACTCAAAAGGAGCGACGTTATTTTGACGGCGTGCGCGATAATACCGATACTGTTTAATTATTTTGTCAGATAAATATAAAAAATGAGCGGCTCGAGAGAGCCGCTCTTATTATTGTTTACTCGAATTTGTTTTTAAGCCATTCGGCAATTTTAGTGGAAAGGGTTGAGTATCCGTATCCGCTTGGATGGGTTCCGTCCGACGAGATCTCGACATTCCAGCTGAGAAGCTCTGATTCACCGAGAAAGCTCACGTTGTTGGGGTAGAGCGCCATCAGGTCGGCGGCGGTCTGCCTTATTCCGTTATATCTGCCGCAATCGGTGTTATAGAGATCGTCGGTTTTTGAGGTGGATACCGCTTGCATGATCACTATCTGCGTATCAGTTCCGTATTTCTCGAATATTTTTGCGACGAAGGCTTTATATGCTTCGTTGAACGCTTTCATCGAGGTCTCGTTCAGAGCAAATCCAAGATCGTTCGTTCCAAGGAAAATGAATACGATATCGGGAGTGTAGCCCGTTGCGAAATTGAAATCGTACTTTTCGGTAAAGTAATTCTCGGCTATATCCTTGAACTCATTAGAGTCTTGTGCGGGGAAGTTTTGATGTGGAATTCCGAGCTTGAAGAAGGCATCTTCCATACCGACGGAGGTTATGCCGAAGTTTTTATTGAAATGCCACGCCATAGAGCCCTCGGTATACGCGCCGTTTGAATATCCGTTCAAAACCTTCCAGCTTCCTTTATTTCTTACCAGAGAAATTGCCTGGCATGCGATCGTGGAATAGTCCCAATCGAGCAGCTCGGGGGATCTGTGAGCGAAGCTTCTCGAGTCGTCCGAGATCGAGTCGCCGACAAACTGAATGTAGTGCTTTTTGTCCGGTGTGCGTGAGAGCATCTCGCTTTCGGGAAGCTTTACACCCGCAAAGTAGATGTGCATTGCTTTGTCATCCTGAAGGATGCGGATTGTATGTATGCCGTCACCATCGGCGGACACGGTGATATCTCCTATTGCATCCTTGACGGTAATATAGCTTCCGCCGTCTATTCTGTATTTAAAGGTGGATGGGCTTGAGAACATGAGCGTTATGCTGTTTCCGGTGAAGTCGATCTCCACGTAAGCGGCATCCCAATACGAGATCATAGACGTGGGATTGTTTTCATCGGTTGCCTGCCAGGTGCCGCAATATTTGAACAGCTCTGTGTTGGTAGCGAGGGCGGTCTTAACGGGAAGGTCCAGATTATTGGAATACCCTTCTGTTATCTCAAGTCCGTTTAAAAGCTCCTTGACGAGAGCGGGGACTGCCAGGACGAGGGTGCTTTTATTTTCCGCGCTTACGGTAAGTTTATTTTCCGAATAGCTTACTGTATAAGATGAAGCAAGATCGGTCGTTGTGCCGGTTGTTTTCAGCACGATGGAGCATTGCTCTGCGGTGGGAGCGCACTCTACTCTGTATCCCGAGAGCCAAGACAGCTCCCGTGCAAGGGTTTGCGCGATAGAATTAAAGCTTGAATTTGTGATCACAGTGAAAGCATCAAGCGTTTTTCCGTCGATCGTGATGCTTTTTGTGATCTCGGGCATATCTGTGTATCTGAATCCGTTCGGCACCTCTATGAAGCCTCCTTTTGCATAATTCTCGACGAGATAAGCTATGGCTCTGCTGATGGCTTCCTCGGAGCCTCCCCAGATGGCGAGATCGTCACCATCGTTGAGAATTGCGAAATCGTGATAGTTGTTGGGACGGGTGATGAGCTCCTTTGCCTTTTGTGTGAGTGCGGAGTAGTGTTCTCCGACAAAGATGTCTCTGCCCGTGCCTGCGGAGGGGGCGGGAAGTCCGGTTTCTGCTGCCGCGGTGGTGAAGGCGTCCGAGCCTTCGCCCTTGACTGTGTATTTTTCAAAGCTTACCGTTGCTTTTGGCTCGGTTTCACTTTCCTGGTCTGTTTGTGACTCGGTCTCGGGCTCTGTTTGAGGCTCGGTTTGAGGCTCGGTTTCATCACTGTCGCCGCCTGGACCTTCTGTCTCAGAAACCGTGGGAGCCTCGGTTACGGTTGGAGCTTGGGTCTCGTTTTCTGCCACTGTTTCGGGAAAGGTATCAAGGATCGATTCCGCAGGGGTTTCTTTATTTTTGGAGGGGGTATCTTCTTTTATGTCACAGCCTATGAATGCAGATATTATAATGCATACGGTAAGTACAAACGTGAGAATCTTTTTCATTTTGCCTCCTTAAGCGAATGATCTTTGGATTTTGACGTGCCGGTTACTCGTTTTACAAGACACGCCTCAACGAGTGGGGCGTGGTTGCGTATGTAATTATTTGAATTTCTTTTCAAGCCACTGTGCTACCTTAGTTGAGAGTGTTGCGTATCCGTCTGCGGAGGGGTGAGTGTTATCGGGAGATATCTCCACGCCCCAGCTGAAGAGGGTATTCTCATCAAGGAAGGTTACGTTGTCGGGATAGAGAGCCTTGAGCTCTGTTGCAGCCTGTCTGATGGCTGAATATCTTGAGGAATTGACGTCGTAGAGCGCGCTTGAATTGGACGTTGAGAGCGCCTGCATTACAACGATCTCGGTGTCCTCTCCGTATGCGGCGAGGATCTTAGCGACAAATGCCTTATAGGTTGCTACAAATCTTGCTTCTGCTGCAGGGTAGGGGCTGTATGCAAGGTCGTTAGTACCGAGGAAGATAAATACGATATCGGGGGTATTGCCCGTTGCGAAGTTGAAGTCGTATTTCTCGGTGTAATAGTTTGCGGCGATATCATTGAATTCCGCGCTTCCTGCGGTCATCTTGTTGGGGATACCGAGCTTGAAGAAGGCATCCTCCATACCGACAGATGTTACTCCGAAGTTCTTGTTGAAGTGCCATGCCATTGAGCCCTCGGTGAAAGTTGAACCGTTGAATCCGTTGTTATATCTCCAATAACCCATATCCTTAACGAGCGAGACTGCCTCACAGGCGATTGTGGAATAGTCCCAATCGATGAGATCTGCGCTGTTATGAGAGAAGCTGTTAGTCGCGTCGGAGATAGAGTCGCCGATAAACTGCACGTAGTACTTTCTGTCGGGTGTACGGGTGAGGGTGGTATCCTCTCCTGCCTTGACGCCTGCGAAGTACATATGTCTTGACTTGTCGTTATAGAGTACGCGAACGGTATGTACTCCGCCGCCGTTTGCATATACGGTGTAGTCTCCCGTAACGTCGGATACGTATACGTATTCACCGTTGTCGACTCTGTAATAGAATGCCGTCGCGCTTGAGAACATAAGAGTGATAGCGTTTCCGGTAAAGTCTACCTCCACGTATGCGGCATCCCAATAAGATACCATTGTGTTGGGGTTTGCTTCATCTGTCGCCTGCCAGGTTCCGCAGTACTTGAAGAGCTCTACGTCGGTAGCGGCTGCGGTCTTTGTTGAGAGAGTGTGCGTCTCGTTAAATCCGTCCGCGATCTCGAGGCCGTCGCAGAGGTCCTTTGTAAGGCTTGTGATCGCGTATGCGAGAGTTATCTTGTTAGCTGCGGTAAGTGTGAGAGTTGAATTAGCATAGCTTAATGTGTAGGATGTGCCGATGGAGCTGCCGCTTCCTGTTGCCACAAGCTTGATGGCCGCGCCTTCAGCGCTCTCGCCATAAGCTACGGTGTATCCTGTGAGAGCGGTAAGGTCGCCCGCAAGTCCGCTTGCGAGATCCTGAAGCTCGCTCTTTGCTACTACGGTCATACCATCAAGGGTACTTCCGTTGATCTTGATTTCTGTATTGTTGGGCATTTCAACGTAGGAGAAGTTTTCGGGCACTGCTATATGTCCTCCGTCTGTGTAATTCTTAATAAGAAGATCGATCGCCTTTTCAAGTGCTTCGGGAGAGCCTGCCCAGATGGCGAGATCCTCTCCGTCGGTGATGATCGCGAAGTCGTTGTAGTTATTTGTTCTTGTGATAAGATCCTTTGCGCTCTGTGTGAGTGCCGAAGCGGATTCTCCAACGTAAATTACCTTGTCGGAGCCTGAGGTCGGTGCAGGGAGCTTTTCGGATTTTATTGTAGCTGAGAGAGTCGATGCGTCATCACCCTCAACGGCGTATTTTCCATTGAAATGCACGCCTGTTTCAGGCTCTGTCTCGGGCTCTGTGACAGGCTCGGTAGCAGGATCCGTTACGGGTTCTGTTTCAGGCTTTGTCGCAGGATCGGTCTCGGGGTTTGTTATGGGCTCGGTTGCGGGCTCGGTGACGGGATCCGTTGCGGGCTCGGTCTGGGGATCGCCCTCGGTCTCATCGTCTTCATCGGGTTCTGTTACCGTCGGAGTTTGCTCGGCTGTGGGAGCCTCGGTGGTTTTGTCCTTGCCGTTATTGTCCGGCTCTTTTTTAGAGTCGCAGGCTGCAAAAATCGAGATTGCCATACATAAAACGAGCAATATTGCCAAATATTTTTTCATGCGTTAATCTTTCCCCCTTGAAAAATAATAACAATTCTACCCTTGATTATATCATTTTTCCAATTATCTTTCAATAAGCATTTTTATCAAATTCATTAAGCGCTTTTTGGTGCAAATACCGAACCCCCCGTAATGTACGGGGGGTGTAGATTATTTTGAGTTCTTTGTGTTTGTTGCCTGAGACTTACCCTTGTTGTTACTCTTTTCGTTCTTCATCTCGGTGTGAGCGCGATTTGGAACTGCGGGAGAGGGTGTTTGCTCCATAGCTTTTTCGGGACCGTTAAAATTCTTTGCGTTTTTGCTTTCCTTCATAAATTATCATCCTTTCGCGGGCATTTTTTGCCGTTGATTTGATTATTGACGGGAGGAAAGCCGTTTATTCGCTAAATGATAGGTTATGCCTTGAATTGCTCAAGTCCCTCGCATCCCGCATCGGTGACGGGTCTGATCCACTTGCCTGACATCCAATAGGGTATGAAGATAAACGCCTTTGGGATGTCCTCGCAGAGATACATTACGGCGTATACTAGAAGGAAGGGGAGGTGCAGCACGTTAGCCGCGATAAAGGTCATAGGCACCGAGAAGCACCAGAGCACGATAAGCTCGATCACCATTCCAAAGCTTGTGTCTCCACCCGGGCGGAAGATTCCGACAACGGTGAGATATGAGATGTTTCTCATTATTACCCAGACGCCGTAGATCACGAGTATCCACTGTGCCGTTTCTATCGTATATGTCGAGATATTTGAGCCGAGATTGAATATCGATACGAGTGGCTTGCGCAGAAGAATTACTGCTATTCCGACAAATACCGAGACGATGGGGAAGAGTGACATGAATCTTCTCGAGTCGCGAATGCCCTCGCGGATCTCGCCTGCGCCGATCTGCTTTCCGACGAGAACGCAGCAGGCGTTACACAGACCGAGGAAAAAGCAGAACGAGAAGTTTTCAAATGTTCTTACTATCGTTATAGCTCCGTATTCCTCGTATCCGATGTTGGCGAATATGATATTATACGTGACCGTTCCCATTCCCCACATGGTTTCGTTTACTATTACGGGGAGGGCTTTTTTGAAGAATTCCGCGATCGTTCTCAAGTTAAATGAAAGTATCTCGCCAAGAGGCGCGCAGAGGATATTCTTTCTTGCCACGGATATCGCAATAATAAGAACGGGGCCGATCCACGCTGACAGCGCGGTCGCTATTGCCGCGCCTTTGACTCCGAGTCCTGCGGGAAATATGAGGATATAGTTGAGAACTCCGTTAATCACCGCGGATATACCCGAGACTACCATTGGGAGCTTGGGATGCTCTGCGGAACGCAATATCGACCCCAAAATATTAGTCAGCGCCAGGGCAGGATAGGAGAGGCAGGCGTATCGTAAATAAAGCGAGCCCTGCTCGATGACTCTCGGGTCTTTATTGAAGATATAAATTATCTTATCCGGGATTATCAGCGCGGCTGCCATAAAGAGTATCGAAATGATAAGTCCCGAGCATACGGAAATTCCAATCGTGCGGTGTATTCCTTTGACGTTATTATCTCCCCAGTACTGTGAGACGAACACCGCCGCGCCCGAGCTGATGCCGAACAGCACCATGTTGAAGAGCCAGGTCCACTGACCTGCCATTCCCGTTGCAGAGAGCTGTATGTCTCCAAGCTGACTTACCATCAGTGTGTCGACAAGCGAGAATGAGGAGACCAGCATATTCTGCAGGGCTATCGGGATCGCAAGCGCGAGCGTGACCCGCCAGAAGGTCTTATCACCAAGCGCGAGGGGGAGCCTTTTTCTTTTGATTGAAGTTTGTGACATGTTGTTTCCTTAGATCATAGGGGCTGAATAACTCAGCCCCATTTTAAAATTTTATATTTCGGGTACGGGTATTTTTCCCGTTTGCTTTGCCACCTGGAGCGTATAGAGTCTGTAATAGTTACCCTTTTGCTTGAGGAGCTCTTGGTGGTTGCCCTGCTCGACAATCCTTCCGTGCGACAGGACGATGATGTTATCTGCGTGCTGTATGGTTGAAAGCCTGTGAGCTACCATAAGCATCGTGCCGATATTCATCATTCTTTCAAGTGAATCCTGAATAAGCACCTCGGTTTCGGTGTCGATGTTAGCGGTTGCCTCGTCGAGGATCATTACTGCGGGCTTATGGACTATCGTTCTTGCAAAGGAGATGAGCTGACGCTGTCCTGCGGAGAAGTTGTTTCCTCGCTCTCTGACCACCTCGTCGAGTCCGTTTTCGAGCTTGCCGATAAACTTATCTGCGTTTACGTACTTACAAGCCGCATCTATCTCCTCGTCGCTGACTCCGTCAAGCCCGAGCGTGATATTCGAGCGTATCGTTCCCGAGAAGAGGAATACGTCCTGGAGCATCTGTCCAAAGTGGCGGCGCAGGGAGGAGATCTTTATCTTACGGATGTTTATTCCGTCGATGAGGATCTCGCCCTTCTGTATGTCGTAGTTTCGGCAGATGAGCGAGAGAATGGTGGTCTTACCCGATCCCGTTGAGCCGACGAACGCGACTGTATCTCCCGCGTTTACCTTGAAGGAGACGTCCTTGAGCACCCATTCGCCCTCGATATAAGCAAACCATACGTTTTTGAATTCGATATTACCCTCGATATGATCGAGCTCGATAGCATCGGGCTCGTCCACGACCTCGGGGACTATGTCAAGGATCTTATATATCTTCTCGCTCGAAGCGAAGGTCGCCTGGAGACGGTTGAACTGCTCGGCGAGATTCTGTATCGGGTTGAAGAATTTTGAAATGAAGAGGTAGAAGGACACGATAACGCCTGCGTCTATTGCTTGACCCAAGAACTTGGTGTCCGTGATATATCCTCGCGCTCCGAGGTAGAACAGACAGAGCACCGACGAGATATAGAGCATATATACCATCGGGCGGAAGATACCGAACACGAAGATCTGACCGAACTTAGCTTTGCCGAGGCGCTGATTCTTTTCCTCAAACTCAGACATCTTACGGTTCTCGCGGTTGAAGATCTGAATTATCTTCATTCCCGAGAGGTTTTCCGAGAGGAAGATATTGATGTCGGTCGTACCGTCCTTTACTTTGCGGTGAGCGCGGCGTGAGAATTTACGGAAAATCACCGTAAAGATGACAACGAAGGGAACGAAGCAGAGTATCATCAGGGTCAACATATAGTTGAGCATAAGCATTGCAGTAAGCACGCCTATGATGATAAAGCAGTTCTTGATCAGATTTACCATTATGTTGGTAAAGGTGATCGAGATGGCGTTGGTATCGTTTGTAACTCTTGTTACAAGCGTTCCTACCGGGATCTTATTGAGCTGGTCGTGAGAGAGACTCTCGATATGAGCGAAGAGATCCTCGCGGATATTTGATACGATCCTCTGTCCCGTTTTCTGAAGGATAATGGACTGAATATATGTCGATACGAGCGATACGATGAGTATGCTTACGTAGACTGCTATCGTTGTGTAGAGGTAGGACAGCTCAAAGCCCTCGCTTGATCCGACGGTGTCTGTAAGCTCGCCGAGAATAAGCGGGGAGATTATCTCGTGCGCTATCGAAAAGATCATCAGGATAAGCACGAAAATGAAATTCTTTGCATAGGGCTTTGCGTACTTGAGAAGACGGCGGATTATCTCCGAGTCCTTCATATCTCTGTCAAAGCCGATAGCCTCCTTTTTATCCTTCATAAAAACGTATGCGAGGATAAATGCTGTGGCGAAAAGTGAAATGATCGCGCCAACAATCAGAAGGGGATAGAACTCATACATTTGTCGCTACCTCCTCTTTTTCGCTTGATTTATGCTCCTCGTCGAGCTTCTGAAGGTCTACCATGCTCTTATACTCAGGGCAGGTGGAGAGAAGTGTCGCGTGGTCGCCAACGGCAACGATGCGTCCGTTGTCGATGAAGATTATCTTATCCATATCCTCGATCGTGCTTATTCTGTGCGCGATGAGAATAGTTGTCTTGCCTGCGCGCTCCTTTGCAAGGTTTTCAAGGATGACCTTCTCGGTCTTTACGTCTACCGCTGAGACAGAGTCGTCAAGGATAAGTATTGGCGCGTTTTTCATAAGCGCACGGGCGATGGAGATACGCTGCTTCTGACCGCCCGATACGGTTACTCCGCGCTCTCCGAGCACGCTTCCGTACTGAAGCGGGAAGTCGACGATGTTATCGTGCACGTCTGCCATTTTTGCGGCATGCTCTACGTCGCTGTGCTCTCCGCCGTCGGTTGCGAATCTGATATTGTTCTCGATCGTATCGGAGAAGAGGAAGTTGTCCTGTGGCACGTATGCTGCCGCAGCACGGACGCTCTTGATCGGGATCCTGTTTACGTCGCGTCCGTCTATAAACAGTGTTCCGTCGGGAACGTTATAGGTTCGGAGAATAAGGTCTACCACGGTAGTCTTACCAGAGCCCGTACGGCCGATAAGACCGACCCTCTCTCCTGCGTTTATCTTAAAGGACACGTTTGAAAGCACCTCCACGTCACCGTCGGGATATGTGAAGGTAAGATCCTTGAACTCGATGTCTCCGCGAATGGACTCGATACTTTCCACGTTCTTATCGTAGACGTCGGGCTCTGCGTCGAGAAGCTCGCTGATACGGTTGAGCGAGGCCTTACCCTGCGCGTGCATGCCGATAAGCTCACTTACCGCCATAACCGGCCAGATGACGGAGTTGAAATAGCCAACGAACTCAAGGAGCATTCCTGCGTCGAAGGTCTTATTGTATACAAGAAATCCGCCGTATCCGATAATTATACAGATGACCGACTCGATAAAGAGCGTGAGCGACACGTGGAGAAGCACAGAAAGCTTGGTGTAGTCCACGTTCGTGTCCTCGTTTATCTTGGAGAGCTTCTTGAATTCGAGAAGCTCCTTCGTCTCCTTAACGAATGCCTTAACGACTGCGATTCCCGCAAAGGTCTCCTGTGAGAAGTCCGATAGAGAAGAGAATGCCGCCTGTCTTTTGTCCCATTTTACAGTCATATATTTACCGACGATGAGCGATGCCGCAAGCAAAAACACCATCGGTATCATACACAGAAGGGTGAGAAGGGGATTCATCTTCGCCATCTTGATAATGGCGAGAATTCCGAGGAGTACCGCATCGAAGAACATCATGATTCCCCATCCGAAGCATTCCTGGACCGTGTCGAGGTCGTTTGTGAAATAAGACATCATATTTCCGACCTTATTGACCTGATAGTACTGCTGGGAGAGGTCCTTTGCTCTGTCGAACATCTTGCTACGTAGTGCGGTCTCAAGCTTTACGCCCGCACCGAAGAAGCAGATACGCCAAAGAAAACGGCCTATGATCAAGCCGACTATGACGAAGAGCATAGGACGGCAGACCCTGTCGAGCAGGAAGGTCATATTGAATACGTAGTCAACGCCGTCGACGTTGACGACACCGTTGTCTATTCCGTTGATTATCATTCTGTAAAGCTCGGGAATAACGAGCTGCATATAGTCTACCAGTAATAGCGCAAGGACACCGAGGAGAAGCATTGGAGAATAGCGCAGATAGTACTTATTGATGTGTTTTCCGAATATCAAAAAATCACCTCCGCGAATAAAACGTTATACAAAGCACATTTTATCACAGTCAGCGAAAAATGTCAATAGAAATAAACTAACATTTTAATTTAATATACTATAGCAAATCACGAAAAGGTATAAATACAGCCTCCGAGGCAAAAAGTCCTCGGAGGCATTGATCTGCCGAAAAAACGACGCGTTATTTTAATGTTTTTCAAAGGCAATTTTGAGCTCGTCTGCTATTTTTTGCATTTCGCCCCCGTCGACCTTGCAGACCTGTCTGTTGTAGGTGAGCAAGCCGTTTGTTTCGTCCTCTACGTCGCTGACCTGCGTATATACGGTGGCACAGAGGCCTCTGTCTATTGCAGGTATTATCTCGGCGCGGTAGAGGGATGAGAAGGCTTTCATAAAGTCCTCTTGCGTTTTACAGGTGCTGTATCCGTAGGTCTTATCGAGGTTGAAGGAGTGTCCGTCTATCTTGCAGGAATATCCGCCGAACTCGGAGAGGACGCAGGGACGGGAGGGATCGCTTGAAAGATTTTTATCGGTCACGGGCTTGAAATAGATGTGATCGCTCGTTACGTCGCTTTCCTTTTCCACAAACCAGCCCGAGGTCGCATCGTATATGCGAGTGGGATCGTATGCTTTGAGCTCTTTATAGATCCTGTCGGCATCGTACTGTCCCCAGCCCTCGTTAAATATCGTGTAGTAGATCACGGAGGGGTGGTTATAAAGCAGATCGATCGTTTTGCGCGAGTCGTTTTCAAAATGCTCTCGGCGGCACTCTGTAGCTTTATGTGTGATGCCGCGCTTTTTTCCGACGGTGGGCAGGGCGGTGTCTATAAGAAAGCTGTAATCTCCCGAGTTGACCATATCCTGGAATACGAGCATGCCGTATTTGTCGCAGTAATAGTAGAATAGCTCATGCTCGATCTTGATGTGCTTGCGGAGCATATTGAAGCCGAGCGCCTTCATCTTCTTTATGTCGTAGAGAAGTCCGTCGGGCGAGGCGGGAGTGTAAATTCCGTCGGGGTAGTAGCCCTGGTCGAGAAGTCCGTGGCAGAATATCGGCTCGCCGTTGAGGGCGATATAGCTTTTGCCGTTTTTCTCACATATGCCGACAGTACGTAGCGCGAAATACGAGCTTATTTTGTCGCATCCGTCGGTGATAGTGAAATAATAGAGATAGGGGTCATCGGGAGTCCAATTGCGCACCGCTTTGGGGGTTACGGTGACCGAATTACCCGAAAACTCATATTTTTCGGTGTTCTCACCGTCAAAAAGCGTGATGGCTTTTTCGTTTTTTCCACCCTCGACTTCTATCTTGACGCTATCGAGAGATGGGGTGATTTTGAGAGATCTGAAATATTCCTCGGGTACACCCTCAAGCCAGACCTGCTTCCAGAGTCCGCTTATGGGAGTGTACCACATTCCTCCGCGGTCGCGTCTCTGTTTACCCCACGCGAGAGTGTGGTCAAGCGAGTCCTCGATCTCGACGACAAGGGAATTTTCGCCGCTCACAAGGGCGTCGGTAACATCAAAGGAGAAGGGGAGGTATCCGCCCACGTGTTCGCCGATAAATTTTTCGTTTAAGCTCACGCGCGCGATCTGATCCGCCGCGCCAAAGTGAAGGATGATGCGATCGTTGTTCACGTTTTCGGGGATCGAGAAGGTCTTTTTATAGATATATTTCTCGCCGTTCTTTAGCTGGCGCTCTATTCCCGAAATTCTTGACTCGGGGGGATAGGGAACAGTGATCGTTCCCAGCGCCTCTATGCCTTTCTTACTCTTTACCGAGAGAGCCCACTCGCCCGAGAGTGACAGATAAGAATCACGCTTCATCTGCGGACGGGGATAGCAGTCCCAGGTCGTCTCTTGCGTTTCCTTTGCTTCAAAGGGTGTAGTGAGGGAGACGGTGCGGGGCTTTTTCGTGTTTATATAGATCATCAGAATTGCCGAGAGGATGATTATCGGAATCAGCGCGGCGAGGAAGATGTTTGCGTTAGGCAAAAAGGATTCCGTACCGTCGCCGTTCTTTATCGTTTCCGCATTTGCGAGGACGAGCGTGCCGATATAGGGTCCTATTACTCCGGGGACGAGCACCTGGGAGAAGATTCGCACTCCCTGGAGCATTCCTGCCTTGCCGTGCGGAGTCAGGTCACGTATTTTTGCGCCGAAGACCGCCATTCCCGAGAGATATCCGCACATCATAAGGAGAGAACCGATAAATACGAGAGCGGTGTTCTTGAAGAGGTATAGGACTATATATCCCGCGATAAGCCAGGCAAGTGAGAATGCGCCCGATCTGCCAAAGCCCTTTTTATCGTAGACCTTGCCCCAGAGAGCGGTTACGACGGCGGCAATGATGACCGCGGGAGCCATGATAAAGACGTAGCTGCCGCCAAGTCCCAGGCTCTTATCGTAATAGATTATGAGGTAGGGCATAAATATCTGGATCGAGATATTGAAGATTATAAAGAGCGCGAGGTATACGTAAAACTCGGGATTTGCCTTAACTGTTGAGGGACGGAAGCCGTAGATGACGTTTTTGAAATATCCTGTTTCACTCTTTACGGTCTTGGTGTCTTCGACGATAAAGAAGCCGATAACACCGATTGCGATCACAGCGACTCCGATTATCGTGAAGATGAGAGGCCAGCGGGTGTATTTGTCCATTCCGTCGAGGGGAATAAATCCACCGAATACCACGAGGATGGCGACAAGGGGCATCATTGCGTTGATACCCTCTGCGCTTCCGCGATTTGTCTCGTCGGTCGAGTCGGTAAGCCACGCGTTGAACGCCGCATCGTTTGCCGATGAGCCGAAAAAGGTCATAAGGCAGTCGAGCATTATGGTGAACGTGACCATGACCGCCGTAATATTAGTTGTGAGAGCGGTGACGGGGTCTATTCTGTTTGTGCAGAGCAGGGCAAAGCCTATGATGGAAATACCCCACAGAACGTATCCGCCCGAAATAAATATTTTTCTTTTGCCCACTCTGTCAGAAAGTGCACCGATGAGGATGGTTGTGACAGTGGCGGTCACCGCGCTTGCCGCGACCATCGCGGAAATATCGGCGGGAGAGGCGTTGAACATCTCGTAAATAAATACGTTGAGGTACATATTCTCGATGACCCACGCGACCTGACCCATAAGTCCAAAAAGGACGAGCGCCGCCCAGAATTTCTTGGAAAGAGGTGTTTTTTGTTTCATAAAATCATCTCCGTTTGAGTTTTATACTCTATTTTATCACATTACTGAAATAAAGTCAATGGTGGGGGGAGTCGCTTTCTTGTCGTTATTCCAAGAAAGTCTAGGAAAGAGGGGATTATGTTACTTTCCTGCCAACAGCAGCAGGAAAGTAACCAAAGGAGTGCCGCATAAGAGGGGAGAGTGTCTCAAAATCCGTTTTTAGAACGACTAAAAGAAAAGAACGACTGATAGTAAAACGGATTTTTTACAATCTCTCCCCTCTTATGGAACACCCCTCTCTCGCCTCCGCAAGCGGAGGCGTTTGGCGGAGTACGTCTTTGTAATGTTATTGGTTGAAATGGTTGATATCATTCTTGATGGTGTCGCACAGGGATGCGGACAAACAGGCTTCGCGTTGGGACGATTTCTTATCTTCCTTTGTGAGGGGTTCGAAGGGGTTCTCACAACTTAGTCGTCCGCGGATATCTTTGTGCGACGAAAAGGCAAATATGTTGCGAAGCGAATCTTACTTTAAAACTTAAAAAAACAAAAAGATTTTTACTTTGACAGTTGCACAAAGAGTTCAGAGCGAAGCCTGTATGTCCGCGTCTCCTTGGTCCATCGTTTAGATCAATTTCACTTATTATTATAGAAAAACAATTTAAAGTATGCCTCACCAACGCTCGCCGCAGGCGAGCAGAGGAGAGAGGGATCCTTAAGGGGGAGAGGATTGCAAAAAACTCGGCAGAGACTATGTGTTTTAATCATTAACCGTTCCGCCGAGTTTTGAAGCACCTTTCCCCCTTGAGCGGCGCTTCTTTGGTTCGTTTCTTGCCGACGGGGGCAAGAAATGAACATCTCCTCGCGTTCCTTTGGTTACTTTCCTGCTGCCGGTGGTAGGAAAGCGACGTCCTCCGCTACTATCCCGAGCAAAAAAGTCCCGCCGAGTGGCGGGACTTTTGTAAGGTCATTTTAATAATTATTCTCCGTAGACGTCCTTGGGAAGTGCGTATTTTTCCATATAGTTTTTGTAGTTTGCCTTATATTCCTCGCCGTCCTCCTTGACTCCGTGGAGATAATTATGGATATCAAGTGTTTCGTGACGGGACATCTCGATTAAGCATCCCGCGATATTCGAGCAGTGGTCGGAAACTCTTTCAAGGTTCGTAAGGATATCCGAAAGGATAAATCCAAGCTCGATAGAGCACAGGCTCTTCTGAAGTCTTATGGTGTGGCGAAGCTTGATCTGATCACGCAGGTAATCAACCACCTGCTCAAGAGGCTCAACGAGTGCAGCGCTGTCATAGTCGCTATTCATAAAGGATCTGAGAGTGATCTCAAGCGTTTCGTCTACCGCGCCGCGGAGCATCTTAAGCTCTGCGTTTGCGTAAGGCGAGAAGGAGATGTTCTTGTCTCTTATTTCCTCGGCTGACTCAACGACGTTGACCGAGTGGTCGGATATCCTCTCGAAGTCTCCGATCATATGGAGGAGCTTTGTCGCATCCACGCTGTCACGCTCGGAGAGGCTTCTTGCCGAGAGCTTGACGAGATACGAGCCGAGCACGTCCTCGTATATATCGACCTTGTCCTCCTCGTCACGAATCTGCTGCGCGACCTTGGGATCGTAATTTTCAAACAGCGTAAGGGATTTGCGGAGAGATCCGATAGAGAGCTCTGCCATACGGCAAGTAACTCGTCTTGCGTTCTCAAGTGCTACCGAAGGAGTCTCAAGGAGACGTTCATCGAGCATTGCGGTGTATTCGTCGCCCTTCTTATCATCGCCGCGGATGATGAGGTTAGCGAGCTTTTCAAGGAGCTTGGAGAAGGGCCACATGAGCGCAACTGCCAAAAGCTTGAATACCGTATGCGTAATGGCTATGCCGAACATATCGATAGTCGTATTGTTCGCAAGATTGAAAATATCAATGACTCCCGCGATCTGGAGGATCCAGCCAACAAGATAGTACATACAGAGCCAGAAAACAACGCTGATCACGTTGAAGAGAAGATGGACGACTGCCGTTCTCTTACCGTTCTTATTCGCGCTGATAGAAGAGATCATTGCGGTAACGCAGGTACCGATGTTCTGTCCGAGAACGATCGGAATAGCTGTTCCGAACGATATCGCGCCGGTTACGGAGAGCGCCTGCAGAATACCGATCGACGCAGAGGATGACTGCACTATTGCGGTAAGTATCATACCTGCGAGGACACCGAGAATGGGATTTGTAAATAATGTAAGGATCTGTGTGAAATTGGGGTCGTTTTTAAGCCCTCCCACGGCGTCGGACATAAGTGACATACCGACCATAAGGACTGCAAATCCCATAAGGATGGAGCCTGCGTCCTTCTGTCTGTCCTTCTTGGCAAACATAATAAAGACGATACCGACAAGTGCGAGAATGGGCATCCAGGCGTCCGGCTTTAAGTAATTGAGCCATTCGGTAGCTTCTGCGCCGCCCTCGATTCCATTAAGAGCCGTAAGCCAGGCGGTGACCGCGGTTCCTACGTTTGCGCCCATGATTACGCTGATAGCCTGGGAGAGAAGCATAGTTCCGGAGGTGACGAAGCCTACCACCATGACCGTCGTTGCCGACGATGACTGGATTATCGCGGTAACACCGAGACCGAGCAGGAAGCCCTTGAGCTTACTTGAGGTCAGGTTGCCGAGGATAGTCTTAAGCTTTCTGCCTGCGCTCTTTTTGAGTCCCGTTCCCATAACGTCCATACCGTAAAGGAAGAGGGCAAGACCGCATACCAAGGATAAGATTTCAAATATTCCCATTTTTTTACCTTTCTGCCGTGCTTACAGCTAACAAATGAAGAGATTACTTGATGTTTATTCTTGTGAATGCTTGCAAGTCAAAACATTCACACACAAAAACATTCTATTAAAAAAATGTAAATTCAATATATAGCATTTGTAAATTTATGTTAAATATTGGCGTGGATACAAAGAAAAGGGACTGAAGTCTCAGTCCCTTTTGTAAGGCAGTTATGCCTTATTTGCTTCTTTATTTTTTTTGTTTTTTTCCTTCTTTTCAAAGACGTCAGGAGGAAGAACTCCCTTTACGACTATGATAAATGCAGCTACTACGACAACGAGCACAGCGGCAATCAAAGCATAGGTTATCACCGCTTTTATAAGGCCTGATCCACCGATCTTGACTACATCACCGAACGTGCTGATAAGCGTGCATTTAGGATCGTTTACTCCTGTAAGCCTTTCAATATTGTCCTCGACAAAATACGGAACGCGTTCCTTGAGCTTTTCAACGATCATTTCTGCTGTTTCTCTATCCTTTGGAACGTTTACCGTAATAACAAGGAAAGCCGCATTCTGGTTGCCTTCACTCTCGGCAACCGTTCCCGCGCTAACACCCTCGACAAGCTTTGCGTATTCGTATGACACAGAATCGTTGATAATGTGTACGAGATTCTTCACGTCATTTTTCTGTCTCCATGAAGCCAGAACTTTTTCAGCCGCCTCCTGTGCTAAATACCTCTTGTCTATAACGTCATTCTTTGCCTTTACCAGCGCATCGGCGTTACTTGCCTTTTCAGTCTTTTTATCGAGATATTCAGGGGTAAATGCTTCAAGGGCATCTCTTGCTTCTTCAAGCTTTTTTTCGTAATACTGGATCGTTGCGGCATGGTTTTCGCCCTTTGCTATTTCGTCTTGCGCGCTGAGATACATATAGAGCTCGTTGTATCTGTTTTCATATTCGTCCAAAAGAGCATTATATGTCGTTTCCTTGACTGTATACTCTGCTGCGAGTACGGAGGTTTGCTTTGCAAGTACTCTCTTTACCTCGACTGCGTCATTATACTCGTTTATTGCCTTAAGCGCGGCGTCATAATCTTCGGGGTCGCACTCTGCTTTTGGAGGAAGTCCGTTCTCGTCGAGGAGAAGCTTCTCTGCAAATGAGTCAGAGTTAAGAAGAGGAAGGAGCGCTTGGGTTCCGTCCTTGGTGGTAAGGTAGAAATTTACCGTGCCGCCGTAAGACGTCTCGGAAATTGTGAGAAATGCACCTAATGCGCCGCCGATCACTGCCGCGATAAGAGTTGAAATTATCAGTGTTTTCGCCTTTCCGCGGAACATTTTAACTATTGCAGCAAATGTTATCGGAGACTGCGTGGTCGCTGTGTTGTTTTGATCCATTCTGTTAATTCCTTTCGAAAAATTGTTGTTTCGGCCTGCGGCCGATCTTTTGGAATCTTCTACAACCAATGATAACATAAAAACGGTGAAATGTCAACTGTTTTTATTTTCAAAAGTAAAACAAAAGGGATATTTGGAACGGTTCCTGTCGAACCGCTCAAAGTATCCCTTTATTAATTGGTTTCACCATTCATCATTTTTTCTGCGATAGCGATAAACACACCGTAGAAGATTTGGAAGTGAAGATAGAAGAAGAAATTATCTACCAAAGACATTCCGAGTATCATACAGGGTATCATCACAATAAACAGCCTGTCCACTGAAAACTTTTTAAAGCAGAGCGTGATGAGGTGTATAATATGGAAAATGAATGCCAGACACCCGACGATTCCCATTGCGGCAGGAATCTGCACCAATATGCAATGGTACATATTGCTGTAAAAGTTATTGCTGCGAAGCTCTGCCGGATATCCTCCGTCGTTGAATCCAACTCCGAATACAGGCGCTGAACGGAAGTCTTCAAGCCCGTTTTTCCAAAGATCCATTCGTCCTGTTTCTGTCAACGGATTTGATTCTACAAGCCTCAATACATCCGCCAGCTTTTCAATCAATACTGACAGAGGCATGACCTTAATATGCACGTATATTGCGAAAGCAATGACGGCTAAAGCTAAAATGACAGTGTAGATACGTATTGCGACCTTATTCTTTCCGGTAATACAACCTACGACGGCGCAGAATACAAGGGCAACAAACCCAATTATCATTGCGGCACGACAGTTGATTATTGCTGTGCCCAAAAGGAAGAGCGGTGCGGAAAAATACATCAAAAAGCTCCACTTGCTTTTTTTTGCAAGATACATTGCAGCGGGAATTCCAAGCACGAAAACAGCTGCTATGACAGTTGATATTCCCCAACCTAGTGTAAGCTCGTCCTTATTGATCTTTATGATCTCGTGTCCGGGATTCGTTGCGCCGTATATGATGATAAGGTCGTTGTTGATATATTTTTCTATAACGACCGTCATTATTTGTGTGAATGCGACATACGCTGTGCCGAGCATAGCGTAGCAGGCATAAGTGACGGGATCCTCGCTTTTTTCAAGCATTCCCGAAACGAGGAAATACACAACGGTAAATCCCATCGCCAGAAGTGCGCCGTAGCCGAGGTTCTTTATCTCGCTTGCGGGGCTGAAAAGTCCGCTTGCGAGAAAGGCTACGTCCATAGCAACGATGCTCCAGGTGAAAAGGCGGCGCTTTTTGAACGCGGCGACCACCGACCCGTCGTCTATCAGACGGATAAGCAGAGATCCCACGCAGACGACGCAGAGGATAACGACCTGCACGAATGCGTTATCGTCCATAAACGATAGCATCTCGCCGTTAGAATTAACAAAAGCGTCAGAGCTTGTGTCACATCCCAGTGCGAAGAAGATCATAAGAAGGGGTGTTAGGAAGACCTTGTTATCATCCGTAAAGAACACGGAGAAGAGAACGAAGGATGCCAGCACCCAAAGTATCGGTATGTATACTGTGTGATTGTTTGTTCCCGCTATGATACACAGTGCGGCGAAAAGCGCGGGATACCACGGCGTTTTCTGCGCGTTTATCAGAAAACGTATAAAGCGATTCTTTCCTGCCATTATTCTGAATGCTGCCACGGTAACCCTCCTTCCGTCATAAAGAAAGCACAGACCCGGTATCTCCCGGTCTGCATGCCTACAAGTGATTATATCATACAGAAAAAGGAAAATCAAGCCTGTGCCATTCTATTTAATTATATTTAAGATTTAACGTCCAGGTCGGATATCAGTATTCGATCAGGAGCGATAGCGAGGTTGAATCATAAGTGTTTTTGTTGTATTTGTTGATAATGAATGCTATCTCGTCACCTGCCTTTACAGTGAGTGTGAGCGTTCCGTCGACGGTCTGCTCGGGAGATACGTAGAGCTCTGTTTTTCCGTCTCCGAGGTCCACACTTTTGCCGTTAAAGAGCATATAGAATACAACACCGTCGCTGGATGGTGATGCGAGATTGCAGGAGAATCTTATTGATATTTCTCCGTCGCGATCCGCTTTGTATACAAGGGCTGCATCGTGCTTGTCGGGATGAAAGTACACGGGAGTCAAAAGGGTATATGCAGATGCTCCTTGCCACTGTCCCTTCTCATTGTTGAAGGTCATATCGGTGAATTGACCGTCAAGGTAGCTTCTGTAGTACCAGCCGCCCTCGCCCTGCGTTTTTGAGTAGCCGCCGGGATACGAGGCACAATTAGTTGCCGTCATTGGCAAGCGGTCGGTCAGGTCGTCCGTGACAATAATTCTCACAGCCTCGCCATTTTCGGTGATGAAATTGTATTGCGACACGATGCTCAAGATGTTGCGCATGCGGAAGAGATCGAGCAGAGAGACCTTAATAACCGGCGACGAAGCGGTTGGCAGGATAAGCTTGGGGACATTCTCTCCGAGCCACGTATCGGCAATTTCGCGCCACGCGTAGCTGTATCTTTCGTAATCGTCGTTCATATGCCAGTTGGCGATGCTCATATAGGTCGCTCCGCGCTCAAAGCACTGCATACCCTGAGCCAAGTACAGCTCGGGGGTCGCTACCGAATGGTAAGGACCGTCTATCTCCTGCGCGATCTCGACGTGAGAGGGAAGCGAGGTCAAAAGATAGTCCATAGAAAAGCGGTGGTTGGTCATAGGGCCGTCGTCTACCCACAAAACGTCGACGTTTTCGCAAAGATCAACGTATCCGAGCGTTCCGCGAAGGACGGATGCGGAGTCCCATACACTTCCAAACTGAAGTGCATATTTTGAATTCGGGGCGATATCCTTTTGCGTTTCTCCGAGCATATCTATGAAGCTCTTCAGCGCTCTGTGTCTGAATACGTACCAGATATGACCGTAATTATCTGAGGATACGGTGCTTGGGGGCATTACCTCGTCAAAGGACGCGTAGTCGGTCTCGATCACGGCATTCAATGCTTCGATAGTGCCGTAGTTTTCTTTGAGAAATTCTCTGAATGCTCTGATAGCGTAGTCTGAATAATCGTATGCTGTAGTCGGCCAATACTCACTCTCCGCGTACTGTGTGAATGCAGGGAGATAGAAAAGGATACCGTCACTGTATAACTCCTCGTAGTGAGATACGATATTCTGATAGAACTGATTTGCCTTATAGAGCGCGTTCGGTGAATGAAGTGATATCTGCATACGGTTGGCAGATCCGGAGCCTCCCATAGAAAGACCTCCGTTGGCATCCTTCATAATATCACCCGTTGAGAGCACCCTGTCTCCGCTTGTGCGCGTGAGATCGACCGATACGGCAACCTTCATTCCTTTTTCTTTTATGACGTAGTCGAGCATAGGATCGAAGGCAGAGTAATCGTACACACCGGGAGTGATCTCTACGTTATGCCACGGGATATGTATTTTTATTGCGTTAAATCCGTCCTGCGATACTCTGTCGACAATGGACTTGAACTCCTCGATCGAGAGGACGTTGAAGTTCCATATACGGTAAATAAAATATCTTTGCTCTATTGGGTCACGGACGGACAGATCTTCGGGCTCTGTTTCGGGCTCGGTCTCCTTGGGATCTGTTTCGGGTTCGCTCTCCTTGGGATCTGTTTCTGTGGATCCCTCCGTCTGCTCGGTTGCGCTTGCTTCGGATTCCTTTTCGGTGACAGGATCTGTGTGCGACTCGTCGCTTTCTCGCTCTGTTTCGGGTCTTGTGTCCTCCTGCGACTCGGGAAGCGCTGTCTCGGTTTCCTGCGCCTTGCTTTCCGCCTCGGTTGACGTATCGGCTCCCGTATCGGGAGTGCAGGCACAAAGCAGCGAGGATATCATTATGATCACAAGTATAAATGAGATCAGCCTTTGATTTTTCATAAAAACCTCCGCTATTGGTGAGTGTTTGTATAACTCATTATATCATGTGTGCGAAGTGTTGTCAACAAAATATCAGCCCATGTGACACGGGCTGATTCAGTATTATGTATAAAAGTCAATCCAGTATTCTGCCGTCGGTGGAGATCGTTACGACCTGCCAGGGGATGAACTTTCCGCTTGACATCAAAGCGCGCTTTGCCGCGTTTTCAATACCTCCGCAGCAGGGAACCTCCATTCGGACTATCTTTACGCTTCTGATATTGTTGTTCTTGATTATTGATGTCAGCTTTTCGGTGTAGTCTCCCTCATCGAGCTTCGGGCATCCGATAAGCGTTACGTTGTTGCGGATGAACTCCTCGTGAAAGTTCGCGTAAGCATACGCGGTGCAATCTGCGGCGATAAGGAGATTTGCGTTGTCAAAATAGGGGGCGTTTACGGGGACGAGCTTTATCTGACAGGGCCATTGCATAAGGCGGCTCTGTAAGGGAGAGTTTGGTCTTTCGCAGACCGGGGAGTCGTCTCGCTTGATGCTCTTGGACTGAGTTCCCGGGCAGCCGCAGGGGAGCTTTACGCCTGTTTTTTTCATTTTCGCTTCGCGGACGGCGTCCTCGTTATACTCGGGAGCCTCACGCTCCTCGAATGAGATAGCGTCAACGGGACATGCGGGGAGGCAATCTCCAAGCCCGTCGCAGTAGTCCTCACGGGTGAGCTTTGCCTTGCCGTTTATTATTTCGATAGCGCCCTCGTGGCAAGCCGCGGCACAAGCGCCGCAGCCGTTACATTTATCCTCGTCTATCTTGATTATCTTTCTTATCATTGCTTTTCCTCCGAATATTTATTTGTGTGTGATCTCGTTTTCGCACTCGCCGTCTCTGAATATTTGGGAGATGTTTGCGACGGTTGTCTCGGCGATGTTTGAGAGCGCCTCCTCGGTCAAGAACGCTTGATGTGAGGAAACGATCACGTTAGGCATCGAGATAAGGCGCGCGAGGATATCGTCCTCGATAATATGACCGGAGAAGTCCTCAAAGAAGAAGTCTGCCTCCTCCTCATAGACGTCGAGACAAGCCGCACCGACCTTTCTTGATTTGATCGCGCTGAGAAGCGCCTCCGCATCGACGAGCGCGCCACGCGAGGTGTTGAGGATGACGACGCCCTTTTTGCACTTGGCAAGCGAGTCCTCGTCGATAATGTGATAGGTGTCCTCGGTGAGCGGGCAATGGAGCGAGATGATGTCGCTACGCTCGAAAAGAGTGTCTATATCGACGTATTTTACGCCCTCTCTGCCCTCAAGATCTCTGGCAGGGAATTTATCAAACGCAAGAACATTCATACCGAATCCGCGGCAGATGTCGATGAATACTCTGCCGATGCGTCCCGTGCCGATGACTCCGACGGTCTTGCCGTGGAGGTCAAAGCCGGTCATACCTGAGAGGCTGAAGTTGAAATCGCGCGTGCGGATATAAGCCTTATGGATGCGGCGGACAGAGGTGAGCAGGAGCGCCATCGTATGCTCGGCGACGGCGTAGGGTGAATATGCGGGGACTCGCACGACGCGGACTTTACCCTCTGCGTGCTTGAGGTCTACGTTGTTAAAGCCCGCGCAACGGAGGGCGACGACCTTTACGCCCATTTCGTAAAGCTTATCGATGACGGCGGCGTTTACCGTGTCGTTGACAAAAACACAGACTCCGTCAAAGCCGTGGGCAAGCTCGACGGTATCCTCGTTGAGCTTGGTCTCAAAATATTTAAAGCAGAAGCCACTCTCCTTGCCGTATTTGTCAAAGGAGGGCTTGTCGTAGGGCTTTGTATCAAAAAAAGCAAATTTCATATTTTTTATTTTTCTCCTTGATTTTCTGTTATTATTGTAGTACAATATTGATGAAAAATATGTTGAATTTTCAACAAAGGGAGAAAAAAGTTTGAAAAATTATCTGGAAATTCTGAAAAAATGTCCTCTTTTTGAGAATATTGATGAAAATGATCTTGTAAAAATGCTCTCCTGCCTCGGAGCGAGGGTCGCGGAGTTTGACAAGCGTTACACGGTCTTTTCCGAAGGGTCGAGGGCGAAATATATAGGCATCGTGCTTTCGGGTGCGGTGCAGGTCGAGCAAGTAGATTACAGGGGAAACAGGACGATCATCTCGGAGTTAGGTTCGGGGGAGATAGTTGCGGAGGCATTTGCCTGCGCGGGCGTTGAGTCACTGCCCGTGAGCGTTGTCGCATCTAGACTGAGTGAGGTAATGTTTATCGATTCGGATCATGTCTTGCAGACCTGCTCGAACGGGTGCGGCTTTCACCGTCAGCTTATCTACAATCTTATGAAGGATCTCGCGCTAAAGACTATCACGATACATCAGAGGGCGGAGATCATTTCCAAGCGCACGACGGCGGAGAAGCTTATGGCGTATCTCTTGGCGCAGTCAAAGAAAGCGAGGAAGAGGACGTTTGAGATACCCTTTGACCGCCAGGGGCTTGCCGATTATCTTGAGGTCGACCGCAGCGGTCTTTCCAGCGAGATCGGTAAGCTGAAAAAACAAGGCGTGATCGATTGCAGAAAGAATAGATTTACAATTTTGTAAATTGCGGTTTAGCGGGGAGGCGAACAATCCCTCAGACGCGCACGGAGGCGCGCCAGCTCCCTTTACACAAGGGAGCTTTACCTGAAATGTGGAGAACGTGGATATAGTGAAGTTTTCTTTAAATTTAAAAGGTTTTCACATCTATAAAGCGTACGAACATCCACCAACAAAGCTCCCTTGTGTAAAGGGAGCTGTCACGCCTTGCGCGTGACTGAGGGATTGTTCGTCTCACCGATAAATCAAAATTTGAAAGAAAACCCCCCGACGGTGTCGGGGGATTTTGGTATATCAGAGGAATATGTATTTAAGGGTAAAGAGGACTGCGAGGACGTACATAACGGGGGGAGATGTTCTTCCACTTTTTGCAGATGCGGTCTCCCTTACTCATAGGGATTTTTGAAAAACATAGTGCAATTATATCACAATAAAAGCGGTTTTTAAGACATATTTTTCTGTTTTTAAAGTTTTTTCGGCATCGGGACGAAGGAAGTGGAATCACCGAGCTCGATTCTCTCAAGCGAGATGCCAAATGCTTCCTCTATCATGCCACCCTCGTACAGCTCGTTCGGTGTACCGCGAGCGATGATATTACCGTTTTTCATCAATAACATACTGTCCGCATAGCGCATCGCGAGCGGAATGTCGTGGAGTATGCAGACGATACATTTTCCTTCGTTGCGAAGCGAGGTCAATATATTCATCACCTCAAATTGTGCGCTTATATCAAGGAAGCTTATCGGCTCATCGAGGAGCATATTTTGCGAGCCTTGCGCTATCTGCATTGCGAGGTAGACTCTTTGCCTCTCGCCGTAAGACATTTTTTTGAGGGAAACGTGGGCAAAGCGCTCCGCACCAACGTATCTGAGAGCCGAGAGTGCGATATTCTCCTCTTCCTTCGGCGTGACGGGGGAGAGGGGAAGATATGAGTATCTGCCGAGAGAGACGAGCTCGAGGGAATTCATATCGGGTATCTCGCGCCCTTGCGGAAAGCCGGAGAGCAATTTCGCCGCGTCTTTTCGCTTGAGTGTGCTCATATACTTTCCGTCGATGAGTACCGAGCCTGCTTGAGGTTTTTCTTCGCCTGAGATAAGCTTTAATAAAGTGCTTTTTCCGCTTCCGTTCTCGCCGATGATTGCGGTGAGGGTTCCATCCTCGAATCTTTCGCAAACGCCGTTTATCAGGGGCTTTGAGGTGTATGAAAAGGTGAGATCCTTCAGTTCTATCATTTTTTCGCCCTCCTGTCGGTCAGAATCAGGAAGATGAAGAAGGGGCCTCCTAAAAGCGAGAGGATAATGCCTACGGGTAGCTCGTAGGGGGCAAAAAGAGTCCTTGCGAGCGTATCGGTGACGAGCAAAAATAGAGAGCCGCCGAGTATTGACGTGGGAACTAAGTGACGGTGGCTTCCTCCGACCAAGCGGCGCATTATGTGGGGGACTATCAGACCGACGAAGCCGATAAGTCCCGAAAAGCTGACCGCCGCGCCCGCGAGCATTGCCGCCAAGGTAAGCCAGAGAAGGCGCGCGCGAGGGACGTTTACGCCGATACCTTGTGCCACGCTTGACCCAAGCGAGAGCGCATCGAGTCCGCGCGAGAGGATACAGGTCAGTATCAACGCAGGAATTATCATTATCGCTGCGGGGATGACCGAATCAAGGTCTGAAGAGGACAGACCGCCTATGAGAAATCCCGATACGTCGTACACGCTGTCGGGAAAAAGGGTTTTTACAGTGTTGATGCCTGCGGTGAGAATACTTCCTATCGCAATTCCGACAAGCGTGATGCTTACGCGCCCTGCGCCCGTGATCGCGCTGATGGCGTAGATCAGGAGTGCCGCCGCAAGCGCACCGAGAAAGGCGGCAAGTGGGATATAGCCGATGAATCTCGGCATTATTGCCATAGCTATTATGACGAAAAAGCCTGCGCCTGCGTTGACGCCTATGAGATTTGGAGCAGCCATGGGATTCTGAAGAACGGCTTGTATGATTATTCCCGAAATCGCCAGAGCAGCACCTGAAAGTATTGCTCCGAGGACTCGGGGGAGTCTTATGTGCAGAATAATTCTGAGGTCTGTGCTTGCTGTGTCACCATTTACAAAGGCTTTTATCGCGTCTGTGATACTTGCATCCGACGCGCCGAGCGAAAGCGCGACAAAAAACGACGAAAAAAGAAGCAAGAAAAGCGCGATGAGTGTCACCGCGCGTTTTGCTTTAGTTGAAAATTTCGCCGTAGAGGAGCTTTGCGAGATATTCATAGCTTTCGTCCCATCTTTCGTTGGGTTTATAGTGGAATAATTCCTTTGGGAGAACGTGATAATTGCCGCTTTTGACCGCGCCGAGCGAGGCGAATGCCTCGTTGCTCTCGATGTTTTCTTTGAGATAAGCGAGAGCTGATTCCTCACTTCCCATAGTGAGGACGAATATTATGTCGGGGTCTGTCTCGACTATATGCTCAAGGCTCATATCCTCGAGCAGGGAGGGGTGAGAGTCGGCAATGTTTTTAAGTCCGAATTTTTTGAGAATAAGTCCTGCGAGGTTATCGTCGCTCTTTGCCTTGATGCCCGAGGAGTATGCGCGCATAAGCAGGAGCGTTCTGTTCTCGTTTTTCGGTATTTTTTCAATAATTGCATCAATGCGCTCGCCGACGTTCGTGACGTGGGTCGTGTAGAGGTCGTCTCTGCCGGTAATAGAGGTGAGATGACCCATCACGCGAGCATAATCGTCGAAGGTGTCGACCTTGAAATATACGCACTTGATACCGAGGCTCTCAAGGGGCTTTTCAAGCTCGAGGTGAGCGGTAAGGTCGGCTGAAAGGAGCGCGACGGTCGCGCCCGATGCCACGAGAGCCTCACGGTTGACCGTCTTTGCCGTGCCGATTATTTCGGCGTCGCCGACGCTGAGGCTGTGATCCTCAACGGCATCCGACGTGACTCCGACAAGCTCTCCGCCAGAAAGAAGCCAGCAGTCGGCAAAGGAGGCGTGGCAGGCGGCAATCTTGTCGTTCTCTGATATTGTCACCTTGCGTCCGAGGTCGTCTGTGAACGTATATCCCTCGTCCTGATTTTCCTTTGCGGGAGAGCAGGACAGAAGCGAGAGTGTGAGCAGAAAAGAGAGGAAAATGGATATATATTTTCTCATTTTGCGAGAATTTCGTCCTTACGGGATAAGATTTCGTCGCCGAGTATTTCTGCCTCTGCCTTCTCGATACCTATGCGGTCGAGAGCCTTGCCGAGCCTTTCCTTCGGCTCGCCGTTTTCCTTAAACCAGAGCATAGTTTTCTCGAGTATCGGGAGAACCTCATCGCGTGTGACGAGACGTGAGAGGGGAGTACCCATTCGCGTGCTTTTGCCCCAGGTGCCGCCTATGTAGATGCGGTAGAGGGTCTCGCTATCACAAGAGATCGCTCCGAAGGGACATTTTCCCGTGCAGACGCCGCAGGTGAGGCATTTTTCATCATCTATCACAAGCTTGCCGTCGACGACTCTTGCCGCCTTTGAGGGACAGCGGGTCTCTATCGCGCACTTTTTACATCCGCGGCAAAGCTCCGAGTTGAATATGGGGGCTTTATGTCCCTCAACGCCGAAGTCGTTGAGGCTGGGCTTGATGCAGCTGTTGGGACAACCGCCGATGCCGATCTTGAATTTGTGGGGGAGCTTGACCTGGTTCCAGCCAAGATAGTATTTTTCGTGAATCTCGCGCGCAAGTGCCTGAGTGTCAAAGTTTCCGTAAACGCAGGTCGTACCCTTGCAGGCGGTGACGGGGCGTACCTTTGCTCCCGTTCCTCCGAAGATAAGAGCGTGAGCGTGTGCGAATGCCTCAGCTTCCTCTATCTTTTCAAAGGGGATGCCGGGAATCTCGACCGATTGGCGTGAGGTGCAGATAAGTTTTCCGTTTCCGTGCTTTTCTGCAAGCGCAGCCATATTTTTAAAGTCCTCTGCGGTGAATACTGTTCCCGTGGGGACTACTCTGCCCGAGAAAAGCTCGGTGCCTCTGTTTTGCAGAAAGCCTCTGCCTTTTACTGAATTTATCTGTTCCTGTGTAAGTGACATAGTGATTATCTCCAATGGTGTTATTGTGTTGTGATTTTGTTAAATTGCAATTTGTCGGGGAGGCGAACAATCCCTCAGACGCGCACGGAGGCGCGCCAGCTCCCTTTACACAAGGGAGCTTTGTTGGTGGACGTTTGTGCGCTTTGTAGCCGTGAAATCCTTTACGGATAAAGTGAAACTCACTGCAGCCTCGTTCTCAACCTTTGAGGTGAAGCTCCCTTGTGTAAAGGGAGCTGTCGAGCGAATGCGAGACTGAGGGATTGTTCGAACGCACCGACAAATCAAAATTTGAAATTATTTATCAAACTGTGCGCTGACTGCTTTTAGGAGGTCGCGGATGGGGAGCTTCTGAGGGCAGGCAGATTCACACGCTCCGCACTCGATACATTCGCTCGCGCGACCTCCCTCTGCGGTGTATTTATTATAAAGGTAATCTGCTCGCCAGAGGTTGAGCTTGGTATGGTCGTTCATACAAGCGAAGAGGGAGGGGATCGGGATATTCTGAGGACAGCGCTCGGTGCAGTATTTACAGTCTGTGCAGGCGATGAGGGGACGGGAACGAATGATATTTACGACCTTGTCAATTGCCTCGTACTCCTTTTTATCAAGGGGCTTGAAATCCTTCATATACGAGATATTGTCGTTCACCATATCCATATTGCCCATTCCCGATAGGACCATTTCGATACCGTCAAAGCTTGCCGCATATCTAATAGCATAGCTTGCGTGAGAGCCGCCGCCGAGCGAGTCGAGAATCGTGCCTGCTTCATCGGGAAGAGAAACGAGGCTTCCGCCCTTGACGGGCTCCATTACGATGATGGGCTTATCGTGCTTGCGGCAGACCTCATAGCACTTGCGGGACTGCACGCCCTCGTCCTCAAAATCTATGTAGTTGAACTGGATCTGGACTATTTCGACCTCGGGATAGGTAGTGAGTATCATATCGAGCACATCCGCCGAGTCGTGGAAGGAGATGCCGAGGTGACGGATCTTGCCTTCTTTTTTTAGCTCGAGCGCGGTCTCATACGCGCGCGCAGACTTATATTGCTCGAAATTGCTCTTGTTTTGAGCGTGCATAAGGTAGAAGTCAAAATAGTCGACTCCGCAAGCCTCGAGCTGACTCTCAAAGAGGGGGCGGATGTCCTCCTCCTTTTCAAAATGGTTACTTGAGAGCTTATTGGTAAGGATATAAGCCTCTCTCGGGTAGCGAGAGGTGAGAGAGGTCCTCAGCGCGGTCTCGCTCTTTCCCCTGAGGTATCCGTGCGCGGTGTCAAAATAGTTAAAGCCTGCGCCGATAAAGGCATCGACCATTTTTGAAAAATGCTCTGTGTCTACCTCGCCGTTTTCAAGCATGGGGAGACGCATACAGCCGAATCCGAAGTTTTTCTTTGCTTCAGGGAATGTGTTCATACTAAATTCCTTTCTTTTTGAAAGCGATTGTATTAAATGTCAAGAGTAATTATATCACATAAATGTGGTGATGTAAATAGATATTTCCTAAAATGCTTCGATGGAATGAATTATGGGTTGTGATATAATATCGACCGAACATTTGTGGAACTATTTCGAATGAGTAGATGGGGAGTGTTTACCCGGTCGCGTAGTTTTGCCTTGGCAAAACTCGGTTAGTAAATCGCAGAGCGATTTACCGATGATTCTGAACTATATTTCAAATCGCTGCGCGATTATGGAGATCGGTTCTAATGATTGATCGAGTAAACTAAAAATACAACGGTAGGCTACCGCCTACCGTTGTATTTTTGGCCTACCCGATCGGATTCTGAACAATATTCCAAATCGCTGCGCGATTGTGGAGATCGGTTCGATTGATTGATCGAGTAAACCAAAAACACAGCGGCAGGCTATAGCCTACCGCTGTGTTTTTGGCCTACCCGATCGGATTCGAACCGATGACCTTCAGAGTCGGAGTCTGACGCGCTATCCAGCTGAGCCACGGGTAGTTATTTGATTGCTTAAGTATTGTACCACAAATTTATTGAATTGTAAACCCAAAAATACTTTTTTTAGAAAAAAAGAATAAAAATTTCAAAAAAGTTGAAAATAGGTATTGACAAACCGATTTTTTTCTGTTATAATACAGAGCGTTGAAAATATTGGGGCATCGCCAAGCGGTAAGGCAACGGACTCTGACTCCGTCATTACCGGGGTTCGAATCCCTGTGCCCCAGCCATCAAAGGGCGACAAAAAAGATATCGCCCGGAAAAGCCTTGATTTTTCAAGGCTTTTTTCCTTTTTCGGGGCGAATTTTTTATGTTCGATTTTGTAGATGAAAAATGGGTATTTTCCGATACTGAATAGATTTGAACTCCCGTGAGAACAAAAACCGCCCACAACACACAGCACAGAGAAAGAAAAGCTCTGTGCTTTTTTTATGCCAAAAATAAGGAGATACAATGAAGCCTACAACAGATATAGAGCAAGTGAAATCGGTAGCTCGTGCCCTGTTGATGACGGAGGTATATAAGACACCGTACTCCCCGATGGTGGTACAGCATCCGTTCACCTCGTCCGGCTTTGTAGCAACAACCAAGGACGGAGTGATGCAACTTATAGACATAACCGAGAGCGAAGAAAATCTGCAGGCGTGGCAGAGCTTTATGAGGAAACAGATACTATGAGATCTACGATGTAAACGGCGACTATTTCGCATTCACAACCTACGAGAATGCTCTCGCTTTTGCAACCGCAAGAGAAAAGAGCCTTGTCACCACAGGCACTTGGAATTCCGACTCTTGGGATGCAGGCATCGCAATGGATGAAAAGGACTCCGCTAACGCTGTAAACGGTCAGTATTTCGTTTATAAGAAATCCGGCAGCCCCGATGAACTCGTGGCATACTTCACCGAGGAACGCCTCAATGAAGTTATTGCAGAATACGCAAAGGTAGGCATCGTTGACTATTTCTATTGGGAAAAGAATCCTGCAACCGCAGGCGAGGGCGAAAACCTTTACTCTTACTCCACGGGCAAGAATATCCTTGCAAGCTCAGTAACGCTCGGAGAAAACATTGCCGTACTCATTGACGGCGAGGAATTCATCGGCAGCGTTTACGACGTGGAAGGCAAGGCTCTGCTCACCGTATGCGATGATTGGGGCAACACTTGCGACTATAACCTCACGGTTATCCGCAACGCTCCCGAAATTCTCTACGCAGTAGGCGAAGGCAATACCAACCCCGTAGTATACGAGCGCACCTATTATCTCAAGG
>SVRT01000026.1:0-22163 GCA_015064685.1 Oscillospiraceae bacterium
TTGGCTAATGACTGTAATTTTGATACAAATTACTTTTGACGGTGTGCGTCACAAACGTCTATAATTTCATTCATAGCAGAAATGATTTCTTGTGCCTTTCTCAAATCGTCATCTCCGGATTTTCTGATTTTGCGCGCTTCTCCCACTAATATTTCAAGCTCTTTGTTGGCGTTATGTACGGACTTTTTGTCACCTTTTTTTAAAAGCTCCAAAGCATCAACAAGCGCCTTTTGACAGCGCACTGAAGCATCAACGTATGATATATCGCGGAGATCATTCCATTCAAGATCAATCTCACCTCCGTCAATTGCATTTTCTACGGATGCGGCGTCTTCGCAGTCATCGTCTAACGCATAGTTTTCTCGGATCTCCAAATAAAGTTCTGACTGTTTCTCCAAAAGTGCGTCCAGTTTATTCTTTGCGGATTCTAAGCTACTCATAATTATAATTATGCCCCCCTTTTTTTCATATTATAACACAAAAAATCAAAAACCGCAATCCCTTCTGTATCGGAATTGCGGTTTTTGTTTGGCGGAGAAGGAGAGATTTTCGCACAAAGCCGCAAGCGACTTTGCTTGCACCGTTGCCTCCAACCAATCGCGCCGCCCTCGCTATTTGCGAAGCAAATAATCGCTCGGTTGCGCTCTTGGGGAGGCTGCCACTCAAAAAATCTCCCTTCATCTCGCACCGCGAGCGGTCGATTTTTGTTGCAACGCGAAGCGAGTATTCCTTTATCCTAATGATCGGATGAGCCCGCCGCATTTGCGGCGGGCTCATCTAAATTGCTTAAGTGTAAGGAGTTCTTGTGTCTGTTAATCCTAAAATATAATCTGTTGAGGTTTTATAGAATTTTGCCAAGGCGATCAAACAAGACAGGGGGATTTGTCTTTGTCCGTTTTCGTATTGAGAGTAAGTGTTTTGTTTGATATGCAGATGTTTTGCAATCTCTGCTTGCGTGAGATTGCTATCTTCTCGTAAATCTCTAATGCGCATTTTACTCTCCTCTCTCGATTTCTAAAAAAATAATATCACATCTCAGGTTGAGATATTGATTTTTATCTCAAAATGTGATATAATTATTTTTAGCAAGCTGATATCAAGCTATACTGGAGGAGAATGAAATGAAAAAAGCACTTGAAGATCTGTGGCATGATGATTTTAGAGAAAAAATACAATGCCGTGAATTAACACAAGAGAAAAAGGAACTGATGGGATATATTGCCGACCACCACGACAATCTGTTGTCCACACTTACCGATAAGCAAAAAGAGATATTTGAAAAGTTTGACAATTGCCGCGAGGAGCTGACAGACTTGATTGAGCGAGAAATATTCGTGTATGCTTTCAGGCTTGGTGCGAAGATTGCAATTGACGTTATGAGCTTTGAAGAGGAATGAACAAAAGGACTTCACTAAGGGTTAGGACGGAGAGATTCTGAACTCACATTTGCGCCAAAGTGTATTTGTAAGCGACGTGTGTTCGGCGCAAATAAATACGAATTGCGAGCAATTCGTAGAGAGTTCAGAATCATAGCGTCTTTCTGCAAAAGATAAAGGGTATCTCAAACGAGATACCCTTTATCTTTTGGCGGAGAAGGAGAGATTCGAACTCTCGAACCGCTTTTGACGGTTACACGATTTCCAATCGTGCGCGCTCGACCAGCTACGCGACTTCTCCGTAATTGTTCGGCTCCAAAATATATTATTTATCGGCGACTAAAGTATCATACCACAAAAAAGAATATTTGTCAAGTCATTTTTGCAAAAAAAGTGAAAGAAAAAATGAAATTGTTTCAAAAATGTATTGACAACGCTGCAACGCTTGGCGGAGCGGTATTCGGCGACCACATTTCTCCCATTTCGGATACGACCATCCTCGCATCCGCGGGTGCGCAGTGTAACCACGTAAGTCACGTAAATACGCAGCTTCCTTATGCGGCGCTCGTAGCGGGCATCGCCGCAGTATCCTACGTTATCGCAGGACTGTGCGCAACGCTCGGAAGCATACTCAGCTGTGTTATCATGTGGGCGTCTGCACTGCTGCTCTTTGTAGCTGCAGTTGGGCTGATCAAGCAAATAAACAAGAAAAAAGCAGAATAAACCGAATATTTTATAAGGCGGCTCGAAAGAGCCGCTTTTTTTATCATTTTGCCATAAAAAACTTCTTGACATTTTTATTTATAGGCGTTATAATTAAAAGGTAATTTGACCTGATACGTCAGGAAATGACAAAAGCCCTAACGGGCAGAAAGGAGACAAAATGAAAAACTTTTTCCCTGAATTCAAGAAATTTATCACCCGCGGAAACGTGGTTGATATGTCAGTCGGTGTTATCGTAGGCGGCGCATTCACCGCGATCGTCAACGGAATGGGCAATTTTATCCTCAAACCCGTAGTAAACTGGCTCTTGGCAAAGATCTTTGGTGCAGATTCTCTCAACGAGGTGTACACCTTTTTGGAGAAGGTCGAGGTCGAGGTTGTTGACGAGGTTACAGGTGTTGTAACCAAGGAGATCGACCTTGCTCAGTCGATCTACATAGACTGGGGATCGTTCATCAATGCGGTTCTCAGCTTCTTCATCACGGCATTCGTGCTCTTTACCATTGTTAAGATCATCAACAAGATGCGTGAAAGACAGGACGCTGTTGAGAACAAGAAGAAACTCTGCCGTACTCAGCGCAAGGAGCTTCGTGCTAACGGCATAAAGCCTCGTGATAAGGCGGCGGTTGCGGCATACTATGCGGAAAAGAAGAGACTTGCGGATGAAGCGGCGGCGGCAGAAGCGGCAGCGGCAGCAGAGGCGGCAAGACTTGACCGTGAGGCGAACCCCACAACAGAGGATCTCTTGAAGCTTATCCTCGCAGAGCTCAAGAATAAATAATTAAATTACAAATCCCGACGGATCTCCGTCGGGATTTGTTTTTTATTTGCAGAATTCCCTCTCCAGCCTGTCAAGACAGATAAGCTTTTCAAGGAAATTGTTCTGTGTAAAGTAATAATGGTTGCTTGCCTCGTAGCCTATCCTGGAATCACTCGCGGCAAGGGCGTAAAGCCTGCGTGCAAGCCTTCCCTCTTCGCGCAGAAGCGCCGGAATATCGTCAAGCCTTCCTTCGTCACGCGCTACGTTGTATCTTGTTTGCACCGCCATACTCTTTATGTTCACGTAAACTACCTCTGCAAATCTGCAAAGCTCGCAAAAGGCATCGTTTCCGTCAAGACCGCGCAATAGCTCAAGTCCGCGTCCCCAGTCCTCGAGAAGACTGTCAAGAAGAGACAAAAATTCGTCAAGTGAATAGGTTCCTCTCCAGTCGTCATAGTTGTCATATGCAAAGGTCACCATCGTCGCGTGATATCCTGTCTTTTCCTTGTAGAGAAGGTTGGATGCACCAAGCTCCTGCGCGCCCTGATAGAGCGTGCCTATTGTGTGCGGATAATGTCTGAAGCCGCTTGAGAAAAGTGCAACGGCGGCTTTTACGTCGCACGCTCTCTCTCCGAAATGCTCAGAAAGCCACGCGTCGTAATCGAAATCACCCTCAAAAAACCTATCGACAAGATCGAGCGACACCGTAGGATAGCCTCCCACCGTCCATGACATCATAAGTCCGCCAACACCGAGATCTTTTAGGTTAGTCATATGCTCGAGAATAAGATCGAACACGGGGACGTACGGAACGACGGCAAACTCCCAGGAGTTGTTTATCTGCACCTTTGCCAAGACCTTCCTGCCAAGCTCTCTCGCATAAGAGAGCGCCATTTTGGTCTCCTCGCAGGGACCTATCTTGCTAAGCGCGTATTCCTTTACCTCTACCCTCTCACCGTCGATAATTATTCCGCCCATCTCGCTGACCGAGAGGATCTCTATCTTCTCGTCCATGCGCTTGATTCCCTCAAGCAGCTCCTCCTCACTCCACTCGTACGGCTTTGTCCAGGACCAGAGATTCGCAAGCACACGTGTTTTCGCACCCGAATCGGTGACCGCGCGCTGAATGATATTGTTGACCTCGGGAACGACGTCCGCATGGCGTAGATGCGAGCAATAAGGACAGGTGTTGTTTGTGCGCGAGTGACAGTTAGTCATATTCTCTGACATCGTGATGGTAATGATGCCTGCAAGTCCGGGAGCCGCTTCGCAAAGGCCTTTTACTGCGCCGTACAGATAGTCCTTGACCTCCTTGTGCGTCGTGCAAAGACTCCAGGTGCCGTTGAACAGCCTTCCCTTTAACTTCTCGGTCTTTTCTGTAAGCTGGTGCGGCGAGATTCCGCGCGGCTCGTTGAAGTAAAGATACACTCCGATGCCGTATTTGGCGCATTTTTCAATGATCCTGTTGAGATTCTCCCGTCTTTTTTCATATCCCTCGTCAAGACCCTCGACGAACGGGTAGGGCGAGAGCTTGGAGAGTACTCCCTGCATCCACAGACCGTTGACACCGACCGCACGCAAGCGCGCAAGCAGGTCGTCGGGAACGATCTCGTCTCCCTCAAGGAAGGTGTCGCCGTAAAGCATCGAGTAGCTGTAAACGATCTTATCAAATCCTGCGTCAGCTTCCGCGCTTCTATCGCGGCGCACCGTCTCAACGCTGTAAAAGTCAAAAGGTGCGGTGTAATTTTCGATAAACTCGGAGCGGATGATCTCTGCGATCCTCTCGGTCTTTCTGATTTCGTCGGTCGAAAGCGGAGAATATTTCACATCTGAAGCCTCAGCCTTGAAGGCTCCAAGCTTGATATCAAGAAAATCATCCTCTTTAAGACAGTATGCAAGCGTCTCCTCGTCCATTTCAAGAAGCTCAAGCAGCTGCGAGTAAGGCAAAATATGCCAGTTGTTCTTGATGATATTGATGTATCCGAGCTTTTTCCATCTCGCATCATACTTGATTCTCTCAATTCCGAGCCTCTCGGTCTCCTTGGCGAGAGTTTCCTCGTCCATGCCGAGCACGCGTGCCAGAAGCGAATTCTCAACAAGACCGAAATTGCGAAGCAGAACAGTCTGCCACTTTTGCGGAGTTGAATATTCAAGCTCCTTCATTTTCTTTATTGCAGGAAGCATATCTGTCCCTCCCAAAAAAGATTATTATTCTATCGACAGAACGGTGTAGCCCTGATCCTCAACCGTCTTTTTGAGCATATCGTCGGCTACCGCGCCGTTCAGCGTTACGATAGCAAGCCCCGTCTCGTGAGATACCTCTGCAGTCTCAACTGCGTCAAGTGCCTCAAGCACCTTCTTTACTCTGCCCGAGCAGTGGGGGCACATCATTCCGTCGATCTTAAGTGTCTTTTTCATTTCCTTTTTCCCTTTCTTTTTTGTATTATTTTGTGTATTGCCTGCCGTCCCTACCCTTCTCGGTCTTGACGGCTTATTTAGATCTACAAGATTCAGCCTGAGCGCGTTCATAACGACGCAGAAGCTCGAGAGCGACATAGCCGCCGCGCCAAACATAGGATCCATCTCCCAACCGAAAAGCGGGATCCAGACTCCTGCCGCAAGCGGAATGCCGATAACGTTGTAGCAGAATGCCCAGAAGAGATTTTCGTGTATATTTTTAAGGGTTTTTCTGCTCAGCTTTATAGCCGCGGGAAGATCTGAAAGTCGGCTCTTCATCAGTACCACGTCGGCAGCATCTATCGCCACGTCTGTTCCCGCGCCGATCGCGATTCCGGTGTCCGCGGTGGCGAGCGCGGGCGCGTCGTTGATGCCGTCGCCAACCATTATTACCTTGTCGCCGCCCGATTGAAGCCTTGATACCTCCGCCGCCTTTCTGTCGGGAAGTACCTCCGCAATTACCTCGTCAATGCCTGCCGATCTTCCGATGGCGCGAGCCGTGCGCTCGTTGTCTCCCGTCAGCATAATTACGCGAAGTCCCATAGCTCGAAGCTCGCATACCGCCGCGGCACTATCATCCTTGATGACGTCCGCCACCGCAATAATGCCGAGAAAAGCGTCGCCGCGAGAGAAGAACATAGGAGTTTTTCCCTCCTCTGCAAGAGATATAGCTTTTTTCTCCACACCGTCGGATACAGAGCATTTTTCCTTGATAAATCCGAGGTTTCCACCACGTATCAGCTCACCGTCAAGATATCCCTCAACGCCCTTGCCCGAGATCGCCTCGAAGCCGCTGATCTCAAGGGCGTCGACACCCCTACCGTCGCCGTATCTGACTATCGCCTCGCCGAGAGGATGCTCGCTCATTCTTTCAATTGAGTATGCCACGCGAACAAGTACGTCCTCGTTGATGCCGTCGGATACGATCACGTCTGTAACCGTCATCTCGCCTTTTGTAACTGTGCCCGTCTTGTCAAGCACAACAATGTCACCGTGCCCGGCTATCTCAAGCGCCTTCGCGCTCTTAAAGAGAATGCCGCGCCTTGCACCAACACCGCTGCCGACCATGATAGCAACAGGAGTCGCAAGACCGAGAGCGCAGGGACAGCTGATCACAAGCACCGAAATGGCACGAGCCAGGAAAAAGCCAACGTCAGCACCTGCAATAGCCCAAACGATTCCGGTTATAAGCGCAATGACAAGCACTACGGGTACGAAAACGCCCGAAACCTTGTCTGCCGCGCGCGCAATGGGTGCCTTCGATGCCGTCGCATCGCTTACGATCTTGATTATCTGTGAGAGCGTCGTCTCGTCACCGACACCCACAGCCTTGCACATGATAAAGCCCGAACGGTTTATAGTTCCCGCGGAAACCCTGTCTCCCTCTGCCTTGTCAACGGGAACACTCTCGCCCGTGAGCGCGGATTCGTCGACCGACGAGCCGCCCTCAAGCACTATGCCGTCAACGGGAACGCTCTCGCCCGGACGTACTACAAATATATCTCCAACCTTCACGCTCGCTGCATCGATCACCTTTTCCTCGCCGTCAATAATGACCGTTGCGGTTTTGGGAGAAAGATCCATAAGCGCGCGCAGGGATTTTGTTGTCCTTCCCTTTGATATGGATTCAAGCAGCTTTCCAACGGTTATTAGTACCAATATCATCGCGGCGGACTCAAAATAAAGCCCGTGCAGATGGTGGAGTGCGGCACCAACCTCTAAATGCTCCTGTGTATCTGCGATTACGAAAATCATACAGACGCTGTAAATAAACGACGCACCCGAGCCGAGAGCTACCAGCGTGTCCATGTTCGGAGCGCCGTGAATGAAGCCACGAAATCCGTTAATGAAGAATTTTTGATTGATAACGAGTATTATGGCGGACAAGATCAGCTCGACAAGTGCTATTGACGTGGGATTGTCCGCAAAGTATGCAGGCATTGGCGCGCCCCACATCACGTGCCCCATCGAAATATACATCAGTATCAGAAGAAAGCCCGCCGATACGCCAAGCCGCCATATCATCGCGCGTGTCTCCTCTTTGTTTGTGTCCGCTCCGTCATCGTGTTTGACAGTCGTAGTCGAAGGCGCGCCGTCTGCTTCAGCGCCGTAGCCCGCGCGCACAACCGCGCCGATTATTTCACCGTCTGACGCGTTGCCCTCAATTACCATCGAGTTTGTCAAAAGATTCACCGCGCAGGATTCAACGCCCTTAACCGCGGATACCGCCTTCTCAACTCTCGCAGAGCAAGCCGCACAGCTCATGCCCGTAACCTTGTATTTTCTCATTTAATATACCTCAATGAATGGGATCTCTCGATCCCGTTTTTTTGTTTCCAACTTCAAATTTTGATTTGTCGAACTGTTTAAATTGAATTTCACGGCTATAAATTTACTCCACGGTACGCTTTGCGCCGTAGGGACCGACGTCCTCGGCGGTCCGCGAAGCAAACGCCTATAAAACCCTTATGTCTGAAAAGAAAGAAACGTATCGAAACGGACCGCCGGGGACGTCGGTCCCTACGGTTGTATGATGTCGTTCAACATATATCCGTAAAATAATTTAAAAGGGATTGCTATAATTAATCCCACCCATAAACCGCAATTTATTTAATCAACTTCCCCAAAAGAGCGATAAGCTCATCGGTTTTCTCGGTATTACCCTCTTTAATATCCTCCGCGACGCAGGAATTGATGTGCGCGGAAAGTATCTCCTTGTTAAACGAAGCGAGCGCGGCATCGACGGCGGCTACTTGAGTAATAATGTCCGCGCAGTAAGCATCGCGCTCGACCATACCCTTGATTCCGCGTATCTGCCCCTCGATCCTGCTGAGCCTGTTGAGCAATAGCTTTTTCTCGCCCTCATCCCTTATCTTCATTTTTTCACAACAACATTCCATCAATACTGTACCCCTTAATATACTTTTTCACTATTCACTCTTACCTTTACCCTAATTATATACCCCCGAGGGGTATTTGTCAAGGCTGATTTGTTACCTTTTTCGGTAAAAATATTCAAAAAAGCAGAGGCAACCGTCAAGACGTAACGGTAGCCTCTGTTTTACTATCAATAAGAGCTTATCGGAATATTCTCGTCATCGTGTCCCTTTTTGATGGCGCGGATCTCAACGTAATAACTGTAATTGTCATTCACCTTAACGCACACTCGGTCGCCGACCTTTTTTCCAAGCAAAGCCTTGCCGAGCGGAGATTCCTTTGAGAGATATCCCTTGAGAACGTCCTGACGGAGAGTGGTAACTATCTGTCTCTCCTCCTCTTCCTCGTCCTCCTCGACGTAGTAGGTCACCGTGTCGAAAAGACAGACCGCGTCCGCCTTTTTCTCGACCTTTATCACCTTTGCCGTCTCGATCATCTTCTTGAGATAACGGATCCTGCTCTCGTTAGCGTTTTTTTCGCGCTTAGCCTCCTTGTATTCGGCATTTTCGCTGAGGTCACCGTACTCGCGCGTCCTCTGTACCTCCGCAAGAAGCTGAGGACGAAGCACGCACATGCGGTAATCGACCTCCTCCTGCATCTTTTTTATATCAACCAGAGTTAATTCGTCATGCATAGATCTTTACCTTCATTTCTATATGTTATTGTTTCAAATTTTGATTTGTCGGGGAGTTACACCAACGTAGGGCGGGGGCTTGCTCCCGCCGTTTCGTTGATTATAAAAGGTTTTCATACATTGTGATCCGTTCGATAAATTGCAATTTAATAACTCATCTTCGTGAGCTTTTCAAGTGTTTTTTGAAATCCCTCGGGCAGATCGCACTCAAAATGCATCAATTCGCGCGTCCTCGGATGTATAAGCTCCAATTCCTTTGCGTGTAAGCACTGCCCCGATATTATTGCGCTGCTTGTCGTCTCGAATTTAGTCCCCTGACCGCCGTAAACACCGTCACCGAGGAGAGGATGCCCGATGCTTGCCATATGCACCCTTATCTGGTGTGTCCTGCCCGTCTCAAGCTTGCATTTGATATAAGTAAACCTTCCCGTCGGCGTCGCATACCTCTCAATAACCTCATAATGCGTTATCGCCTCACGTGCCGTCCTCGACGGATCGGTCACGATAGCCATTCTTTTGCGATCAGTCGGATGTCTACCAATGGGCTTGTTGACAGTTCCCTTGTCATCCTTGATGTTTCCGACCGCTATCGCATGATAAACTCGGCTAACCGTGTGAGTCTTCAATTGCTCCGAAAGGCTGAGATGTGCCTCGTCGTTCTTGGCAACTACCAAAAGCCCGGAGGTGTCCTTGTCGATTCGGTGAACTATACCGGGTCTTATCACGCCGCCGATGCCCGAAAGCGAGTCGCGGCAATGATAAAGAAGCGCGTTGACAAGAGTTCCCGTGTATATCCCCGTCGCGGGATGAACTATCATTCCCTTTGGCTTGTTTACAACGATGATGTCGCCGTCCTCGTAAATAATATCAAGCGGAATATCCTCGGGAAGAGCCTCGTCAGCCTCGGGCTCGGGAAAAACAACCTCAACCGAGTCGCAGGCGCGTAGCTTGTAATTTTTAGCCACAGCCTTTCCCTTGACTGTCACGCTACCGTTTTCAAGCAGCTTCGCGGCAGATGAGCGGGAAATATCTGCTTTTTCCACGAGAAATCTGTCGATCCTCTCGCCTATATACCCTTCTTCGACCTCAAATGTGACCGCATTATACGACTCAGCGGCATCGGCATCAAAATCCGCATAAATATCCTTATTCATTGCCGTCACCGTCGTCGCAGTTCTCATCCTCGGTCTTTTGTTCGGTGTTTTCCGCATTTTCCGAATCCGTTTCGGACTCGATATCTTCGGCATCCTCTGTCTTTTCGGATGCTTCGCTCTCACTCTTGGTGATCTCGGCGCTTACTGCGGCAAGCTTCTTCGCCTTCTCTGCCTTGGTCTCTCTTATCATATCAAGAATAAGCCAAAGCGCCAGAAGTCCCGCTCCAATGCACACGCAGGAGTCCGCAATGTTGAATATCCACATCCAGACGCTCGGGAACGCGCAGAAATCAATAAAATCAATAACGTATCCAAGAGCTATGCGGTCGATCATATTACCGATGCCGCCACCCGTAATAAGAATAAGCGCGGACAGAAGCAGCTTGTCCTGCGGCTTCTTCCAGAACATATATACGAGAATGCCTATGATCGCAACCGTCGATAGGATCATAAATATCCATCTATGCTCGTCCATCGATCCGAACGCCGCGCCGTCGTTATGAATATAGGTCATCCTGAGCACTCCGGGGATAATATCCACCGACTCGTATAGCTCCATATTCGCAACGACCAAATATTTACTCACCTGGTCGAGCGCGACCGACACGAGCATAAGCACGACCGAAATAATTATCGCTGTCATTTCCAAAATCCTTTCTCTTTTTATTTGGGAAGGTTCTTGAAAGGGTTGGGGGTACGGGGGAAGGGAGAAACTTCTTTCAAGAAGTTTTCCCTTCCCCCGTAATACCAATCATTTAAAGAAGTATCTTTCTACATCTCTCGCAGAGGAATCCGCCCTCGTCGTCACTCACACCCTCGGTGGAGTAGGACCAGCAACGGCCGCACTTGCATCCGTCCGCATTCTCGACCTTAACGGCAATACCCGTCTGAGTCTCGGTGAAAGCACCCTCGGGAGCCTCGCCCTTAACGACAGTTGCGCCGGAGGTGATGTATGTCTCCGCAAGCTTGTCAGCGAACGCGCTGAGAACCGCATAAGCCTCGTCGTCGTTTGTGTAAACTGTTACCTTTGCGTCAAGAGACTTACCGATCATCTTGTCTGCGCGGGCGATCTCAAGCGCCTTCATAACGTCATCGCGGTACTCAAAGAGCTTGTCCCACTTAGCGCAAAGCGCCTGTGTCTCGTCAGCGAATGCCTTGCTGTATCTGGGCATGTCGTTGAGGAAAACGCTCTCTACTCTGTCGCTCTTCTCGTGAGGCATAGCCTTCCAGATCTCCTCTGCCGTAAAGGAAATTACGGGAGCGAGAAGTCTTACGATCACGTTAAGCACGTGGTAAAGCGCGCTCTGACCGCTTCTTCTTGCGGTGGAGTCAGCCTTCTCAACGTAGAGGCGGTCCTTGGTGATATCAATGTAAAGCTTTGAAAGCTCTATCGTGCAGAACTTGTTTATAGCGTGATAAACGATGTGGAATTCGTACTCGTCGTAAGCCTCAAGACAGAGCTTAACGAGGTTGTTGGTCTCTGCTACGATCCACTGATCGATCTCAAGCATGTCGTCGAACGCGACCATATTGGTATCGGGATCGAAATCACCGAGGTTAGCCATCATGATACGCGCAGTATTTCTGATCTTTCTGTAAGACTCGGAGAGCTGCTTGAAGATGTTCTCGGAGCAACGGACGTCAGCGTGATAGTCGCTGGATGCCGCCCAGAGACGAACAAGCTCCGCGCCGTACTTCTTGACGATGTCGTCGGGGCTTATCGAGTTGCCGAGAGACTTGTGCATAGCCTTGCCCTCGCCGTCAACTACCCAACCGTGGGTCAGAACTGCCTTGAAGGGAGCCTTTGCGATGCCGGTGGAACCAACTGCGGTAAGGAGAGACGCCTGGAACCAGCCTCTGTACTGGTCGCCGCCCTCAAGATAGATGTCGGAGGGCCAGGTCTCATTCTCTCTGCACTCAAGAACCGCGTAGTGAGAGGAGCCCGAGTCAAACCAACCGTCAAGGGTGTTTGTCTCCTTTGTAAAGCCGTGAGCTTTACCGCAATGAGGACATACGAAGCCCTCGGGAAGGATCTCGGATGCCTCCATGTCAAACCAGGTGTTCGAGCCCTTCTCACCGAAGAGCGCGGAAACAGCCGCGATAGTCTCGTCGTTGCAGATAGGCTTCTTGCACTCGTCGCAATAGAATACGGGAATGGGAAGACCCCAATGACGCTGACGGGAGATACACCAATCGGCTCTCTCTCTTATCATCTGCACCATTCTCTCCTCACCCCAAGCGGGAAGCCACTTGACTTCCTTGCAGGACTCTGCAGCCTCGTCCTTGAACGCGTCGACCGAGCAGAACCACTGGGGAGTTGCGCGGAAGATGATGGGAGACTTACATCTCCAGCAGTGAGGATACTCGTGCTCGATCTCCTCGGCAGCGAGAAGCGCACCGGTCTCCTTCATATCCTCGAGGATCGCGTCGTTGGAAGCGGCATAGTACATTCCTGCGAACTTGCCTGCATCCTCGGTCTGATAACCTCTGTCATCAACGGGAACGATGATGTCGATGTTGTAACGGCGGCAGGTCTGATAGTCGTCAGCACCGAATCCGGGAGCCGTGTGAACACAGCCCGTACCGCTGTCCATAGTAACGTAATCTGCATTAACGACAACGCTCTTTCTGTCAAGGAAGGGATGCTGAGCCGTCATAAACTCAAACTCCTTGCCCTCGAACGTAGCGAGGACCTCGTAGCCCTCGATTCCCGCAGCCTTGAGAGTCTTCTCGGTAAGAGCCTTCGCGAGAATATAGATCTCACCGCTCTCAACCTTGACGAGATCGTACTCTTCAACGGGGTTGAGCGCTATTGCGAGGTTTCCGGGGAGCGTCCAGGTGGTCGTCGTCCAGATAACGAAATATGTCTTGTCAAGATCGCAGACCGGAGCAAGCTTGCCCTTGTCATCCGCAACCTTGAACTTTACGTAAATTGAGGTACACTTGTCAGTCTGATATTCGATCTCAGCCTCGGCAAGCGCAGTCTCGTCCTTCGGGCACCAGTAAACGGGCTTGAGACCCTTGTAGATGTATCCTCTCTTGAACATCTCGCCGAAGATCTTCACCTCTGCCGCCTCAAAGTCGGGGGACATAGTGAGATAGGGATTCTCCCAGTCTGCAACGAGACCGAGTCTCTTGAACTGATCTGCCTGCTTGTCGACGAAGCCCTGAGCGAAATCCTTACAAGCCGAGCGGAACTCGGAAATAGACATCTTCTTTCTGTCTATCTTGTTCTTCTTGATGATCGCGGACTCGATAGGCATTCCGTGGTTATCCCAGCCGGGCACATAGGAAATACGGTAACCGGACATGGACTTGTACTTGTTGATAAAGTCCTTGAGGATCTTGTTGAGCGCGTGACCCATGTGAATGTTTCCATTTGAGAAGGGAGGTCCGTCGTGGAAGGAAAATTTTTCATTTCCCTCTCTCACTGCGACCATCTTGTTGTAAAGATCGATGCTCTCCCAGTATTTAAGTGTTTCGGGCTCTCGCTGAGGCAGGTTTGCCTTCATAGAGAACTCTGTCTTAGGTAAGTTCAGCGAACTTGTGTAATCCTTAGCCATAGTTGTTTCTCCAAAAATGTGTATATAGATTTCAAATTATGATCAAACGTATTTTTGCGCGACAAGCCTTATTCTGCCGCGCCTGGTCTCTCCGTCAAAGGAGAGAATATTGTATTTTCCGTGCCCTCGAACCGATATGATGCAAGGTGGGACGATCTCTCTGTCACACCTCTCCTCGACGATGTAATCAAGCTCGCAAAGTCCGCTTCTTATCGCCATCTGCGCCTTTTCGCGCGAGAGATTCGTGAGAGCCGCAACAACGCAGTCAAGCCGCTCCGAGGCGACAGTGTCATTTATTGCTTGGTACTCTCTTTTCGAAACGAGCTCCGAAATATTGTCATACTTTGAGACGGACACCTTGTCGGAAGCGATCCTCTCAATTCCAAACAGTAAAAAGTCGAATACAGACCCCGAGCAGATGACCACTGCGGAAAAATCGTCCTCAATGACGATATCTCCGAGCCTGTCCCGCTCTATTCCGAGGGCAAGAATAGATCCCAGATAGTCGCGATGCGACAAGGCGCGGTATCCGCTTCCTTTTATCCTCACTGCCTTGATCTCATCCAAAAGCTCCTCCGAGAAAAAGCCTAGAGCGATCTCATCCGCGCTGTCTCCGTAAGCGAGAGCATACTCGGGTATTATCACAGGGATCCGTCTTTCCGCATCACCGTAACCGCCCACAAGGAGAAATCTGTCATATACGCCCTTCTCTTTTGCAAGCCTTGTGATGTAGGCAGCCTCTCCCGGCGACAAAAAATTACCGCACACAAGCTCCCCGCGCATGCTCCGCACGATCATATCGTCAAGCCTTGCGCCGAGAAGCTTTTGTGCATCTGATATACTTCCGTTCATCGCTCACACAAAAGATGAAAGCAGCATTTCCACGAACATAAGCGCGAAAAATGTCAATGTGAACGCAAAGTCAATAGGTGAATCCTGAAGCCAATTCATCTTTACGAGTAGCTTTCGGATCGGCATAATGGCGGGCTCGGTCAGAACGTACAGAAACTGCATGAACTTACCGCTACCGTCCGTAAGCCAACCGAGGATCGCTCTGATCATCATAGCAAAGCTTAAGACCTCGATAAAGATGAGTACAAAACGGACCAAAACGTAAATAGGTTCCGGCAAAATTATATCCTCCCGATCAGAGCTTATTCAAGCTCTCCGTCGTCCTCGTCGTCCTCGATGTCCTCGTCAGCCTCTTCGGTCTCGTCCTCCTCAAGCTCGTCAACGTCGATCTCGTCAAAGTCAACACCGTAAGGAAGAAGCACGACGGTATCTCTGTCTATGCGCTCAAGTGCGCCGTCAAGAGCCTGAACGGCACCCATAAGGTAGTCGAAAAGGCGCATGAAGTTGGGCTTGTCAAGCTCCTCAATGCAGATAACGACAACTCTGCCGTCCTTGAATGCGTCAACTATCTCGGCGCTATCCTCGCATGATGCGGGGGTAAAGGTCTTTTTCATAAGGGGCTCATCCTTAGAGGGGTCGCCCGAAAGAACAACGGTAACGTCGGAGGAATCGGAATCCTGATAATTGTATCCGTCGTCAGAGCCGTCATCTCTGTCAGAGCTCATCTCTTCGCCGTAATAGTCGTTGTTGATCTCGTCGAAATCAGCCGCGGGATCGTTCTTCTTTGAAAACCACCAAAATTTCTTTTCCATTTTTCCATCCTTTCGTGTGACAATCGGTTTCGTTGTCACCGCATATATATGATTAATTTTTCCTGTGTTTATGCGCGGAGATCTCCTGCGCTTTTATTCCTTGTGAAAGAGGGTCCTGCCGATTCGAACGACGGTAGCACCGCATTCGATCGCCTCCTCAAAGCTCTCGCTCATACCCATGGATATTATGGGGTCACCCTCGCGTCCGAGAGCCTTTGTCCAGACCTCCTCCGCGATCTTTTTTGTCCTTGAAAAATATCCGTAGTAATCACTTCTGTTTTCGCATCTGGGAGCCATCGTCATAAATCCGCATAGCTCGATCGAGCGGTATTTCTGCAGATCAAGACAAAATCTCTCGACCTCGCCGGGCTCAATGCCGCCCTTGTTCTCCTCGTTTCCCGAGTTGATCTCGACGAGGACCCTCGTAATTATTCCTCGCTTTGCGGCTTGCTTTTCGATCTCATCCGCCAGACGTAGAGAGTCGAGCGAGTGAATGAGCGTCACCTTATCTGAAATGTATTTTACCTTATTGGTTTGAAGAGAGCCGATGAAGTGAATATTCAGCCCTTCCCTGTCGAGCTTGTCGTATCGCTCGGTCAGCTGCTGTACGCGGTTTTCACCAACGTCGTGAATTCCGAGCGCGCGGTGGATGTGATTTACCTCGTCCGCGTCCGCGCTCTTGATCGCCGCCAAAAGGAGCACGTCCTCCGCGCATCTGCCCGAGCGCCTTGCCGCATCTGCTATCCTCTCGCGGACAGATGCAACGTTTTCGTCAATATATGAGTAATCCATATCAATCGAGTTGCTTTCCGTCATACAGGTCGTTACCTGATGTGACTATCATATCGTTTATGTTGAGATAGGGGATCTCGCTCGTGGGATCCTCGAGTGCGTCTGCCTCAAAGGTGTTGACTATGAAGTATCCGTCACCCTGCCCGATCTTCGTCACCCTTCTGAATTCTATCACGTTGCCGACGAGAACGTATACACCCTCCTGGCCGTCCTTTGTGTGAATGGCATCCTCGGGTATTTTGTATCCCGTAAGCTCGCTTAACAGAATGCTTACGTTCTGCGCTCGGTTGAGAAATGCGACGTGCGCCAGATCAAAGCTTGACAGTAGCATATAAGCGCTGTCGGGATCCTCCTCGTCTGCATATACCCTTTCAAGAAGCATGTCGAGCACCAATCCGTCGGTATCCGAAAAGCTTACGCTGAGTGTCGAGCCAACCTTACCCTTGAAGGTCTCATAGCTTGCCTCGTCGATCGGGATGGCGAGATGCCATTTTGAGGTGTACGTCATTTTCCCTACGGTGCGGCTTGCCGACACGGGCTCTTGGCTTATAAGCTCGTCAAGTCCCTTTCGGGTGAGCCCCTCAAGCTTCGAGGTGTGGAATATATTTTCATATCCGTCAGCGGAGTGGAAGAAGGTGAAGCTTCTGTCGCTTGTCAATGTCCTTCTTGTGCCGCCGATGCTGTCAAGCAGTTGGTCGCGCTGAGACTTGAGCGAGGAGAGCTTATCCTTTGTCGCGTCGCCGCCGGTTATCGCGGAATAGTCAACCATAGACGAGAGAAGTCTGTCCCCCACCTTGTCGGCTTGGGAAAAGTCTCCGTTGAGTATGGAGTCAACGTACGCGTAATAGTTCCTATATATCTCGTCCTTTACACTACCGAGATCCGAGAGCGTGTTTCCACCGAGACCGCCCTGTAAAAGCGATATTCTTTTGGAAAGATCGTTTATCTTGCTCTGCTTGTCCGCCATAGCGTCCTTTGATAGCCCCGTTTGCGTAAATATCTCCGCATAGAGCTGATCAACACCGACCTTTTCTCCGTCACCAACGGCATAGTAAACCACGTCAGCGTCGGAGGCGAGGACCTCGTCATTCCTGAAAATGTATCCCTCGAGATGTACGTATTTGGAGTCGGTTATTTTTTGAGTTCTCTGTGTTGAGACCTGAAGGGAGAATCCGCTTGTAAGCTGGATCGCAAGATAGAGAAACAGGGCGATTATAACGGCAAGAATGACGGCATTTACGACCGTCTGCTTATATACCCTGACACCCTCTCTTTTTTTCACGCGATTACACCCTCTCCGATGTATTTTTTTATATTAAATAATACATATTTTATTATAGCATAATTTCTGCTCTATTAAAAGACTTTTTGCGAAATATTTACAATATCTTCAAATGTTTTCAAGTCGCGCTCGCCGTCAATGTATATTTTGTGCGCATAATCCTTGCCCGAGAACCAGGTTATCTGCCTTTTCGCGTATCTTCGCGACGCGCGCTTTAGCTCGTCAATGCAGTTTTCAAGCGAATCCTCACCGCGAAGATACGGGAACAGCTCCTTATATCCGATCGCTTGCGCCGCGGTGACCGATCTTTCGAAAACTCCATCTGCCATAAGCCTTTTGGTCTCTTCGATCAAGCCCTGCTCTACCATAATATCGACTCTGCGATCGATCCTGTTGTAAAGAAGCTCTCTGTTGTTAAACGCGAGTGTGATAACTCTGTGATCGTATTTATCCGTGATCTCTGAGTTCCTTTTGTCTATGTCGCTCTTTTTCTGACCCGTGACAAGACATATCTCTATTGCGCGCATGACTCTCTTCACATTGTTTTTGTGTATGCTTGCCGCTGCCTCGGGATCAAGCGCAGAAAGCCTTTCGTAAAGTGCATCGGTGCCGTTTTCTGCGTGGTATTTTTTCAGCTCCTCGCGAACACCTTCGTCGCATGCCGCCTCGTCCTCGTTACCGCCCTTGAGCAGTCTGTCAAGGTAGAGTCCCGTTCCGCCGCAAAATATCGGAAGCTTGCCGCGAGACACTATATCCTGTATGGCTTTTTCGGCATCCTTTACGTAATCCGAGCAGGAGTACGGTGCATCTGCGGGAAGAATGTCTATTAAGTGATGCGGTACCGCCTTCAATTCCTCTTTTGTAGGTTTTGCGGTTCCAACGTCCATGCCGCGATATATCTGCATTGAGTCGCAGGAGATTATTTCTCCGTCAAGCCTTTTTGCAAGCTCTATCGCAAGCGCGGTCTTGCCCGATGCGGTCGGACCGGTTATCGCCGCAATCTTTATTTTTTCGTTGCTCATTTTGATTTCCTTTACTGGATAAACATTGCGTCGCCAAACGAGAAAAATCTGTATTTTTCCTCGACGGCGGTCTTATACGCTTCCATTACGTTTTCCTTATTGTAAAAGGCGGAAACGAGCATTATCAGCGTGCTTTGGGGAAGGTGGAAGTTTGTGATGAGGGCGTCCACTGCCTTGAACTTGTATCCGGGGTAGATGAAAATGCCCGTATCAGCGCTCATAGGATGCACTATTCCCTTTTCGTCAGAGGCACTTTCGAGCGTTCTGCAGGACGTTGTACCAACGCAGATAACTCTTCCTCCGGCGGCACGGCGACTGTTTATGAGTTCCGCGCTTTCCTTGGAAACAGAGAAAAATTCGGTGTGCATAATATGCTCGTCAAGTCTGTCCGCCTTTACGGGACGGAAGGTCCCAAGTCCGACGTGGAGCATCACGGGAGCTATCGCAACCCCTTTGTCCATAAGGGTTTTGAGCAGTTCCTTCGTGAAGTGCAGACCCGCTGTCGGAGCGGCTGCGCTGCCTTCGTCCTTTGCGTAGACCGTTTGGTAACGGCTATTGTCACCGAGCTGCTCGGTGATGTAAGGAGGAAGGGGCATCATGCCGATAAGATTGAGGACGTTATATATGTTTTTGTACTTCTCTTTGTCATAGGAAAAGCGGATAAGACGGTTTCCTTCCTCGGTGATGTCAACGATCTCCGATGTGAGAATTCCCTTTCCGTATAAGGCTTTCATCCCAATCTTTGCGCGCTTTCCGGGCTTTACTAAGCACTCCCAGGTATCAAGCTCGCGTTGACGGAGCAAGAGCAGCTCAAGGGTGGCTTCTTCTCTTCCCTCGACGTGTCCGTAGATTCGCGCGGGGATGACCTTTGAGTCGTTTATAACTAGAACATCCTCGGGATTTATGTAGTCTACGATATCGTAGAAATGCTTATGGGATATAGTGTTTTGCTCTCGGTCAAGCACCATCAGTCTGCTGTGGTCCCGCTTCTCGGCGGGGTGCTGGGCGATAAGCTCCTCGGGCAGATAATAGTCGAAATCTGCGGTGACGAGGTCGGTCTTTGTTTTTTCGTTTATGATTACTTTGCTTTCCTGATTCATTCTGTTCTCCGATGTGGCATTTTCCCTTTGCCGACATATAATAATTAGTGTTGGTGTATATTTATGCATAAAAAATGAATATATACATTTTACCACATTACATTATAGCACGTAAAAGGCTTTTTTGCAATAGCCTGCACGTAAAATTCGCTTTATTGGTACATTTTTGTTTTTTTGCTTGTTTTTAATAAAAATAAAGTGCTTTTTGGAGGTTATTATGAAGAACAAAAACGGGTACATATTTCGCGGCGCAGCGACCGCTCTTGTGACGCCGTTTCGCGACGGAGAGGTTGATTTTGATGCTCTCGGACATCTTATTGAGAGACAGATCGCATCGGGGATCGATGCGCTCGTGATCTGCGGCACGACGGGAGAGAGCGCGACACTCTCCGACCGTGAGCATCGTGAGGTGCTCTCCTTTGCCATTGAGGCGGCGGGCGGTCGGATCCCGATGATCGCGGGAACGGGATCTAACGACACCGCGCATGCGATAGAGACCTCACGCTTTGCCTCGTCGCTCGGGTACGATGCGTTGCTTGTCGTCACGCCGTACTACAACAAGGCGACCGAGCGCGGACTTGTAAAGAGCTTTTCCGCGATCGCGGATGCCGCAAATTCACCGATCATTCTTTATAACGTGCCTACGCGGACCTGTTGTAACATTTCTCTTTCCGTTTACCGGGAGCTTGCGAAGCATCCAAATATTGTTGGTGTCAAGGAGGCGTCCGGAAATATCAGCGCTGTCGCGGAGCTTTTTGCCGAGTGTGGCGATTGCTTTGACATCTACTCGGGCAACGACGATCAGACCTTGCCTATGCTTTCTCTCGGCGGCACGGGGGTGATCTCGGTGGTGTCGAATATTATCCCATCGGAGATGGCGGCGCTCTGCCGTGCGTGGTTTGGCGGTGATATTGCGGAGTGCAGACGGTTGCACGAAAAATATCTTGGGTTGATGAAGGCAATGTTCTGCGAGGTCAATCCCATTCCCGTCAAGACCGCCCTTTCTCTTATGGGGCTTTGCAAAGGGGAGTTGAGGCTACCGATGTGTGAAGCAAGCGAGAAAAATACCGAGTTGATAAAAGGCGTGTTGAATGAACTTGGGATAGCAAGATAAATTGCGGTTTATGGGTGTGTTAAGCCTTCCCCAGCGGGGAAGGGGGACATACGCCACAAGGCGAGTAGTGGGCTATCCTGCTACGCTGTGCGTTTTGGGTGGATGAGGAGGTCGCCCTTTCAATGGCTTTGTGTCTGTAAAATGACTTTGTTTCGTTGCAAAAGAATCCTTGTGTGACAAAATAAAAACCACAAAACTCCCGTGAAATATATCTTAATGGCGACCTCCTCATCCACCACCTTCGGTGGTCCCCCTTCTCCGCTGGAGAAGGCTATTCGCGACAGTTCGACAAATCAAAAGTTGGAGTAGTAAACAGATCCGCACCGTGCATTTTAGCACGGTGCGGATCTGTTTGATTATATCAAATGCGCGTACGAGGGGTATATCCGAACGTCTTTCTTTTCGTTTTCGTGCAACACGGCGAGTCCTACGGGGATATTTGTGTCCGTGAAGATTATTTCGATGTGGGTGTCCTTTTCAAGCAGTGAGGCTTCGAGTGAGGTCATTCCTTTTGGAAGATAGTCAAGCCCTTTTGAGAGCATTGCGAATTTAAAGAGGCAATCTATCTCGTGCCGCCATTCGAGTGTGGCGGGCTTGAAGGTAAGCGAGCTTGCGAGGGTATAGTACTGCTCGCAGAACTCCGCAAAGCTTTCGGGTGAGTTGCCGAGCGGACAGTAAAGAGGTCCGCAGGTCGTATTTTTAAGTGCGGGACGGAAGCCGTACGGTGCGTACAGCTTGGCAAGTCCTTCCTCTCCTGCGGTGCAAAAGAGCGCAAGTGGCAAGTTTTGTCTTGTTTTAAGGTCGTTTTGCCAGAAACTCAGCATTTGACGTCCTATTCCCTGTCCTCTGTATTCGGGACAGGTGAAGAAATTGCCCCAATTTCCAACGGCTCTTTCGTGCTTGCCCCATCCCATCCAGAGACGTGAGACGAGATTATTTTCACCGTCGGTGCAGAGGTAATATATATCGGTGCATTCCCGGGCGGCATTTCCTGATGCGCGGATGCGCATCATTTGGGAATATGGAAGCTCGGGGTCGAGAGCTTTGAGTGAGTTTTGAAGCGCTGAGGCTGAGTCGCAGCGGTTTTTACCCGGGATATATATGGTGAATGTAGTTTGCATTTTTGAACTCCTTTTGGATATTGGAATGTGGGGGTGCGGAGATTCGGGGAGGGGCTATCCCTCCCTTGCCCTATGGAAAACAGGGTTTCCCACAGGGCAATTCCCACCCGCACCCGCAGGGGCCGTTCTTCCTAAAGAGAAGGCTACGAGGGTGCGGTAGATAAGACTGGGACGACTTCGCGGAGCGAAGTTGCAACGACATCAAAAGGACTTTAGGAAAGAACAAGGATCGGATGTCGTATGCACCCGCAGGGGCCGTTCTTCCTAAAGAGAAGGCTACGAGGGTGCGGTAGATAAGACTGGGACGACTTCGCGGAGCGAAGTTGCAACGACATCAAAAGGACTTTAGGAAAGAACAAGGATCGGATGTCGTATGCACCCGCAGGGGCCGTTCTTCCTAAAGAGAAGGCTACGAGGGTGCGGTAGATAAGACTGGGACGACTTCGCGGAGCGAAGTTGCAACG
>SVRT01000026.1:22173-31397 GCA_015064685.1 Oscillospiraceae bacterium
AAAGGACTTTAGGAAAGAACAAGGATCGGATGTCGTATGCACCCGCAGGGGCCGTTCTTCCTAAAGAGAAGGCTACGAGGGTGCGGTAGATAAGACTGGGACGACTTCGCGGAGCGAAGTTGCAACGGCAACGGATGGGCTGACGTGCTATCACGTGGATCAGGGTGCCTTTTTTAAAGGCACCCTTAGTGTTTTTTTTATTGAATTATTTCTTCTGCTGCTTGCACCAGATCTTCATTACGAGCTTATGGGGCAAGAGCTTTGTGAGGAACACCTGCGCACGCGTGGATGCGCCGCAGACAGAGACATCCTTGCCTCTATACATGTCGTATATTGCGCGAGTAACGACCTCTTTGGAGGTGTAGAATTTGTTATAATATTTAATGGTATCGTCAGTAACCGCGCGGTTAAAGAATTCGGTCTTGACCCAGCCGGGACATATTGCGATCATTCTGATCTTTCTCTTCTCAAGCTCCTTATTGAGCGCGCGGGAGAATGAAAGTACGAAGGACTTCGTTGCTCCGTAGGTCGCGATATAAGGCACGGGCTGGAATGCGGAGAGTGAGCCGAGCTGATATACGCGGCTTCCCTCGGGCATATAGGGCAGAGTAACATGTGTTATTGCCATAAGTGCCTTACAGTTGAGGTCGATCATATTCATCTGCTCATCAAGCGGAATATCCTCAAATTTGCCGAACTTTCCAAAGCCTGCGGCATTGACAAGCGCGCAGACCTCAAGCGGAGATGCGTCCTCAAGCATCTTTTTGTAGAGGCTGAAGCTTACCTCCTTTGAGAGGTCGAGCTCTATGGGGAGGATCTTCTTTCCCGTTTCACTTTCAAGCTCGGAGAGCTTATCGATTCTGCGGGCGATGACCCATATCTCATCACAATCCTCGATCTTATCGATCATTTTTACGAAATCCTTGCCCATTCCGGAGGATGCGCCTGTAATTACTGCTATTTTCATATCTTTGTTCCTTTCGGTTTATATTTTTCTTTTTAATGCTAATAAATTGGGGTTTATAGGTGACGTGAACAATCCCTCAGACGCGCACGGAGGCGCGCCAGCTCCCTTTACACAAGGGAGCTTTACCTGAATGGTGGAGAACGCGGATATAGTGAAGTTTTCTTTAAATTTAAAAGGTTTTCACATCTATAAAGCGTACGAACATCCACCAACAAGCTCCCTTGTGTAAAGGGAGCTGTCACGCCTTGCGCGTGACTGAGGGATTGTTCGTCTCACCGATAAATCAAAATTTGAAGAGAATCAAATATATTTTTCCAATCGATTACAGAGAATATTTGCAAACTCCTCGAGTCCGACGCGGTCGTCGTCCGAAAAGCGGTCAAAGTGCGGGCTGTCGATGTCGAGGACGCCGAAAAGCTCACCGCCGACTATGAGCGGCACGACTATCTCACTGTTTGATGCTGAGTCGCAGGCTATATGCCCCGGGAACTCGTGGACGTTCGGTACGACGGTGGTTTTGAGCGTTTCCGCGGCTTTTCCGCAGACTCCCTTCCCCATAGGTATCTCGATGCAGGCGGGCTTGCCCTGAAACGCATTGAGGACGAGTTTTTCGCCATTGTAGAGGTAAAAGCCTGCCCAATTAATGCCCTCAAGTTTGTCATAGAGCAGGGCGGAGGCATTGGCGAGGTTTGCTACCGTATGCGGCACGCCCTGTGTGAGAGAATCAAGCGTGGCGCAGAGTTCTTTATAATCTGTCATGCTGTTATTATTCGACCTTTATTTTAGTTTTTTACCGCTATGAGCACGGTATCCCAGGCGGGGATATATTCCCTGCGGCGGATATAGAGCTTATAATCGGGGTATCTTTCGTGTATCAGGAGAGGCAGCTCATATATATCCTCGCTTCTGTGATAGAGCGAGATGAGCAGAGCGGGACGGTGTCTTTCGATGGCGGTTTTTGAGCCCTCTACGGCTTCCCTTTCCGATCCCTCGACGTCGTATTTGATATAGTCGATGCGGCGGTCTGCAAGGATCGAATCAAGCGAGTCTGCATCGGCTTCGACGATCTTAGCTCCCTTTGTCACGGGGAGTGAATCCGACGATGTGAGAGTGGAGTTTCTGTTGCCGCTGCCGTCGAAGAACAGAGTATCCTTATGCGACCAGGCGGCTGTCTGATGTGCTTCGATATAAAAGGTCTCGTTTTGCGCGTAGTCGCAGAGCTTTTTGTGGTTACGTCTGTCAGGCTCGAAGGCTATTGCGGTTTTAAGCTTCGGTGCGAATGGCTTTATCTCGCGAAGCGTGTCTCCGTTATACGCGCCCAGGTCTGCAACGGTCTCGAAATCCTCTGCTTTGAGTATGTCGCGGTAGACCTCCGCAAAATCGGAGTGTGTGCTTTTTATATATGCGATATCTCCGCTCAGCTTATAATTTACCACGCTATTATAGACTTCCTTCGATTTTTCATCGGCGAGGAGAGAGGAGACTAGCTCTATTTTATCCTTGTTTTGCTCGAAAAGCTGTGAATCAAACAATGTAGTTCCGCAGACGGGCACGTCGGGAGCGTAAAGCTCACATTCATCAGCTATTCGGTAGATATTCTCAAGGACTTCGGGGAGCGACGACGCGAAGGAGAGCAATACGATCATGTTTTCAGCGCCGTATTTTTCTTTAGCCTCGCTGTATGACAGCACCCTTTTGCCGTGGAACAGGTGTCCGCGGACAAATCCGTCCGAGGCGAAAAAGTCCGACACCTCTATTGAGTATCGCGAGCATATCGCGAGTATTTTGTCGGCTCCGTTTCCCATGCCGTACATTACTATTGTTTTGTCGCTTTTGGACAGATAGGTCCAAAGATCTGTTTTTGTTGGCATGGCAATTCCCTTTTTCTTATTGACACTGTGTGTTTTTGGTGATAGAATATATCTATACACAACCATTATAACAGAAAAAATGAGGTTTGTAAAGATTTTTTTATTGAAGGAGAATTAAAATGTCTTGTCTTTTTTGCAGAATAATAGCGGGGGAGATCCCGTCGGGTAAGGTTTATGAGGATGAAAGGGTCTATGCCTTCAAGGATATCAACCCCCAGGCTCCCGTTCACGTGCTTGTAGTTCCCAAGGAGCATATCGAGTCGGCTGATGCTATCGACGCGTCAAACTCGGGCGCGGTTGCCGCAGTTTTCGAGGCGATCCCTGCCGTTGCCGCTGCTTGCGGTCTTACTAACGGTTACAGAGTTATAACCAACATCGGCGAGGACGGTTGTCAGTCCGTAAAGCATATCCATTTCCACATTCTCGGCGGTGAGAAGCTACCCGAAAACATGGGAAATTGATAATTATTTAACGCTTTTATATTGACTTGAACTGCAGAAAGTGGTATAATAATCCCGAAGAAATTTATTTATCAGAAAGGTGAATTGATTATGGAAACTACCCTTATAATTATGGCGGCAGGCATTGGCTCGCGCTTCGGCGGCGGTATCAAGCAGCTCGCTCCCGTTGGACCCTCCGGCGAGATCATTATGGACTACTCGATCCACGATGCACTCGAGGCAGGATTTAACAAGGTCTGCTTTATCATCCGCAAGGATCTTGAGGCTGATTTCCGCGAGATCATCGGTAACCGTATAGAAAAGATCTGCCCCTGCTCTTACGCTTTCCAGGAGGTTGAGAATCTTCCCGGCGGATTTAAGAATCCCGAGGGCAGAACAAAGCCTTGGGGTACGGGTCACGCAGTTCTTGCCTGCAAGGGCATCGTTGACACCCCTGCGCTCGTTATAAACGCTGATGACTATTACGGCAAGGACGCTTACGTCAAGATGCACGACTATCTCGTGAATTCTATGGACGTTAACAACAATGAGGTTCTTGACATTGCTATGCCCGGATTTATCCTCGGTAACACTCTTTCCGACAACGGAAGCGTTACCCGCGGTGTTTGCACCGTTGACGAGAAGGGCGATCTCGCGACTATCGTTGAGACCTCCAATATTTACAAGGACGGTAAGGGCGGCGCTTACGTTGAGGAGAAGGACGGCACCAAGCGTCCCATCGACGTTGAGTCCCTTGTTTCGATGAACATGTGGGCGTTTACTCCCGAGTTCATCAACCGTCTTGAGAGCGGATTTATCGAGTTCCTCGCTGCAGGAAACGCGACCGAGATGAAGGCTGAGTATCTCCTTCCCACCGTTATCGGTGATATGCTTAAGGCAGGCACTGCTACCGTTAAGGTTCTCAAGACCACCGACAAGTGGTTTGGTGTGACCTACAAGGAGGACAAGGATTACGTTATCGAGTCCTTCAAGAAGCTCATTGCTGACGGAGTATACTCCGAGAGATTATTTGGTTGATCGATAGAGTAAAAGGGACAGCAGAAAGCTGCTTGGTATTATTGTAAGGCGGTGGATAAATGAACATCAAGGATGTAAGGATCAGGGATCCGTTCATTCTGCTTGAAGGTGATAAGTATTATATGTACTCGCGTTACATGGGTGTTGGCGGATTCTGCGTGAGAGTCAGCGATGACCTTATTGAATGGAGTGACGAAAAGCCGATATTTCTGAATTCCGGCTCGTTTTGGGCAACTCAGGATTTTTGGGCTCCCGAAGTGCACAAGTACAATGGAAAATTCTATCTTTTTGCGACTATGAAGAACGACAGATGCCACCGAGGAACGCAGATATTCGTTTGCAACGTGCCCGACGGTATGTTTAAGCCGTTGTCGGATTATCCGCAGACTCCTTCGGGTTGGGAATGCCTTGACGGAACACTTTACGTTGAGGATGATATACCTTACATGGTCTTCTGCCACGAGTGGACACAATGCGGATACGGTGAAATGTGCTACATCAGGTTGAGTGATGATCTTTCGCGTGCGGTGAGTGAGCCTCAGCTTATGTTCCGCGCCAACGAGCCCGAGTGGGCGGCGAGCTGTGTAAGTGACAGACCCGGATTTGTTACCGACGGTCCGTATATGCACAGAGTGAGTGACGGACGGCTTATTATGATCTGGTCGAGCTTCAGAAAGAACGGTGACGGAAACGCTTACGTTGAAGCGATGGCATATTCTGACAACGGCAAGATCGATGGGCAATGGATCCATGCGGAGAGACTTTTGATGCGTGACGATGGCGGTCACGGGATGCTTTTTAGAGACAAGGATGAGAAGTTGAGGCTTGTTTTGCATTCTCCAAATATAAGAGCGCGTGAGAGGGCTTTGATATTAAACGTCAAAGAAAGCGAAGCAGACGGCTTGCTTGAAATAGTCGAATAAATTTAGGGGCTGTTCCGAAAACCAAGGAACAGCCCCTTTTTGCTGAGTGAAAGATCGTAATTTAGCGAATAGTCTACAATGTAGGGCGGGGGCTTGCTCCCGCCGTGGAAACCTTTTAAATTCAACGAAACGGCGGGAGCCGTGGGGTTCCCCGAAGTGAGCCTGCGAGCTTTGGGGGTTCCGAGCTTGCCCCCGCCCTACGTTGGTGTAACAGACCGACAAATCAAAATTGAAATCTTTTAAAGCAGGTTTATCATCAGAAGCGCAACGAAGGAGAGGGAGATGCCGACAATACATTTCGCGTTTATCTTTTCCTTGAATATCAATGCGGACATCATAAGCGACAGTATTACTGCGCCGCCCTGGTTCAATGGATAGAGCTTGACTGCGTCGAGGTACTGTGCTGCCACCGTTTTGAAATAGGAGTTTGCAAAGAGACATATTGCCATGACTGCAACGTAGATCCATATAGGCTTTATTACCTTATGTGGTGGGCGAGGTTTATTCTCTCCCCTGCCGTCTGCTGCGCGAAAGGCGAGATATGCTATGATGAGTGTTAGCGCCGCGAACACGTAGGTATAGAAATTAAACGCGGCTACCGAGCCCTCGGGATAGGCTCGGACAAACCATTTTTGAGAGAAATCTGCAAGTCCATTCGATATTCCGCAGAGCAGGAGCAAAATGAGCGAGGTGATGCTCATTTTTCCTTTAAGCGAAGTGTTATAGGTACACATTATGTACACTGCGACGAGCAGGATTGCGATTCCTATGATCTGCCAGAGTCCGATGTGCTCGTCAAAGAAGATCCTGCACAGTATTATCGGGACAGTTACTCCAAGGAGCAGGAACACCTCGACCATCATATATGCTCCGCTTTTGACCGACAACAGCCAGCTCACGACGAACATAGCCGATGCGACTCCGGACAGCGCGGTGATGAGAAGCATTAGTGGCGCTATGCGTAGAGAAGCGAGGTCGTTCTGAATCGCGAGGAGGGCGAAGCCGATAAGTATGCATGCGAGCATACGGAGGGTGTTTATTATCATTGAGTCGGAATTTGATTTTATTGCGAAGCTTGTTTTCTTTCCGCAATATCCTTTAGTCACGCCTGATGCAAGCGCGAGGGCTAAAAAGAGGTATCCCATATTTTTCTCCATTATTGCCTTTGTTGACGATGTTTTGATTGAATTATACAGCTTTCTCGTTGCGGTGTCAATGGGTAAAACGATTAGTTTATGGGTTTTTTTGATTTTTATTTCGGCTGTGCGCCCATCGACAAATCTATCTTTGTATTGTTTGAGGTTTTTGGGGTGAGGGGGGATGCAAGGGGGGAGAGGGTACTTTTTCCTCTGAAAAAAGTACCCTCTCCCCCCTTGCGTATATGGGAAAATCTATTAAACTATTCCCTGTGCCATCATTGCCTCGGCGACCTTTTTGAAGCCTGCGAGATTTGCGCCCTTACAGAGGTCATAGCCGAAGCCGTACTCCTCTGCCGCTGCCGCTGCGCTATCGTGGATGTTGGACATAATGCCCTTGAGCTTCTCGTCTACCTCTTCTGCAGACCAGGAGAGTCTCATACTGTTCTGGCTCATCTCAAGCGCGGAGACCGCAACACCGCCCGCATTTACTGCCTTGGAGGGTGCTACTGTGATTCCTGCATCCTGGATGTACTTAAGCGCCTCGTTGCTTGTGGGCATGTTGGAGACCTCTATGTAGTACTTGACCTTGTTTGCGACGATCTTTTCTGCCTCTGCCATACCAACCTCATTCTGAGTCGCGCAGGGCATAAGGATATCTGCCTTAAGTCCCCAAGGCTTTTCCTTTGCATAGAAGGGTACGCCGAACTTCTCTGCGTAATCCTGCACTCTGTTTCTTCCCGATGCTCTCATCTCAAGCATGAAGTTGATCTTCTCTTCTGTTGAAACGCCGTTCTCGTCGTATACGTATCCGTCGGGACCCGAGATAGCGATTACCTTTGCGCCGAGCTCAGTTGCCTTCTTTACTGCTCCCCAAGCTACGTTACCGAAGCCCGAAACTACTACCGTCTTGCCTTCGATGCTGTCGCCCTCGTGCTCAAGCACCTTCTTTGCAAAGTATACTGCGCCGTATCCTGTTGCTTCGGGGCGGATGAGAGAGCCGCCGTAGGAGAGTCCCTTACCTGTGAGGACGCCGTTCTCGAACGCGCCGCGGAGCTTCTTATACTGACCGAAGAGGTAGCCGATCTCGCGGGCTCCTACTCCGATGTCACCTGCGGGGACGTCTACGTTAGGACCGATGTGTCTGTAAAGCTCACTCATAAAGCTCTGGCAGAAGCGCATGATCTCGCCGTCGCTCTTTCCGGAGGGGTCGAAGTCTGCTCCGCCCTTACCGCCGCCGATGGGGAGGCTGGTCAGACTGTTCTTGAGGATCTGTTCAAGACCCAAAAACTTCATTACGGAGAGGTTTACTGTGGGGTGGAATCTGAATCCGCCCTTGTAGGGACCGATCGCGCTGTTGAACTGTACGCGGTATCCCTTGTTTACGTGTACCTTTCCGTTATCGTCTACCCACGGAACACGGAAGCTGATGGTTCTCTCGGGCTCTACGAATCTCTCAAGGAGTCCTGCCTTCTCGTACTCGGGGTGCTTATCGAATATGGGAGCGAGCGACTCGAGGATCTCGGTTGCTGCCTGGTGGAACTCGGGCTCGCCGGGGTTTCTTTTAATAAGATCTGCCAATACATTCTGAACATACTGTGACATGGTTTTCTTTCCTTTCGTGAAAAAAGCGTTTTTTGGGTGGATTTTGCAACTTGAAAAACTAAAATTTCAACAAAATCCGCTTTTATGTCGATAATTATACCACACTCGTTTGTATTTTGCAAGTGGTTTGATAAAAAATTGCAAAAAATGTTGAAATTTTTTTGATTTATACAAATCCGAGGGGGTAACGGTACATTATATGTGAATTTTGGCGGTGGCGTGAGGGTTACATACACGCCTTCGGCGTGATTCCATACCGCAACGAGTTGCGGATTCCATACAAGGCTTCGCCTTGATTCCATACACGGCGTTGCCGTGGTTTGGAGGCGAGGATGGTGCGGAGACATAGTTGACGGGCGTTTTTCTGTGCGGCGGAGCCGTCCCGCGACCCCCCACCCCTCACCCCGACATCCGCTCGCGGATGTCTCCCCCCCTCGCGGTCTCGCTGCGGCTCGGTCACATCGCGGCTCTGACAGTCCACCGGACTGTCATTCACTACCGCGATGCCGCTTCGCTACCCCGAGGGGGAGGAGAGTGGAAAGTGGAGGTTTGGATGGGTGTGGCAAATTGCGGTTTATCGGTGGGATTAATTATAGCAATCCCTTTTAAATTATTTCACGGATATATGTTGAACGACATCATACAACCGTAGGGACCGACGTCTCCGGCGGTCCGTTTCGATACGATTCTTTCTTTTCAGACATAAGGGTTTATAGGCGTTTGTTTCGCGGACCGCTGGGGTAGCGTAGCGGCGCGAGGGTCCTGAATGACAACACGGTGTGTTGTCAGACCCCGAGCGTGACCGAGCCGCAGCGAGACCGTCGGTCCCTACGGCGCAAAGCGTACCGTGGAGTGAATTTATAGCCGTGAAAGACAATTTAAACAGTTCGATAAATCAAAATTTGAAAGGATGAAAAATTGCGGTTTAGCGAACGGTCTACAATGTAGGGCGGGGGCTTGCTCCCGCCGTAAAAACCATTTTAGATTAACGCCACGGCGGGAGCAAGCCCCCGCCCTACGGCGCAAAGCGTACCGTGGAGGTAATTTGTAGCCGTGAAATGCATTTTACTCTGTTCGACAAATCAAAATTTGAAAGAATGAAAAATTGCGGTTTATTGGGGAGACAATCCCTCAGTCTCGCATTCGCTCGACAGCTCCCTTTACACAAGGGAGCTTCACCTGAAAGGTGTAGAACGTGGCTACAATGAAATTTCCTTTAAATTTTAAAGGGTTTTCACGTCTAC
>SVRT01000027.1 GCA_015064685.1 Oscillospiraceae bacterium
ACTTCTTTTATCTGTTGTTCAATTGTCAAGTTTCAATCGCCCACCTTTTTTACGTGAGCTTGTCTATTATATCACCATCAAATCCTTTTGTCAATAGCTTTTTGAAAATTTTTTCAAATTTTTTTGATCGACATCGGGGTGTCTCAGGTGTGTCAGTGTTTTTTTGCGCCAACTCTACTATTATACCATCTTTTTTTATTTTGTCAATAGGTTTCTGAAAAAAAGTTTAAAAAAATTTTGGAATATTAATGGTTGACTTTTAACAACAAAATTTGTCCGATAAATGCCCATTTTTTCCTATAACAATATGTGTTTGGCGAAAATACAAAGCAAGATTTGTCCCACGCTTTGCAAGATTTGTCTTGAATGGTCTGTTTATATAATGTATAATAAAAATGAAGGCTAAGCCAAAACAATACAAGGAGGAATAAAAATGTCTTCTTTACCTATTGCCGTTCAGGTCTATTCCGTCAGAGATGACGCAAGCGCAGACCTTTACGCAACGCTTAAAAAAATTAAGGAAATGGGCTACGACGGTGTCGAGTTTGCCGGCCTTTACGGAAATACTCCCGCACAGATCAAGGCGTGGTGCGACGAGATCGGACTTGTTCCCGTGTCCGCGCACGTTCCATTCGTTGATATGCTCAAGGATCCTATCGGTGTTCTCTCTCAGTATGCCGAGATCGGCTGCAAGTACGTTGCTGTTCCCTATCTCGTTCCCGAGCACAGACCCGAACACGAAAATTTTGCATACGTTGTTGAGTTTATTCACATTCTTTGCAAGGCTGCTAAAAAGCTTGGAATGATGATGCTTTATCACAACCACGATTTTGAATTTTTGAAGGTTGACGGCAAGTATGCCCTTGACATTCTCTACGACACGGTTCCCGCAGATCTTCTCCAGACAGAGCTTGATACCTGTTGGGTAAACGTTGGCGGTGAGAATCCCGCCGACTATATCAGAAAGTATACAGGCCGTGCCCCCGTTGTTCACCTCAAGGATTTTGCGGGCGAAAAGTCAGACGACATGTATGAGCTTATCGGAATCGAGAAGAAGGCTCCCACACGTCCCTCGAACTTCGAGTTCCGTCCCGTAGGTAAGGGCAATCAGGACTTCCCCGCTATCCTCGCCGCTGCGAAGGATGCAGGCGCTGAGTGGGTAGTAGTTGAGCAGGACCAGGCTACCATGGGACTTACCCCTATGGAGAGCATCAAGGCAAGTATTGACTATCTCAAGTCATTTGAGTGGTAAATAAATTTCATTTTATATAATGGAGGATAAAATCATGGCAGAAAAAATGGATGCGGCTCTTGACTATAACGTAAAGGCCGACAATACAGTTGTTGACGCGAGCAGAAAGCTTCGTATCGGTATCATCGGATGCGGATGGATAGCAGACGCTCATATGTATTCCTACAAGAACATGCCCGACGTTGAGATCGTTGCGGGCGCGGATATCATCCCCGGCAAGGCTGCCGCTTACATGGCTAAGCACGGCATCACGGGCGCTAAGACCGACTACGCTTCCCACAAGGAAATGCTTGACGACGAGAGCCTCAAGCTCGATGCAGTTTCTATCTGCACATACAACCGCGCACACGCTGAGCCCGCGATCTATGCGCTCAAGAAGGGTGTTCACGTTCTCCTTGAGAAGCCCTTTACCGTTACTCTCGACGAGGCTATTGAGGTTATGAAGGCTGAGAAGGAGTCCGGAAAGATCCTTTCCATCGGCTTCCAGCCCAGACTTGATGCAAATATGCAGCAGATCAAGAAGATCGTTGAGTCCGGTGAGCTCGGTCAGGTTTACTACATTCAGACCGGTGGCGGACGCCGCAGAGGTATCCCGACTCCCTTCGGTACCTCCTTCATCGCAAACGAGACCGGTGGAATCGGTGCGCTCGGCGACATCGGATGCTACTCTCTTGACCTCGTTCTCAACGCGATCGGTTATCCGAAGCCTCTTACCGTTTCGGGCTACAAGTCTGACTTCTTTGGCAAGGATCCCAACTACTCGGGCTATCCCGCAGGCAAGAAGGAAGAATACGCAAAGGCATTCGGAGTTGACGACTTCGCGGCGGCGTTCGTTCGTCTTGAGGGCGGTATCATCCTCGACTTCCGTATAGCTTGGGCTATGAACCTCGACACCCCCGGTGACACTATCATTATGGGTACCAAGGGAAGCCTCCGCGTTCCTTCCACAGACTGCTGGAACGGTACCTTCCACAGCCCCATGAAGATCTACCACGAGGTTGCAGGTCTTCAGACAGTTACCGAGGTTCCGCTCATCCCCTCCGACAAGGTTCCGCTCTTCGACAAGAAGATCCGTTCCTTCCTCGATGCTATAAAGTACAACCGTCCCGCTCCCGTTCCGTCCTCCCAGATCATCTACAACCAGGCGATCATAGACGGTATCGCAAAGAGTGCAGAGGCAGGTCGCGAGATCGAGGTCGTTATCCCCGAGATCTGATCATAGATCAATATTTAAGAGGAATCCCTTCGGGGGTTCCTCTTTTTCAAATTTTGATTTATCGGTGAGACGAACAATCCCTCAGTCACGCGCAAGGCGTGACAGCTCCCTTTACACAAGGGAGCTTGTTGGTGGATGTTCGTACGCATTATAGATGTGAAACCATTTTAAATTTAAAGAAAATTTCACTATATCCACGTTCTCCACCTTTCAGGTAAAGCTCCCTTGTGTAAAGGGAGCTGGCGCGCCTTCGTGCGCGTCTGAGGGATTGTTCGCGTCCCCGATAAACCGCAATTTATCGATGAGAGTACATATTGACACGGTTATTTCTTTGTGATACAATTAGAACGGAAATGGAGGTGTTTGCAATGTACAAGATATCGGTTCCGGTAATGAATGATAATATAAATGAAAGAAACAGAGACGCGTATCTTGCAGAGATCAGAAGATTTGACGCACAGAGGGTATTTCTTGCTATTGGAACGTATCCGCGCGACGCGAAAAAACGCGAGGTCGTAATGGCGAGGCTTAAAGAAAACTGTCGTTTCTTTAAGGAGAACGGTATTGAGGTCGGCGTGTGGTTCTGGACATTTAACGTGGGCAAATCCTCCGAATACACCAAAATGATGACGATAGACGGCTCGGAGATATCAAGCTTTGCCTGCCCTACCGACGAGCGCTTTGTTGATTTCGCCGCAGATTGGGTATCAGAGGTCGCTGGCAGCGGTGTTGATATGATAATGTTTGACGACGATTTCCGCTACGGATTCCAGGGGGATCAACCCGGCTGTCTTTGCGAAAACCATATAGCAGAGATAAACAAGATCACGGGTGAAGAGAAAACACGCGAGGAGCTGTTTGGATATATTACCTCGGGCGGCAGAAATAAATTCCGCGACGCGTATCTCAGGGCTAATGGAGACGCCTTCCGCCGCTTTGCGCGTCGTATGAGAGCGGCTGTTGACAGCGTTGATCCTTCAATCAGACTCGGTGCTTGCGCTTGCATGACGGCTTGGGATATTGACGGAGTGAACGCACGCGAGCTTTCGTATATTCTTGCAGGAAACACCAAGCCTTTTCTCCGACTTATCGGTGCGCCCTATTGGGCGGCAAAGCGTGCATGGGGCACTGCTCTTGGCGACGTTATTGAGACCGAGAGAATGGAAAGCGCGTGGACTCGCGACGGAAATATAGAAATCATGGCGGAGGGAGATACCTATCCCCGTCCACGAAGCCTTTGTCCCGCGAGCTATCTGGAGGGCTTTGATATTGCTATGCGCGCCTCGGGCTGCGTTGACGGAATCCTTAAATACGGCATTGATTACTACTCAAATATAGGATATGAGAGTGAGTATGCCGCGTTCCACGAGAGAAACCGAGACATATACAAAGAAGTTGACGACATATTCGGAGGTAAGGAGGCTGTTGGTGTCAGAATTTATGAGTCAAGTGAGAAGCTTGCCGACACAGTTATGCCGACCGCTGTCAACGACAAAATAAGTATCCAGGATATGTTTTTCTCGAAGGCGGGGCGCACGACGTCATACAACGCCATCCCGACAGTTTACGAGGGTGATGGTGTTTGCGGCATGGTCTTTGACGAAAACGCAAGAAATCTTCCGCTCTCTGCTCTCAAAAAGGGACTTATCCTTGACATTGCGGCGGCGGAGATACTCACCTGTCGCGGTGTTGACGTTGGTATCGAATTGTTTGGGGAAAATGTTCGCATCTTCACCGAAAGATTTATCTGTGACGGCAATGCAATAAGCTCCGATCAAGCGACGGTAAACGATATCACGCTCAAGGAAGGCACAAAGATACTGAGCGAGGCGAGTGCTTCGGGCAAGAGTATTCCCGTGTCGTACAGATATGAAAACGAGAATGGCGAGAGATTCCTCGTTCTGAATATCAATACACGCGGATCGGAAAACCTACTCAAGCACTATGCGAGGGGGCGTCAGATGGCAGATGAGGTCAAGTGGCTCTCGGGTGAGACCTTGCCCGCGTATTCTTACGGTCATCCTGCGCTTTATATTCAGGCGAAGCGAGGTGGGGACTCCTCTCTCGCGGTCGGTCTTTGGAATCTTCATCCCGACGCGATATACAAAGCTGAGATCGAGCTTTCTGCGGCTTATTCGAGCGCAAGGTTCGTTAACTGTACGGGAAGACTTGACTCTGACCGCGTATACATCGATTGCATCCACGCGTTCGAATTTGCGGCGGTGGAGCTGAAAAAATAAAAACGAAAAATAACAGGGGAACCTTTTGGGGTTCCCCTTGATTTATTGACCGTAATATTCTTCAAGCACTCTCGCTGCCGCAACACATGCGTATGACGAGCCGTGGGCGTTATCCTTCGGGATATCGTCGTCAGGCTCAATAACGACAGAGATAACTATCTCGGGATCGTTATACGGTGCTGTGCAGACGAAGAGACGGTTATCATTTTTGTCGGTTCCTCTTTGCGCGGTACCCGTTTTACCGCCGATCGCCACGGGAAGATCTCCCATATATTTTGATACTGCGGAGTCGTATTTTGCCATTTGCCTCATTCCCTGCCTTGCGGCATATACTGCGTCCTTTGACAGAGATACGCTGCCGAGCACTTCAGTCTCGGTCTCGTATATGCACTCGCTTCTGTCTCCGTAGGTCCTTACCTCCTTCAACAGATGCAGGGCATATCTTGTTCCGCCGTTGGTTACGGTGGAGATATAATTCGCTATCTGCAAGGGTGTAAAGCTATTATCAGACTGTCCTATCGCCGCCGCAATCGTATTACCTGCGGTCCAGCCGAGAAGTCCGTTTTCCTCTCGATAGGCAGGTCCTGCGAGTATTCCCGTCTTCTCGGGAAGCTCGATGCCCGTATGCTCCCCAAGACCGTAGGCGGAGCAGTATTTGTTCATCACGTCGATGCCCATTACTCGCCCAAGCTCGTAAAAATAGCAGTTGCAGGAGACCTGAAGCGCGTACATTGCGTTGACGTCGCCGTGCGCGTTGGGATAATACCAGCATTTTGGCTGATAGTCGTCATAATACGTATATATTCCCTCGCATCTGAGGCAGGTGGAGGATTTCAGCGCTCCGCTTGTGATACCTGCCGCGACCATACCGACCTTGAAGGTCGAGCCCGGGGTGTATACACCGTTCAGCACTCTGTTATAGAGCGGATTTGCAGGATCCTTTACGAGCGTGTTATAGTTTTCGTTGTACGTCGTGAGATCATAAGACGGATAGGATGCAAGCACGAGCACCTCACCGCTCTTTGGGTCGATCGCGGTAAGCGCGCCCGCTCTCGCGTCACCGATAAGCGCGACGTTTTCCGCAAGTCCGTCCTCCGCGGCTATCTGAAGCTCTATATCTATCGTGAGGTAGACGTCGTTTCCCGCGACGGCGCGAGTCTCGACTCGGCTGTCTATTATGTTTCCGTTTTCATCCTCGACGATAACTCTTACTCCGTCCTCGCCGCGCAGATACTCCTCAAAAACAAGCTCGCATCCGCTGAGTCCGACCGTGTCGTTCATGTCGTACCCCTGCGCCTTGTACTCCTCCCAGCTCTCTGCCGGAATGCTTCCGACCTGACCGAGGATGTGAGAGGCATATCCCGGATACAGATATTCTCTGGTTGTGACCGTTTCGAATTCCGAGCCGGGTACAGACAGCTCCTCGATATATGCTATCGCGGATTCGGAGACGTCTGTGAGCACAGTGTATCTGTTATATATCGAGAAATCTGAGACCTCCATATCGTATCTCATTCTGATAAGCAGGTCGATCTCCTCGTTTGTAAAGAGAAGCTTTCCGTCCTCGTCTCGCATTTGATATCTCGTCGTATACCACTGCGCCAGCTCCTCCTCACTTGGGAACTTGTCGGGATTCTGTGCATAAAAATCCGCAAGATATGAGACGGTAAGCTCGTTTTTGGGCTTGTCCGAGTCGATCTCAAGCTCATTTTCGGCTATCCTTTTGAGAAGTCTGTAATATACGTCCGAATCGGTATCTCTTGCCTTACTCGAATAGGTATAATCAGGATAAGTGCCGTCAAACGGGAAGCTCTCTCCCTCTACGCTGTCAAGCAGATCGAGCGCTTGAAGCGCGCGAAGAATTTTTAAAATGTCGTAGTTTCTCTCGAGCTGAGTCGCCGCCATTGCGTCATAATCAAGCACGAGATTGTACGAGTATGCGTTTCCGACGATCTTCTTACCGTTTCTGTCGTATATCTCGCCTCGTACCGATTGTATCGGCTCGCGGCGCTCGTATCTTCCCGTGGCGATCAGATTCGGCTCTGCCGTGACCCCGATACTGATGAGTCTGATCACGAATATCAAGCATACAGCAATGAAGACCGCCATAATACAAAAAACACGGAGGGCAAACTTGTTTTTCATCTATTTGTACCTCCGTGTTTTATTTTTTAAAATGGTAAAAGATTGAGTCCGAACTCAAAGAGATATACCGCAAGCATTGTGATAACGCCCACGTTGACTATAACTGTATTGAATACTCTGCTGCGGGGAAGCTCGTCAGAGCCTTGGGGCAGATCGAGCTTCTTTCTGAAGACTATCGGCAAAACGACCGCGCATATCATAGATGCAAAAACGAACAGAGAGAACACAGACATGCCTATGATGCCGAGCGCGTTATCCATGACGAATTCCGAAACCGCCTCGGCATCGGTCGTGTCAAGGGATATAAGTCCGTCAAGCACAGATTGAAGAAGAGAGGAAAGAATTCCTCCAACGAAGTTTATCGCGGCATGCATCGCGATCGTGGCAAACAGATTTCCCGTACTGTAATATATATATCCGAGAATAATGCCGAGCGCGAAGCAATAGAAAAACTGATAGAAGTTTCCGTGCATAAGTCCGAACATTAGCGCGGAAAGACCGATTGAGACGAACGCTCCGTATTTCTGCGTGCGGTCGATTATCAGCTTGCGGAATACGACTTCCTCGCCGATAGGCGCGACGATGACTGTGAAGATCGCCGTGATCCAAAGAGAATTTTCGTCGATGATCGTCTCGAGCGCGTTGCTGTAATCGTAGTTCATAAGGCTTGAGAGATAAGCCATTACGAAGTTACCGATATACGAGCCTATATACATACATCCAAAAGCGACTATAAGAATGACAAACCATGTGCCGACCTTCATTTTTCTCTTCTCGGGAGGCTTTGCCTCGCTGCCCGAGAGAAGAATGAGAAGCACGGGAAGCGCGAAGATATAAAGAGCTATCGGTGTCAACGCGTTCATAAAGAGCGTTGAATTGTATACGTCACTGTTGATCCTGTATACGACATTCGCGATTATAAGCGAGACCGCAAAGGTTATGATCGAAAAGAGCGCGTATCCAAATCCGATCCTTGAGAAGTTCTTTTTGTCCTTCTGAAGCTCAAGATATGTCTTCCCGGGTCTGTTATACGTGCCGAAATCTATCGGCTCGCTCTCTGTTCGGTCTCCGCCGGTTTGATTTGTGTCAGAATTATTGTAATACCTTGAGTAGGGATTTCCGAAGTCGGAGTCCGTTGACTGTGAGCTATCCCCTCTGCTTTGCGAATAATATTTTGAGTAAGGGTTTTGAAAATCCCGCTCGTCGAAGCGGATCTCCTCCTTCTCACCGTTACCGTTACGGAAATTGTTCTGATTGTTATCCAATTCGAGTATCTCCTTAAAATTGATCCCTCTTTGAGATCATCTGTTTTTGTAAAGTAGCCCGTCTGTCAGTATGGAGGGCTTTTCTATAAGTCGTCCGATTCCTATGCATTCGCAATCCATCGGATTTTTTGCGACTGTAACGCGAAGTCCCGTCTTTTTGGTAATGAGCTCGCCTATGCCGTAGATGTTCGCGCCGCCTCCGACAAGCATTACTCCGTAGTCGGATATATCTCCCGCTATCTCGGGCGGTGAGCTTTCAAGCACGAGAAGTATCGTGCGGCAGATCGCCTCAAGCGCGCTGTGGATAGCGTGGTGGACGTCCTCTGTGGTTATCCTTACGGTCTGCGCGCATTTGAGCTTTTCATTTCTTCCGCTGACGTCGGCAAATCCGCGGTTAACGCCCTCAATTGCCGCGCCGATCTTGAGCTTGATCATCTCCGCGCTTATCTCTCCGATAAAGAGGTCGCGGCGAGAGAGCAGGCTGTTGATTATAGCGTTATCCAGCTTATCTCCGCCTAGCTTTATCGCTCTCGATTTGACTATTCTGCCCGAGCAGATAAGCGCGACTTGTGTCATTCCCGCGCCGATATCTACTATCATGCACGCGCGGTGGCTGTTTATTCGGAGACCTGCGCCAATAGCCGCCGCAATCGACGAACGGACGGTTCCGACTGCCTTTGCGCCCGCCGCGAAGATCGCGTTCTCGACCGCGAGGCGCTCCACCTCGGTGCAGTTTTCGGGAGTGCTTACAAGCACTACGGGGCGGTTGAAGAGCGAGAGTGATTCTGTGCGGACGAAGTATTCGCGGAGCATAAGGCTTGCCACCTCAAAATCCGCTACGACACCGTTCCTTATCGGTCGGAAGGCTTCCATATGGGAGGGGGTCTTGCCTATCATCATTTTTGCTTCGCGGCCGAGCGCCACGACTCTTTCTTCTTCCTTGTCAACGGTTACTACCGTGGGCGAGCGCATAATTATTCCTTTGCCCTTGACGAACATTCTGGTATTGGCTGTTCCAAGGTCAAGGCCTATGTGCTTTGGCATGAGATCCCCCCCTTTCAGTAAAATTTCGTTTCTTTTTTTATCGGATATTGTTGATATCTATTCCAAATTCGTTTTTGAGTGTTTTACAGAGCAGGTTTACGGGGAGTCCGACTACGTTGAAGTAGTCCCCCTCTATTCCGCTGATGTAAGCTGACGCCTTGCCTTGAATAGCGTACGCGCCTGCTTTGTCGTACGGCTCGCTTGTATTAAGATATGCCTCTACGTCACTGTCTGTGAGCTCGTCAAAAAATACCTTTGTTGATGCCGCCGCGCTTACCTCTCGCCCGTTGTAGCAGAGATAAATTCCGCTGACTACGTAATGGAAGCTGCCCGAGAGAGTGCGGATCATTCGCTCGGCATCGGCTCTGTCGCGCGGCTTGCCCAAAAACTCTCCGTCGGCATACACGAGCGTATCGCAGGCGATGATCAGCGTGTCATTTTTTTCGTCACCGATTTTCTCCCGTACTGCTCTGCCCTTGCGAGCCGCAAGAGTCATTACCAGAGCATCGGGCTCACGAATATCCGAGCTTTCGTCTGCATCGGCTACAACTATGTCAAATTCAAGCCCGAGATTTTCGAGTATCTCGCGTCTTCTCGGAGACTTGGAAGCAAGTATAATCTTCATTTCGGTCAACCTCTTCTGAAAATGGGCATAATACACCATTATTATTATCCAATATAAAATTATATCATAAATAAATACCGTTTTCAAGTACGTCAAACAAACAATTTATTAAAAAACATCTTTTTTTCGACAAAAAAGCGGCTTGGTTCTCCAAGCCGCAACTCACGTTACTCTTTTTTTGTCTTGGTTTCTTTTTCCCCGCCCCCAAAATTCCTCTTTTTTGGGGGCGAATAAGAGAGGGGAGGAGAGCCTTTTCTTCTGAATAAGGTCATCTCCTCCCCAATATTTTTTGTCACGCCTGTCCCAATAAATGATTTACGAACTGCTGTGCGGTTCTGCCGTTTATTCCGCCGCCGAGCATTTCCCATTTATGAGCTTCCGCGATCATTTGCTCCTTATCCATAGTGATCTCGGGATGACGCGCCGCGAGCGCCAGCACCATTTCGTCAAACTCGCGTCTTGACGGCTTGAAATAGCCTATCGAAACACCAAAGCGGTTGACGAGCGAGAGCTTTTCCTCGATGGTCTCGGAGCGGTGCATATCTCCGTCCTGCTGGACGTCGGTGCGGTCCTTCCAGGTCTCCTTGATAAGATGGCGACGGTTTGAGGTCGCATAGATAAGCACGTTGTCGGGCTTTGTCTCAACTCCGCCCTCGATTATTGCCTTGAGGTACTTATACTCGATCTCGGATTCCTCAAAAGAAAGGTCGTCCATGTAGATGATAAAGCGATAGTTTCGGTTTTTGATCTCGCTGATGATGCGCGAGAGGCAGCCGAACTGATGCTTGTATATCTCGATCATACGAAGTCCGCGGTCGTAGTACTGATTGACTATCGCCTTTATGCTTGTGCTCTTTCCCGTTCCGCTGTCGCCGTAAAGAAGCAGATTGTTAGCTCCCTTTCCGTTGACGAACGCCTCGGTGTTCTCGACGAGCGCGTGCTTCTGAGACTCATATCCGATAAGATCGTCGAGCGTGACCTTGTGCATATTCGTGATCGCGCGGAACTTCATATCGATGCAATGCTCGTCGGTCTCGATTCTGAATGCCTTATTGAGACCGAACATTCCCACACCGTATTTCTTGTAGAAATCCGCGACGAGATAGAATACTGCCTCTCCGTCGCACGCATCCTCTATGGCGCGGGAAAGCTCCTTGACCTTTTCGCTGACGTTTTTATTGAATATCTGCTCTCTCTTGGCGATCGCCTCGTAGTTTGAAAGCACGCTGAAGCAATTGATGTCGAGAGCCTTTTCAATAGCGGAAAAATCAAAGTCGAAGAGTGCCTTGAATACCGAAAAGTCGTTGATTGCAAAGCTGTTTACCGTTCCCTTCTGTACTCCCGCCTTTTCGTAGGTCAGGCTGAAGGGGTTCTCGTCGGTGATGATCAAAAAAGTCAGATAATTGTGCCAGAGGTTATTGTCAAAGCCGTACTTTGTTGCAACCTCCAAAAGGTTTCTGACCTGCTCGTAGATGCGAGTGCGGAGAGCGTCGTCCGTTGCACTCTTAAGGTCAAAATCCTTGAATACCTTGCCAAGCTCACAGAGGATGGTATCCTGTGCGCTCTGGCGGTAGATTATTAGCTTGGATATTTCGCGGTACATAATAATTCCTTTTATCTATGGCAAAAAACCATTATTGTTGTGTGTTTGCTATTTCGACGTATGCCACGTTTATGCAGGGCAGAGTATGCGGATCATAGTACATATCGTACACGGTCACGTTGCCCGCTCCCTCGCCCCAGACTCTTACCGTATCTCCAACGGCGAGATTTTTATCTCCCGACTGTATGCAGTTACGGATCATTATGTCAAATTTGCCGTCTGAGCAGATATAATATGTGGTATACTTTTCATTTGCGTAAAAGCCGTCGCTGTCTACGATTATTTTCTTGACCGTGAGCGTCATCGATACGAATTCATCCTCGTATGCGTCGGGAGAACGATAGAAGGTCTCGGGCGCGGTATTCTCACACCTCGACACGTATTCCTCGCGGGAAAGCGAGGTGTCCACGGGGGGATCGAATATATTGCCTATCGCTCCGATTATAGTTCCTATTCCGATCGTCGAGACGACGAGATATATTGCGCCAATGATGATAAACGTCACCTTCTGAGACTTTTTGTGGGGGCTTGTTGCAAGCAAGATTATGCCAAGGATCGGCATGAAAAACATCGCTATGATGATGCACCACCAGGAGTGATACCACTCAACGAACGTGACTCTTCCGTTTGATGTCGAGCGCCTTCTCTTCTCCTTCTTCGGCGGCTTTCTGTTCCCCGCCCTCATCTCCTCGGGACATTCCTTGCCGCAAAGCGGACAGTTATTCCCCGCGAAAAAGCATTCGCAGTCGGGACATTTATTAAGATCGGGGCGGTCAAGCTCCTCGGGATTGTCAAAGGCTCCGAGCATTCTTCCCATAACTTTACTCCTTTCACACCTTTTTTGAAAAAAAGGTGTGCCAAAAAACTTACATTCTCGTGTGGCGTTAATTATACGCTGTGGCTTATCTCTCGACGGTGAGACCAATTGGTTTATCAATGGATCAAATTTCTCAAAATCTCCTTCCAAAACCTTTATTAAGGTTTTTGGGAAAGAGGGGGTGCAGGGGGAGAAAACCTATTTTGCAAAAATGGTTTTCTCCCCCTGCTTTCCCTTTATTCTTCTTCGATAACCGCTATGCTGAGGTCTGCAAGAGCCTTTGCGTCTGCGGGAGCGGGGCAACCGGACATAAGCTCGCTTGCGTTCTGAACCTTCGGGAAGGCGAGGACGTCACGGAGGCTGTCCGCACCGCTCATTACCATTGCGAGACGGTCAAGTCCCATACCCGAGCCACCGTGCGGAGGTGCGCCGTACTTATACGCTTCAACGAGGAAGCCGAACTTCGCCTCGATCTCCTCGGGTGTAAGGCCGAGCGCCTTGAACATCTTCTCCTGGAGCTGCCAGTCTGTGATACGGATAGAGCCGGACAAAAGCTCGGTTCCGTTGAGTACCATATCGTAGCACTTTGCTCTGACTGAACCGGGATCGGTCTCGAGCATAGGCAAGCACTCCTCGAGAGGCATCGTGAAGGGATGGTGCATAGCATCCCAATGCTCTGTCTCCTCGTTCCACTCGAAGAAGGGGAACTCCGTGATCCAGAGGAAGTTGAACTTGCCCTCGGGAATGATATCGAGCTTTCTTGCAACGATCTGGCGGAGTGCGCCGAGAGTGGGAAGAACTACCTTATCCTTATCTGCACAGATAAGCATTACGTCGCCCTTCTCAAAGCCTACGGATGCGTAAATTGCCTCAAGCTCCTCGGGTGTCATAAACTTTGCAAAGGAGCAGTTGGGAGCCTCGTCTGCCCAGCGGACGTAAGCGAGACCCTTTGCACCGATTCCCTTTGCATGCTCTGTGAGCTTATCGATCTCTTTTCTGGTAAGAACTGTTGCTGCATTCTTTGCAACGATGCAGCGAACACTGCCGCCGTTCTCGATAGCACCCTTGAATACTACGAACTCGCTCGACTTGACCGCGTCGGAAATGTTCTGAATTTCCATACCGTATCTGGTGTCGGGCTTATCAGAGCCGTATCTCTCCATCGCCTCGGCAAAGGTGAGTCTCTGCATGGGAGTCTCAATATCGAGGTTCATGACCTCCTTGAATACTCTCTTGATAAATCCTTCGTTCATAGCCATAATGTCTTCCATAGTTGCGAAGGACATCTCAAGGTCTATCTGTGTAAACTCGGGCTGACGGTCAGCGCGAAGGTCCTCGTCACGGAAGCAACGAGCGAGCTGGATGTAGCGGTCAAATCCCGAAAGCATAAGGAGCTGCTTGTAGATCTGGGGAGACTGGGGGAGAGCATAGAAGCTTCCCTTGTGAATTCTCGAGGGAACGAGGTAGTCTCGCGCGCCCTCGGGGGTAGCCTTGATCATCATAGGTGTCTCGATCTCGTAAAAGCCGTTCTCGTAGTAGTACTCTCTTGCTACGCGGGCGATATCGTGACGCATCTTGATGTTCTTCTGAAGCTCGGGGCGACGGAGATCAACGTAACGGTACTTGAGAGCCGTCTCGTCCTTTACCTTCTTGGAGTCGCTTACCTCGAAGGGAGGTGTCTGAGCTGCCGAGAGAACCTTCATGCTCTCAACGTAGATCTCAACCTTACCTGTGGGGATGTTGAGGTTTACAGCACCCTCACCGCGAGGACGAACGGTTCCGTGAACGCAAAGCACGTACTCTGCGCGGCAAGCGAACGCCTTATCAAACACTTCTCTGTCTGTCTTGTCGTCAAACGCGAGCTGAACGATACCGGTTCTGTCGCGGAGGTCGATGAATATGAGTGCGCCGAGGTCTCTCTGTCTCTGCACCCAACCCATAACGCATATTTTCTGTCCTATCTGCGCCTCGTTTACCTCTGCGCAGTAGCAGGTTCTTTTGTCCTGGTTAGTTAAAAATTCTGCCATTTTTATATCCTCTTTTTCTTAGATTTCGTGTTATCAGTACGCCTCTGCGCGTATCGTATACGCTCCCGCGATAGCTTCGTCGGCAAGCGCCTTGAAGTCAAGCTTATTTTCCTCGACAAGCACCTTCTCAAGGACGGGCTTTGTTCTCGGATGCTTGGGAGTGAATACGGTACAGCAATCCTCGTACGGCTCGATCGAAATATCAAACGTGCCTATCTTGGTCGAAATATCGATTATCTCGAGCTTGTCCATTCCGATGCAGGGACGGAATACGGGAATGGATGCCGCGTTATCCGTGACCGCGATCGCCTCCATGGTCTGCGATGCCACCTGACCGAGGCTCTCTCCCGTGATGAGACATTTGCTGTCATGCTCTGCCGCAATCTGAGATGCAATATACATCATATATCTGCGGAGAAGAAGGGTGAAGTAATCCTCGTCACAGTGCTTGACAAGCTCCTCCTGTATCTTCGTGAGCGATACCACGTGAACGTAGATATCCCCCGTGTATGCCGCTATTGTGCGTGCAAGCCTTATTACCTTATCCCGCGCAAGCTCGCTTGTGTAGGGGAAGGATTCGAAATGCACCGCCTCGACCCTGACACCTCGTTTTGCCATCATATATCCCGCGACGGGCGAGTCGATCCCGCCCGAGAGGAGAAGCATTCCGTGACCGCTCGTGCCGACGGGAAGTCCGCCTGCCGCGCTTGCCTGTCCTGCGTGGACGTATGCCGCCTGCTCTCTTATCTCGACCTTTACGGTGATATCGGGATTATGCACGTCGACGCGTACTCTTCCGCGTGTTGCCTCGAGAATCTCGCCGCCGATTATCTGCGCGAGATCCATTGAGTTGTACGGGAAGGTCTTATCGCTTCTCTTTCCGTCGACCTTGAAGCTCTTTTTACCCTCAAGGAACTGAGGAATATATTCCTTCGCGACTCTCTTGATGTCCTCGATATCCTTTTCGCAGACCGCCGCGCGACCGATAGCCGCGATTCCGAATACCTTCATTGCGTCGTCATACATCGAATCGATGTCGCAGAAATCGTCAAGCGGCTTTACGTATATCGTGCTTTGCGCTCTGGAAATTTCAAAATTTCCGTGCTTTTTTGCTCTTTTGCGAAGCTCTTTGCAGAGAATGTCCTCAAAATATCGCTTGTTTGCGCCCTTGAGTACTATCTCGCCGTATTTGCAGAGTAATATTTCCCTCATCGGCTTATTCCTCCTCTGCGCTCTTGTAGTAGTTCGGGAATAATTTCTCCCACACCTTCATACAGCCGATGGTGTCCGCGATAGAGGTGTGCGCTATACCGTCCCAGGCGATATCAAGCGCAGCCATTGCGTCTGTAAGAGAGGCGTGATTGAGATCGGGCAGATGCTCGTGTGCAAAGCGCACGAACTCGTTTGCGCAGCAGCGGGTCTTTGACTTGAGCCACTCGCGCTCGCCCTCGGTCTCGTATATGTACTTTATGTGACTGTAATCGGTGGATACGCCGTACGCGATTATGTTATCGGCGTTTGCGAATATGACCTTGATCTCGGGGATAAGCTCGTCAAGAAGCGGAGCGTCGGCTACCATTGCGGGGGTAATACCGTGTATCTTCTCGGTGTTCTTCCACTTTTTCTTGTGCGCGGGACGGACAAAGGTGTCCATAATTACCTTTCCCGTAGCGTCTGTTATCGATATCGATATAATTTCGTCGTGGTCATATACGCCCGTAAGCTCAAGATCAAAGAAAATAACTCTTTCTCTGTCCATGCCGTAATAAGCGTTTCTGTATGCGTCGCCCTCCTCGCGTCTCTCTGCGAGATCCTCCTCGTAGCAGGCGCGGCAGAGCTTTTTGCGGTATCTTACGTCACGTCCGCACTTGATGCAGGGGAGCGGAAGTCGTATTGCCGTCTTTTTGTCGTAGAAATAAAGAGTTGTACCGTCGCCCTTGATAGTGAACGCAACGGGCTCCTCAACGGTCTCGTAATGCATCTGCGCAAGTCTTTCCTTGGTGTAATATCCGCAGGATGCCGCGCGCTTGATGCTCATTCTCTCGATCACGCTGCCGCTGTCAAGCGATCTTTCCTCTTTTCTCGCTCTCGGGAAGTACCACTGCTCCGGGGGCGCTTCGACGACTCTGTTTGGATCGAAATAGTAGATTATACTTCCGTCCTCTGCGGTGTCGAACGCCGCGGGGTCTCCGTTTGGCATAAGGTGCATCTGCGTGAGCACTCCGCGCGTCAGATAATGCTTCTTATCCGCCTCGGCGCGCGTAAGGTGCGGGATGGTGGCTCCCGACTTAAGCTTCATAGTGTTATTCAATTTCTGACCTCTTCCTTTTTTTCTCGCACAGGTAAAACGCATACCGATCCGGGTACGCGAATAGAGCCGTATGAAAGAAAAAATATATATAAACTTTATTGTTCACAAAATCAACCACTCTACATTATAACACACGCGCCCGTGTTTTACAAGGGCTTTTTGAAATTTTATACTTTTTTATTTATATATCCCCCCAATCCTGCGAAAAGGACTTGCAAAAGGCAAAAAAATATGTTATAATGTAATTTGGATTATAATGCGGCACTGTGCCATCGTGCAGAAAGGAGACGGTATGGTCAGAATTGAAACAGTTGAAAAAAAGAGCCGAGCCGACCGCGCTGGGATAAAGCCCGGAGATATTTTGATCGCGATAAACGGCAGAGAGATAAACGACGTGCTTGATTACCGCTTCTTTTTGGCGGAGAGAGAGATCATCCTCTCGCTCTCAAGAGACGGCAAATGCTTTGAGGCAAAGATCAAAAAGTCGCAGTACGACGACATCGGACTTGATTTTGAGACTCCGCTTATGGACAAAAAGCACTCGTGCGAGAATAAGTGCATCTTCTGCTTTATAGATCAATTGCCGAAGGGTATGAGAAAAACTCTCTACTTCAAGGACGACGATTCCCGCCTTTCCTTCCTTCACGGCAACTATATCACACTCACAAATCTTCACGACAAGGACATAGATCGCATCATCGAGATGCATATTTCCCCCGTCAATATCTCCGTGCATACGACAAATCCCGAGCTGCGTGTCAAAATGATGCACAACAAGCGCGCGGGCGAGGTTCTGTCCTATATTAAGCGTCTGTCCGATGCGGGAATATCGCTCTGCGGTCAGATAGTGCTTTGCAAGGGAGTAAACGACGGAGAGGAGCTTGACCGCTCGCTTCGCGATCTCACGCAGTTCTTCCCTGCAATGCAGAGCGTATCTATCGTACCTGCCGGACTTACCAAATACCGTGAAAAGCTGTATCAGCTCGAGCAATTTACTCCCCGCGAGGCATCCGCAGTCATCGATCAGGTCGACGCTGTCGCCGAGAGGATGAGAGCTGAGCAAGGCATCCGTATGTTTTACTGCGCGGACGAGCTTTATCTCAAAGCGGGTCGCGCGCTTCCCGACGAGGACTACTACGACGGATATCCGCAGATAGAAAACGGTGTTGGAATGATCACCTCGACTCTCGCGGAGTTTTACGACGAGCTTGACTACATCGACGAATATCTCGGCGAAGCTACCCTTCCCCGAACCGTTTCGATCGCCACGGGCGAGGCGGCATACTGTCTTATCAAGGCAATGGCGCTTAAGCTTGAGGAAAGGGTCGACGGACTTAAGATAAACGTATACAAGATCAGAAACGATTTCTTCGGAGACAGTATAACCGTTGCGGGACTTCTGACGGGCGGCGATATGATCGCGCAGCTTGAAGGCAAGGCTCTTGGAGATCTTCTCCTCTTTCCCGAAAACTCGCTTCGCGCCGACGGAGATCTCTTCCTCGACGATATTTCTCCCGAGGAGATGTCCTCCAGGCTTGGAGTCTGCGTAAAAGCAGGACACAACGACGGCGCGCAATTCATCCGCGACGTGCTGGGTGTGTAAATTGCGAGAGAATCTTATAAAAACAAAAAAACGACTTTAACACATCCCAAAATCTCTTTTTGATTGAAGGTTTTTGGAATCCAAAACCTTTTTCCTCAAAAAAGGTTTTGGCGGGGTGCAGGGGCAGAGCCCCGCATAAATATCGGGTGCAGGGGCAAAGCCCCGCAAGTACAGAAAGGAAAACAAAATGGCAAAACCCATTATAGCAATAGTAGGACGCCCGAACGTGGGCAAGAGCACGCTTTTTAATAAGCTTATAGGCGAGCGTCGCTCAATAGTTGAGGACGTACCCGGTGTTACGCGTGACCGTATCTACGGCGAGACCGAGTGGTGCGGAAAGCAGTTTATCGTGATAGACACGGGAGGAATCGAGCCCAAGAGCGACGATATCATTCTCTCGCAGATGAAGTTCCAGGCGCAGATCGCGATCGAGGACGCCGACGTTATCGTGTTTATGTGCGACGTCAGAACAGGACTTACCGCATCCGACAAGGACATTGCGATAATGCTCAAAAAGAGCGGTAAGCCGATCGTTCCCTGCATAAACAAGTGCGACAGCGTAGGACATCTTCCTTATGAGTTTTACGAGTTCTACGAGCTTGGATTTGATTGCGAGCCTGTTGCGGTATCCTCTGTTCACGGTTCGGGAACCGGAGATCTTCTCGACGCGTGTGTTGAGGCGGTAGGCGATTGGGATTACACGGAGGAGGACGACGACTCGATCAAGGTCGCCGTTATCGGTAAGCCTAACGCGGGAAAATCCTCGATAATCAACCGTATGCTCGGTCAGGAGAGACTTATCGTATCAAATATCGCGGGAACCACTCGCGATGCGGTCGACTCGCGTCTTGAAAACGATTACGGAAAATTCACCCTCATAGACACCGCGGGAATCCGTCGTCAGTCAAAGATAAACGACAACATTGAAAAATACAGCGTTCTCCGCGCGCACATGGCGGTAGAGCGCGCAGACGTCTGCCTTATTATGATCGACGCCTCGGTCGGTATCACTGAGCAGGATGAGAAGATCGCGGGAATCGCGCACGACTCCGGTAAGGCAAGCATAATCGTTGTTAACAAGTGGGATTCCATCGAGAAGGACAACTCCACCGTAAACGAGTTCACAAGACGTATCAGAGAGCATCTGGCATATATGCCTTACGCTCCCATTATCTTCGTATCGGCTAAGACAGGACAGCGCGTTGACAATATCTACGAGCGCATAAACTACGTTCACAATCAGGCGAACACCCGTATATCCACGGGTATGCTAAACGAGGTGCTTGGCGAGGCTACTATGCGCGTTCAGCCTCCCACGGACAAGGGCAAGAGACTCAAGGTCTACTATATGACACAGATAAGCGTTGCTCCTCCCACGTTCGTTATCTTCTGCAACGATGCTGAGCTTTTCCATTTCTCGTATCAGAGATATATTGAGAACTGCCTGCGCGAGACCTTTGGATTCTCGGGTACACCGATAAAGATCATTATCCGTGAGCGCGGTGAGGATAACAATAAATAATCCCCGAGGTGAGTGCTATGGATAACAAGGAAAGACCCGGCTCCGAGGAGATCCTCCGCGAGGCGAGGATCAAGATAATCAAGATCGCCTCGGTAGGGATCGCAGGCGCGATAATCCTTTCGTGCTATGCGTATACTCAGCTTGACGACACTGTAACTCAGATGATACTTTACGGTATCTCGAGCCTTACATCGACTGTAGCCCTGCTCTTTATTTTCGGTGCTGTCTCGCTTGGAAGAGCTGAAAAGAACAGAAAAAATTTCTTCCTCTATGACAGAAAGACAAAGGCTGATATGCCTCTCTCTGCTCTGACATTTTCAGAGGTAAGACACCGTCTGCTTGATTTTATGTCGATCTTCAAGAGAAGAGGAAAGCTCTACGTTGGCGACCTCTTTGACGAAAATCCGCATATCCCCGAGCATTTCAAGCCTCTTTTCTGCTACGAGATACTCTATGAGCTTGCTATCGAGGATGGCGCGATGGATGCGAGATCCTTTCTTGGGTTTGGCGGCGAATGTGCGGATATCTTCACAAAGTATTTAAGACAGACCGAGGATTACGAGCTTGCCACAGCGATCCGCACTTATATTTTCGATTACTCCGAGGAGAATGATAACACAAAGGGCTTCAAGGAATATATAAAGTCGAAAAAGGAGCATATCGAAGCAAAGATGCTCGGATATGCCAAGAAAAATATAGAAAAATTCAAATAAAACTCATAATCTCCGAAAGGAAGAAAAAATGTTTATAGACAAGATAAAGATATATCTCAAGGCGGGTAACGGCGGAAACGGCGCGATCGCCTTTCACAGAGAAAAATACGTCTCTGCGGGCGGCCCCTCGGGCGGTGACGGCGGAAACGGCGGAAACATAGTCTTCCGCGTTGATCCCGGCTCAAATACCCTGCTCGCATTCCGCTACAAGCGTAAGTTTATCGCGGGTAACGGCGGTGATGGTATGAGCGAGAAGTTCCACGGAAAAAGCGCGGATGATCTTGTCGTCCTCGTTCCTCCCGGAACGCTTATCAAGGACGTTGAGAGCGGAAAGATAATTCACGATATGTCGCAGAACGACGGCGCGGACTTTGTCTGCTGCAAGGGCGGTCGCGGCGGTTGGGGAAACAAGCACTTCGCAACTCCCACGCGCCAGACTCCCCGCTTTGCCAAGAACGGAACGCTTGGTGAGGAAAAGGAGGTCATCCTTGAGCTTAAGATGATCGCCGACGTCGGTCTTATCGGTATGCCGAGCGTTGGTAAATCCTCCATCCTATCGGTAATTTCCTCCGCTAAGCCCAAGATCGCCGATTATCATTTCACCACCCTCTCCCCCAATCTCGGAGTCGTCTCCACGGGTCCCGAGCGCGGATTCGTTGCGGCAGATATACCCGGACTTATCGAGGGCGCGGCTGACGGCGCGGGACTCGGTCATTCCTTCCTCCGCCACGTTGACCGTTGCAGACTTCTCCTACATGTCGTTGATATTTCCGCATTCGAGGGCAGAGATCCCGTTGACGATATAATCACCATCAACCGCGAGCTTGAGCGCTACAGCCCCGATCTCGCAACACGTCCGCAGATCATAATCGCTAACAAGGTCGACTCGCTCGACCGCGAGACCGTTGACGTTGATAGATTCGAGGCATTCGTCAAGGAGAACGGCTGGGAGATGATGTATATCTCGGCTTACACAGGCGAAAACCTTGATGAGATGATCGCTATGGTAGAAAAGAGACTTAACACCCTTCCCCCCGTCGCGGTCTACGAGAGAGAATACGACGAGACCGATTCCTTCGTTCAGAGCGGCAAGGAGACCGTAATCACCCGCGAAAACGACAAGTTTATCGTCGAGGGAGATTGGCTCTACAACCTTATGGGTCAGATCAACTTCGATAACTACGAGTCTCTCGACTACTTCCAGAGAGTTCTCTCCAAGAGCGGAGTATTCAAGGCGCTTGAGGATCATGGCTGTCAGGACGGAGATACCGTTTCGATCTACGGCTTCGAATTTGACTACGTTAAGTAATTGACCCACATTTCAAAATAAAAAATACAGAAAGGAAACGCGTATGAACATCTGGCACGACATTTCTCCCGAGGAGATAACTCCCGATAACTTTTCTGCGGTCATTGAAATACCCAAGGACAGCAGCTGCAAGTACGAGCTTGACAAAAAGACGGGTATGCTCCGACTTGACCGTGTGCTTTACACCGCGACCCACTATCCCGCAAACTACGGCTTCATTCCGCGCACCTATGCGGATGACGGAGACCCGCTTGACGTTCTGGTTCTCTGCTCCGAGCAGATCTTCCCGATGACGCTCGTTCAGGTCTACCCCATAGGCGTTATGCGAATGATCGACGGCGGTAAGCTTGACGATAAGATCATCGCCGTTCCCTTCTCTGACCCGACGTACCGCGGTATCCGATCAATAGACGAGCTTCCCTCCCACATCTTTGATGAAATAATGCACTTCTTCACCGTATACAAGCAGCTTGAAAACAAGCAGACCGCGGTAAAGGAGCTGTTCGATTACAAGGATGCTATCGAGATAGTCAGAAAGGCTATTGAGGACTATGAGAAGCTGATGGAAAACGGCGGCGAAAAATAAATCGAATTGAATAATATCTCCCCGATACGGCGATAATCTTATCACAGAATATCGGGGAGGTTTTTTGTTATGTGGAAAAAGGTATTTTTGATATCGGCGGCAGCGGGCGCGGCGGTGCTGGGAGCCGTCGGTCTTGCCAAGAACTCGAAGAAGATCAAGATGCACCGCTTGATGAAAAAGGCGGGAACGGCTATGTACAACGTAGGCACTATGCTTCGCGTTCTTTCAATGCAGATCGCGTCATAAAAAGCAACGCGCTCTCCAAAAAGGAGAGCGCGTTGCTTTTTTGTTTTATTGGGTTATTTCGCTTCCGTCTGCGGTGCTGACAAGCTTGCCCATTCCGTTTTCAACGGTCATAAGCATCGCCTCGTCGTCTCCGCTCACGTTTTTGATCTCTTCCCAGCTGTTGCAGAATGCCACGCAAGCGATGTCAAGGGTATTCTCTCCCGTAGCGCTCGTGTACATAAAGAACTGCTTGAGGGTGTAATCTCCGCCCGCGTTCGCCTCGAGCTTGCCCATAGCGTCCATATCGGCTACTATGGTCACCCACTCGTCAGCCTTCGTCATCGTGACGTGGAGAGATATTCCGCTTCCCTTGTCGTCCTTGGTCCAGAGACTGAAGTTATACTCGCACTTAATATCGCTCATTCTGACCTTGAATACCACGTATCTCACAGCTTCTCCAAGATCGGTCGTAGGATTACTGCTCTTATCAACGATGTAATATTCCATCGCATTACCGTTCGCGCTCTTGATTCTCGCAAAAGCCTCGCCCGAGCCGTCAGCCCCGAGAGATAAAATTCCGTTATACTGTGCCATAGATGCGAGCGCGCCTGCGGAGTAATACTTTGTTACCTCATCGGAGACGGTTTTTGCAGAATCTGCAAAGCTTCTGCCGCAGATCGCGCAGTCGGAATACGAATAGGTATTTCCGTTTACCGTTTCGGTTACGGCGCAAACGTCGCAGGTCGCCTGATCCGCCTTTACGACGGTAGGAGTCTTTTTCCAGTTGACGTAATGATCGTACGTTGCCTCTTCGATAATTGTGATAGCCTCTGCCTTATCGTCAACTATCGCAACGTATGCTACGTCTACTGTAAATCCGGCTGATCCGTATACCGTGAATCTTATCTGCACGTCGCCGTTTTCTGTGTCGACCGTATAATTAGCATAGCTTGAAAGGTCGATCACCACGGTCTGCCACTCGCCCTTTTTGAGCACGGGCTCCTGGGATACACCCGAAAGTGCTGCCGCGCCTGCCTCCATAACGAAGGCTGAGGTATTGTTGAGTCGCATCTTTACGATAAGGAATTTACCCGTGTTGTCAAGCGCAGCCTTGTTTCTGACGTAGATATGTCCCGCGCTTCCGGTCGACGTGAACCGTTTGAATACCAGATCGCCCTCGGACGTAAGAGAGCTGTTAAATCCGTAAGCGGATCCGAGAGAAGCGGGGGAGATAAAGAGGTTTACATCCTCTGAGATGCTCTTTTCGTTTATTGTCTGTCCGCAGCTTGAGCAGGAATACGAGTAGGTTCCGCTATTCACCGTTTCGATCGGTACGTGATTTGCGCAGGAGCCGTCTGCAGCGTTGACCTTTCCACCTGCGGTGGAGGTGTGGGTGATGAGAGTTACCTGCTCGTCAATTGCCATGGGCGCGACCTCGCTCCAATCGTCGCACAGAGCAACGTATGCGAGATCAATGCTATCGACACCCATATTTCCGGTGTAGATCCGCCAGTGCTTGATCTTGTAGCCACCGTCACCGTTTGCGGTGATCTTTGCGATCTTATCCATATCGATGACGACCGTCATCCACTCTCCGGACTTCATTGAGTTGTTGATCCTTATCGAGGTGTCCACGTTATCCATCTGGAAAACGAGGTTTACGTGCTTTGACGCGTCACTTACTCGCATTCTCAGCACGATATATCTGAACGCTCCGACGTCTGTCGAGGGCGTTCCCGTGCGGTCGACGAAGTAGTACTCAAAGGCTGAACCGCCCTTACCGCCTATTCTTGTAAAGAGAGTTCCGTTATCATCTATTGCAAGATGGTTTGCGTTGTTATATCCGCTAAGCGAAGCTAGCTGTGTTGGCGAATAGAACTTATTTGTCGTATCGGGAACGGTGATATCGCATATCTCACTGTCGCAATGTGAGCAGGTGTAGGAGTATACACCGTCCTTTACGGTCTCCTTGATAGAGTGCTCAACGATGGGCTCGGTCTCAGGCTCTGTTTCGGGCTCGGTCTCCTCGGGGATTTCATCCTCGGGGTTGGGGCCCTCAGCCTTGTTTACCGTATATCCGACTCTTTCGCCCTTCTTGCACTGCCAGTAATACTCGTCCTCATTTACAAGGCTTACTGCCTCCTCGAGCTTATCGCAGAAGCCGATATATGCGATATCGGTATAGTCACTTTCGGTCGAGAAGCCGCCGTAGAAGAGACGCATCTGCATAAATCTCATCGTGTAGGTGCCGTCCTCTGCCGCGACGTATGTGCTGCCCGAGGAGTTACCTACCGAGAAGGCGAGGTTGATTATAGCTACCTGCCACTCGTTATTCTCCGACACGGGTAGATAGAAGCCGTCCTTTTCATCGGTAGCTCCGCTTCTCTGCGTGCTGGTGTAAATTCTTATCTGAGACTGATTGAAACTGCTTGAACCGTCTGCCGTGTAAATAAGATTATTGTTGGGTATTCTGTACTTGATTACAAGGTACTGTCCGGTAACGTCCACTCCGTTGTAGTAGATATTCCAGATCTTCTTGTCGTCGGTGATGTTCTTGCCCGTGGTGTCCTTGTGCTTACCGTAGATTCTTGCAAAGGGCTCTCCGCCGTCCTCAAACATCAGCTCTCCGCCCGACCATATCGCGGAGTTGTCCGCGTGCTTGGCGATAAACGAGGGGGAGAGGAAGGTGTTGACTGCGTCGGATACTGTCTTTGAAGTATCATACTGATATCCGCACTTGCAGGAGTATGTGTAAACACCGCTCTTTACGCTTTCGATGATCTTGTGCGATTCGTCGGTTATAGCCTCGGCTCCGCAAATTTCACACGCGCTCATAGAGTGAGTGGTGTCGTCGTATACGTATTTGTGATCGCAAGCGCCGCCCTCTATCGACGGGAAGGGATTCATCATTACGTTGTCGTATATGTAAAGAACGTCGTTCTCTGTGGCGAAGTCTCTTGCATCCTCGAGAGTCTCAACAACTGTGATATAGGAGATATCAAGGTATGCTCCCGCGGGAAGCAAGGTGTTTCCGTCAAGGTAAATATCAAGCAGACTCAGATAGTAATCTCCGCCGCCGTCGGGAACGTATCCCGTAGTCTTTCCGTTTCCTATCGCCGCCATATCGATGATAAGAGTACACCAATCCTCACCTATCTCACACGGAGTAACGGTGGTCGAGCTCTTTGCGGCAAAGGATTGAATTTTAAGCGAGATAGAGCTTCCTCCGCTCATTCTCACCTTCATAATAAGGTATCTTCCGGAAATGTCCTCGCACGCGGTGTCAGCGTATGCGTAAATGATTCCGGGAGAGCCGGATGACAAAAAGCGCGTGTATCCCACGTTGTCCTCAAAGTAGTACGCGCCCGAATAATTGTAGCAGCGGGTCGCGGCGAGGTCTGTGGGAGGAATGTAGACGTTTATGTCGTATGAAAGCTCCTGCTTGAACACCACGAAATCGCAGATCGAGCAAAGATAGAGGTATGCTAAGCGGTCACCCTGATCCTTGATCTTTTCGTATATGTCGTGATCCTGCATCTTACCCTCGCCCTTGCCGCATACAGAGCATGCGGGCTTCCAGTGTCCGTCGTGAGTTGCCGCGTAAGGATGCTCACAGCCCGTCTCGGACTCCTCGAGTGTATCAGACTCCTTGTCAGAGGTATCCTCCGTCTCTGTCTGACTTGGCTTATCATCCTCGTCGGGATCTGTTTCGACGTCGGGCTCTTCCTCGGGATCGGTCTCAGGATCGGTGACCTGAGGTGCCGCGGTCGACTTTTCGCTCTCTTTGGGCTCATCGCCCTTTTTGCTTGTATCACAGGCAAACATTGAGAGCATCATTGCGACTGCAATGATAAGGGCGAATAATTTCTTAAGATCTTGCTTCATACGTATTTCTCCTTAATTTTTATGGGATATTTCTTCGAGTGAATCTGCATATGCTGTTGCGAGAACGTCACAACGCTCGTTATACGGGTGTCCGTTGTGACCGCGTACCCAGACGAAGGTGACATTGTGCTTGTCGAGCAGAGAGATCAGCTTTTCCCACAGATCGACGTTCTGAACGGGGCTTTTGTCGCTCTTTCTCCAGCCGTTACCTCGCCAGGAATCGAGCCAGCCCTTTTCTATCGCGTTTACGACGTACTGTGAGTCGGTCGTGAGCGTTACCTCACAGCTCTCCCTGAGAGCAGACAACGCCGCGATCACTCCCGATAGCTCCATTCTGTTATTTGTCGTCATTGCCTCACCGCCGGATAGCTCCTTTTCTCTGCCACAGTAGACAAGAATTGCCCCCCAACCGCCTCTGCCGGGGTTGTTACGGCACGCGCCGTCGGTGTATATATCAACGTGCTTCATTTCACACCTCTTTATAATTTTATCAAAAAAAGCAAATTTCCGCTATGCCGTTTCTTGCATTTCTGTTTACTTTTCTTGCACTCTTAAATAATATTATATATACTAATTTTACCACGGTTGTACGATTATGTCAATCTTATTTGTCACTTTTATTTTCATTTGCGGTTGATATTTGACGTTTTTTGACGACATAATAATATATTTTTCGTCAAGTTATTGACATTTGTTCACAAATATTATATAATTTTAACACAGAGTTATCAAAAACAGACTGAAAACGTGAAAGGACACGATTTATGGATACACAACTTAACAATCCTTCCGCAGAAGAGGTTGCCGTTGAAGAAACCAAGGAGCAGCAAGCTCCCGCTGAGCCGCAGAAGAAAAGAAAGCGCCGCATAGGTGACAGACGCGAGGGCAGAAGACTCCGCTCTCTTGACGGCTTGCACGTTGCAATGCCCTTTATTATGCGCGACAGAGCCGATGCCTGCAATACCTTCGCGGATGAGATAGACGTTGGCGAGGCGGAGCTTATCGTGCGCGAGCAGATACAGTCGGGCAAGGAGAATTTCTCTATGCTTCACGTCATCCTCGCGGCATACGTCCGTACTGTCGCTACATATCCCTATCTTAACAGATTCGTCAGCGGTCAGCGTATCTACGCAAGACACAATATCGAGGTCGCTATGACGGTCAAAAAGGAAATGACTATGCACGCTCCTGAGACCTGCATCAAGGTGATTTTCGACCCTCACGATACGCTTTTCGATATTTATGAGAAGTTCAACGCGGCGGTTACGAACATTGATAACACGGGTACGGACGGAGTAGCAAAGTTCTTCCAGAAATTCCCGAGACTTCCCTTCCGTTGGACGGTTAAGGTTATCGAATGGCTCGATTATTGGGGCCTCTGCCCGAAGATGCTTATGGATGCGCTTCCCTTCTGGGGCTCGATGATCATTACGAGCATGGGCTCTCTCGGAATCAAGCCCATCTACCACCACCTCTATAACTTCGGAAACCTCCCCGTCTTCGTTTCCTACGGAACAAAGAGAAAGGTCGTTGAGATCGACCGCAAGGGCGAAAGACACGTAAAGCGCGTTATCGATATGAAGGTCGTTACCGACGAGCGAACCTGCGACGGATTCCAGTACGCGGCCGCATTCAAGCTCTGGAAGAGACTTATCGAGCATCCCGAGGCATTGCTCACTCCTCCCGATAAGGTCGAGGAAGACGTTGATTAATAAGAAAAAGGAGTCGTTCGACTCCTTTTTTTAATATAGCTTTATTAATGCCGCACCGTATTGACTTATGTTGAGAAGCAGGCGCTTTTTTTCGCCCGAGATCGGGATAGAATCCGCAAGCGTCATATTCTTTACCCCGTCGAGCATAAATACGTCCGCGGTGTAAATATTCTGCGGTATCGCATCAAGGCGAAGATCTACTATGCCGCAGCCGTCAAAGGATGAAATAAGAACGTAAAGCGCGTCCTTTCCCTCTGCCGCGATAGCGTAAATGCCCGTGTGCGCGTAGCCGGCTGTCTGTTCACTGACAGACCAGACCTGCTTGCCTGCACGGTATATGTCTCCGTATGCCTTGAAGGCGTAAAACGGCTTCTCGGGATTGCCGAAACGGTCACAAAGCGCGCACCACGCCGAAATATAAGGCTCGGCATCGTAGTAGCAAGCCATACCCGCCTCGCGTATCTCGCCCAGCGAGATCATAAGCGAGAGCGCGTATGCCGCACCTCTGACACCTCTCTGTTCTTCGAATACCCTGCGCTTTGACTCCGAAAGCTTCGGATCTGATGAGGTAAGCGCTCGCTCAAGAGACATACCTCCGAGTGCGTCTTTGTCAATGTAGTTCCACGCGCCGATTATGATCTCTGTTTCACCGAATCCCAGATTGTGAAGAAGCGGAACAAGCTCACGCACTCTCTCTACCGCCATCTTCGGATCGGAGTCGAAGGACGACACCGTTAAAAAGTCGAGCGGAGCGCGGGATCTTCTGCAATACTTGATAAACTCGCGTACCGTTTGGTCGGATGAGCCAAAGCACATTCCTCCCACCTTGAGACTGCTGTCAATCAGCTTGACTGCCGCCGCCGTCCTGCGATAAAGCTCGAACGCGCGCTCGGTGTCCTTGCCGTATGGCTTGTCGCCGATGCTCCAGATCTCAAAATGCTCTATTCCGTATGCGTACCCGTCTGCCCAATAATCGTTGTAATGTCTGACTATATTTGCGCATACGTCGACGAAGAGATCAAGATCCTCGGGAATTGTGACAGCTTTTCCCGAGTGCATTCTGTCAACACTCTCTCCAAGACGGAGAATGATCTTAGCACCCGAATTTGCCGCCGCGGCTACGTATCTGTCACTGTATGAAAAATCGTAGCTTGAGCTGTCGCGCGGGTCAGCGTGAATATCCCTGAAAATTCTTGAGATGTCTATCGCATACGCCGAGATTGCGGTGTCGGTCTCGTCGAATCGGACGTACGGCACACCTATCTCCTTGAAAAGCGAGGAAAGATCCGCTCCGTAAGACACGGGGCCGTTGCACACCGAGTGCATAGGCTTTATTCTGCCCGTGGGAATCGAAAAATCGACCTTTACAGTGGCATGCTGCGGCTTCGGTAACACTATCTTCGGCTTTTCTGACGTAGCCTTTGACGTTATATCGGGCTTGGTGTCTTTGGACTCGGTTTTGTCCGCATTCGCGCTCATTCGGGCTCTTTTCTCTGCCATCTCGGCTTCGTAAAGCGCCGCTCTCTCGCCCGCGCTCAGCGTGTTTTTGGGCTTCGGTTTTCTTGGCATGACCTTTCCTCCTTTCTCTCTGAATATAATTTGAACTTGCAACACGATAGCAGCGAGACTATGCATGTGCGACACTGTGTAGTCTGATAATCTGTCTTACAATAAACCAAATATGGTTGAAGTTTTTGAAGAGCTCGAGAAGCTTTTTACAAAAAGTTTCTCGAACGCATACTCCCTCGCAACCCCTTAAAACGCCCAGAGGCCGTTTTCGAAGATTTTGAATTCGCTTCCGTCTCTCTTGATACCGATGATGGAGAGGTCCTGTGTGCCGATCATAAAGTCGACGTGCAGGGCGGAATCGTTGATGCCCATCTCCTTCATTTCCTCGTTGGTGTACTTGTCGTAGTCTACGATGGTGTTGGTGAAGCCGCGACCGATAGCGAAGTGACAAGCGGCATTCTCGTCAAAGAGAGTCTCGTAGAACATAATACCGCTCTCGCGAATGGGGGAGTTGTATGGTACGAATGCGCACTCGCCGAGCATTGCCGCGCCCTCGTCCATGCTGACCATGGTCTTGAGAAGCTCCTCGTTCTGCTCTGCCTTTACCTCGACTACCTTACCGTTCTCGAATCTCATGGAGAAGTTGTCGATTATCTCGCCGCGCCAGGACAGAGGCATGGAGGAATAAACGATTCCCTCTGCAACGCCTGCCTTGGGAGAGGTGAAGATCTCCTCTGTGGGAATGTTGGGATTGTAATACTCGCCGCCGAGAGTGTTCTCACCGCCGCCCATAAAGCTACCGTTGTCAATAAGTCCGACCTTGAGATCTGTTCCGTTAGATGCCTTGTAGCGAAGCTCAACAAGATCTGCCTTGTTGAGTATATCGCAACGGCGGTTAAAGCTTGCGTTGTGCTTGTACCACTCAACGACCGCGTCAAGGAGCTTGCCGTCCTTGTCTGTAACGCGGGATGCAAGCAGGATCGCCGCCCAGAGCTTTTCGGTGGCAACGCTCGTGCGCTCACCGGGGAATACCTTCTTTGCCCATTCCTTGCCGGGAACTGCCGCGATGCACCACTTGTATTTGTTATCCATAGCGTCGCGGTAGGGCTTGATGACCTTCATCTTCTCTGCCATGCTTGATGCGTACTTTTTCTGGTTGATTCCCTTGAGTCCGTCGGGATCGTCGGAGACGATGTGGAGCATGGAAACGTTCTTTTCAAGTCTGTACTTGAGCTTTTCCTCCTCGAAAGCCTCGACCTTGCCGAGAAGCTTTGCGTTCATATTGTTTACGTTGACCTTGGTGAGAGGGAGATATGACCACTCGACGTGTACTCTTGCAGCCTTTGCGCGATAGCACTCCTCGACTACCATCTTTACGAACTCGGGCTGATCGAGTCCTGCGTTTACGATGACGATGTCACCCTTCTTGACTGCGATACCGCATTTTACAAGTAATCTTGCGTATTCCTTTAAATAAGACTTTTTCATTTTGTTTTTTCCTTTACTTGGGGTTATATTTTTTGTTTCCTTTATTATAACACAGTTTTGTGAAAATGTCATCAAAAATTTTAAAAAAATGCAAAAAACCACCCTTT
>SVRT01000036.1 GCA_015064685.1 Oscillospiraceae bacterium
AGAAGGGGGACCACCGAAGGTGGTGGATGAGGAGGTCGCCATTAGGACGCGCGCCACGGGTGTATCGTGGATTTTGTTTTGTGGCATAAGGATTCTTTTGCAACGAAACAAAGCTTTTTTACAGACGCAAAGCCCTTGAAAGGGCGACCTCCTCATCCACCGCGCGAGCGCGGTCCCCCTTCCCCGCTGGGGAAGGCGTATCACACCGATAAACCGCAATTTGTTACAATGAACAGTACGGTCTGCCCTGCGGGGCGGACTTTTTTTGTGAGATTTGTTAAGCAAGCTTAATTTTTGAGCGTTTTGCCGTCAAATATTTGTAAATATAATTATTTCCTCTTGATTTGGGGGCGGCTTTATTGTATAATATATACGAATATGAATTTTGGAGGATATATGACGACAATTGCAGAATACGTAAAAAAACGCGACTTTCTCGTCTGCGTTGACAGCGACGGTTGTGCTATGGACACTATGAACATCAAGCATTTCCGTTCTTTCGGTCCCTGCATGGTTGACGAATGGAGCCTCGGAGAATGGAGAGACGAGATACTTGAGCGTTGGAACGTGATCAATCTTTTCTCTATGACTCGCGGTGTTAACCGATTCAAGGGACTTGCTATGATTCTTTCCGAAATAAACGGAAAATACTGCGTCATCGAGGGTCTTGAAAAGCTTGCCCAATGGGCAGAGACCTCTCCCGAGCTTTCAAACTCTGCGCTTGAGGCGGCTATTGCCCACGGCGGCGATAACGTTGCGCTCAAAAAGGCACTTTCATGGAGCATTTCGGTCAATAATTCTATCAAGTCACTCCCCGAGGAGGAGATAAAGCCCTTTCCGCTCGCACGTGATGCGCTCGAATTCGCTCACGCGAGGGCTGACGTTGCCATCGTTTCAAGCGCAAATCTCGGCGCGGTGCTTGAGGAATGGGAAAAGCATTCGCTCCTTCCCCACACCGACATCGTTATGGCGCAGAATTCTGGCAGCAAGGCGGCTTGCATTGCGGCATTGCTTGAAAAAGGCTACGACCGCTCAAGCGTTGTTATGTGCGGCGACGCGCCCGGTGACCTTGCGGCGGCTGAGAAAAACGGTGTGCTTTATTACCCCATCCTCGTCGGACGCGAGGAGGAGAGCTGGAGAGAGTTTATGGACGTAGCTCTTGACAAGCTTATCTCGGGCTCTTACGCGGGTGAATATCAGGCGCAAAAGCGCGAGGAATTTTTGAATAACCTCAATAAATAAGAAAAAATTTGATTGGAGAATATAAAAATGGTTGAACTTAAGAAAAAGCCCTATTGCCTTTCCGACGAGGACATCGCTTGGGTCGAAAACACAATTGCGGGAATGACCGACGAGGAAAAGGTCGGTCAGCTCTTCTTCCAGCTCACCGCGGGTATTGACGAAGCTTATCTTCGCGAGCTTATGGAAAAATACCACCTTGGCGGTTGTCGCTACAACAATATGCCCGGTCAGGTAGTCAAGATGCAGAACGCCACCCTTCAGAAGTACGCGAAGGTCCCCGTTTTCATCGCCTGCAACACAGAGACGGGCGGAAACGGTGCTTGCTCGGACGGAACATTCATTGCAAGCGGCATCAAGATCGGTGCTACGGGCAATCTTGATTATGCAAAGGCTCTCGGCAAGTACTCCAACGAGGAGGCGGCAAGCATCGGCTGTAATATGGCGTTCGCTCCCGTATGCGACATTCACTACAATTGGGAAAACACAGAGATCGTGACACGCGCTTTCGGTAACGATCACGAACGCGTTGCTCTTATGAGCAAGGCTTATATGGAGGGTGCGCACGAGGCAGGCGTTGCTTGCGCGGCAAAGCATTTCCCCGGTAACGGTCAGGATTTCCGCGACGCTCACATTTCCAACAACTTAAACGGATTCGGTGAGGCAAAGTGGATGGAGACCTACGGTCACGTTTATAAGACTCTTATCGACGCGGGACTTGACGCTATCATGGGCGGTCACATTATGATGCGCGAGTATATGCGCGAGATCAAGCCCGACATCAAGGACGAGGAGCTTCTCCCCGCAACCCTCTGCCCCGAAATAATGACGGGACTTCTCCGCGACAAGCTCGGCTTTAACGGAATGGTAGTTACCGACGCGTCTCACATGGTCGGTATGACAGACAGAATGACAAGACGCGAGATGCTTCCCGCGGCTATCAACGCAGGCTGCGACATGTTCCTCTTCTTCAACGATCCCGACGAGGATTTCGCTACTATGCTCGACGCTTACAAGAGCGGTATCATCAGCGAGGAGAGAATGGTTGAGGCTCTTACCCGTATTCTCGGTCTTAAGGCTCATATGGGTCTTAACAAGGGCGTTAATATAGATATGACCGCTCCCGTAGTTCTCGGCAAGGAAGAGGCAAAGGCTGCCGAGGCGGCTATCAGCCGTGACGCGATCACGCTCGTCAAGTACAAGGACGCAGGCGTTCTCCCGATCACTCCCGAAAAGTACAAGAGAGTTATGATAGTTCACATCAAGGGCGCTCCAGGTCCTATGGACGACCTTATCAAGGCAGTTATGGGCGGCGCGGGCGCTAAGAAGACTCCCGCGGAGGATCTGCGCGACAGACTTATCGATAAGGGCTTTGACGCATTCATTTATGAGGGTCCCATTGAGAGAATGAAGAAGCAGATCGCCGCAGGCGAAAAGCCCAACATCAACCTCTATTTCGCAGGCAAGAATGCGATCAGTGAGTTCGTTGCGGGTCAGGATCTTGTCATCACTCTCTGCGACGTAGGAAACGGCCGTCCCTCCTTTGGATTCTCCAAGGGCGGCGGTGAGATCCCGTGGTACGTCTTTGAGCTTCCCGTCGTAGCAATTAGCGTAAATGCTCCTACGATGCTCGCAGATATTCCTCAGGTGCGCACATACATCAACGCTTACGACTCCAAGCCCTCTACCATGGATGCGCTCGTTGATGATCTTATGGCAGGTCCCGAGGCATTCAAGGGTAAAGACCCCATCGACAGCTTCTGCGGTCTTTGGGATGCGAAGATTTAACTAACAAACAGTGAAAAACGGCGGTTTATCCGCCGTTTTTTGTTGACAAATCGGGGTATAGGTGATATACTTATTACATTAATCAAGGACGGTGAAAAAAATGAAGATCAGCGGAGCAATATTCGATATGGACGGAACTCTCATCGATTCCCTCTCATTCTGGGATATGGTGTGGGAAAGATTTGGAAACAAATACCTCGGAGACGGTAATTTCCGCCCCTCGCGAGAGGATGAAAAGGCTGTGCGCACTCTTGAGATGAAAAAGGCAATGGAGCTTCTGCACGACAAATACGGCATCGGAGAGGATGCTCAAAAGCTTCTCGATGAGGTCAATCAGATGATAGTGGATTTCTACTCGGGAGTTGTTGAGCTTAAGGACGGCGTTGCCGATCTTCTTGAGGCTTGCTATAAAAAAGGCATCAGGATGTGTGTGGCATCTGCTACCGATCTGCGTTTTTTGAAGATCGTTATCGCTCGTTTCTCACTTGAAAAATACTTTGTTAAAATCGTCTCCTGCAGCGATATCGGGCGCGGCAAGGAGCATCCCGACGTGTTTTTAGCTGCGCACGAGTGCCTCGGCACACCCAAAGAAAGCACCTGGATCTTCGAGGACTCGATAGTCGCTCTCCAGACCGCTACCGCGGCAGGCTTTAACACCGTCGGTATATACGACAAATACACCTTCGACGTCGAGAAAGTGAAGGAGATCTCCACAGTGTATATCGACCGCGGTGAATCTGTCGCAAGACTTGTCGGCGAGATCGAGAAGATTTGATTGCTTTCGCAAAAATAAAGAAAAATGCACGGTTTTCCGTGCATTTTTTATTTCAAATTTTGATTTGTCGGTGAGACGAACAATCCCTCAGTCACGCGCAAGGCGTGACAGCTCCCTTTACACAAGGGAGCTTTGTTGGTGGATGTTCGTACGCTTTATAGATGTGAAAACCTTTTA
>SVRT01000028.1 GCA_015064685.1 Oscillospiraceae bacterium
ATGTTGGGAAATACGTAAAATGCCCCTTTGGGATTGTGGCAGGAAAATCCGTTGATGCGATTCAGTCCCTCAACGATCAAGCGACGGTTGCGGTCGTAATATTCGACCATTTCATCTACGTCCTTTTTTCCGTTGTAAAGAGCCTCAGCCGCTGCCATCTGCATAGGCTCGGGAATGCTTGCGATCATAAACTCCTGGAGCTTGATCATCTCTTGCATGATTCTCTCGTTAGCGCAGATATATCCAACGCGGAAACCTGTCATGGCATAGGTCTTTGAAAGACTGTTAATGGTGATAACGTAATCGTCAAGTCCGTCGTCTATTGCCGCCAGGCTCTTTTGCTCAAAGCCATCGTAAACCAGCTTTTCATACGGCTCGTCAGAAATTATAAAGATGCCATACTTCTTCACGAGCTTGGCGATCTCTCTAAGATCCTGCTCATCAAGAATGCCTCCCGTAGGATTGGATGGCGAGTTGATGATGATAAGCTTGGTCTTATCGGTGATAAGCGGCTCAATGATATCCGCAGTCATCTTAAATCCATTCTCCTCGCTCACCATAGCGTACACCGTTTTTGCGCCTACGGTATCAAGCTGACCCTTATAGTCAGGCCAGTTAGGCCCTTGAATAATGACCTCGTCACCTTTATCAACAAGTGTCGCGATCGCAAGCATCAATCCCTGTGTTGCTCCCGCGGTGACGATCAGATTCTTATCGGGATCGCACTCTATCCCATTTTCATTCTTCAACTTCCATGCAATTGCATCGCGAAGCGGCTTGATTCCCGCGTTGGGAGTGTATTTTGTCTTTCCCGCCAATAAGGATTTTACTCCTGCTTCAATAATATGGTCGGGCGTGGTAAATCCGGGCTCACCGAGCGTCAGATTGATAGCATCGGGGTATTTTTTTGCCAATTCAAACATTCTTCTGACACCCGACGCCATAGCGTTCTGCGCCGCAGCGCTCAATATATTTCTTTTTTCCACAATTACTCCTTATTATAACTTAAAGCATATTTGCAAAATGCGGTTATTGCATATTTCATTCCTTCTTCATCTATACGGAAATCGCTCCTGTGAGCAAGGGCGGTGCAGCCCTTCTCCTCGTTTCTCGTGCCGAAACGGAATATCATACCCGGAGTCTTTTCAAGATACCAACAAAAATCCTCCGAGCTCATCCTCTGCGGCATTTTTTGTACGTTAAGTCCGCTGTTTCGCGCGATGCTTTCAAAGTCAGCGGTCATATCCTCATCGTTATGTATCGGTCCTGCACTCATTTGCCAATCAAGCTCAAATCTGCCACCGTACTTTTCGCACACATCCGCGCATATCCTTCGCACTTCCCTTTCAACCCTCTTTGCAAGATCCATATCGTAAAATCGGAAGGATATCGCCATCTCACACCTCTCTGCTACCACGTTATGGACGTGACCACCACTGAATTTTCCTACAGACCATATATATTTTGCACCGTTTGCCTCACGCGCTACCATCGCCTTCATTTCCGCGTAAGCCTCCGCCGCCATTGCAATGGCATCTATTCCGAATTGCGGCAGAGCCGCGTGAGTTGATCTTCCGAAAAACTTAAGCGTTGCAGGTATACAAGCCGCCATATAATCCCCGTAGCAGACCAAAATCTCACCGACAGGACTTGCGTTTTCACAATGAGTACAGATAATCCGATCAACTCCGTCCATAACGCCATTTTCGACCATCATTCGAGCACCGCTCACAGCACCCTCCTCGCTTGGTTGAAATATCAGACGCACGCGGCATGCAAGCTGATCCTCCATCGATTTCAAATACCGCGCGACGCTCAAAAGCACGGCGGTATGAGAATCGTGACCGCAGGCATGCATGATCCCTTTGTTTCGTGATGCATAGGGTAATCCCGTGTTTTCCTCAATGGGGAGCGCATCCATATCTGCGCGAATGGCAAGTATCTTATCGCCCGAGCCAAGATCGGCAACAATGCTCGATCTTCCGTATTGCTCGGTATACTCAATTTTCAAGCTTGAAAGCTCTCTTTTGACAAATGATACAGTCTCATCAAGGTCAAATCCTATTCCAGGCATTTGATGCAACTCGCGGTAAAGCTCTATTGTCTTTGAAAAACAAAAAGATTCGTCCATCATAAGAACCCTCCGACAGAACAGTTTTTTATAATTATATCATCTTTTTTTAAGACAAGTCAAATCGCCATTTTTATCCAAATGACACTTTTAAGTAAATAATATTTCTGATATAATTGCAACACCGAAGTGCGTAAATCACTTTTAATCTTTTTTGAATGTTTTGTTAAAATTTTTTCTTTTTTTGTATTCTGATTGACTTTTTTTAATCGGTCGGCTATAATATTGTTAAAAATCAACGAGGTGTGAGTTATGGATCAGATAAACGCAAAAATCATACGGGAATTATCGCAAAACGCAGATATGACCGCAACCGAACTGTCACAAAAGCTGCATTTTTCCGTGCCCGCGGTAAACAAACGAATTCGCTCGATGAAAAATGAAGGTATAATCAAGAATTTCACGATAATTACTGATAACAAAAGCATCGGCAAACCGATCGTCGCATTTATCCTCATCGTCCTCAAATCCATTGAGCATGCAGAAGCCTTTTTCGAGTACGTAGAAAGCGACCGCGATATTCTCGAGTGCTACGCTGTTACGGGAGAATACGACTGCCTTTTAAAGGTCTGCGCCGCATCTGTCGAGGATCTGGACCGAAAGCTTTCGATCTTAAAAACCCGCAACGGTGTTATGAAAAGCTATACTATGCTATCGCTCACCACCCACAAGTACGCTCCAACCGTCCTGGCTGATGAGTGAGCTCTGCACAAGATTTCCGAGAAAGATAAGCCTGTTCGCAAGAGCAGGCTTTTTTGCTATAATTACCTTGTATCAAAAACTTCCACTTTTCAGACCTCCATTTTCCCTTCCATTTCACCCTTCGGCATCCCCCAAACCTCCACAAAACTTCCATGGTTTTAGCAAAAACCACTCAAAGATCGCAAAAAAAACAACCGCCCCTTCGTCTGCAAAAGGCGGTTGTTATGTTTAGTTTGTTTGTATCACTTTTCTAAGACTTATGCTTCCTCAAAAGCGTCCTTACCAAGTCCGCAAATGGGGCACTCGAAGTCCTCGGTAACCGATTCCCAAGGCGTGCCGGGGGCAATTCCCTGGCTGGGCTCTCCAACTTTGGGGTCGTATTCATATCCGCAAGGGCAAACATATTTTTTCATATCAGTAAATTCCTTTCAAATCTGTTTTTAGTGTTTGTTTTGTTATTTATTTTATCCCTCACACACTTGAATCAATCAAGTAAGCAAAGGTTTTTTGTTAATTTTAAAGAACGAGGCTCGGCGCGGTGTAAACTCTGCCAGCGTACTCCTGATCGAGAGCATACAGACCCTTGGGGTCGCTTCCGAACAACTTGTAACGGTTGATCATCGAATCCGCGTTGTCCTCTTCCTCCATCTGCTCGTCAACGAACCAGTCGAGGAACTTCATCGTTCTGTAATCTCTCGCCTCGTAGCACTCGTGGTAGATCGCATTGATAAGGCTCGTTACGTATCTCTCGTGCTCAGCCGCAACCTCAAGAGGACCGATAACACCCTCAAACGTCTTGTCGGGCTTAGCGATCGCCTCAAGAGTGACCTTCCAGCCGTTGTTCTGCATATATTTCATAAACAAGAGAGCGTGATCGCGCTCCTCCTGCGCCTGGATCATGTAGTAATTCGCATATCCGTCGAGATCGAGCTCGTCGTAATAGTTTGCGATATCAACGTAAAGATACGCGCTGTAAAGCTCCTTGTTGATCTGCTCGTTAAGCAGAGCCTTTATCTTGTCGTTCATAGTGATCTCCCTTCTGATTATGTAGCTTTTAGTATAAATTTATTCAAATTAGGTGAAGGACGGTGGACTTGCACCACCCAATCCGCTTGGGTCCTCCGTATAGGGCGGCGACTCTGCCGCCGCCCATAAATTATATGGTTATTAGCCCTTGAAGTATCTGTCGTGAAGACCCTTAAGAGCCTTACCGTGTCTTGCTTCGTCGCGAGCCATTTCATGCACGGTGTCATGGATCGCGTCAAGTCCGTTCTTCTTAGCGCATGCAGCGAGGTCAAACTTGCCCTGTGTTGCACCGAACTCGCAATCAACGCGCCAAGCGAGATTATCCTTGGTTGTAGCCTTCATGTTGGGCTCAAGGTCCTCACCGAGAAGCTCTGCAAACTTTGCAGCATGCTCAGCCTCCTCGTAAGCTGCCTTCTCCCAGTAGAGACCGATCTCAGGATAGCCCTCTCTGTGAGCGATTCTTGCCATGCAGAGGTACATACCAACCTCAGAGCACTCGCCCTGGAAGTTAGCCATAAGCTGCTCAAAGATGAACGCCTTATCAGCATCGGAAATGTCGGGGTTGTTCTTAACAGTCTTAGCGTAGATGCCGTACTCATGCTCTGCTGCAAGCTTAGCGTTATCCATTACCTTGAACTTGGAGCCGGGAACCTTACAAACGGGGCACTTGAAATCAGCGGGCATCTCATCAGCTTCGTGAACGTAACCGCAAACAGGACAAACAAACTTTTTCATAACAAAATCTCCTTTTTAAGTAAAAAATATTTTTAAACATTATTTATAATATCGGATATATCGGCGGCGCTCACGTTTTTGTCGTGTAGCATCCTGACCGTTATAAGTCCGAGATTTTCGATAAGCTTTTGATTGACTGCGTCAAACGCGATATGCATCTTGCAGTCCATCTTGCATGGATTTTTGGAGCACTCGTGCTCGCAATCGAGACACTTGGAGATGCGGATGGGTCCGTCGATCAGCTCGATGATCTCAATTATGCGAAGCTCGTCTCCGGACTTTACAAGCTCATAGCCTCCCTGCACTCCCTTGTAGGATCGAACCATGCCGCCCTCATTTAATTTGCGCAGAACCTTGAGCGCGATCTTCGGAGTTATGCAGGCAATGTCGGCTAATTGAGCCGCGCCCGTCTTCTCTCCGATGCTGTCCAGGATCAGACACATTCGGATGGCATAATCGGCTTCTTGGGTCACTCTCATATTCGATTTCCCTCCGTCCTTCTCAATGTCTACCTCTCTGGTACACATTGATTATACCACACTCTTTTTGCCTTGTCAATAGTTTTTTGAAAATTTTTTCAAAAATTTTTACCAATTCGGTATACATTCAAAAGAAACCCTTACAGCATAAGGAATAATTGCATTCTCACGGTCAGGCTTTGTTCCTTTTTCTATACACGCTCGGAGCCGTACCGTACGCTTTTTTGAACTGTCGCCAAAAATAGAACTGATCACAAAATCCAAATTTCTCGCTTATTTCAAGCACAGACGCATTCGTAGACATAAGCTCTCTTTCCGCCATAAGCATTATTCGCTTATTAATGTATTCACCGACGCTCATCCCGGTCTCGATCCTGAATTTTCTCGAAAGAGTACTCGCCGCAAGATGTACTTTTTCCGCGATCTCGGCCAAGGTCAATTTGATCGACAGATTTTCATTGATATATTCGAACGCGGAGCGGATCTCGGCGCTGTAATCTCCAAAAGACAGCTCAACTCCGCCCTCTTCCATAAAATCCATCAGCCGCCGACGTATCTCAAGCTCAAATTTCATAGTATCGCCGCAAGAGTCCGACATTGCAAGATCAACGAGCTCCTCCGCCAACATAGGATGATCTATCGGAGCGGAACGTACACCGTCGATTCCACCAAGCACGTCTATATTATCATATGAACAAAGCTGAAGGTTAAAAAACAGGTGCTTAATATCCCCATCACACCCGAAGGTATACGAAGAACCCGATGGGATAAGATATACGTTGCCTTCCTTAAAATATATTCTCTCCCCCGTCCGCATATCCACGTAAAACTCTCCCTCTATGATATAGAAGAGCTTTGAAACGGGTGTGTTCACGATCTCCCCACACCACGAACTGTCCATTTCTCCATATCCCGCATTAAATACGTTGAGAGCGTATTTTCTCATATTTTTTGAAAACGCGTCATTCGCTTTTATCTTCATATCCGAATCTCCATATTTTTCGTTCAAAATTACATTGTTAATATCGAAAAACACATATATAATATAATTATATCACACAGTTGTGTGAAAATCAACTCAAAAGGAGTTTTTTTATGAAACTACGCGAATGCATATGGCTCTGGGGACATCCCGAGGGGGGCTTTAACAACAATTTTGCAAATTACGGCTTTCATGGCGAGTCAAGAATGACACCTGCGGAGTTCTGCTATTGCTTCGGCATTGGAAAGGTATTCATGGTGCCTATGGGCTTCAAGGTCAACCGCAGACAGTACAACAAATCCTTCTCCCCCCTCTCCGAGCTCGGATGGGAATGCTTTGGCGCACTTGACGATCCCGAAAAGATAGATACCATACTTTCGGACGCAAAAGAGTTTCCCAATCTCAAAGCAACCGTTTTTGACGATTTTATTCAGCAATCCGACGCAAGAATAAAGGACGGCAAGGAGCCCATCGACCCCAAGGTGCTTTGGGACATACGCACGCGCCTGCGTGAAAACAACGTCAGACCGCTTGACATGTGGATGGTGCTCTATACCCATGAATTCGGACTTGACGAGCGCAACGACGCAAGTTTCAAAAAATACATAGAGCCCTTTGACGGTGTTATCGTGTGGAACTGGAAGGAGTCTGATGCCGATCTCATTCCCGAAAAATTTGAGCATTTCAAAAAAATGACACCCAACAGCCGCAGAATGTTCGGCTGTTACCTTTGGAATTTCGGTGAATCCAAGGAGGCTACCGCCGATGCGGTCATTAAACAGCTTGATTTCTACCGCGAGAAAATCCTGTCCGGCGAAGCCGAGGGTATAGTCCTCCACACAAATACAATGGCAGATGCCGACCTCGCCGCATACGACGCGACACTTGAGTGGATGAAGCTTCACGGAGACGAGGAGATACCGAACCAACGATAAAAACATCGTCTGCAACGCAATTTTGCGTTGCAGACGATGTTTTATATTTACAATGTCTTCTCACTATGAGTAATCCAAAGGAAACAATCGCTTGCCTCAAAAGCTCATTATGCTTACAGTATCCTGAACTTCGGCTCCTCGCGGAATCCGGTGTTGCACCAGATCTGTATCTGACAACTCGAATCGATGACCTTATCAAGCTGAAGATCAACTATGTAGTCACCCTCCCAGCCGTTTGCTATTTCGTAGAAATTCGCACCGTCAAACGCACATACCTTGTAATCGCCCTGATACTTCATGTTGAAAGAAATAGTGTCAAAGGGATATATTCCTCCAAAATTGATCGTTGCCGTCAATCCATCTTCGGAATAGCTGATTTTTGACGACTTCATCTCTGCAAGATTCTCCCTCTTTGCAAGCGCGGCAAGTCTTGCCTCTTCTTCCCCATCCTCGTCGTAGGTATGGAGCGCAAGCACTCGAAGCGTTACGGGAGCCTCGATAGCATTGAGGGTCAAACGAAGCTTTTTGTATTTACCTGTCTTGAATCGCTCGGCGCGGAGATAACCTACAGAGGTGCATTCAAGCAATGCTTCAGGTGTTTCACCATCAAGACATTCAAGCTTAAATGACGTAATTCTCTCACCAAGCTCAACTTTCTCTCCGATCTTGAGTACGTTTATCTCAGGCGCATCATCGGGAAGCACGATATTGATTATCGCGCTGTCCTTACCCTCTGCACTCGCCCAGAAAAGCTCATCGTCATCAAGAATCGCCTTCTCAATTCTGCTCTCCTTACAATACGTACTGTCGGCAGAGACGTCGGCATTGACAGCGTAGTTTACCGAAAGCATCTTATTTATTCTTTGATTTGACTCGATAGCATTTTTTACGTCCTGCGCGGGAAGATGTCCGGTTGTATCGGGTGGGAAATTGAGAAGCATGATAGCGTTTTGTCCAACCGAACGGAACCATATCTTATCAAGCTCTCTCGCGCTCTTAACCTTATCGTCCTGATCGGCGTGATAGAACCAACCCGGTCTTATAGAAACGTCAACCTCGGCAGGCAGATATCTCTCGCCGCCGATAATTCCCGTGTTATTGCGCAGACGGTCCATATCAGTGGGATGCAGGGTGGAGATACTCTCCTCGTCGGTAGACGCGTAATGTGTCTCGCCCGCATATCCCGACTCGTTTCCGCACCATCTTACGTCGATATACGGTGTCGCTCCGATAGAGCCAAAGCAGACCGCATCGGGCTGATTATTTCTCACGATATAAGCCCAGTTGCCCCAATCGTAGGGAGTCTCACCGCTTCCCGCGGAGTCCCACCATATCTCGTCAAGCTTACCGTACTGTGTACAAAGCTCTTCAAGCTGCTTAGCATAATAAAGCGTATACTCGTCCGTTCCCCAATATTCCGAGTTTCTGTCCCAAGGAGAAATGTAGAGACCAACCTTTACGTTATATTCGTGACACGCATCGACAAATTCGCGCACGACGTCACCCTTGCCATTCTTGTACGGGCTGTTTTTGACCGAATGTTCCGTGTATTTAGATGGCCAGAGGCAGAAGCCGTCGTGATGCTTTGCCGTCATCATAGCAAGCTGAAATCCTGCCGCCTTTATATCTCTTATCCAGCTTCTCACGTCAAGATCGGTAGGATCAAACATCTTTTCCGCCTCGGTTCCGTCACCCCATTCAAGATTTGAAAAGGTGTTAACGCCGAAGTGGAAAAACGCCTTTTTATACATTTTACCTAAATGGTTGAGCTGACGCTGATTTGGGGTTGCGCCAAACGGCTTTATTCCGAAATAATCCTTCATTTCATTATCCTCTTTGAAATTATTTACGGTATTTTTCAACGAATTCAATTATCGGTGTGCAATCGTCTGGGAGCCCGTGCGGATGATGTCCACAGTCCTTTTTGCCAATTGCAATGATAGTTCCACCGTTTTCGCGGTAGTATTTTTCAAGTATCGCACCGTTCTCCAGGTAAGGTACAATATCATCGGAATCACCGTAAACAAGCATTATGGGGAGATTATTTTCAAGGAGCAGGTGCATCTTGTCTATTGGATGCTCTCTGTAACAGATCAGCTCGGACATAGTCATTCCCGTTGCCTTTTGGAACTCCCCAAGCATATTTCCCTTCGCGATTCCGAGGTCACCGGGGCAAGACAGTAGATTCATAACCGGCGCATCGATATAAAGCGCGGAAATGTACTCCGGATATTTAGCCGCAAACTTGCAGGCAAACATACCTCCGCAACTCATTCCCACGGGAACGCACTTTTGGTAAAGTCCGTATTCCTTGTGAAGATATTCTGCAAACCTCGCCTTAAGGTCAAGGTCCTCGTCAAGACACCAGCGCGTTTTATTAGCAATAAACGCAAGATGCCAGCCTCTTTTAAGCATTTCTATCTCAAAATCGGGAAACGCGCCGAAATACTCGGTCTTGAAAAGCCAATTTTTGTCCTCGTTCGCCTTTTCGGGAAAAACGACTATCGCAACTCTGCCCTCAAACTCAAATTCAATTTTTTTAAATCCGTTCCACAATGTCTCTGTCATTTTTGTTCTCCTTAAAACAAAATAGGATTCCTTGTCAAAAAAGTATTTAGGTAATACTACACCCAAAAGCTGATCAAAACAATAGATTTTTTTACTGTACTATTGTATTTATTAACTGTTTTATCCGCCTTGATGCTTCGCCAATCCTCTTTACTATACCTTATTTTACACTAAATTAATACACAAGTAAATAGACAATCCATACAATAACATTGCAAAAACCGACTTTTTTGCCCTTTTGCTGAAATTTTAATGCTAACAAAGCACAATCCGCACGAGACTCATTTTCAATTTTTGATTTATCGAACGGTTTAAATCGAATTTCACGGCTATAAATTATCTCCACGGTACGCCTTGCGTCGTAGGGCGGGGGCTTGCTCCCGCCGTTTCGTCAAATTTAAAAGGTTTTCACGGCGGGAGCAAGCCCCCGCCCTACATTGTAGACCGTTCGCTAAACCGCAATTTTTTATTCTTTCAAATTTTGATTTATCGGTGAGACGAACAATCCCTCAGTCACGCGCAAGGCGTGACAGCTCCCTTTACACAAGGGAGCTTTGTTGGTGGATGTTCGTACGCTTTATAGATGTGAAACCCTTTTAAATTTAAAGAAAACTTCACTATATCCACGTTCTCCACCTTTCAGGTAAAGCTCCCTTGTGTAAAGGGAGCTGGCGCGCCTCCGTGCGCGTCTGAGGGATTGTTCGCGTCCCCGACAAACCGCAATTTGTCACTCCTTTTCAAAAGACATTTCTTCCGTTCCTTCTCCCCTCGGGAGTAGCGAAGCGGCATCGCGGTAGTGAATGACAGTCCGTTGGACTGTCAGAGCCGCGATGTGACCGAGCCGCAGCGAGACCGCGAGGGGGAGACGCGAAGCGTCGGGGGAGTGGGTGGGGGTCGTGGGATGGAGCCAATACACCTATAAAATGCAATTTAACATTCAAAAACCGCACCATCACGGGTGCGGTTTCTTCATTTATTTCTCTTGCGAAGCCTTTTCAAGAATTTCCTTCTTATCAAACTTAAACTGACATATCCTTCTGTTCCCCTCTCCGAGCGCATCGAAGGATACTAGCGTGCCGTCGCAATTGAAACGGTCGTGAAGGTCGCATCTGTGATCGCCGTAAAAATCGGGGTGTGCGTATATCTGCGCCACGAGCACATCCTTTCGGGTTTCAAAATCGTATAACCATATTCTGCGGCGGTTAGGATCCGGCCACGGATATCCGTCACCGATAAAGCAGGTGCGGTCTGGGTGATAGATGCAATGAATATCACCGTAATCTATATTTTCGTTGTTCAACGCAGTTATATCGCCCGTCTCATCATCCACAAAATAGATTCCCCAGGTGGGGAGGAGCGAATAGGTCATTATCACGCGATCGTCCTTCCAGTTATAGTGCGAGTTACCGGTATAGTCGGTCAGTGCCCTTATATCCGAGCCGTCGCGGTTGGCGGTGATAAGCATTGTTCCCCACTTGCTTCCCTCCTCGGGAAAATCGCGAAGCAAAAACAAAAATCTCGACGCGGACGGATTGAAGGTAATGTGATTCACTACGATCTTATGATCACAGTGTGGCTTCTGCGGAAAAGCTTCCTTTAACTGTGCATAATTGATTATAAGACTTGATGTATTGTTCTCAATGTCAACGATGAATATCCCGTCATCCTCAGGGGCGTTTTCGTCAAAAAATCTGTCCTTGTAATTGCAATACCCGTAGCCGGGACGGAAATTCCAAACGCGCGGGAAGTTTATGGAAAGTCCCCACTTGCGATCCTGCGAAAGATTGGCGAGCGGCATGCATATCTCGCGCTCAATACCTGTGTGTATATTCTTGATAACACCGCAAAACTCGCCGTTTCTGAAATCATTGTAAAAAATGCTCTCGTCATCAAACCATTGAAGCTGTGCGCCCTGCTGAAAATTCCACGCGCGAGTCTCGGCAACCTTGTGAAACACCTTGTCGCAAAGCGTTATGTATCCGACCTCGCAAATATCCTCCGCAGTTGGAATGCGATCGTGGAATTTAACTCTGTGAGTCAAATGTATCTTCGACTCCTTATCGTAAGGCTGAAGATCGTAATACGCGAAAAAGTAGTCGTACCCGTCGTCAGGAGTTATCGTATCGATCTTTACAAGAGATATGTCTTCCATTTGGTAGTCCTCCGTTTTATTTATCACACGCACATTCTATCACAAAATCGCCCGCATTTCAATATTTTTTCAGAAAATTCCCCCAACAATTACACGTTATCTTTATTGAAAGTTTTGGGAGTGGGATGGGGGTGCAGGGGGAAGGGCGAACCCTTTTTTCAAAAAGGTTCGCCCTTCCCCCTGCATATTCCTGTAAATCTTACTGAGCCGCCTCAACGATAGCAGCGAAAGCTGCGCTCTTAAGGGATGCGCCGCCGATAAGACCGCCGTCAACGTTCTCCTTGGAGAGAAGCTCTGCAGCGTTCTTGTCGTTCATGGAGCCGCCGTACTGAACGGTAGTAGCCTCAGCAACCTCTGCTCCGAACATCTCTGCAACAGCTGCGCGAACGTAGCCGTTGCCCTCGTCAGCCTGGTCAGCTGTAGCGGTAACACCCGTACCGATAGCCCAAACAGGCTCGTAAGCGATGATAACGTTCTTCATCTGCTCGGCAGTTACGTTTGTAAGAGCCATCTTTGTCTGGAACTTGAGGAGTGTCTCGGTGTAGCCAAGCTCTCTCTGCTCAAGAGTCTCGCCAACACAAACGATAGCCTTGAGTCCTGCGTTAAGAGCAGCAAGTGTGCGGAGGTTAACAGTCTGATCGGTCTCACCGAAGTACTGTCTTCTCTCACTGTGTCCGATAACAACGTACTCAACGCCTGCCTCGCAGAGCATCTCTGCGGAGATCTCGCCGGTGTAAGCACCGGATGCCTTGAAGTGTACGTTCTCTGCACCGATCTTTATGTTAGATCCCTTTGCTGCCTCAACAGCCGCGGGAATGTCGATTGCGGGTACGCAAAGAACAACGTCACAATTGTCCTTACCTGCAACGAGGGGCTTCATCTCATTGATAAGAGCCTTCGCACCGTTGGGGGTCATGTTCATCTTCCAGTTTCCTGCGATAACATATCTTCTCATTTTTATTTTTTCCTTTTTATTTTTATTTTCGCGAGGGAAACTTTTTGAAAAAAGTTTTCCTCGCGCTCCCTTCAAAAACTTTAACACAAGTTTTTGAAGGTTATTGTAACTTTTTTAATTAACAGAAGCCGCAGAATTTTTATTCAAGACAAGGCGCACCGGAGAAAGCAAGGCGAAGGCGTAGTTCCCTACGTCGAGCCGCTTTTGAGGAGCAACGCAGTATTGGATAAAAATTCAAGGCTGAATTGGTCGTATTATTTATCCTGAAGTGCCGCAATACCGGGAAGCTCAAGTCCCTCAAGGAACTCAAGGGATGCTCCACCACCGGTAGAAATGTGTGTGATTCTGTCAGCAAAGCCGAGAGTCTCACAAGCAGCCGCAGAGTCACCACCGCCTACGATGGAGATGCAATCGCTGTCAGCGAGTGCCTTTGCAACAGAGATAGTTCCCTTTGCAAGTGTGGGGTTCTCAAATACGCCCATAGGTCCGTTCCATACAACGGTCTTCGCGTTCTTAACTGCATCTGCATAAAGCTCCATGGTCTTAGGACCGATGTCAAGTCCCTCCTTGTCAGCGGGGATCTTGTCGGAGTCAACTACCTCAACCGCGATCTCAGCATCGATGGGGTTCGGGAAGCCGTCTGCAACGGTTGTGTCGATGGGGAGAAGAAGCTTAACGCCGTTAGCCTCTGCCTTTGCCATCATTTCCTTGCAGTAATCGATCTTCTCTGTGTCGAGGAGAGAGTTACCTACACCGTAGCCCTTAGCTGCGAGGAATGTGTAAGCCATTCCGCCGCCGATGATAAGGGTGTCGACCTTGGAGAGAAGGTTGTTGATAACGTTGAGCTTGTCGGAAACCTTTGCTCCGCCGAGGATAGCAACGAAGGGACGCTCGGGGTTGGAGAGTGCCTTACCCATAACGCCGATCTCCTTACCGATAAGGTAACCGCAAACTGCGGGGAGATATGCTGCAACGCCTGCAGTGGACGCGTGTGCTCTGTGAGCGGTACCGAACGCGTCGTTAACGTAGAGACCGTCCTCGCCGCAGAGGTCTGCAAGAGCCTTTGCAAACTCGGGCTTGTTCTTCTCTTCTCCTGCGTCGAAACGAACGTTCTCAAGAAGAACGCAAGTGCCGTTCTCCATAGCGGCGATCTTAGCCTTAGCATCGTCGCCTACGATATCGTTTGCAAATACAACCTTGTTGTCAAGGTACTCGTTGAGCTTGTCAGCAACGATCTTGAGGGAGAACTTCTTTATGTCCTTCTTAGCCTTCTCAAGATACTCCTCGGTAGCAGCTGCCTGCTCGCTTTCGGGAAGCTCAGCAACCTTCTTAAGCTCCTTCTTTGTGAGCTTGAAGCCGGGTGTGAAAATGTTATGGGGCTTACCCATGTGAGACGCAAGAATTACCTTTGCGCCCTTTGCCATGAGGTACTTGATTGTGGGGAGTGCTTCTACGATTCTCTTGTCGGAGGTGATAACACCGTCCTTGCTGGGTACGTTGAAGTCGCAACGAACGAAAACCTTCGTGCCTGCGTTGATGACTACGTCTTCAATAGACTTCTTGTTGTAGGTCATTTTGTTTTCCACCTTTCATTTTATATCCGCGGGAGATCCCGCTCAAATTTTTTTACCAAACTATAGTTTACCACATTTTCGCGCTTTTTACAAGAGGTATTCGGTAAAAATTTAACAATTCTCTACTATATTTTTATTACATATTGCATAAAAGGGCGTTTCCTCGACCGAAAACGCCCTTTTTTCTTTTTTATTTCGTGTTTTATTCCATTTCGGGTGTTTCTCCAAGCGCAGGAGGATTGTATCTGACTCTTGCGCGATAAGTTATCACAAAGAGTATTATCGCCGCGACAGATACAAGCACCCACGCTATCGGATACGCTATATAGAGCATCGATACGTCGCGCGGAAGATGCGGAAGGACGAGATATATCCACATAAGCTTGAAGCCACACATACCGACTATCGAGAGCACCATTGCCGATATCGCCTTTTTCATTCCCTTGAGGGCGGCGGTGAAGCACTCGTAAATTCCTACGATAAAGTACGGCAAGCAGACTATATACATAAGCTTCATTCCCTCTGACCTTATTTCGTCTGCCGCTGCCTCATCATCGGACACGAAGAGCCTTAAAAGCGCGTCTCCGAACAACGTAACGAGCGCACCGAGGACAATACCGATGATGACCACCAGAATAAGTGCCATTTTCAATATATCCTTTACTCTGTCGTATCTTCCCGCTCCTACGTTCTGGCTCACCATCGTAATAACAGCAGTTGCAATTCCGCTGAGCACAACGCTGATATATCCTTCAATGGTTCCCGCCGCGGTCGCTCCTGAGATAACGATATCACCGTACGAGTTCTTTGCAGCCTGAACTATTACGTTTGAAAGCGCCAAAACCGTGCTCTGAATACCAACGGGAATTCCGTTTGCGAGTATTCCTTTGACCATTTCGCCAAACACTGCGAGCTTTTTGAAGCTGAAATTACAAATACCCTCCAGCCTCATCATATAAACAACGATCATAACAGCCGCCAGAGTCTGCGCAACGGTGGTTCCTATTCCGACTCCCGCCGCTCCCATTCCAAAGCCGACAACGGCTACAAGATTGGCAAACACGTTAGCCGCACCTGCGATAGCCATAAATATCATCGTATGAAAGGTATCACCTGCCGCACGAAGCGACGCGGAGAGAAAGTTTAAAACCATCATTGCAGGCATTCCGACGAAGTACGCCTTCATATACGCAGTCGCGTCGGAAAGCATGGTGTCCGGAACTCCCGTCCATATAAGCATACGCTCCGCCATAAACCAGCCGACAACCATCAGAACTACACCCGAAACAAAGGACATCACCGCGGCAGTATGTATGTATTTTTGAACCGCATCCTCTTCCTTTGCGCCTATCTTCTGCGCCACGCATATACCGACACCCGCTGCAATTCCGAAGAAGAAGTTTATAAACACTCTGATAAGCGGTCCGCACGCGCCTACCGCCCCCATCGCAAAAGCTCCGTTTTCCGCAAACTGTCCGACAACTATCATATCGGTGGAATTATAGAGCGATTGCAACAAATGGTTTGCAATTATAGGCAGGGCGAACAGTATCATTTTTTTTAGCATCGGGCCCTGTGTAAAGTCCACTACGTTTTTCTTTGCCAAGGTGCTCATCAATACGCCCCCTAAATAAAAATTTCACCGCGTATAATTATACAACCGAAAAACATCCGTGTAAATGGAATTTTTCGCCTTCGAAATGTAAAAAATCGCAAAAATGCGGATCTCCTCACGAAGAACCGCATCTTTGTTTATATATTCTCAAGTAATGCCCCGTTCTTACGGGACTTTTTCCCGGACAACCTTTTAAATGCCACAACAAGCGCAACTGTCTCCATAAGCGCAGTTGCAAGGCAGGAGACAGGCGACGAGAGGTGTATGAGCGCAACGCTCTCGGGGAACATCGCGTTCGCTGCAACCACCCAGACGATCCTTACCCCGCAAAGACCGATCAGCGACAGAGTCATTGAAACGACAGACTTTTTCATTCCGTTGAGCGTGTTTGAAAAGCACTCGACTACCCCGTAAAGGAAGTACGGCAGAGTATAAGTCAAAGCTCTGACCATTCCCTCATAGATAACCGCATCGTAATCAAGACCGTCATCCTTCGAGACGTAAAGCCCAAGCAGCGGCTTGCCAAAGGCGCAAATAGCAAGTCCCATAAGAAGGCCTATAGCCACCACGGCGAGAACCATTACGACAACTATCCTTTTGACCCTTCCATACTTTTTTGCGCCCATATTTTGGCTTACAATGGTAAGAAGCGCGACCGCAAGCGCGTTGGTTATCGAATGAATGTAGTTTGTCAGACTGTTCGCCGCCGCAGATCCCGCAATGACCACGTCACCGTAAATGTTGATGTAGCCTTGAATAAAAATGTTCGCCAAGGAGAAAACACTACTCTGCAATCCTATCGGAACACCGCAATAAAGAAAGCCCTTGACCGCATCCTTGAACAGAGTAAGCTTTTTAAAGCTGAAACGGCACATTCCGTCAAGCCGCATCATATACCCGAGTATCAAAGAGACCGCAACTATCTGCGTGACCGTAACACCGACTCCGGCGGCAACCGCGCCAAGCCCGAAGCCGAACACCAAAATTGCTGTAGCGAGCAGATTGACCGCGCCCGCGACAGACATGAATATCATCGTGTGGTAGGTGTCACCCGATGCGCGGAGAGATGCCGACATTGAGTTTAGCACCATCATGGCAGGAAAACCGAGGTAATACGCCACCATATACGCGGTCGCCTCTGCCATCATCGACTCAGGCACCTCGGTAAGTATCAAAAACGGCTTGATCGTCGCAATTCCGATTATCATCAGCACCGCACCGCCGATAAATGAAAATACCGCCGAGCTGTGTATGTATCGCTCGACCTCTTTTTCGTCTCGCGCACCTATCTTGAGCGCAACACATATGCCGGTTCCTGCCGATATTCCCGAGAAAATGCTCATCCAAAAGGTGAGCATCGTAGATGCCGCGCTTATCGCGCCCATCGCGATCGAGCCGTTCGGAGAGTACTGACCCACTATCATCATTCCGACCGAGTTGTATGTTGTCTGCAAGAACTGATGCACAAGCAATGGCCATACAAAGATAAGGATGTTCTTGGGTATCGGCCCGTCAGTAAAATCTATAACCCTTTTTTTAGCTACGGCGCTCATTCCGGTGCTCCCCTCCGCTCTTAAAATCCCTGGTGTTTGATCGACTTAATTCTATCACCGCACAACCTAAATGTAAATGATATTTTTACACACATCATTTAATATTTTTACATGAGCGTCCACTTCAAAAACGGCAACCGCTCCGGAAAAGAGCGGTTGCCGCAATTTTTTCTCCAATGCTCTTACGCCGGATTGTCTACCGCTTCTCTCTCCGCCTCTCTTGCGATCCTCGCGTCTCTCGCGCGTATCAGCTCGTGATAAGCCTTTACGTTAAAGACCGCAAGACCGACAGTCGTAACTATCCAGGTCACAGGATACGCAAGATACAAAACACCGATGTTGTCGGAGAAGAACGGACAGACCGTATATATCCACAGAATGCGAAGCGCACAGGAGCCGATGATAGACACTATCATCGATATAAGAGACCTTCCCATTCCCTTGAGCGAGCCGCTGACGCACTCCATGATACCGCACAGGAAATACGGACATCCTACGAACAGAAGCTTGACAAGTCCGGAATCTCTGACCGCATGAGCCGTAGCATCGTTTCCGGGCGCGTAAATGGCAAGCAGAGGCTCGTGGAAAAGCATTACGAGTCCCGCGATGCCAAGTCCCACCACAGAAACGGTAATAAGAGAGACTACCATAGTCCTCTTTATTCTCTCGAACTTCGCCGCGCCTACGTTCTGGCTTACCACCGTGATCGTCGCGATCGAGATCGCGTTCATCGCAACGTATATGAAATTCTCGATATTGTTAGCCGCGCCCGAGCCCGAAACGGCAATGTCTCCGAAGGAGTTGATGCTCGCCTGGATAAGCACGTTGGAAATTGCGAACACAACGCTCTGAAGTCCCGTAGGAAGACCGTTCTGCATGATTCCCACGACCATTTCCCTGTGGATCTTAAGCTCTCTCGGATAAACTCGGCAGACTCCGCTCGTCCTCAGCATAAACACCACGATAAGAATTGCGGAAAGGTACTGTGATATCGTCGTCGCGATACCGACACCGACCGCACCCATTCCAAATCCCATCACCATCAAAAAGTTGATACCAACGTTGGCAAGACCGGATACGGTCAGGAAAATAAGCGGTCTCTTCGAGTCTCCCGACGAACGCAATGCGCTTGCCAAAAAGTTATAAACAAGATTTGCAGGCATTCCGACGAAAACTGCGCGCATGTATTGCGAAGCCTCGGGCAAAAGCGTGTCGGGAGTGCCCATCCATTTAAGCATAGTCTCCGCGGTAAAGAAGCCGAGCACACCCATCGCAATGCCGCAGATAAGAGACATTACCGCCGCAGTATGTACGTATTTTTTGACCTGCTCCGGTCGTCTCGCTCCGATATTCTGCGCCACACAGATACCTACACCGACCGACAGTCCGAGGAAGAAGTTGACAAACAGTGAGAAAAGCGATCCACACGCGCCGACAGCACCCATGGCAAACGAGCCGTTCGGAGCAAAGTTCGCGACCACTATCATATCCGCCGCATTGTAAAGCGACTGTAACAGCGCCGTTGCCATCAAGGGCATGGCAAACTTTATCATCTTACCCGCTATTTTACCATCGGTGAAATCCACGACGGCTTTTTTATTTGCTGCGCTCATTATGCAACCTCCGCATTCTTTTTCGGACCGTGTCCATTCACATTTTACACCAATAAAAATAAAAGTCAATACCTTTTTTGATTTTTAGAAAAGTTTTTATATAACTTGCGCTCCCTCGTTGACAAACGAGCTTTTTGTATGCTATAATTTAATCGATGTATCAAAGCACTGTTGAGATCGCATTGCTCCCCGGAGGTAACAAAAATGCTTCTTCACACACCGAAAAATATAGCCTTGTCAGAAAACATCATATCACTCCCCACACCGATAACCGCTTCATGCGATGACCGTATATTCGACGGAACAGTCGAGATATTCTCCTCCCTCTCCGAAAGAATACTCGGAGCATCCGCAAAGCAGACCGAGTCGGACGGCTTTATAAGAATATCTGCCGCAGAGCTCGATGCCGAGGAATATTCGCTCGAAATAACCGAAGGCTCGGTAATTATCCTTGCATCGACAAGAGCGGGTGCTCTCTATGCGCTCGGTACTCTGCTCACACTTGCAAAAAAGAGCGGCGGCAATATCACCCTGCCCGTCACCAAAATAACGGACAAGCCCTTGTGCCCGGTCCGCGGAGCGCATTTCTATATGCCGGCACGCAAGGGTATAGACGAGTTCAAAGCTCTCATCGACTCAATGCTGCTCATGAAGATGAACACACTTATACTCGAGGTCGGCGGAGGCATGCAGTATGACAGACACCCGGAGATAAATATTGCTTGGGAGAAATTCTGTAAAACCATCGACAATATGCCGGGCGTTGACGGCTCAAGAAGCTTTCAGGGATCAGACCTTTATTGGAAGGACTCGCTCCACACAGAGCTTGCAGGCGGCTCGTATCTGACAAAGGACGAGGTGCGCGATATAGTTAAATACGCAAAATCTCGCGGAATGAACGTAATCCCCGAGATACAGGCACTCAGCCACGCGTACTATCTCACGTTTGCCCATCCCGAGATAGCCGAAATGGCGTTTGACCCATTCCCCGATACCTATTGTCCAAGCAATGAAAAGAGCTACGAGCTTTACTTTGACGTAGCCGACGAGGTGATCGAGGTCTTCGAGCCAAACACTGTATCTATCGGTCACGACGAAATCCGCGTCCTCGGCTGGTGCGATAAATGCAAAATCAAAACGGGGCACGAGCTTGTCGGCGGTGACGTGTGCAGACTTCACGGTTTTTACGCATCCCGCGGCATCCGCATAGCAATGTGGGCGGAATCGGCACAGAGATTTGTAAGCTACAGAGGCTCTGTAATAGGAGACGACAGGGACGAGATAAGAACCGACGTATTCGGCCGCTATTACCGTCTCCCCGCAACCTCCAAGTCAATAGAAATGCTCCCGAACGACATTTTAATGCTCGACTGGTATCACTCGGCAGGTTATACGAGCGATGACTGCTTTGATGAGCGCGGATTTGAGGTAATATACGGTAATTTCCACGCAAATCTCTTCTCGGATTTCGACAAGCGATCGAAAAAGAGCTGTATCCGCGGCGCTGAGGTATCCTCATGGTGCACTCCCGACGAAAAAACGCTTGCTGACGACGGCATTCTTTTCAAACTCATGTTTGCGGCATCGATCCTTTGGTCGGACGACTACGATAATTCAAAATACAACGAAACGATCGACAGGGTGCGCGGCTTTGCTCACTACGTCAGAGAGATATACGGACATCGCTCGGTTTTGAGAGATGCTGATAAGCTTGAAGAGGTTTTCGCTTCAAGAAACGGAGAGGAAAATTGCATAGATCTCGCATCTGCCGACATCGCAGACACCTGCTTAAAGGACAAGCTCAAGGGCTTTGGTAAGCTCTCCCCAAGACGCATTGACGAGGGTGTTTTCATTATCAATAAGGAATTTTACGCCGATTCACTCCTCTTCCTCCACAACGCCAAAAAGGAGCTCCCGTTCCTACCAAGCTACTTTTACAGAAGCGAAAAGGATCTCGGACTTGCCTCCTACGCGGTAAAATACGAGGACGGAGACGTGGAATGTGTCAATATCTACTACGGCAAGCAGGTCGGCGCGGAATCGGTAAGCTATGCCCGTCACCGCGACGGAGACGTACAGGGTCACGAAATAGATACGGAGATAGCCAACAAAGGCGGCACGGAGCTTCCCTGCTATTTCACTGCTGACCATGCTCACATGGAGTCCCTGACCTACCACACCACGGTCATTTTTGACAACGGCGTTGCGCTTTTCGGTCACGAATGGATAAATCCGCATCCCGACAAAAAGATAGTGGCTATCCGCCTGTATACCTTCCGTAAGGATTACTCGCTGTACGATTCACGCGCAGACCGCTCGCAAGCGGTGTCTCTCTACGCAATTTTAGCAGCGTCAAAAGGTTAAATTGCGGTTTATCTGCGTGTTTAGCCTTCCCCAGCGGGGAAGGGAGACCGCGGTAGCGGTGGATGAGGAGGTCGCCCTTTCAAGGGTTTCACGTCCGTATAAAGATCTTGTTTTAATGCGAAAGATTCTCTGTGCTACAAAGCAAAATACACAGAACACCCGTGAAATACATCCTAATGGCGACCTCCTCATCCACCACCTTCGGTGGTCCCCCTTCTCCGCTGGAGAAGGCTATTCGCGACAGTTCGCAAAATCAAAATTTGAAAAGAGGAAAATTTATGATATACATGTTTTTAGCAGACGGATTTGAAGAGGTAGAGGCACTCTGTCCTCTTGACATTCTCAGACGCGCAGGACTTGAGGTGACCACCGTCGGCATTGGCGGCAAGGACGTCATCCGCGGAGCGCACGGCATCATAGTCCACGCGGACATACCCGACGTTATGTACCGCGACTCAAGCCCGGATATGCTCATTCTCCCCGGCGGTATGCCCGGCTCAAAGAATCTCGACGAATCGAGAATAGTCGACTCCGCGCTCCGCGCCGCATCACGCAAGGGTGCGTATCTTGCCGCTATCTGCGCGGCACCGATGGTGCTTGGCAAGCGCGGATACCTTGAGGGTAAGCGCGCAGTCTGCTTCCCCGGCTTTGAGGAATACCTCACCGGTGCGACCGTTGACGTAGAAAGCACCGTAGTCCGCGACGGAAACATCATCACCGCCAAGGGCATGGGCGCGGCATTCGACTTCGGTCTTGAGCTTGTCAGATGCTTCAAGGACGACGGCACCGCGGAAAAGGTCAAAGAATCTGTTTTTGCAAAATAATTTGTTCTGTTCAGGGAAAAATAATGGAAGAAAATAAGAAAAACGAGCTTGAGGAGATATCTCTTTCCCTTGATGCGCTGACAAGCGCCCCGGAGCCGCAAGCAGCAGCCGCAGACGAGCGCACTGCACAGGAGACAGAGGAAAAAGACACCCCTGTCTCTGTCGAGGACACCGAGACACCCGAGCAGTGCGACGATGAAACAAAAGAGCACCAAGAGCCTCCCAAAGTCAAAGAAAAAAAGAAAAAAAAGGAGCGCCCCCCAAAGGTCCGCACCCAAAGAGAGCCAAAGCCCAAGCACACTCCCGCAGTGCCGATAGAGGAGCCTGCGCTTCCCCTGCTCGTCTGCACGGTGGTGTTCGCCATCTCGCTTATCGCTCTCGTGATAGACAAATTTATATTTTCATTTTCACAGGAGCTTCTCGCTCCCGTGATATTACAGCTCATCGCGCTTGTCATCCCCGCGTATCTCTCCATGATGATCACGTCAGCGGATAAAAGCGTGGGAGCGCAGTTGAAGGAGATCGGATTTCGAGCATTCCGCGCAGATCACGTATTTTTTATGATCTTTGCAGCGCTTTTCGCCTGCTGCGGCTCTCTCACACTTACACTGATGCTCGGCGGCGTGCCCGACGCGGCGAGAGGACTTACCCTGCTTGGCACCTTCACCGCAGGCGCGAACGAATATACCGTCTCCTATCCCTATCTTATCCTGACCTACGTGCTTCTCCCCGCAATAGCCGAGGAGGTGCTTTTCAGAGGCGTTATGTTCTCAAGACTCGAGAGGGTGAGTTTTCCGCTTGCCGCAACACTGTCCTGCATTGCAAGTGCGCTGTATTCCTTCTCGCTTGGCGGACTCATCCCGGCGTTCTTTATCAGCGCGATGATGGTATTCGTGCTATACACGACAAACTCGATAGTCTGCTGCATCATCGCTCATCTTCTGATAAACCTATACAGACTCTTCTTAGAGGCTAATATTTCCGCATATTTCCTGTCATCGCTTGATAATCTGCTCCTGCTTACCACGGTCGCGATCGCGCTGTGTATCTCCTCTCTCCTCTTCTTTTCGGAGAGCGCGAGAATATTCCGCACCAAATCTCGTCTGATAGCAGAGGGGCGGGAGAAAAGCGCAAAGAAAAGCGAGGGCTTCAGCGCAGTAATGGAAGAGCTACGCTCAACCGTCGCATTCAAGCCAAGTTTCATTCTTTCGATAGTCTGCCTTGCGATCTTCGCCGCGGCGGTGACTATCAACCTTTTAAAATAAACCTTTTTGGAGTAACAAATGGATAATGATCAGATGCAAAAGCGCTACGGACTCTTTACCGCGATATGTATGGTCGTGGGAATAGTAATAGGCTCGGGCGTATTCTTCAAGGCGCAGGACATCCTCAACTATACGGGAGGAAACCTGGCTCTCGGAATTCTCGCGTGGGTCATCGGTGGCGTGATCATGATAATATGTGCCTTCAACTTCGCAAATTTCGCAACGAAATATCTGAAGGTCAACGGAGTCGTTGACTACGCAGAGGCGATCGTCGGGCCGCGTTACGCGTATATGACGGGATGGTTTCTGACAGCGATATACTACCCCGCAATGACGGCAGTGCTCGCGTGGGTCTCGGCAAGATACACTCTTATCCTCTTCAACGCGAACGCAGACATAACAAGCGGACTTTGTATGTCACTCGGCGCGTTTTATCTATGCCTTGCATACGCAGTAAACGTGCTTTCCCCAAGGATCGCAGGAAAATTTCAGGTCAGCGCGACCGTGATAAAGCTCATCCCCCTCGCGATCATAGTCGTAGTCGGCACAATCGCGGGACTTGCAAACGGTAACACGACGGAAGCCTTCGCTTCGTCCGTAAAGACCTCATCAAGCAGCTTTGATAGCGTTTTTGCAGGCATCGGAGCGGCTGCATTCGCATACGAGGGCTGGATAATAGCAACCTCGATAAACTCCGAGCTAAAGGACGCCAAGAAAAATCTTCCCCGAGCGCTCGTTATAGGCACCGCTATCATAATGATGATCTACATCACGTATTTCATCGGACTAACAGGAGGCGCCTCGGTAGAGGTTCTGGAAACACAAGGCTCGACAGCGGCATTCAAAAATCTCTTTGGCACAGTTGGAAGCACGGTCCTTAACGTGTTCATCGTCATCTCCTGCCTCGGAACTCTCAACGGTCTTATGCTTGCGAACACACGCTCACTCTATTCCCTATCGGCAAGAGGAGTAGGACCTTCTCCCAAGACCTTCTCGCAGCTTGATCCGCAGACAAATATGCCATTAAACTCAAGCGCGCTTACACTGCTTTTCTGCGGCGCGTGGTGCTTCTACTTCTACGGAGCAAACCTTACCTCCCCCATCTTCGGTCCTTTCAGCTTTGACTCCTCCGAGCTTCCGATAATCACAGTCTACGCGCTCTATATCCCGATATTCATTATGTTCATCGCAAAAGAGGGCAAGGGCAACGTGTTCAAAAACGTGATAATGCCCGCACTCGCGATAATCTGCTCGCTCTTTATGATCTTCGTCGCGATCTACGCGCACGGGATCGTGAAATACAAGGCTGCAGCCGCGTCGGGCGAATTCTCCTTCCCCGTTCTCTTCTATCTGATAGTATTCGCAGTCATAATGGCTATAGGAGCGCTGCTTTATAAACGCAACCACAAGGAATAAAACAAAAAAACATCCGTCACAGTGTGACGGATGTTTTTATATGCAAAATATTAAACCTCGGGATCAGCCGCAGGAGCTTCTACAGTAGCTTCTGCTGCGGGAGCCGAACGGTAAGCATTGTATGCCTTCTTAACCTTGGAAACAAGGATGCAGTATGCGATGCAAAGCGCGGTGAAGATAAAGAACCATGCCGCACCCACAAAAACAAAGAAGAAGAGCGCGGAGAACACATCAGCAATAATGAAGAGTGCCTTGTTCATGAAAATACCTGCGAGAGCAACAAAAAGACCGATAATAAATGCGTATGCGGAAATACCGTTTACGATAACAGTAAAGATCATGACGGTTTCTTCATCTCCCTCATATATTTCCTCACCAAGCTGCTTAACGCCGTTGAGAGAAACGGGATCGATGAGCTTCAGTATCTTTTTGACAGGCATGTCGTACTCATCCTCGAGCTCTTCGATAAGATCATCGTCGTCTTCATCAATCGCATCCTCGATCAGCTCTACGAGATCCTTGCCGTAGTCGTCAAGCTCGTCACGTTCTTCTTCGGGAACAAAGAGCTCAATAACGGGAAGCTTGGTAATAGGACCGTTGATTGCGGTATTGGCTGAGATGATCACGGTCAGAAGAGCGAGAGCTGCAAGTGCAAGTGCAACTATTCCGATGATGCGTGTCTTCGCATCAGCGTTTTTGAAAATAAAAGCGATTTTTTTCATGACTAATCTCCTTAGAATGATTATAATGATATTCGAATAATACCACACAACCTTTATTTTGTCAAGCAAAAAATGATAATTTGTTCAATAAATGCCAAAAAAGAGACGAAAAAGGACGCTTTTCGCGTCCTTTTTGTACCATTTATTCGTCTTAATAAACACTCAGTCCAAGCCTCTCGCTGAGAAGCTCAAGTGCATATACTCCCGCAAGGCTGTTTCCCTTTTTGTCAAGAGACGGAGAATATGTCCCTATTCCCATCCGTCCCGGAACGCTTGCCATTATTCCGCCGCCGACACCGCTCTTGGCAGGGATCCCGACTCTCAGGGCAAACTCACCCGAGCCGTCGTACATTCCGCAAATAGCCATAACTGCGTTTACCTGTCTTGCGTGATCCTCGCGGATCATCCGCTCCGCGCGTCTCGGATCAGATCCGTGATTTGCCAAAACGAAGGCAATGCTTGCAAGGTCTTGAGCGGTCGCCTGAATGGAGCAAGCCTTGAAATACATGTCAAGCACCTCCTCCATATCTCCCCCGATCATGCCGTATGCCTTGAGCATGTATGCCAGTGCGCGGTTCTTGTTTCCCGTCGCCTTTTCGGATAAATATACCGATTCGTCAACGTCAAGTGACGGATTGTTCGCGAGTCTGCGAGCAAGATCAAGCAATCTTGAGAACTTTTCGTCGTAGCTGTCCCCTTTGATAAGCGTGCAGAGCGCGATCGCACCCGCGTTTATCATAGGATTTATGTGCTCGCTCTGTAATGCTCTGTCACTGTAATTGAAGGCATCAAAGGGCTTGCCCGTCGCCTCCATACCGCAAAGAGAATTTACAGCCTCAGCACCTCTGTCCTCAAGCGCCAATAAAAGTATGATCGGCTTGATCACGCTTTGCATTGTAAATTTTTTCTCGCAGTCTCCAACGCACTCCACCGCGCCGTCGTTTGATATCACGCAAATACCGAAATCATTGGGAGCAGCCTTTGCAAGCTCCGGAATGTAGCTTGCAACCGTTCCCTCCCTCGTGTAATGCGAGCATTTATCTAATGTCTCTTGTAAAAGCTGTTTCAGGTTTTCATTTTTCATAACGATACCACCTCTTCAAAGCGCATTATACCACATTTTTTCCTAAAAATCAACTGTTTTACGTTTCATTGAGCGAATGTGTCATTGACAAACAAAGCTTTCTTCATCCGAGCGGCTTTAAGACTGAGGGCAGGCCCATTTGCAACCGCATGCGGTTGCAATCATGTTTCTCCGTACTCGGTGCCCCAGCCAAAACGAAAAAAGGACACCTTTCGGTGTCCTTCGTTTTGGGCTTGGCAACCGTTTTAGATGACATTGCTTTTCGAAGAATTTAATTTAACGTGTTTAACGATAGATACGATTTCCAAAACAAAAATTGCCAAATAATAAGCGTTCCAAATGTAAATATTAATTCCAAGACCACCACCAACAAATAATGCCATAGGAATAGCACCAATAAGCATAATAGCAAGAACTGCGTTAAAGGCGGGATGTATCTTGAGAAATATTTTTATGACAGATAGTACCGCATCTACAAAGTAAAAAATTAAGCTGAAATAGGCAACAATCATTCCGAACACCCAAAGAGCAAATGAACGGCTGACTCCTTCGTCAACTGGTGTTTCAGTTAACATTACTACCAAAGAAGCAATCATTAACGAAAAACTGACAAGACTTATTACCATTGCAATTATTGCATGAACTTTAATAGACGTTTCTCTCATATTTACCGCCTTTCATTATCATTATCATTTTCGTCTACTGTCAAGCCATCTGTAATAATCCGCTAACAGCTTTTTGTTTTTATCAAAATCAAGCATTGCTATCTTTTTCTCATTGATCTCATACGCTTTTTGAATAATATCATAGGCGTATTTCTCTTCCTCGGTTTTCGGGGGATTTTCGAGAAAAGACAACTTGCAACGCAGCAGAGTTAATTTTACTTGATAGTATGATTTTAGATCTGGCATCTTCGCTCTCCTTTCGGGTGGTAAACACATTATACCGAAAAGGGACGAGAATGCAAGAAAGGTTTTTGAAAATTATTTGTTGATACTATTATACCATACTTTTCGAAACATGTATCGTATGTTTTATTATACTTGCAAAACCATATTATGTCAAGTATTTTGGTATATTTTCCCTCATAAATCGTTCGCCATAAAACGACAAAAGCCCCCGTTCCTTTTCAGGAACGAGGGCAAAACTTATTCTTCCGTCTCGGTTTCTTTCTTCAATTTACCAACTTGTATTTGATAAACAATTACGGGAACTAACGTGAGAACGCCAATACTTCCTAAAATAATCGAGGCAATAGGTGTCTTAAAGGCAAACAGTATTGCCATAAGCGCGAACATTGCAAAATAGGTAAACCAAATGTTTCTCCATTTTTTCAGATACCCGATTTTATCATTTACCGTAGTGTGAAGCTGAAAGGGCTTTCCGTCATTTTCTTTTTCCACGATAAGCAATTCTTTATTGAAAGTCGTAGCGTTTGTAGCTATCTTTCCGCTGCCCTCTGCCCACGGTCTGAATCGTACTTTTCCGATAGAATAATTCAGATTGATATTCTTGTAGAAAACCTTATATCCACAACCTTCAAGGAACTCTTTGTATCCTTGCGAGTCCTTCTTGGATTTATCCGCAACAAATTCAACCGCATACTGATATTGTCCGGGAGTACAGCTTTCAAACTCATAAAGCAATTTGCCAACCCTTACAAGCCGATAGCCCTTTTGTGCCATTTTATTTAACCATTTCTCTTGGAAAGTCAAAAAGCCACCAAAATAACGATATTTTTTCATTGTGT
>SVRT01000029.1 GCA_015064685.1 Oscillospiraceae bacterium
AGACGGTATCGACGGTGCGCCCGGTAAAGATGGTGCAGACGGTGCCGACGGACTCACACCTTACATAGGTGAGAATGGAAACTGGTGGATTGGTGACAAGGATACAGGCATTAAGGCTGCCGGCGAAGACGGCAAAGACGGAGCCGATGGTGAAGATGGTAAAGACGGTATCGACGGTGCGCCCGGTAAAGATGGTGCAGACGGTGCTGACGGTCTTACACCTTACATAGGTGAGAATGGAAACTGGTGGATTGGTGACGAGGATACGGGCATTAAGGCTGCCGGCGAAGATGGAAAAGACGGCGCTGACGGTAATGACGGAGTTGACGGCGAGGACGGTAAAGACGGAGCCGACGGTGCGCCCGGTAAAGACGGAGCCGACGGTCTTACACCTTACATTGGCGCAAACGGTAACTGGTGGATAGGTGACAAGGATACTGGTGTAAATGCTGAGGGAATAAAGGGAGAGCAAGGAGATAAAGGCGAGCAGGGAGTATCTGTTAGCAAGGTTGACGTTGATGAACAAGGCAGGCTTGTTATAACACTGACCGACGGCACGGTGCTTGCCCCCATAGTTTTACCGGAGAGAGTTGAGGATGTTCACGTTTTTGGTGAATGGATAGATTTTAATAAGAATCCTAACCTTAATTGCGAAGACAGACTGTTTTACCGTATATGCTCTAATTGCAAAAAGATTGAATGGAAAAGCGGTGAGTATAAAAATCATAGTTTTAGTGTCGTAACAATAGACCCAACATGTGTGGAGATGGGATACGATGAAAAAACATGCTCAAGGTGCGGCATTGTTGAAAGAGAAAACTATACTGACATTATAGAGCACAAATGGAAAAACGAATATTCATATGATGATTTACGACATTGGTATGATTGCGAGGGATGTGACCTTATCAATTCCAGTGGAATGCATGAGGTGGATGAAACGGGATACTGTTCTGTTTGTGGGCAATTTGTTGCCTCGTCGGAAGGTGTTGTTTATGCTATGTCTGATGACGGTACATATGCCAAGGTTACAGATTACAAAGGATCTGCTGTATGGGTAAGTATTGATGAAGAATATAACGGAGTTCCTGTTACACATATTGATGATTGGGCATTTGCACATTTGTCATCTATCGAGATCGTTGTAATTCCTGACGGTGTGACTGTTATAGGTGATTATGGCTTCTACAATAACCCATATCTTAAAAGTATTGCAATTCCCGATAGCTTAATAGACATAGGCGACGAAGCCTTTTCACAATGTGATAGTCTTAAAAAAGTAGTATTCGGTGTTGATAGCCGGCTTCAACATATAGGTGATAGAGCATTTAGATATGATAGAATGCTGAGAGATTTTATTATACCCGAAAAAGTTACGTCAATTGGTGAATTTGCCTTTGAAAGAAGCGGTATAAGTAATATATCTATTCCGGCAAATACTACAAGCATTGGTATTGGTGCGTTTGCGGATTGTTGGGCTTTGATACAGATCTCGGTAGAGGACGGTAATTCTGCATATAAATCAGTTTCCGGTGTCTTATATACCGAGAATGGTGTTACGCTGGTGCAGTATCCTACAGGCAAAGCTGACTCTTACTTCGATATCCCGACAACCACCGCAATTGTTGGTCCATACGCGTTTTACGGTAACCGTAATCTTAATACGGTATACATAAATTGCGTTGAAAGTATACAGGAGTATGCGTTTGGTTATTGTGAACATATTACATATATAAGCCCCGGATACGGTGATCTGATTGAAATTGCCGACAATGCGTTCTTTAATTGTATGAGCCTTTCAGAATTCAATATTACCGATGGTGTTACAAGTATCGGAACGAGCGCATTTGAGGGATGTATATGCCTAAAAGAAATATACGTTTATTCTGGAAATACATCTTATCAGTCTCAGAGTGGAGTTCTTTATTCTTATGACGGATTAACTCTGATAAAGTATCCGCGCGGAAAAGTTGACACGGATTATTCAATTCCATACGGAGTTGTTACAATAGAGAAAAACGCATTTGCTATGTGTATGAATCTAAACAGTGTTTACATACCGGCTACAGTCACTCATATAGGCGACTATGCATTTGATTACTGCGAAAATCTTATTAATTTCGTATTTGAAGAAGAGAGTAATTTGCAGAGCATTGGAGCGTATTCTTTTGCGTCATGTGAACGATTATCACATATTGTCCTGCCCGAGGGCTTAACAACTATACCTGGCGATGCCTTCTTTTCTTGCGGTTCCTTAAGGAGCATTACATTGCCGTCAAGTATAGAAGAAATTTGTTGGGATGCATTCAGGGACTGTTACAATATTATCGAGGTAATTAATTACTCCAATTTGGAAATAGTTGCCGGCAGTACCGATAACGGCGGTATAGCAGTAAACGCGAAATTTGTTCACAGTGGTGATAGTGTAATTGTTGATAATGATGGATTTATTTTTACTACAATCAGTGGAATAAACTATCTGCTCGGATATAATGGAGTAACAGATACTCTAATTCTTCCAGAGTCTTATAACGGAGAAACGTACGAGCTTTATAAAAATGCTTTCGAAGGTAGGCAGGAGATTTCAAAGATAATAATATCGGACGGTGTTACCGCTATAGGAGAAAGGGCTTTTGGCGGTTGCCATCACATAACGAGCGTAACGCTTGGACAAAACCTTACATTGATAGATAAAGATGCCTTTGCTTGGTGCTATAAAATCACAGAAGTTATCAATAAATCATCTCTTGAAATAACTGTTGGTAGTGAAGCGCATGGAAAAGTTGCGTACTACGCATTTGAGGTTCATACGGAAGAAAGTAAGATCTCATCAGTAAATGGCTATCTTTTCTATACATTTAATGGAATTCATTATGTTGTAGATTATGTAGGCGACACTGGGGTTACAAGTATCACTTTGCCCGAGAGATATAATGGGGAAATGTATCAGATTCGTGATTATGCTTTTGCAATTGAAAATATCAAGAAAGTAACAATATCATCTGGAGTTACAGCCATAGGCGACGATGCTTTCAATACCTGCTATGGATTGGAAAGTATTATAATTGGTGAAAACGTAGAGCATATAGGTGAAGCTGCCTTTGCTCATTGCTCTAGACTTATAAGTATTTCTATTCCCCAAAATGTAACCAGCATTGGCAAGCTCTTTTTTGCTGACAATGGTTGGTTGTCTCAAAAAATAATTTTTGAAGATAGCGAGGGCTGGTCATGCTCCTTAAACGCAGACGGGTCTGATGCTATGGATTTACCCAGTGAGGTATTCAGTGACCCGATAGCAACATTGAACTATCTTACCGGAAAATACGTATACCATTATTTGTGGAAAAAATAATAAATTTTAAAAAAGCAACCGACTTCTATCGGTTGCTTTTGCTTTTCATTATAAGAGAATTTGCCCGTTGATGTTGAGCTTGAAGGTGAGGCCGAGTTTTTCTGCGGCGGATTTGCACATCAGCATTCTGCCGAGGAAGATCTCGAAATAGTCGACTATTGAGCTGAAGCTTGTGTCGATGTCGAGGGCGAGGGTGATATACTTTTTGTCCTCGCTGATCTCGAGCGACGAGCTTTTTGTGGCATAGTTGACCTTATCGTGGATGTCGCCGGGGTCTATTGTATCTTTATTTCTGACGCGAGTGCGGCGGACATCGCTCTTGTCCGCGATTATCAGTGCGGCGGCTATCGCGCTTACGGGAACTCCCGTGCCCTCGTCGTGGTTGCCTATCGCGGCGACTATCGGGGCGATCTCCTGTGGATCCATTCCCATTTTGTCGAGGAGTCTGAAGGCGATAATCGCGCCGCTCTGACTATGGTCGACTCGGTTTACGAGGTTGCCTATGTCGTGCAGGTAGCCTGCAATTCTGGCAAGCTCTGCGTCACGCTCAGGGCAGGAGAGGGCAGTGAGTATGTCGCCTGCGGTCACTGCGACGCGTGTTACGTGGGCAAAGCTATGCTCTGTATAGCCGAGGGCATCGAGCGATGCGTCGGCTTCCTTTATATACGTGCGGATTGATTCGTCCTTTTTTATCTGTTCGTATGTGATCATTTTGTTCTCCTTTGGTGGGGAATGGTTATATGATTATTATACATTCTTTTTTGTAAAAAATCAATATGGAGTGAGTAATATTTTAGTATTGATCAGTTTGATAATGAGCTTGTGAGTGTGTAGGGGCGGATAAATTGGGGTTTAGCGGTGAGATAATAATTGCAAGCACTTTTAAATTACTTCACGACTATAAGCCAAACGATGCCAAACAACCGTAGGGACCGACGTCCTCGGCGGTCCGCTTCGATACGATTGTTTCTTTTCAGCCATAAGGGCTTTGTAGGCGTTTGCTTTGCGGACCGCCGAGGACGTCGGTCCCTACGGCGCAAAGCGTACCGTGGAGATAATTTTTTGCAGTGAAATTCAATTTAAACCGTTCGATAAATCAAAATTTGAAATTGGGGTGATATGTTGACAAAAGGCGGGGGGAGTGATATAATTGACGATAGGGAAAAGAGTGAAAGGCTGTTTTTCCGTTTGGGTTTTATGGGTAAGATATTCAACAGTGTTGATGAGCTTATAGGCGGTACACCGCTTATAAGACTGCGTAATTTTGAAAAATACAATTCGATCGGATGCGAGGTTCTCGCTAAGGTTGAGCTTTTTAATCCTGCGGGGTCTATCAAGGACCGTGCGGCGCTTGAGATGATCGAGGATGCTGAGGCGAGAGGAATCTTGCGTGAGGGCGGTGTGATAATTGAGCCGACCTCGGGTAACACCGGAATCGGTCTTGCAGCTATTTGCGCATCTCGCGGTTACCGTCTTATTATTGTGATGCCTGACAGCATGTCTGTTGAGCGTCAGCTGCTTATGCGTGCTTACGGTGCGGAGCTGATCCTCACTGACGGGGCTCTCGGTATGGCAGGCTCGATCGCAAAGGCTGAGGAGCTTAAGGGACAGATCGAAGGTGCTATTATTGCGGGGCAGTTTTCAAATCCTGCAAATCCGATGGCGCACTACAAGACGACTGCTCCCGAGATCTTGGAGCAATGTGACGGTGAGATTGACATTTTCATCTCTTGCATTGGTACAGGCGGAACGATCACGGGTTGCGCACGCTATTTGAAAGAGAAAAATCCTGCGATAAAGGTGATCGGCGTTGAGCCTGCTTCGTCCCCATTTATCACGGAGGGAAGAGCCGGGGCGCACGCGATCCAGGGAATCGGCGCGGGATTTATCCCCGATAATCTTGATCTTTCGCTGATTGACGAGGTTATGACGGTTACAGACGGTGAGGCTGTGACGTATATGAGAAACGCTGCGAGGTGCGAAGGCTTACTTGTCGGAGTATCTTCGGGCGCGGCTTTGGCGGCGGCTATGAAGATCTCTCGCCGCGAGGAGAACGAGGGAAAGAGAATCGTTGTTATTTTGCCCGACACGGGAGAGAGATATCTTTCTGCGGGAATCTTTTGAACAAAAATACAGTTGGACCTTTTATGATCCAACTGTATTTTTTTTTAGTCTATATGCTCGGAGATCTTTTCTCCGAAGAGGTGTCCGAGGGTTATCAGCGAGGTGGATACGTAGTGGTATTTGTCTGTATTCTCGTCCTCAGTGAGCGTGACGAGCCCTGCGGCAACTGTATCGGCATAATAGTTTGCTCTTGACTCGTATGAATACTTTTTCTTCAGAGCATTCATAAGCATATGGGTAGGCCAGGTGCCGTGATTGGCGATGCCTGCATCGATAAATGCGATTCCGCGCGCGGGCGCGTAATCAGAGAACTCGGCACGGAGCTGTTTGACCATCATTTTTTGCATACCGTAATAGCTATACGTGCTATTGAGGTTGTTCGCATCCGATTCGCCCTGCATCCACAAAAATGCGACAATTTTCGGGGTGTAGCCATCATTTTCGAGCAGCTTGAGTCCATCTCGCATCTTTTCCTTGAGCGCGGTAAGAGCGGATGCTTTATTTTCATCATTTGGGTTGAAATGACCGTTCATTGAGGCGCTTCCAACGCCGTATTTGATGATGTAGAAGGTTTCGTCGGGGTAGGTTTGGCTCAGATATTCGGCAAGCCCGACCTCGGGGCCGAGGTAAGAGGGAAGGTATCCCTGTCCGAGCTTGGTATTAACAAATTCGTCGGATTGGTTTTTTATAACTATCTCGCCGTCATTCAAGGCGGCGCTTGCGTAAAAGATCTTTACGTTATCATATCCGTTGAGGTATTCCTGATACTTTTCGGGTGAGACGTGTCTTTCAAGATTGGTATACGGTGTTGCTCCTGCGGCATTTGACTGACCGGAGAGTACTATGACGCGAGCGAGCTTCTCGCCCTCGATCTTCTCGGTGATTGGCTCCTCGTTTAGCTCGCCTATCGATGATTTCGGAACGTTGTGCTCGATCACGATTCCTCCGTAGAGTCCGTAACGCTGGGTCTTGCCGTCGACGAAGGTTTGGATATTGTATTCCTCATAGCCTTGGGGGAGGTTTTGTCCCCAACCCTTGCCGAGGAATACTGTGTCGTTATATATTCCGTTTTCATCAGGGCTTGTCAGCTTGATAAGGTAGCTACCCGATCCTATCTTGTCCTTTTCAAAGTAGACCTGATAGGTATTGAAGGGAATAGCGCTTACGGTTTCGCTGTAAACGAGGCTATTCTCATCGGTTTCGGGGGGCGCGGTGGGTGAGGAGAGCTTTGCGGTCTCATAGATCGCAACGTGGATATTTGAGCTATTGTCCTCGCCTGACACGGATTGGAAATAGAAGGAGAGCATCGTAGCGCCCTCGGGAAGCTCAAAATAGACCGCATATTCCTTTCCACCGCTGAAATCATGAGTCTCTCTTACGGCATAGCGGTAGTCGCAGAGACTTACGAAGTCCTCGGCGCGAGCAGTTTCCTCGGCTTGCTCGGGAGACGGTGTTTCGCTTTCTGTTTCGGTTTGTGTATGTATTTCGGTATATTCCTCGCTCACGCTTCCGTCCTCGCTTTCTGTTTCAATGTTTGTCGGGGAGATGGTTGAGTCTATGCTCTCAGTTTGTGTTTCAATTTGTGTTTCAATTTGCGTTTTATCCTCGGTTTCACGTTGAGTTATCTGTTCGGCTTCGGTGGGATTTTCTTCATTGTTTTGCTGTGCTATGCATGAGGTGAGTGTTGGAAGCAGTAATGCTGATATCAATATGGCAATGAGTGCTGTTTTTCTCATATAGACCTCCAAAGCATCTGTTTTATACTGTTATTATAGCATGCTTGATTGATTATTGCAAGCATAAGGATAAAAATATGGGAAAATACTGTGCGGTTATTGACAAGATGTGAGATTTTTTGTATAATAAACGTAATAAATACTTAACCGATATTGTGGTCGGAAAGGAAACAAAAACATGAGAAATGCACAGCTTGCGGATCTTCTTCGTCCGCAAACGATAGACGATATTGTTGGTCAGGAGCATCTTTTCGGAGAGCGCGGCGTTATCCGCCGAATGCTTTCGGGCGGACGCATCACCAACATGATATTTTTTGGCCCTCCCGGTACGGGAAAGACTACTGTGGCTTCAATAATTGCGCGTGAATCGGGAATGGATTTTCACAAGCTCAACGCGACGAGCGCATCGACCGCTGACGTCAAGGAGGTGCTTTCGGGCTCGGCAAGTCTCTTTGGCTCGAAGGGAACGCTTCTTTACATCGATGAGATACAGTATTTTAACCGCAAGCAGCAGCAGTCGCTTCTTGAGTATATTGAGGACGGACGCGTGACGCTTATTGCATCGACGACCGAAAATCCTCACTTCTACGTTTACAACGCGATAATATCACGTTCCTCACTATTTGAATTCAAGCCTGTGACTAGTGAGCAATGCTCAAAAATGCTCTACAAGGCGCTCGCTTATCTGAATGAGGAGAACGGCACGGACAAAACTGTCAGCGAAAAGACGGCAAATTACATAGCCCGTACGGCAGGCGGAGACGTGCGCCGTGCGATCGGACTTTTTGAGAATGCTTTCTTTGCCGCGGAGGGGGAGATCACACCCGCGGATGCCGATCAGTTCAACTACGGTGTTGGCAACTACAACGATGACGTTCATTACGATATGCTCGGGTGCTTGCAGAAGTCGATACGCGGCTCTGATCCCGATGCGGCAGCATTCTATGTTGCAAAGATGGTGGAGCAGGGGGATATTATTTCGCTTTGTCGCCGCTTACAGGTGATCGCGAGCGAGGATATAGGTCTTGCTTATCCGATGGCGCCTGCTATCGTCAAGGCTTGCTGTGATTCGGCGCGAGAGCTTGGTCTTCCCGAGGCGAGAATTCCGCTCGGTCACGCGGCTATAATGCTTGCGACTCTGCCAAAGTCCAACACTCAGCACTTGGCTGTTGATGCGGCACTTGAGGATGTGAGAGCGGGGCGAGGTCTTGTTCCTCCCGTTCATTTGCAGAGTCCTCTCTTTAAGGGGTACAAGTATCCTCACGACTATCCGAACAGATACGTTGAGCAGCAATATCTTCCCGACGATCTCAAAAACAGAAAATATTATCATTTTGGTGATAATAAGACCGAGAAGGCGGCAGAGGAATATTGGTCGAGGATAAAAGGAAAATAAAAATAATGATTAAAATGCGGCGGCTGAAATTCAGCCGCCGTTTTTGCTTTATTTGTTTGTAAGATTTATGATAGTTTCAAGGTGTACCCAGATCTCGGGTCTTGCGTCCTTATAGAAGGATTCCATATATTCTGCGCCTATCACCTTGCCCTCGATTATATACTCGCTGTTCTGAAACTGCTCGGAAAGGTGTGCTACGTAGCCGTAGAGGTTTTCATATTCTTCGATGAAGCTGTCGGAGCAGGAATTTACGCTTCCGAATATTTCGAATTTCTCGCCGTCCTTCATTGTAAGTGTATAGGTGAGCTTTCCGTCCGAGCTACACGCGAGGGTATATCTCATTACGTCGTTACGGTCGCTCCACGAGTACGTCTTATACTCCGCAAAGCAGACCTTCGAGAGTGAGTCATCTGTGAGCTTTGTATACGTATTTGCGCTTACAACCGACATAAGGAGTGAGAGACATATACATACGGGAGCGACTATCTTCAGCATCCTTTTGGCACTTGCGCCGTCGGACTCGTTCTTTTTCGCTCTTGCAAGCTCAAAGCAGATAAATATTACCTCATAGAGCACGAATGAAACGATGATCGCGATAAAGGAGAGTGAGAGCAGGGCGCAGGCAGGGGTGCTGCCGAGGCGCGCGCTTACTATCACATTTGAGATAAGTGAGGATATGACCGCGTATATCACGGTACAGACCACCACCGCCAGCGTGCCGAGGATAGCGCTGAGGCACCCGATATTGTTACTTTTGGGTGTATTTTTTATATATCTGTTCATAGGCGGATCAGAGAACACGGTACATCTTTGCGCCTGAGATTGCTACGAGCGCTGCCTGTGCTTCCTTTTCTGTCATCTCTTCGGTTATGACGGCTGTCAAGTCGCATTTGTCGCAGCTGACTCTGTTTGTGACATTTGCAAGCGTGCCTTCGAGTGCAACGGCACTATCCGAGACGAACATTCTCTTGCAGGAATAGCTCTCAAAGCAGGCTACGTCATCATCGTTTGCCACCGTATAGTCGGGGAGCTTGATACCGCTTTCAACGTGTGCGATGACGTCGACTATATCCGCGCATACTGCACTCGCAGTCGGGAGCTTACCTGCACCGGGTCCGTAGAACATTACCTGACCGACCATATCACCGTTGAGCAGGATACCGTTGAATACATCGTTGATGCTTGAAAGGGGAGCTGACACGGGGATGAGTCGGGGAGACACCATTGCGAGGATCTTGCCGTCCTCGGTCTTCTTTGCGTGACCGGTAAGCTTGACGGAATAACCGAGTGCCGCGGCGAGCTCTACGTCCTCAGTAGTGATAGACGTGATGCCCTCGACGTGTATGCTGTTCGGGGAGATCGCCTTACCGAATGCCAGAGCAGCTAAGATCACGATCTTTCTTGCGGCATCAAGTCCTTCGACGTCTGCCGCGGGATTTCTCTCTGCATAGCCTTTATCCTGGGCGTCCTTGAGGACGGTCTCGAAGGGAATACCTTCCGCGGTCATTTTAGTGAGGATATAGTTTGTAGTTCCGTTAAGGATTCCGCTGATCTCGCAGATGTTGTTGGATGCGAGGTCGTTACACATAGGTCTGATGATCGGGATACCGCCTCCGACACTTGCCTCAAAGAGATACGCGACGTTGTGCGCCTTGGCGATAGAGATAAGCTCCGCGCCAAAGTTTGCGACGACCTCCTTGTTTGAGGTCACGACGCTCTTACCGGCTTCAAGCGCAGCCTTTGAAAAGTCGTATGCAGGGTGCGAGCCGCCCATCATTTCCGCGACGATGCTTACCTCGGGGTCGTTGAGAATAATATTGAAGTCGTGAACGACTTTACTCTCAAAGGGGTTGCCCGGGAAATCGCGCAGATCTAGTATATATTTGATATTTACTTCTTTGCCAAGCTTTTTTTCTATTATGCCTTTGTTCTGTGTCAGTACCTCTGCGACGCCGCTACCGACGACACCGAAGCCGAGTATTGCTACGTTGATCATTTTTTTGGGTTCCTTTCGATAGTTATAGGGTGCGTTTCCGCCCAAAAAGTGAAATATATAATATAATATCATATTTTTTTAAAAAAATCAATATATCTATTGAAAAAAAGAGAGGAATGTGGTAAAATATCAATTACCGACGCGCGTCGGACAGATATATGAATTTGGAGGAAGATATGGCATCACTTGTTGGAAGTAAGAGAAACGTTAAGATCTTTGTGCTTTATCTTATGCAGAATATAAATTATCCCCTTGACTACGTTACCATAAACGATATCGTCATGCAGAACGATTACGTTATGTATCTTGATTTTGCGGAGTCATTCCACGAGATGCTTGATGCGGCACTTATCGAGGACTGCGGAAAGAACGATGCGGGTGACTCGATGTACGTTGTGACAGACAAGGGGCGCGTTGTTGCTACCGAGCTTCACAGTGAGATTCTTACCTCTCTGCTTGACAAGAGTCTTGAGTGCGCCCTCAGATACCTTGACTTTAAGAAGAGAAACATCAAGATCTCGGCAAGAGTAGAGAAGCGCGATGACGGAAGATATGACGTTATCTGTATTATTAAGGAAAAGGATGAGGTCATTATGCAGAACAACGTCACTGTTGATACCCTCAACCGCGCGCAGAGAATGGAGGACAATTTCCGCGATCATCCCGAGGTCGTTTACAAGGGCGTTATGGCACTTCTATCGGGAAATATCAACTTCATATTCAATTAATATTTAGCGAAATATACAAAAAGTCAAATATATAGGGGCATTCTTGGGTCTTTCGAGTGTTTTTTGAATAAATATATTCGTCAAACTTAACAAAGTTTTTGAAATATGTTTGTGAAAAATTAACACTTTGGAGGGCTGAGAATGCCTTTTATGCACAAAAAAATATAATCTTTTTGTGCAATATTCACAGTTAACAAGTGAAAAATGGTGAAATTGATATAAAAACAACGAAAATTTGGTGTTGACCAAATGAAAATTAGGTGATATAATTATTGTAAGCAATTGTTTTTTACATAATGTTTACATTTACAGATAAATGAATGGAGAACGAAAGATTGACTGAAAGCCAAGCGAAAGAATCTGTCAGACTTTTGATAGCTGATGCACAGGCGGGGAACCAAACGGCTCTTGCATCCTTGCGCAAAAGGTACACCCCCCTGATCGAGAGCTGCTCGTCACGCTTCTTCCGTGAGGGAATGTCTCACCAGGACAGAGAGGATATTGTCGAGGAGGCTTTGATCAATTTCTGCAACGCGGTTTGCAGCTATGACACCTCATTTGAAGGGGTTGAGTTCGGTCTTTATGCGAAGATCTGTATTGAAAACGGATTGGTCTCCTTTATGAGGTCGTTTGACAGACGACGGAAAATCTCCGCGCTTTCACTTGACGAGATATCGAGAGACGGTGAGAAAAGAGGTCAGAGCGATATGCTTGACACCCTCGCCGACAGGGAGCAGGTCTTATTGCTTGCAAACAAGATCCGCGCCTGTCTTTCAAAGTATGAAAACAAGATATGGTGGATGTACGTCTCGGGGCTTTCGGTCCGTGAGATCGCGGCTGATATCGGTGTTGAGTCGAAGTCGGTCTCCAATGCGATATTCAGGATCAGGAAAAAGCTTAAGGATATGATAGCATCATCCGAAATAAACAGGTAAAATCTCCAAAGGGAGCTTTTATATACGCGCGCTATAAAAGCGGAGCGCGCAAAAATTATTAACTTACATAACTAAAGCGAGGTAAAAAACCATGTGTGAAAACGAAGTAAAAGTAGAGAACGCTGAGGTCGTTTATGAAGACATAACCCTCACATGCAGAGATTGCGGAGAGGAATTTGTATTCACAGCGGGCGAGCAGCAGTTCTATGCTGAAAAGGGCTTCAAGAACCAGCCTAAGTGCTGCAAGGCTTGCCGCGACAAGAAAAAGAACGCAGAGAGAGGCGAGCGTCAGTACTTCATCGCTACCTGCTCCGAGTGCGGCGGCGAGGCTAAGCTTACATTCCAGCCTTCCAGCGACAGACCCGTTTACTGCAGCGCGTGCTTCGAAGCTAGACGCAACGCTCAGTAATACTGTAATATAGGACATTATATAACAGGGTTTCGCTTTTAACTTTCGTTTGTAATTTGTCAAATTTTATGGTGGAAAATACGCTCCGCAGGGGATCCTGCGGGGCGATTTTCTTTTCTTTTTGCTATAAGAAAAGAAGGAAAGAAGAGTTGGGGCGATGTTAGTTTCTTGCCCGTGTTGGAAAGTAAGGAGCCAAAGAAGTGGAGGAGATGCCATCTTCCTGCCAACGGCACGCGAGAGATGTTCATTTCTTGCCCACGCCGGCAAGAAACGAACCAAAGAAGCGCCGCTCAAGGGAGAAAGGTGCTTCAAAACTCGGCGAAACGGTTGATGATTTAAAAGGTTTTGTCTCTGCCGAGTTTTTTGCAATCCTCTCTCCCTTAAGGATCCCTCTCTCCTCGTTCTCCGCGATCGGAGAACGCTGTCAGGTGAAGTGCTTTTGTGTCTATTATTGGTTTGAATCTGCGAGGTCAAACTATGGGTGGTGCCGTGAGACGAGGACATACAGGCTTCGCGCCGAGTATTCAATTTGTCTTTTTCGGAGAGGAGGTTGATCGCTTTGAGGAAAAAAGGGAAATACGGATCTAGTCACCGGGCATTAAGTGATGCGCACATCTTGGAATGTTTGTGTGGAAGTTAATTATAAGAAGATCCCTCGTTCACATTGAACGAGGGATTATTTTTAGTTGTTTACTGTTATTATGATGTCGCCTGTATCGGTTGTTATCTCACATTTGCCGCCCGTGGTGGTGGAGGGGACTCTTATATCGCCCGTACTGCTTCGGGGAATGAATACCTTGCTTGAGAGCAGGCTTCCTTTGACTTTGCCTGTTGTCGTTTTGACAAATATTTCGGCGGCATCGCACTTGTTAAAGGATACGTCGCCTGTGTCTCTTGTAATTTGGAAGCTTTCAGTTGCTATCACGTTAGTGAGGCTCAGCTTGCCGGTGTCGGCGTCTGAGATGAGGCTTTGGCATTTTACGTCTTCAAGGCTTACGTCTCCCGTATCCGAGAGGGTGGTTATTTTGCCTGCACTGTTGACGTTCGAAATAGAGATATCGCCTGTTGTTACGGTAATATCAAGTGAAGCAATTGAGACGTTCTTTATGCTGACGTTTCCCGTGGTTGCGCTGACGGTAGCTTTTTCGTTTACGTTTGCTTCGAGGGTCGTGTCACCCGTACTAAGCTTTACGTCCAAAGTCTCAAATGTGAAGCCGCCTGCTACAGCTATATCAGCTGTGCTTGCCTTGAAAGAAAGGGAAGAATATTCGCCTTGTGGGAGATAGAGAGTTATTTTTGGTGACTCAAAGCTGATCCCGATGTTCTGATACCATTTTCTTGTGTCATTGACGGTGATACAAAGTGAGCCGTCCTTTACGCTGACGTTATGTCTGATGTTTTCTTCCTCGTAACAAACTACCCGGACCGTTGAGTCATTTGACGGGAGAACAGTTACGTCGGCTGTGCTTGTGACGAGGGAGATACTGTTGAAGCTATCGGTTACCGTGTATTCTGAGGTTACGAATTTTGTGGTTGACAGCTTGGTGAAATCCCAGCCGAGAGCGGTCATTACAAGTGTAAAAATGATTGCTCCGAGCAAAACGAGAGAGGATGCTACGATGAGCCATATTTTCAATGCTTTTTTCATTATGCTTCCTCCTTTTTTACAAGTGCTTTCTTTATTCCTACGAATATTCTTTTAGTTAGCTTTGCCGTGCCGACGGTGGCTTCCTTACAACCCCAGAATGCAAATATGGCAAGTCCGGCGCAGACGAGTCCGGCTCCGACAAGCGCAATGCCCGGAAGTGCGCTTGAGGTGCAGGCAAGCATGATGCCTGCGACGACACCGGCAGGGGCGCAAGCTGCGACCGATGCGAATACCGCCCAAGCGGAGGCTATGAGCGACCATAGGACGATATAAAGAGCCAGAATGACGATTACTGCGGCGATGAGAAGGGGGATCCATACGGGAGAGCCTAAGGCAATGAGCACGATCTCCCAGGCTTTGAATCTTTTTTGGGGTTTGATCCTTTTCTTTGCTATTTCTTTGAGAGGTATATCGGAGATGATCTGCTCTGCGATCTTATTGACAGATCCGATCTGCGCTACGGCCTCTTCCTCGGGAATACCTTCCTCTATTCTGTCGTCTATCATTTCGATATAGAAGCTCAATCTGTCCGCTACCTCTTTTTCGGGCAGACCTTTGAGCTTTTTATTGAGAGCTTCAAGAAAACCAAGCTTTGTCATTTGATTCTTCCTCCTTCATTACATACTGATATATTGACATGACCTCTCTCCACTTGTTTTTGAATTCCTCGATGCGATTAAGTCCCGCATTTGTGATGTGATAGTATTTTCGGAGTCTGCCGCCGTGCTCCGATGTGTGGACGGTCAGCATTTTTGCAGATTCGAGGCGTTTGAGAATGGTGTAGAGAGTAGATTCGGACATATCGATATATGGCTTCATATCTTTTATTATTTTATAGCCGTATGAATCTTCGTTTTTTATGGCTGTCAGGACGCAGACGTCGAGCAGCCCTCGTTTTAATTGAATATCCATGCAATACTCCTCCTTACGTAATACATCATATCACGAAGTATTATCTTTGTCAATAGGTTTTTAAAAAAAATATCGCCCTTGCAGACTCTGCAAGGGCGATGGGGTATTTTGAATTATTCCGCTGTGTCGGGAATGAGGGGAGTGCCATCGGGGGCTGTAACGTCGGTTCCGTAGATGTTCTTGTAGTTCTCGCCGTAGACGATGTTACGTATGTCGCCCTTGTAGCTATCGAGATTATAGGTATTGCCCGAAAGCTCGATATCCATACAGGTATTGAGAAGCACTGCAGTATCCTTTACTTCGTCCCAAACATCGACGACACGGTCGAAGGTGTTATTGGTGATCTTGACGTTCTGCGCGGAGTTGATCGTTATCGCGTACCACTGCTCGTTATTTGTGAATTTATTGCTATCGAATCTCAAATTCTTGATCGGGAGGGTATCGCGCGACGCGATCTTACTCGGTCCGTCGATGTGGATAGCGGCTCTGTGTATGTCGTAGAAGCCGTCGTAGAGTATGCCGCAATGGTCGAAGAGGCAACGCTCGACGTTGATATCGCGCGCGACCGTGCTTTCTGCCCAGCTGGGCTCGACAGTAATGAGCAGGCATACGCCTCCTACGTTCTGGAAGGAACAGTTCTTTACGTTTACGTCCGTTGCCTTCATAAGATAGCCTCTTGAGCAGGAGTTGCGGACTATCGAGTTCTCGATGGTATATCCGCAGGAGTTTGCGGAGAGGTTATCGACCGTAACTCTGTTATCTGTCTCATATTCGTTGCCCTCGAGCTTATAATCCTCGCCTGTTGCGGGGTCTTTGAGTGCGTCGAAGTCGATGTCGGCGGTGTTTACGTTTACACCAAAGCAAATTCTCTCGACCTTCTTATGAACGTCACCGTAGGTGAGGTCGTAGGTGAGTCTGCCTGCTTCAAAGGCATCGCCTAAAACGTAAGCATCGATGACTTTTTTGCCGCCCGGGTTATAGACGTATATACGGTCACCCTCGAAGAAGTTGGGGCAGCTCGGTGTGGTGAGCTTGTCCTCGGGATCGTTACGGCTATACCACCAATAAGTTGAGCAGGTCATAGCCTTATAATAGAGCGTTGTGGTTCCGTCGTCGTTGACCTTATAGCCGTGGAGACGCGAGCTTGACGCGCGCTGGTTAGATCCGTCGTCAACCATGCTTTCGGTTATGGTTGAGAGGATGCTTACTCCGTTCTTTCCGCCGGGGCAGTGGAACGCGTCGATAGAGCATGCACGCGCGACAGCACCGCGGTAGTAGGTCTTACCCTTATATGTCTCCTCGTAAAGATCACAATCTACGCCGTACTTTTCTTCGAACGCTCTGTATCTGTCGTAGGTCTCCTTATCGATGACCGATGCGGAGTGTGTGGTGTTGTGGTGTCTTTCAAAGGTCACGTTATAGGATCTGCTTCCCGAAACTACCGAGAGAGAGCCTGCGCGACCGTAGGTCACGGTATCCTTGAAGTGTATCTCGGTTGATGAATTTGTAATATTGAGGGTCGAGCCGCTTCCGTGGCTATAACGGCAGGTTATAAGGGCGCCCACATTGATCCTATCGAAAATCCATTTTGCAGGTACGGCTGCACCGCGCACGCCGTTTCCTCTGTCGTAGATAGTCATTGTCATCGTGCCGTCGTAATTGCCGTTTTCGTCGAGGTTTCTGACTATTGAGTGGGAGTCCTGGATGTTGAATTGAGGATAGATCTTTGCTTTGCCGTTCTCGTCGGTGTAGAAGACCTCGGGCCACCAGGTATGGAAGATTGCGGGATCGGTCTTTGTAAATCCGTCGAGGAAGCCTGCGTCGGAGATAAGACGGAGCTGATAGGTGGGCTTACCGCCCTCGTTTTCGGGCTCCTTGACTATTTTTTCAATTACGCGCACCTGTCCCGAGGAGGGCTGTGCGTAGCCGATCGAAAGTCCGCGGATATTGATATTTTTGGTATCTGTCACGCGGAGGCAGGTTCCCTGGATCTTTGTAGGATCTGTCTCTGAGTTTTCACGGTATACGCCGTATGCGTAGAGTGTGAAATCCGAATAATTCTGATCGATAAGAGTCATCTCATAAGATGAATATGCTCCGGGGGGAACGATTATCGCGCTGTCGCCCGCCTTTGCGCAGGAATAGATATAATCATTGAAGGAAAGACCTGTGTTAGCGACGGTATCGAGTCGGTCCATATACACGAAGAGGTCCTTATTGGTGTGAGGGAGTATATCGTAGTTTACTCCGACCTCTGCGCGAGCGGTCACATCTGTGAGAGTGTCACCGTTGACGTTATCATTGCCTTCTGCTTTGAGGGAAGAGCAAGTGTTTTCGTCGGCTATTACGTAGTTTGTTTTCGTGATGGAAAGCTCGCCCTTTACGCTGTTTTCGATCACGTAGACATTCTTTGAGCTGTCTACCTTTATTTCGTCTGCATTATTGAGTACGAGCGAGCAGTTAAAGCAATTCTCGAGCAGAAGAGTGCCGAGCGTAGACTGTGCGACGAGCGCGTTCTCTGCATTTTCGAGAGCGAGAGAAGTGATCTCACACGCGCGCGCTACAAATCTCTCGGCGTTTACCGTGATCTTTTCGGCTTTACAATTCTCAAGTGTGACGTTTTCTCCCGTTACCGTAATAAAGTCTGCGGAGAGATCCTTTACCGTTACGTTGTTTTCACACAAGGTATAGTTTTTCTTTTCCATAATTTTACACCTCCCGAGTTTAAAACTGTTTGTACTTTATTTGCAATGTGTACCTATGTAAATATTATAAAACGATCGGCGGTGAATGTCAATATACTTAAGATAATACTTTTACGCCAAATATTTAACAAATTTACTGTATTATTATTGGTACTTAAACAATTATAAACTATATTTTTTGATATGTGAATGGCACTCACTGTACTTTGCATTGCAAAAAGTGAACGTATTTTTTTATTCTTCACCAAGGCGGTATCTTTGGTCGTAGCTTTTCTGTGTGAGGAGGGAAGCATTAAGGAATTCCTGCTCCTCGCTTGTGACTGTATGGGTGAGGAAGAGCAGAGCTATATATAGAGAAAGAGAGAGAATAATGCCGATCAAGAGCAGGGGGATCGAAGCGTTAATATTCAGGAGCCTGAGTAAAAGTCGGGCGATATTTGTTGAGCCGATAATACAGAGTATCGGCATCAGTACCTGCTTGAATACACGTGGGCGGATGCAAGATACTGAGATCATTTTGATAAGGCTGAGGGTGGTATTGAGTATTTCCGTTGCATAGATAGAAATTATGTAGCCCCATATGCCGATCTTTGGGATGAGTGTGAGCGCAAAGACGCAGGCGGTGAGTGTATCCGCAATATTTACGTTCATTGAGTAGACCTGATGTCCCGAGCCTTTAAGAACTGCATCAACTGCGCTATCGATATACATTACTGGGATAAGTGGTGCTAAAATGCGGATGTAGAGGGCTGTCTCTGCGTTATTATATACCGTCATGCCAAGCTCTTGAGAAAAAAAGAGCATTATCCCCGATATTCCTATTGAGAAAAAAAGTGAGAGGCTCAGTGCGCGGTAGGATGTGCGGCGGAGCCTTTCCTTATCGTTCTGAGCGCAGCACTCGCTTATCTCGGGGATAAGAAGCCCAGAAAATGCGGATGTAAAGGCTGACGGAAAGAGAAGAAAGGGGAGTGCCATACCGTGAAGTGCGCCGTACGATGAGAGCGCGGCGCTCCAGCTCATTCCGCTTTTATGAATTCCTTTTGGTATGAGGATATGCTGAAACATACTCAGCGCAGAGCGTATGCAGGCGCTGAAGGTGACGGGGAGGGTGATACCGAGTAGCTTTCGGGTGATATCTTCTTTTTCTTTTTTGCTGTTTTTCTTTTGAGAACGCAGCTTTTTGCGGTCAAAGAGATACAGTACATATGAGAGAAGGAGCGCGATGAATTCCGCTACCGCGCCGCCTGCTACGAGCGCGATACACGCCTCTTCGGTATCAAGATCGGTGAATAGTGAGAGCAAAAGTACCGTTGCGCCGATCTTGACGAATTGTGCGAGTATTCCGAAGGAGGCATTTACCTTGACACGTCGCACCGCGGTGAAATACCCCGACAGACACGAGGAGAGAGCAACGGGAATGAGCGTGATCGCGAGGACGCGCAAGGGGCGGATCGCTCTCGCGTCTCCGAGTATCCTCAGGCTCAGCGGCTCTGCAAGCATAAGGAGCAGGAGTGTTGCCAGGGCACCCGTCAAGGTACAGACGAGCAGAGCGCGCTTAGTGCTTCTTTTGGCGAGAGCGTGATCCCCGTTTGCAAGCGCGTCCGAAACGAGGCGAGTTGTTCCGAGGTTGATTCCTGCCATCGCAACGGTCATTGAAAAGCCGTAGATACTTCCGAGCAGGGAAAAGAGCCCCATTGCCTCGCTTCCTGCTTTGTTTGATACGTATACGTTGAATATTACGCTTACAGCGCGCATTATCAGTGCGGTTGCGGTAAGGGATACCGCATTTAGAAAAAATCTTCTTGTTCTTGATGCCATTTTTTTGCTCCGACGTTATTATTTTTCGTTCAGTTCATCTTATGAAAATGGCAAATATTTTATTCAGTTAATAAAAATTGTCAATATTGATATTACACGTGCATATCATAATAAAAAATTTGTATACATTACGGAATTGACAAAACGCGCAGTTTGTAATATTATATTCTATGTTGTTTTTTTTACGGCGCGGACAGCTTGGACGTGTGTTTCGTAACGATATAAATGAATTAATGCTTTAAGGAGAAAAAAGAATGATTTACGTATGTGAGCTTTGTGGTTATGAGTACGACCCTAAAAAGGGCGACATTGAAAACGGTATTGATCCCGAGACCGATTTTGAGGATCTTCCGGCAGATTGGGTGTGTCCCCTCTGCGCGGCATCCAAAGAGGATTTTGAGGCGGTTGAATCGGATAACGATTAACATATATAAAAGTGGCGGCAAGGAATTTCCTTGCCGCCGTTTTGTTTTATTCTGTTCTGAGTGCGATTACGGGATCCTTCTTCGCTGCGGAGCGAGAGGGAATAATTCCCGCGATAAGTGTTAGCACCATACTGATGACAACGAGTATCACGGCGCCCTGCCAGGGGAGTGTAGCTCTGATATTATCAAGCTGGGTGTAATACTGTACAATCGCGGTGATCGGGATGCAGAGCAGAAGTGTAAGTCCAATTCCGATCGCTCCTGCCGCCAGTCCTATTATCAGTGTCTCTGCGTTGAATACGCGAGAGACGTCCTTCTTGGATGCTCCGATTGCGCGGAGTATTCCGATCTCCTTTGTTCTCTCGAGAACGGAGATGTTTGTTATGATTCCTATCATTATTGAGGAAACTACGAGAGAGATCGCAACGAAGGCGATAAGAACGTAGGATATCGCGTTAACGATGATAGTTACCGAGGACATGAGCGCGCCGACGAGGTCGGTGTATTCGAGTTTATCCTTTTCGTCCACTGAGTCGTTATAATCGCTGATGAACTCTTCTATCTTCGCCTTGGATTCGAAATCCTTTGCATAGAAGTTGATGGATGCGGGGGATTCCTTTTCCGCGTCGTCGAGTGTCTCAAGCACGCTGTCGTAGGTCTCGTCGATCTGGGGAGCCATATTATAGAGTGTCTCCTCAAGATCGATGAAAGCTTCATCCTCTGCGGTGAGAGTTGAGAGGATAGTAACGAAGATCTCCTCGGTCACGGTCATTTTCTTGATATCCTCGGTCATCTTTGTATATATTGCGCTCATCTGCTCTTCACCTGCAAGCTCGACAAGTCCGGAGATACCGTCAACCGTCAAAAAGAGCGATGACATATCAAGGGAGGGAAGTATGAAGGCGATATTCTCAGGTGTGACCTCTGCTCCAGCCATTGAGGAGAGGAGCTGACAGAGAGTTGCTACCGAAGCAGTATCCGCTTCAATTGCCTTCTGTGCGAGGATGGTCAGTATCTCTGCCTTGTATTCCTCGGGGAGCATCATAAGCGTCATAAGGAAGTTGTCCTTGTTGACCTCCTGCGTAGCGGAGATCTCCGGATGCTCGGTATTGATCTTTTTATAGATCGCGTTCATTATCTCTTCGCCCGCGATGTCGGAAAGACCTGCTATTCCGCTTGCGGAGAGATATATTGACGAGATGTCGAGAACGGGGAGGAGCTTGACGAAGTTATCGGGGGTCACGTTGATCCCGCCGGTCATTCCAGATATCATTCCAAAGAGAGACTGCATTGCCATTGCGTTATTGGGGTCTGCCTTTGCATGTTCGAGAACGGTCGTCATGATCTGTGCCTGATTCTCTGCGGGGAGGAGCATATAAATTCCAATGAAGGATTCAAGATCCTTGACCTCGATCCTGCCTGCGTAATCCTCGTTTGTAAGGATCTGCTCGGTCATATATGCGTAGAACATATCCATCGTTGCATCGTCGATCTTGTCGATGAGCTCGCCTATGTTCTCGGGAGTGTAGTGTGTTCTCTCGAATTTAAGACCCGTAAGGACGTTATATTCGGGAGTTTCCTTTTGCTGGTTTATGACCTCACTTTGTGAGTTTTTCTCGAGGATATAGTCGGTGAGCGCCTTTGTATATCCTATCGCACCCGAGATCGAGGTTGCGGATGCGCTCTCCTTGGGACGGATGATTCCCGAGATCTTAAGCTCGATTCCGTTATCGGTCACAAAGCTTTCCTGGTCGTATCCGGGGTATTCTCTGATATCATCCCAGCTGTTATACTCCTTGCCGTCTACAACGTAGGGAGTCTTCTTGAGATTCTTCTGATAGAAATCCGAGGTTGTCAGAAGTCTGAACTTCATATCGATGAAGTAGTCGTAGCTGAAGGGCTCGATCTCTTCTGCCTCGTAATTACCCATCATCAGATCTTCCATTTCTTTATCGATCTCGTTGGGATCGAGGACACCGAGCATATACAGTGTCATTTTGCTGATCTGATTGTTGGAGTTGATCACAAGGACGACCTCGTTTGCGGAGCTTGGCCAGTTACCTGCAACTACCTCGTACTGCTGGTCGAGAAGAGCCTGGTTATTGATCATCTCGGAGAAGATGCTCATCATTGAGCCTCCGCCCATCTCCATCATTTCGGTCATACCGGAAAATGCATCTCCCATATGCTCGAAAACGGTTTCCATACCGACCTTCACCTTGCCGTCCGCGGTGTATACCTGGAGGTCAAAATCGTAGGTGTACTGTATATCGCTGACATAGTCCTTGATAGAATCATAATTCTTGTCAATATGCGCCTTGAATGCCTCGACGTTATTTTCGATCGTTGAGGTCATTGCGCTCATCATAGTTCCAAGAGAATCGTCTACGTGGATCTTATTTGAGTTCCTGTGATCCTCACCCTCGTTTACCTCTGTCATCGCATTGAGCATTGCCTGCATATCCTGCGTATGCTTCTGTATCGTCAAGGGGTAGGTCGAGAGGGTATCCTCCTGGACCTGCGCGATAAAGGCGTTGATTCCCGTTGAAAGCGCAAGGATAAGTGCGATTCCGATAATACCGATGCTTCCTGCGAAGCTGGTCATTATCGTTCGTCCCTTTTTGGTCGCGAGGTTATTGAGCGAGAGAGAAAGGGCGGTGAAGAAGGACATGGAGGTCTTCTTCGTTTTATCCTTCTTTGCCTTCTTCTTTTTGGCAAGAGCCGCTGTCGGATCCTCCTCGGGCTCGGTAGACGTATAGGGGTTGGAGTCATCTATGACAAGACCGTCGAGCAGCTTGATTATTCTTGTGGAATATGTCTCGGCAAGCTCGGGGTTATGCGTTACCATTATGATAAGGCGATCCTTGGATATCTCCTTGAGGATGTCCATTATCTGCACGCTCGTTGAGGTATCAAGCGCGCCTGTGGGCTCGTCCGCGAGCAGAATATCGGGATCGTTTACAAGCGCACGCGCGATCGCTACTCTCTGCATCTGTCCACCCGACATCTGATTGGGCTTTTTGTGTATCTGATCGCCGAGTCCGACCTTTTCAAGCGCTTCGATGGCTCTTCTGCGGCGTTCTGTCTTTGACACGCCCGAGAGAGTCAATGCAAGCTCGACGTTTGAGAGTACCGACTGGTGGGGGATCAGGTTATAGCTCTGGAATACGAAGCCTATTGAATGGTTTCTGTAGGAATCCCAATCCGAGTCTTTGAAGGTCTTGGTGGATTTGCCGTTGATAACGAGGTCTCCGTCGGTATATCTGTCAAGTCCGCCTATGATGTTGAGAAGGGTGGTTTTACCGCATCCCGACTGACCGAGTATGGAGACGAATTCGCTTTTGCGGAATTCGATGTCCACGCCTCTGAGCGCTTCAACGGTGGAATTGCCTGTAACATAATGCTTCGTTATGTTTTTAAGCTTAAGCAACTTAGTTTCCTCCGAAAAAATAAAAAATTACAACATCCTAAATTTTATCATTCTAATGTAAACCTAATATGAATAAGTAAAGAACTTTTTCATTTATTTTTCTGTTTTTTTTGTGATGGAGATGTTTGAATTTTGTTAAAGCAAATTAATCGCGCTTTAGGGTTGATTTATTTTGGAAAAAGTGGTATAATTCGGATGTGCAGGGCAATCGAGGCATATTTGTCGTGCATTTGACAGATGACAGAGAACAAAACCGCCGTTTTGGTGGAATGGAGATTTTATGAAGCCTATTTGGACTTTTTTGAAAAAATACAAGCTTGAGTGCTTTTTGGCCCCGCTTTTCAAGCTGCTTGAAGCATGCTTCGATCTGCTGGTGCCGATCGTGGTCAAGTCTATTATGGACGTTGGTATAAAAAATAGAGACACCTCTTACATTGTTTACGGGTGTCTTATTCTTGTGGCGCTTGGAATTATCGGACTTACCTGCGCTATCGTGGCTCAGTATTTCGCCGCACGCGCGGCTGTCGGAACGTCGACGGGACTCCGCCGCGCTCTTTTTGCGCATCTTCAGACACTCTCTTACACCGAGTCTGACAAATTGGGCCGCTCCTCGATGATTACGAGGATGACAAGTGACATAAATCAGGTGCAGTCGGGTGTTAATCTGACGTTGCGACTCTTTTTACGCTCCCCGATAATCGTATTTGGCTCGCTGATCATGGCTTGTGTTATCACTCCTGTGTCGGGTCCTACGTTTGCTATTATTATAGGAATATTGGCAATTATAGTGTTTACAATAATTCTCACGGGTATTCCGCTTTACAAACGCGTTCAGTCAAGACTTGACAGAGTGACGGGGAAGACGAGAGAGACCTTGACGGGCGCTCGCGTTATCCGTGCCTTCAACAAGCAGGATGATGAGATAGTTGAGTTTTCTGAGGCGAACAATGCGCACACGGATATTCAGAACTTTACAGGTAAGATCTCGGCACTTATGAATCCCTTGACCTACGTGACAGTAAATATCGGTATCATTATGATCGTTTATTTCTCGTCCGCAGAGATCAACGTGGGCGGCATGTCTCAGGGAGACCTTTTTGCACTTTACAACTACATGTCGCAGATACTCGTTGAGCTTGTCAAGCTTGCGAATACGATCTTTACTATTACAAAAGCATTGGCTTGCGGAAACAGGATCCAGGCGGTGCTTGATATTCCTTCGGGTATGCCGATATCGAATGAGACGGCAGGTGAGGTCGACTCCGCCCTTGCGGTTGAATTTAAAAACGTTTCTATGACATATCACGGTGCGGGCGCGCCGTCCCTTGAAAATCTTGATCTTTCGGTCAAGTCCGGAAGCACCGTCGGTATTATAGGCGGTACGGGAAGCGGTAAAACCACGCTTGTAAATATGATCCCGAGGTTCTATGATGCGACCGAGGGAGAGGTCAGGGTCTTTGGCAGAAACGTTTGCGAATACGAGCTTGACACTCTCCGAGAGCAGGTAGCAATCGTGCCGCAGAAGGCGGTATTATTCAAGGGAACGATACGCTCCAACCTTTTATGGGGCAAGGGTGACGCTACCGACGAGGAGCTTTGGGCTGCCTTGGCAGTTGCTCAGGCTGACGGCTTTGTTAAAGAGAAGGAAGGCGGACTAGATGCGCCCGTTGAGCAGTTTGGACGTAATTTCTCGGGCGGTCAGAGGCAGAGGCTTACAATTGCCCGTGCAATTGTTCGTCGCGCGCCAATAATCATTCTCGATGATAGCGCGTCGGCACTCGATTTTGCGACTGAGGCAAGGCTTCGTCACGCGCTCAAGTCTCTTGACTATGATCCTACCGTATTTATTATTTCGCAGAGAACGTCCTCTATCGCGCACGCCGACAGTATAGTCGTGCTTGATTCGGGTGAGGCGGTCGGAATCGGTACTCACGAGGGATTGCTTGAGAGCTGTCCTGTATATCGCGAGATATACGACTCTCAGTTCAAGGGAGGTGAGGCGCGATGAAAAAGAATAATTCAAAGGCTTCATTTTCCACGGTCAAAAAGGTTTTAAAATATCTTAACAAATACAGATTTTTATTCGCACTCTCGCTGATTTTAGCGGTGATCATCGTTGCCGCGACGCTCTACATTCCCATTCTTGTCGGTCAGGCGATAGATCTGGCAATTGGAAAAGGACTCGTTGACTTTGACGGTATCTATCAGATCCTTATTAAGATCGGTGTGATTGCCGCTGTAACCGCGCTTTTACAGTGGGTGATGAACGTTATTAATAACCGCATGACATTCGGTATCGTCCGCAGATTGCGCAGAGACGCTTTCAAAAAGATCCAGGAGCTTCCGCTTTCTTACATTGACTCGCATCCCGTGGGTGACACGGTGAGCAGGGTCATTGGTGACGTTGATCAGTTCTCGGACGGCTTGCTTATGGGATTTTCGCAGCTCTTTACCGGAGTATTAACTATTGTCGGAACGCTTGCATTTATGCTTTCGATCAACGTGACTATTACGGTCGTTGTAGTTGTAGTTACTCCGCTTTCGCTTTTCGTTGCGGCTTTTATCGCCAAGAGGACTCATTCGCTATTTAAAAAGCAATCCGAGACTAGGGCAGAGCAGACCTCTCTTATTGACGAGATGATCGGCGAGCATAAGACGGTTGCCGCCTTCTCGCACGAGGATGAGGCTATCGAGAGATTTGACGAGATAAACGAAAGACTGCAGAAATGCTCGCTTAAGGCGGTATTTTATTCGTCACTTACAAATCCTTGCACGAGATTTGTTAATAATCTCGTTTACGCAGGTGTTGCGCTCGTCGGTGCGCTTATCTGTGTTTCAAGCAGTGGTGCGGCTCTGACTGTCGGAGCGCTAACGAGCTTACTAAACTACGCAAATCAGTACACTAAGCCATTTAACGAGATCTCGGGTGTTATTACCGAGCTTCAGAACGCGCTTGCCTGCGCGGCGAGGGTGTTTGAGCTTATTGATGCCGAGCCCGAGATACCCGAATCAGCCGATGCGCACGACCTTGCGCTTGAAGAGGTTGACGGGCGCGTTAATATTGAAGGTGTTGAATTCTCTTATACTCCCGACCGCGAGCTTATTAAAGGTCTTGATCTGTCGATCGAAAACGGTCAGAGGGTGGCTATCGTTGGTCCTACGGGATGCGGAAAAACTACGGTCATTAATCTTTTGATGCGATTCTATGACGTAAATGCAGGTAAGATCGAGGTCTCGGGGCACGATATACGTGATATTACCCGTGAATCGTTGCGCCGCTCATACGGAATGGTGCTTCAGGAGACATGGCTCAAAAACGGAACTATACGCGAGAACATCGCGATGGGTAAGCCCGACGCTACCGACGAGGAGATAATCGCGGCGGCGAAGAGTGCGCATGCGCACAGCTTTATCCGTCAGATGCCGAACGGTTACGATACTGTGATCGGTGAGGATGGCGGTGCGCTTTCTCAGGGACAGAAGCAGCTTTTGTGCATTACTCGAGTTATGCTTTGTCTGCCTCCGATGCTTATTTTAGATGAGGCAACTTCGTCTATCGATACGCGTACTGAGATGAAGATCCAGGACGCGTTTGCTACGATGATGAGGGGAAGGACGTCGTTTATAGTTGCACACAGGCTCTCGACCATCAAGGAGGCTGACATTATTCTAGTTATGAAAGATGGACGGATAATTGAAAAGGGAGATCACGAGACACTTTTGAAGAGCGGTGGATTTTATTCCGAGCTTTGGAACAGCCAATTTGACAGATAAAATACTGTTAGGAGGATCATGTAATATGAAGGTGGATTTCAGTACACGATGCGGCAAAATAAAGCCGATGCACGCGACGAACAACGGCCCGTCTGCGCACAGCCTAGCAAAATATAAGGCGGGAGAGGTGCATCCTTATTCGAGCAATATTGACGAATTTAAAAAGTCGGGAATTCCTTACGCAAGAACGCACGATTCTGCTTTTTTCTTCGGATACGGTATGGAGCATTCGGTAGACGTTTACTACATTTTCCCAAATTTTGATGCCGATCCTTATGATCCCGAAAACTACGATTTTG